>JASLHI010000011.1 GCA_030149815.1 Aquirhabdus sp. | reverse complement strand
TGCATACCGAGCAAACGATCTGTTTTTGCATCTGCAACAAACTTCACGAAACCTTGAGTTTCGCCAGCTGCTAATGCACGACCATTCACTGCAAAAGCAAATTGACCGGTTTTGACTTCATAGCCTTTTGCCACTGCCGCTTCTTCGGTCAAACCAACCCATGCAATTTCAGGACTGGTATAAATCACACTAATGATCGTATCGTAATTGACCTGTGTTGCATGACCATGAATGCGTTCTACCGCCATGACGCCCTCTTCCATCGCCTTATGCGCAAGCATTGGACCACGGACAAGATCGCCAATCGCATAAACACCTTCGACGGAAGTCAGACATTGATCATTGACATCAATCAGACCGCGATCAGTCAATTTAATGCCGCTATCTGCAGCAAGTAAGTTTTCAGCGTACGCTTTACGGCCTACACAAACGATTAACTTATCAAACGTTTGAGTCTTGTCTTCGCCACCTTGGCTGTAGTTCACAGTGACTTTGCCATTTACGACACTAGTAGAAGTAACTTTTGCACCTAGACGAATGTCCAAACCTTGTTTGGTCAGAATCTTTTGTGATTCTTTCGCAACCGCTTTATCTGCCATTGGCAAGAAGGTATCGATTGCTTCGAACACCACAACTTCAGAGCCGAGACGGCGCCAAACTGAACCTAACTCCAAACCAATCACACCCGCACCAATCACGCCCAGTGTTTTTGGTACAGATGTGAAGTCCAAAGCACCAGTTGAGTCTACGATTTCTTGCTCGTTCACTAACGCCACAGGAATATTGATTGGCACAGAACCTGTCGCCAGAATCACATTCTTAGCGTCTAAGACTTGTACCGCACCACCAGCAAGTGGTGTGAACTCAACTTTTTTACCAGCAAGTAGTTTGCCAGTACCTTGTAACCATTCGATTTTATTACCAACAAACAATGCAGCAATACCACCAGTCAGTTGATCGACTACTTTGTCTTTGCGTGCAACCATTGTTGCAATATCAATCGCCACATCGCCTGTGGTAATTCCATGTGCACCGAGATCATGAATCGTACTTTCGTAACGATGTGATGAATCAAGCAGCGCTTTAGAAGGAATACAACCCACATTCAAACATGTGCCACCTAATGAAGGCTTACCTTTATGAACGCGATTTTCAATACAACCGACTTTCATACCCAATTGGGCAGCACGAATCGCAGCTTCGTAGCCAGCTGGACCGCCACCAATGACGACGAGATCATATTGTTCAGACATCTATTTATCCTCTAGTTTCTTTTCTGACACTTATGCCGTCAGAAAAGAGTCAAAATCAGGGAAATCACTCTCATCACTTGTCGTCATGAGCGATCTCCCATTTTTAAGTTTCCCTTATGGGGAAAACCTAAAACTCAAAATCTCAGTCGCAATTAAAGATCCAACGATTACAGATCTAAGAGCAACAATGCTGGATCTTCAACCAAGTCTTTCAATGTCACGAGGAAGCTAACAGCTTCTTTACCATCAATCATGCGATGGTCATATGACAAAGCCAAATACATCATTGGGAGAATCACAACTTCACCATTCACCGCCATTGGGCGTTGTTGGATTTTGTGCATACCCAAGATTGCAGTTTGTGGCGGGTTCAAAATCGGTGTTGATAGCAATGAACCGAACACACCACCATTAGAAATGGTAAATGTTCCGCCAGTCATATCATCAATACCCAGCTTACCGTCACGTGCCTTGCTGCCGTAATCGATAATACTCTTTTCGACTTCTGCCAAGTTCATACGATCAGTATCACGCAGCACTGGCACAACTAAACCACGATCTGAAGACACGGCCACACCAATGTCGTAGTAGCCGTGATAAACGATGTCATTGCCATCAAGTGATGCATTCACTGCTGGGAAACGTTTGAGTGCTTCAGTCGCCGCTTTCACGAAGAAAGACATAAAGCCTAAACGAGTACCGTGACGTTTTTCGAAACGATCACCATACGCTTTACGCATATCCATGATGGGTTTCATGTTGACTTCGTTGAACGTCGTCAACATAGCTGTGTCTTGTGAAGCTGACAATAAACGCTGTGCAACACGTTGACGCAGACGAGTCATCGGAACACGCTTCTCAACACGCTCGCCCACGGCTAACGATACTGCAGTTGCAGGCGCAGCTGGTGCAGCTGCTTTCGGCGCGGCAACATGTGCAACAACATCTTCTTTCGTCACACGCCCTCCACGACCCGTGCCATCAACATCAGCAGCGTTGATGCCTGCTTCAGCTACTGCTTTACGCACTGCTGGGCTTTGATCAGCACTGGTTTGCGCTTGAGAGGTCACAGGCGCTGGTGCTGGTACAGCCGCTGCAACTGGCTCAGCTGCCACAGGTTGTGCTGTTGCACCTGCTGCGCCAGCTTCAAATTGACCAAGCACTTCAGCTGACAGAACGGTATCACCTTCATTTTTTGCGATACTGACTAATACGCCATCCGCAGGTGCAACCACTTCCAAAACAACTTTGTCAGTTTCGATATCTGCTAAAACTTCATCACGTTTAACAGGTTCTCCCACTTTTTTATGCCAAGCGGCAACAGTTCCGTCAGCAACTGATTCAGGGAAAACGGGGGCTTTAATTTCAGTGGCCATTGGATGATGCTCCTTCAGATTCTTCGTCTATACCGAGTGCGGCTGCAACCAGTGATGTTTGTTGTTTCACATGTAAATAAGCTGAACCACACGCAGGTGCAGCAGACGCAGGGCGCGATGCACAATGAATTGGGGTTCCAACTTTTACGTCATTTACGAGCGGATAAAGTAATGGTGCGACAAACGACCATGCACCTTGATTTTTAGGTTCTTCTTGACACCAAACGACATGTTTATGATTTGGGTAACTGGTCAAGACGTGCGCCAAACGTGACTCAGGGAACGGATAAAGTTGCTCTACACGAACAATCGCAACATTCTCTAAGTTGAGTTCACGCCGTTTTTCGAGCAAATCGTAATAAACCTTGCCACCACAAACGACTACACGATTCACTGCATTTTTATCAATCGCATCCACTTCATCGATCACGGTTTCAAACTTACCTGTGACCAATTCTGACAAATTAGACACAGCGAGCTTATGACGCAGCAAACTTTTTGGCGACATGACAATTAAGGGCTTACGAATCGGACGAATTGCTTGGCGACGCAGCAAATGGAAAATTTGCGCTGGTGATGTCGGCGTACATACTTGCATGTTGTCTTCAGCACAGAGCTGCAAGAAGCGCTCTAAGCGTGCTGATGAATGCTCAGGTCCTTGACCTTCATAACCATGTGGTAACAGGAGTGTTAAACCACAAACACGCTCCCACTTGGTTTCACCACTGGAAATAAACTGATCAACAACAACCTGTGCGCCATTGAGGAAGTCACCAAACTGAGCTTCCCAAATAATCAGAGATTTTGGAATTGTGGTTGCATAACCATATTCAAATGCCAAAACTGCTACTTCAGATAACAACGAATCAAACAAAGCAAAACGACGTTGATTTGGTTTGACGTGTTCTAAAGGAACATACATCTCACCATTAACTTGGTTAAACAGTTCTGCATGACGATGGGAGAACGTTCCGCGACCCACATCTTGACCTGTCAAACGAACTAGATAATCGTCATTCAACAATGTGGCATACGCTAAAGTTTCGGCGGCACCCCAGTTCAATGGCATTTCACCATGTTGCATTTTCAAGCGATCATCAATGACTTTTTGCACTTGTTTTTGCAATACAAATCCATCGGGCAACAGGTTCATTTCTGTGCCGAGCTGTTTTAGCGTTTCGATATCAACGCCTGAATTAAAGTCATCGACAAGGGTATGACCTAAATATGGCTTCCAATCGACAAACAACTCTTTATTCGGCTCACCAACTAATGCATTAGCGACATGCTCACCTTTTTCTAAGGCATCGCGATAATCTTCGACCATTTGATCGGCATCACTGCGTGTCACCATGCCAGAAGCAACCAACTTATCGGCGTACAGTGTACGTGTTGTCGGTAGCTTTGCGATCACTTGATACATCAATGGCTGAGTTGCTGATGGCTCATCCGCTTCATTATGTCCGCGACGGCGATAGCAGAATAAATCGATGACCACGTCACGATGGAACTGCATCCGATAATCAACCGCCAACTGAGTAATGAAAATAACCGCTTCTGGGTCATCGCCATTCACATGGAAAATTGGACACTGCACCATTTTTGCAACGTCAGTTGAATACTCGGTAGAGCGTGCATCTGCTGGATTACTTGTCGTAAATCCAACCTGATTATTGATCACCACGTGGATCGAACCACCTGTACGATATGCACGGGTTTGTGACATCTGGAAGGTTTCCATGACCACACCTTGACCTGCAAATGCAGCATCACCGTGGACAAGGATTGGCAGAACAGAGTCACCGCCGATATCATCGCGACGCGCCTGACGCGCACGTACTGAACCAACAACAACAGGACTGACAATTTCGAGATGGGATGGGTTAAAAGCAAGCGCCAAATGCACTTCACCCCCAGTTGTCATCACATTACTGGAATAACCTTGGTGATATTTAACATCACCAGATCCTTTTTTATTAAAAGTTTTACCTTCAAACTCACCGAAAAGATCCGCTGGATTTTTACCCAAAATATTAACAAGTAAATTCAAACGCCCGCGGTGCGCCATTCCAATCACAACTTCACGAGTTCCTGCTGTCGCACCCGAACGTTGAATGATTTCATTGACCATCGGAATAAAGCTTTCGCCGCCTTCTAGACCAAAGCGTTTAGCTCCGACATATTTACTACCCAGTAGTTTCTCTAAACCCTCTGCAGCAGTCAGTCGCTCAAGCAATCCTAGTTTAGCTTCTGGGGTAAACTCTGGAATACCACGCGCGCCCTCTAAACGCTGTTGAATCCAGCGACGCTCTTTGGTATCGACAATATGCATATATTCCGCACCAACGGAACTACAATAAATGGCTTCCATTGCACCAATCATTTCAGCCAAAGTTGCTTCGGTTTTACCGATTTGCAAATTGCCAGTCTGGAACGTTGTATCTAAATCTGATCGGGACAAGCCATGTGCAGCAAGCTCCAGATCAGGAACATGCTGGCGAACCATCAAACCGAGCGGATCTAGATTTGCTTTTTGGTGTCCACGATTACGATAGGCTGCGATCAATTGCAACACACCAACCTGACGACGTTCATGATCAGTACTGACCGAACTTTGAGCCATAGGTTGTGCGCGGGTGGAGTTGCGAGCTAACAGTAAAAACTGCTCAATCACATTGCTATGTGGTTGGTCGCCTTTAGGATACTGGTCGAACAATGCCTTCCAATCTGAACTAACCGAGCTTGCGTCGGTCAGATAACGCTCATAGAGTTCTTCGATATAGGCCGCGTTTTCTCCGGATAACTCAGTATCCGCTCGCTGCATCTGTGCCTCTTGCATGAGTTTGCTCGTCTTTTAAATCATCACCAAAACTTTTTACAGCACTACACCAAGGGTTGACCTTTGTAATACTGCGCCAGAAAATGTCTCACCGTTAAAACTAACTACTTCATAATTCAAAGGTAAAATGAATAATGAAGCACGCTTAACGCCCTCACAAAATCTACATTCAATTTAATTGAATGCACCACCAAGACTATGCCAAACGCACACGCCTCGCCAGACTAAAACCGACTTTTTTCAGTTGGTTTTTGTAGACAAGAATGCCGCAGTCAAGCAATACCTCCAGAAGATTTCGTTGAGAGTAAAACTTAAGTCATCACAACTTAAGCGTGGACATTTCTATACAAGTCAGATTTGCAAAACAGGTGATCGATTGTATTACCTGCTTGGCGAATATGACTTCGCGCTTTTGGCGCACCATCATTAAAGCAATTTATATCACAACATTACATAATTACCGCACAAGATATAGCAATCTGCATGCCATGTTTTATGGTTGAAAATCCTATCATGTGAAAGCACACTCTTTTGATTTTTTTGAGCTATAGCTGATATTAAGCAAGAAAATATTACTTAGCAATCTTAAATCACGCACCACAAAAACAAAAACGCACCTCAAGGGTGCGTTCTTTTGAACCAGATTAGATCAACCTGCTTGTTCAAGAATCATATTACGGATATGACCAATCGCCTTGGTCGGATTTAATCCTTTTGGACAAACCGACACACAGTTCATGATGCCGCGGCAGCGGAATAAGCTAAATGGATCATCCAAATCAGCTAAACGTTTTGCTGTATCTTTATCACGCGAATCGGCAATGAAGCGATATGCCTGAATCAGTGCAGATGGGCCCAAGAATTTATCAGGATTCCACCAGAATGATGGGCATGATGTTGAGCAACACGCACACAAGATACACTCATACAAACCATCCAACTTCTCACGATCTTCTGGAGATTGTAGACGCTCAGTAGGTGGAGCCGGCTGTTCATTAATCAGATATGGACGAACTTTTTCATACTGAGTATAAAATTGATTCATATCCACAACAAGATCACGAATCACTGGCAAACCTGGTAATGGACGCAAAACAATTTTCGCTGGTAAATCATTCAGATTTTGCAAACATGCAAGACCATTTTTACCATTGATATTCATACCATCCGACCCACAAATCCCTTCACGGCATGAGCGGCGAAATGACAAGGTTTCATCCAGTTTTTTCAGCTTGATCAGCGCATCCAGCAACATACGGTCGCCTTCTTCCAACTGAATCTGAAAAGTCTGCATGTACGGTGCTTTATCCTTATCAGGATCATAGCGATAGATTTCAAAAGTACGGATTCCGTGACTCATCTAGTTATTCTCCTGATTAGAATGTGCGCGGAGCTGGTGGAATGCAATCCACAGTCAGCGGTTTAGTGCGTACTGGTTTGTATTCCAAGCGGTTATCCACTGAGAACCACAACGTATGCTTACGCCATTCTGCGTCATTACGACCATTCGCCATCGTTGGATGATCTGCTGGATGTTCGTAATCAACAACCGTATGTGCACCACGACATTCTTTACGCGCAGCAGCAGAAATCATGGTTGCTTTCGCAACTTCATACAGATTTTCAACTTCTAATGCTTCAATACGCGCCGTGTTAAACACTTGCGACTTATCGCCTAAGTGAATATTTTTCACACGGGATTCAAGTGCAAGAATTTGCTTAACGCCTTCATCCATCATCGCTTGTGTACGGAAAACGGCAGCATGGGTTTGCATAACCGCACGAATCGCATCAGCAACATCTTGCGCATTCTCACCTTGCGTTGAGTTTTGCAATTTGTTGATACGCGCCATACTGCGTTCAAGTACATGTGATGGCAATGGTTTGTAATCGCTTGAAGATTTATTAACGCTTTCAGTGATGTGATCACCAGCAGCTTTACCAAATACGATCAAGTCGAGTAATGAGTTTGTACCCAAGCGGTTTGCACCGTGAACACTCACACATGAACACTCACCAATTGCATACAAGCCATTCACGACCACATTTGGCTCGCCGTCTTTCGGCATAACCACTTGACCATGAATATTGGTTGGAATACCACCCATTTGATAATGGATCGTCGGAACAACTGGAATCGCTTCTTTTGTACAATCCACGTTCGCAAATTTCTTACCAATCTCGAATACAGATGGCAGACGCTTCATGATTGTCTCTTTGCCCAAGTGAGTCAAATCAAGCAATACATAATCTTTACGCGGACCACAACCACGACCCTCTTTGATCTCTTGGTCCATTGAGCGCGATACGAAATCACGTGGTGCCAAGTCTTTCAGAGTCGGCGCATAACGCTCCATGAAAGGCTCGCCATTCGCATTACGTAACACACCACCCTCGCCACGGCAACCTTCCGTCAAGAGCACACCAGCACCCGCAACACCCGTTGGATGGAACTGCCAGAACTCCATATCTTGTAATGGAATGCCTGCACGTGCAGCCATACCCAAGCCGTCACCAGTATTAATGAACGCATTGGTTGACGCTGCGAAAATACGACCCGCACCACCTGTTGCAAACAATGTCGCTTTCGCTTGGAAGACACCAACTGTACCCGTTTCTTGGTCAATTGCCGTCACACCAAGTACATCCCCGTCATCATCACGGATCAAATCTAATGCGATCCACTCAACGAAGAACTGAGTACCCATTTCCAGATTTTTTTGGTACAACGTATGCAATAGCGCATGGCCAGTACGGTCAGCAGCAGCACATGCTCGAGGAACCGCTTTTTCACCATAATTAGAGCTATGACCACCAAATGGACGCTGATAAATCGTACCATCCGCATTACGGTCAAAAGGCATACCCATGTGCTCAAGCTCATACACCATTTTTGGTGCTTCACGAGTCATGAACTCAATAGCATCTTCGTCGCCGAGCCAATCACCACCTTTTACGGTATCGTAAAAGTGATAATGCCAGTTGTCTTCAGCCATATTTCCAAGACTTGCACCCACACCACCTTGCGCAGCAACAGTATGTGAACGTGTTGGAAAAACTTTAGTTAAAACTGCAACTTTTAGACCTGCGCGTGCAAGCTGTAATGAAGCGCGCATACCTGAACCACCACCACCGACAATCACGGCGTCGAAGTTCAGGGTCTTGATATTGCTCATGTCATCTTTGGACAATGCAGCCACAAATACTCTCCTTAAACCTATTTACTTCGATTACCAGAAAATCTGGACACCCCAAAGTACAAAGACCACAATTGAAATTACGGTTGCAGCTTGTAATACCAAGCGCACAGCCACTGAACCATTAATATAGTCAGTAAAAATTGTCCACATCCCAACCCACGCATGACCTGCCAATGCAAGAATCGTGAGCAAGCTAAACAGCTTCATGGGCAACGCCATCATGAAATCATGCCAATTGACATAATCGAGCGTATTGCTCAAAGAGTGGCAAAGAATCCAACCAAAAACGACAAGGGTATACACCGCCAGCACAATCGCTGAAAGACGTTGAACAACCCAATCACGAGAACCTGATCCCGTTAATCCTGTTGCACTTTTCATTAGAGCACCACCCAGACAAATGCTGCTGCGATACCAACACCAGATGCAGCAAGCATTAACCAAGCAGCAGTACGTCCGCTTTGTAGCTCTTCAGCAACGCCGATATCAGCAAATAAATGTTTAATCCCTGCAAAAAGATGATAGATCAATCCAGCAAGAAATACCCAAACCACAAAACGTACGCAGATATTGCCAAAAATTTCATTATGGACAACATCAAACTCTTGTGGAGAGGCTAATGAACGCTGGAGAACATAAAGTAATGCAGGAATTAAAAGGAACAATACGACACCAGAGATGCGGTGTAGAATCGATGCAATCGCCACTGGCGATTTCAGATTGACACTAATCACCTGACTTAGTGGCAAATTGACAGGTCTTTTGCTTTTCAAGGCGGTCATCCTGTAGTAGTGACTTAGAAGATTTACCTAGCGCCGAACTACTCTGCTTGAAAATCCATGCGAGCAGCCAAATGCTGGGGTGAGAATAGATTAAGAACCTGAACACAATGCACCATTAAAATGCGATGCAACAATCGGTCTAAAACGTGTCGAAATTATAATGACTGAAACAAACAAATACAAACGACATCGACACGATTGAGCATGTCTTTTCAACGCCCAACACAACCCCACTTCGGTAAAAAGCAACAATATGCAACAAAATCGACTATATATTAATCATATTTATTTCTAAAAAGCCCACATCACAAGATTAAATGACGAAAGTGTTTATGCACATCACGATGCTTGCTATCTTGTCGTCACAATTAACTCAAGACACTTTTTGCTAATCAGTTGCCGTTTTTTATTGTTTTTATAGTAATATACGGCGCATTGTTTTAGGTGTGCTCTGAATACGTCATGAATGTCCTTCAATGAAGTTCAGCTTTGCAGCCTAGACACAACAGATTCTTTTAGTGGAATAGTGTTGATTTAACCTGATTCTGATTTACATGTTGCACAACTGCACTGTACTTTTTCTCAATCATTTCGATGGTTTATCGTTTCTGGAGAGTTTCCAAATGTCTGGCACTTCGACTGGCAAAAAAGCCGTACTCACGCTCAACGAACAACAAATTGACTTACCGATTTATAGCGGTACGCTTGGCCCTGACGTGATTGATGTCAAAG
>JASLHI010000043.1 GCA_030149815.1 Aquirhabdus sp. | reverse complement strand
GTGGCTTTATCAATGTCACGCATTTGTTTGAGTGCTAGCCACGGTGAACCTGGATACCATCCACGGCTTTTTTCGGCGCGAAGTTCTTCAACGAGTGTGAGATAGCGCTGAATCATCGGCGGGGCAAGACGAATCACACTGGGATCAAGCTGATTTAAACGATGAATCCCATCCAGATATTCGCCTGATTTTTGAGCTGGTGCGAGCGATAGGTCATACATCCCAGCACCCGCATGCGTATCAATATAGCGATACGGCTTGTCTTTTTTGCCCAATAATTCAAGTAGTTCTAATAAAAGAACATGTTTCATCACATCAGCAAAGTTGCCTGCGTGGAAATGGTGACGATAATTCATACAGTTAATTCAAAACCTTTTTTAAACGTACAGCTTTAAAGCGAAAATAGATGGTTGCATGGTAGCATGAACCATGTCTATTTAAGATATGCAAATTAAAATGCGGTATTTTTGATATCTGCATTTTGGAGCTAGGGTTAAGAGGTTGAGTTGAGAGGCGGTTATGGATTGGGCAGGTTATTGGCACAAATATTTTGATGATCATGCCGATGTATTAGATAGATTGGTTGATGATGGTTTTGCGATGATTGACCCTGCACTCCCGCAAGATTTATATACGCAACTGGTTCAAGCAAGCCAAGATACATCCCATTATCAAGCGGCAAAGATTACAGCAGGTGGACGTTTAGAAACGGTACGCAGTGATTCAACGCGCTGGATTGATCATCAAGATGACGTGGGGGGGCAGTATCTTGCAGTGCTACATGGATTGGGGGAGGTGCTGAATCAATCTTTGTATTTAGGTATTCGCTCTGTTGAAGCACATTATGCGCAATATCAAATCGGTCAATTTTATGCCCAGCACAGTGATAACGCCAAAGGTTCTAATGTTCGTGCGATCTCTACAGTGCTCTATCTCAATAGTGCAATCAATGATTTGGCAACTCATGATTCGCCAATAAATGACACTTGGCGAGCCGAGTGGGGCGGTGAGCTGCGATTAGAAGATTTACATCAGACAATGCATGATATTTTGCCGATTGCAAATCGGCTGGTTGTTTTTCAAAGTGACTTACCCCATGAAGTATTACCAGCAACTCAAGTGCGACGTTCGATTGCAGGTTGGCTGCGTCGAGATGAGCGTGTGTAACGATTGAGGATGATATGAAGACCACGATGACCGTTAGTGAACTGATTGCACGTGTTGGTGAAACTGACCAAATGTTCCTTACCGAACCAACACCCATGTTGGCGCTTGAGCGTGCTCAACTGCGACAAATGCTTGTTGCACTGAGTAACAATCAATCTGAGCAGCTTTATTTCTTGGGTGAGGCGGCGGTCATTTTGGAGTTGGCGGATGCGGAAGTTGAAGATCAGGCGACTCATGTGTTGCTTGCCGCTCAACTCGCAGCAGTGTATTTGCAGTTTAATCAAATCACGCCACAGCAACGCTACTTAACTGTGGTAGGGCAGATTTTACGGGCGCATTCTAACTCAGATTATGCGCCGATTTTCCTCGGTTTAGCGCGAATGGATGCGGCACAAGAGAAGGCTTCGTTAACTAAACATTGGCTGACACGTTGGTTAAAAGTGTTTAATCCAGAAGTAGATTCGCCGTTAATCTCAGTTTATCCAGAGTTTAATCATTATCTGACAGAAGAGTGGTTTCAAGAGTTGCTTATTGCTGCGCAAAATCCACAGTCAGCA
The DNA here is from genome assembly GCA_030149815.1 of Aquirhabdus sp. Taxonomy (GTDB): domain Bacteria; phylum Pseudomonadota; class Gammaproteobacteria; order Pseudomonadales; family Moraxellaceae; genus Aquirhabdus. The sequence goes on along the minus strand of JASLHI010000043.1, from coordinate 5,070 downwards.
ATGCCACATCCAACAACATCCGTTCACTCGTAAACTGGTGATGTTTGCCAGTCACGGGATCAATAAAATTGATTTGTTTGGCAAGGAGCTGTAGCGGTTTGCTGTAGTCTTCTTTCCAATCATCCAGCTCTGGATAAAACGGATCGTAGAGAATCGGAATGCCGAGTGCTGCCAAGTGCACCCGCAGTTGATGCTGTTTACCCGTGATTGGTGAAAGTTGATATCTCGCGAAATGACTATTTTTTTCTAATATATCTAATCGTGTTTCTGAGTTTACTTTACCTGCAACTTCTTTCATTCTAAAAAACGGTTCGCCTTTGACCATGCGACTTTGGTAGGTCATGGGCATGGTGAGATTTTCTCGGAATGGCGCAATCGCTTCGTAAGTTTTATGAATGGTGCGTTCTCGAAATAAGGTTTGGTAAGCATCGCGCGTTGCTGGATTCACCGAAAATAAAACTAACCCAGCTGTCTCTCGATCAATCCGATGAATCGGCGCAAGATCATCTAAACCTAGTTTGTTTTTGAGCCGTGTTAATAATGTCTCCTGCACATATTTCCCAGATGGAATGACAGGAAGAAAATGTGGTTTGTCAGCAACTAAAAGATGTTCATCTTGGTATAAGACCGTTTCATGGAATGGAATTAACGGTTCATTTTCAATGTTGCGGTAATAATAAATATGCTGATCTGCGACGTATAAACTGTCGATTCGAAATGCGATTCCCTGTTTATTTAATACTAGGCCCTGTTCAAGGCGAACGATCCACGTTGCGCGCGGAATTTCATGAAATCGCGTACTCAGAAAATCGAGCAATAATGTGTAAGGTTCTCGTGGTAACCAGACACAGCTTGGACTAATGCCATGCCGAGTTGGGAGTTTTATCGTATTGGATTTGGAAACCATAACTGAAAAATGTAGATCAGAATTTAATAAGTTGTTTACTTTGAATGAAAGCGATTCATGTTGCAAACCAGGATTATTTTATCTGTAAAAGTAAGAACTGATGAGACTTACGTGCGGTTACATTTTAATCACTTTATTAGGGAATATAATTTATACATAAAATATATTTTTATGATAATATTTGTAATGAAATTGTTATAAATCGCAGTTAATGTAGCATTCATGTGATCTGAAGGGACTCTTTTTTATGTTTAATCGTTTGTTTACAGTGACGCTGCTTGCAGCGTGTTGTGCGACTACAGCTTATGCCACGAATAGTGGTAATTTGATTATTAATGGCAATGGCGAAACAGGCAAATGCGCCCAAGAATGGACGCAGGCAACAACAGTACCAGGTTGGACAACCACTCAAGGTAATCCAAATGTGCAATGCTATTCCGTTGCCAGCATTGGTACGCCGAATTCATCATTGCAAGGCAGTTCATTCCTAGCTGATGGCCCATATGGTGATTCATCTATGAATCAAACCATTAACGTCTCAGCCGCCGCTAGCGCAATTGATGGTGGTGGGATTACTTGGAATTTGTCTGGATGGCTGGGTGGTTATACCACGTATGGTGGCCAAGCGACTGTGACCAGTACCTTCTTAAGTGGTAGTGGTGCTAATTTGGGTACAGCGACGATTGGTCCTGTCTCTGCTTGGGATCGGGGTTATGTGACTAAGTTACTAGCGCGTTCTGCAACGGGTAACGTTCCTGTTGGTACACGTAGCATCAACACCAAAGTGGTTTTCAATAATACCAACGGTTACGTTAATGTCGGCTATGTCGATAATTTATCATTGACCTTATCTACGCCATTAAATGCACCAGCAGCGACTCCTCCAGTTTCCAAAGTCCCTGCTTTTGATCACGTATTTGTGATTGTGCTAGAAAATACCGATTATAGTGAGGTCATTGGCAGTAGCTATGCACCTTATATGAATAGCCTGTTCAGTAAAGGTACTTTATTTACCAATTACAATGCAGTCTATCATCCTAGCGACGAAAATTATCTCGCACTTGCTGGTGGAGATACGTTCACACAAGGCGCAACTTACTATCCTAATATCAATAACCCCAATATCCATATTGGCGATATCATGGAGTCATCAGGTAAAACTTGGAAATCCTACGAACAAGGTATGGGTAGTCCATGTAATATGACGAATAGTGCTGACTCGCATTTCCATGCTGATGATGCTCCGTTTGCCAATTACACCAACATTTCTGGCAATCTAACACGTTGTCAGGCGCATTTGGTTGATCTGACTCAGCTCACAACTGATTTACAATCGACAAGTACTACACCTGCGCTTTCTTGGATTGCAGCAGATAATTGGTACAACGGTGAAGATGCTTATTATAGCAACTACAGCATTAATACCAGTTTGACCGCTCAAGATCAGTTCCTCAGTCAGTATCTACCGACTTTATTCAGCTCTCCAGCTTGGACAAATCAACGCTCTTTGCTGTTGATTACTTATGATGAGTCTTCCAAAGGATCATGGGTGAGCAGTAGTAGTAACTATAATTCTGTGGTGACTGTGGCGATTGCTTCTCAAGGTCTGGTTAAAACTGGATACCAAAGTGGTCAAAGCTACAATCACTACAGCTTTCTTCGAACCATCGAATCTGCTTTAGGCGTTGGCTCAATCACCGCCAATGACAAATATGCTGCACCGATGAACGATGCGTTTACAGGCAATTAATACTTGTAGCATTTGATTTGTAGCTAAAAAATCTCAACATAAAAAAAGCCTTCAATTGAAGGCTTTTTTTTATGACACATCACTTTATTAAAAGTTATGCGTTTCCATTTTGTGCTTTTTCTGCTTGCTGAATTTCAGCAACAGTGAGTGCAGTCATGTTGACGATGCGACGTGGTGTTGCAGTCGGTGTGAGGACATGCACTGGTTTTGCTGCACCGAGTAGGATAGGGCCAATCGTGACATTATTACCTGATGCGGTTTTCAGCAGGTTAAATGCAATATTGGCAGCATCCATGGTTGGCATAATCAACAAGTTTGCTGAACCTTTGTAACGCGCGTTCGGGAATTCAGCGAGGCGAATTTCTTCACTTAGCGCTGCATCACCATGCATTTCGCCTTCAACTTCCAAGTCAGGCGCAATGGTCGACAGAATACGGAAAGTTTCACGCATTTTTTGTGCAGTTTCCCCATCACCACTACCGAAGCTAGAGTGAGAGAGGAGTGCAACTTTTGGTGTCAAACCAAAGCGACGAACTTCTTCTGCAGCAAGCAAAGTCATCTCTGCAAGCTGTAGCGCAGTTGGGTTTTCATTGACGTAGGTGTCAGCGATAAACAGATTACGACCTTCCAACATTAAGGCATTCATCGCGTAGTAACTCTTCACGCCTTCTTTCTTACCAATAACGTCTTTTAAGAAGTCCAAGTGTAAACCGTAGTTACCGAACGTGCCGCAAATGAGACCATCTGCAACGCCGAAGTGAACTAACAATGCACCGATCAGCGTAGTACGACGACGCGTTTCACGTTTTGCCAGTTCGACGCCAACGCCTTGACGTTGTACCAAACTGTAATAATGCTGCCAGTATTCTTTGTAGCGTGGATCGTTGTCTTGGTCGATAATTTCAACATTGATACCAACTTGCAGGCGTAACCCAAGTTTAGTGATTTGATGCTGAATGACTGTTGGACGACCTATCAGGATTGGCTTTGCCAAGCCTTCATCAACAACGAGCTGAACTGCACGCAGTACGCGCTCGTCTTCGCCTTCACAATAGACGATACGTTTTGGATCAGCTTTAGCTTGAGCAAAAACTGGTTTCATTAGGAATGCCGAGTTATAAACAAACTCAGACAAGCTTTGACGATATGCGGCAAAGTCCTGAATTGGGCGAGTAGCAACACCTGATTCCATTGCAGCACGCGCGATTTCAGGTGCAATCTCAAGGATCAAACGCGGATCAAGTGGACCTGGGATGAGGTATTCACGACCAAAGCTCTGGCCTGCCTCACCGTAAGTATTGCTGCTTGACTCAACGTGTGCCATTTTTGCAATGGCATGAACACAAGCGACTTTCATGGCTTCATTAACTGTCGTTGCGCCAGAATCCAGTGCACCACGGAAAATATAAGGGAAGCACAATGCGTTATTGACTTGGTTTGGATAGTCAGAACGACCTGTTGCGATGATGACATCAGGACGAACGGCTTTAGCATGTTCTGGCAAAATTTCTGGGTTAGGATTAGCCAACGCAAAAATAATAGGATCAGCAGCCATTTCTTTAACCATGTCTTGCGACAGGATTCCAGCAGTTGATAGTCCCAAGAACATGTCTACACCAGACATTACTTCTTCAAGGCGAGTATGCGGAATGTCTTGCGCATAGCGGCACTTACTTTCGTCTAATGAAGACAGGCGAGCCGTGGTAATCAGACCTTTAGAATCGGCAACAATCACATTGCTACGATTCACGCCGAGGGCAACGAGTAAGTCTAAACACGATAATGCTGCTGCGCCTGCACCAGAACAGACAATCTTGATTTGACTAATGTCTTTGTTGACCAATTGCAATGCATTGAGGAGTGCTGCACCGACAATGATTGATGTACCATGTTGATCATCATGGAACACAGGAATCTTCATCCGTTCGCGCAGTTTCTTTTCAATATAAAAACACTCAGGTGCTTTGATATCTTCTAAGTTAATACCGCCGAATGTCGGTTCTAATGACGCAATAATATCGACTAATTTATCAGGATCGTTTTCAGCAATTTCGATGTCAAACACATCGATGCCTGCGAATTTTTTAAAGAGTACGCCTTTACCTTCCATCACTGGCTTCGAAGCCAATGGGCCGATATTACCTAGACCAAGCACGGCTGTACCGTTGGTGATCACAGCGACTAAGTTACCGCGTGCGGTATAGCGTGACACAAGTGATGGGTCACGTTCAATTTCAAGGCAAGGTGCAGCGACGCCTGGTGAGTAGGCGAGTGCTAAATCATGTTGGTTTGCGAGTTGTTTGCTAGGAACAACGTTAATTTTACCGGGTTTTGGAAATTCGTGATAATCCAGTGCGGCTTGTTTGAGTTCTTGCTTGTCCATCTTGCTCTCGTTGTCTACTTAAACGGGTGG
>JASLHI010000017.1 GCA_030149815.1 Aquirhabdus sp. | reverse complement strand
AGAGAGTGGCTGTTGCGATGCTGCCCGAAGCATGAAATCATTGCTATACGTCATAGCTGCGGTGATAGTATAAAATCAATACTATATTTTCGCCACACTTACACGAATTAACTTGTCATTTTTAGTGGGTTAGCCGCTTTTCAAAGTACTAGGACCTATGCAAGTTTTAGTTTAATCTTTTTTTTAGGATCGTTACCATGACTACATCACCCGACTTACAGCGTAATTTGGGTCAATCCAAACCGAACTTGGATTCATTATCAAGGCTTTTGGTGGATGAGAATGGTAAACCGCTCAAAGCGATGCCACCCGTCGAAAAATGGAATCCCAAGTACTGTGGTGAAATGAATTTGGTGATTCGAGCGAATGGTGAGTGGTGGAATGAGGGCGTGAGAATGACTCGCGAGCCACTGATTAAACTCTATTCAAGCGTACTTTGGCGTGAAGAAGATCAAGAAGGTGATCGTTATTATCTAAAAACGCCTGCTGAGAAAATTCAGATCCAAGTTGAAGACGCACCACTGTTGGTGGTTGATGTTGAACAAGTTGAAGATGATGGGCAAACGTTTATTCGTTGTACAACCAAGACTGGTGATGTCGTCATCGCAGATAGTGAGCATCCAATTGTGATGCGTAACTTTGTTCAAGATGGTGTTGGTGAGATGCGTCCTTATATTCGAATTCGTCGAAATTTAGATGCCTTGATTCATCGTAACGCATTCTATCATTTGATCAGTTGGAGTGATTTGCAATCAACAGTTGTAGGTGAAGCGATGGTGGTGACGAGCGGACCAGAACAATTTGTTTTGGGTACTATTGAGTAAGTGGTATTTATTTACAGTTAATTGTTTTTTGTCTTAGGGTTATTCAAGACTTTTTGGAGTAAGTCAGTTTGTTGGATCGTACTCAAGCCTATAAGCATTCTGATGCACCGATTGGTGTGTTTGATTCTGGAGTCGGTGGGTTGTCGGTAGTTGCTGAGCTGCAATTACTGATGCCACATGAGTCCATTATGTATTTGGCAGACACGGCACATGTTCCTTATGGAACTAGGCCTGATGACGAGATTAGGATGTTGACAGCTTGTGCGGTGAAGTGGCTCTATCAACAAGGTTGTAAAGCTGTTGTTGTTGCATGTAACACGGCTTCAGCATTTAGTTTGACGCATTTACGAGCAAAATATGGGGAAATTTTTCCAGTCATTGGTTTAGTTCCTGCGGTCAAACCTGCAGTTCATCGCACTCAAAATAAAAAAATTGGTGTATTAGCAACGCAAGGCACATTACGCGGCACGTTGTTAAAAGATGTGATTGCGGAAATTGCAGTGCCAGCAGGCGTTGAGGTTTTGACTGTGATGAGTCCAGCGCTGGTTCCATTTGTGGAGGCAGGTGAGGAGAATTCTGAGGCGTGTTATACAGAGTTAAAACGATTGTTGAAGCCACTTGATGAAGCTGGTGTGACGGAGTTGGTTTTAGGCTGTACGCATTACCCATTTTTGCGTAAGCCGATTGAGCATCTTTTTCCGAAGGTTTTTCATTTATTGGATTCAGGAGCGGCGGTTGCTAAACAGACAGAGCGTGTTTTATCACAGCGAGGTTTATTGACGACGGCGGTGGATGCTAGAAGTTTTGATTGCTTTGTGACAGGCAGTGTGGAGTCAGCTCAGGAGGTCATTGGTCATCTTGTTGATAAAAAAATTAATATAAATAAAGCAAAATATATAATCAATGACGAGTTATGTGGTGCTTTATTAAATAAAGAATAGATATGTTTACAGGCTTCCTGTATTGGATTAGTATAATTTATATTTTTATTTGTTTTATATCGCACTCGCTTGGTAGCGAGTTTTAAAAGTTCAGTGGTCTGAGAAAATAGCCCTGATTTAAGAACAGAATTTAATTATTATTCATATAGTTTTGTTTTTGAAAGTAATTGAAAAATAATTATTTTGTGGCTTAAATCTATCAATATGATTTTAAATGTTTTTTAATGAAGTAAAATTGTTTTTTATTATAAATATAAGGCGATCGGTGTGGTTTTTACCATAGATTGCTTTTGGGGAGTTTAATAATGCGTGTAGCCTCTATTCATAAAATGACTATTCAAAACATTAATTATTGTTCATCTGATAAAATACCATGTCGATTTAATCGATTAAATGTGATCTTGCGCACAATTATCTTGCCTTTAGGGTTGTTTAGCTTGAATCAAGCTTGGGCTGCAAGCCCTGTGGATTTAGCAGCATTGCAGCGTCAAAATGATGTTATTTTGCAGCAACAGCAAGACCAAATTCGCCAAGATCAAGAAAATGCGCGTCGTGCGATTGCACCGAGTGGTGCGTCATTAAAAACACCAAATGTGGTGAAGACAGAACCAGTTGGCCCGTGTCGAGAGATTCAGGAAATTGTGATCAATGGTGCGGATCATCTTTCAAAGACCACAATCAAGCATATCGTGGAGGCTTATCAAGGGCGATGCTTGGCTGCCAATGATATTGAAGTGTTATTGACACAAATTACAGGCGCATATTTTAGTCGTGGCTATATTACCAGTCGAGCCTATTTACCCGCTCAAGATTTAAAAACTGGAAAATTGACCATCACTGTTGTTGAGGGGGTGGTTGAGCGTTATCAAATTGAAGGTCCTGCCGCAAGTCGAATCTGGCCTTATGGTGTCTTTCCAAGTTCTTCGGGTAGCCTACTTAATCTTAGAGATATCGAGCAGGGAATAGATCAGATCAACCGTGCATCTTCAAATAATGCGCGACTTGATATTCAGCCTGGCAGCAAAGCTGGTGAAAGTATAGTGGTGGTACAGAATCCCTCGACGTTTCCACTACATCTCTTAACTTCTTTTGATAATCAAAGCGTCGCTGCTACGGGTCGTGAAAGTGGCATGGTGACCATCACAGAAGATGGATTGCTCCACGCAAATGAAATTGTATCTGTGACGCGTCGACAAACACTTCCTGATAACGATCATCATTTTTCTGATAGCAATGCGCTTAATGTGTCTTTACCTTTTGGTTATAGCACGCTGAATTTCAATGTTAGCAGTAGTGCTTACGATAGTTTGATTCATACGCCAAGCGGCGCATCGTTGCTTTCTCAAGGTAATACGCTCACGCGTAGCCTAGGTCTAGATCGAGTGGTTTATCGTGATCAGGATAGCCGAATCTCTGTATCAGGCACATTAAGTACGCAACGTACAGACAGTTATATCGCGAATCAGTTTTTGGACGTAGGTAGCCGTAGTCTAACTTCTTTTGATGTGGGTGCTGCTGGGTTTACAAGACTCGCAGGTGGAATCTTCAATATGCATCTTGATTATGTTCATGGACTAACAATTCTCGATGCTTTGAACGATCCAAAAGGTTTGCCTTATGACCTACCTCATGCCCAATTCGCAAAAGTGATGATCGACGCGGGCTATGATCGTCCATTTTCTTTTATGGGTCAGCCGCTGAGTTGGTCAAGTCATGTCAATGCTCAAGAAAGCTCGACAAGTATGTTTGGTTCACAGCAAATCATCATCGGTGGGCCATTAAGTGTCAGAGGCTTTTTGAATACGTCGCTGAGCGGTGATAGCGGATATTACTGGCGTAATGAACTCGGTATGCCTCGAGCTTTTGATCTTGGTGGAAATACCCTGAATACACGATTCTATGCTGGTGTAGATGTAGGGTGCGTCAATAACAATGCTGCAGGCGTACCTTCAGGCGCTCTTTCAGGGATTACGCTCGGCGTATCTGGGCAACTTCGTCAATTCTCAGGTGAGTTGTTTATGTCGCATGAGTTATCACAGCCTGCAGGTACGGTACGTGAATCTGGACAAGTATTTTTCCGTCTGTCCTATTCAAATTAAGGAATAATAATTATGAATAAGTTCTATCGTGTCATTTGGAATATTAGTCTCGGGACTTGGGTTGCTGTTGCGGAAACTGCGCGTGCACGTGGCAAGCGGAATGGAACAGTTAAGCTGGCAGCCGCAGCGGTATTGAGTTTAACAACGGTTTCAGCATTAGCAGGACCTCCAGGCACTCCGTCAGTGACGGTTGCGGCTGGATATAATAATGCAAATGCATACGCGGCAAGTAATGGCGCGACAGTGGTGAATATCAGTACACCAAATTCTGCAGGTTTATCATCGAATTACTTCCAGCAATACAACGTCAATAGTAACGGTTTGGTACTGAATAACAATAATACCAGTACTATCAGTGCGCAATCGCAATTGGCTGGAAAGCTGTATAGCAATACCAATCTGACCACACCTGCATCCGTGATTTTGAATCAGGTCGTGAGTAATAACCGCAGTAATATTGCAGGTTTCACTGAGGTTGCAGGCACTAAAGCAGACGTAATCGTTGCAAATCCTTATGGGATTACATGCTCAGGTTGCGGCTTTCTGAACACTGATCGTGTGACGTTGACGACAGGTGTTCCTGTTTTAAATAGTGCAGGCGCTTTGGCTGGCTTTAATGTCCAACAGGGCGATATTCTGGTTAATGGCAGTGGGTTAAATGCATCCGGTCAACAGATTCTGGACTTAGTGACACGAGCTGTTGAATTACAAGCCCCGATTAATGTTCCAGATCTTGGCATCACCACTGGTACAAATCAGTGGAGCTATATTACGCGAAGTGTGACAGGCTCAACGACTGGTGTCGGTGCTGCACCGAGTTATGCGATTGATAGTAGTGCGCTTGGTGGAATGTACGCGAATCGAATTCGTTTGATCGCGACAGAAAATGGTGTCGGCGTTCGATTATTGGGCAATGCTGCAGCAGCAACAGGTGATTTTGTACTGACATCTGCGGGGACGATTAGCTTACAAAATCAAATCTCAGCTCAGCAAAATATTACGATTACTGGTACGGATACGAGTGCGCAGTCTGTCACTGAAACAGATAGTAGTTTGACAGCGGGTCAAGATCTATCACTCACCAGTAGCGGTGGTGTGACACTCAATGGCGGTGCACTTGTTGCGAGTCACAATCTTGGATTAACTGCAAACAGTTTGATCGATAGCGCTGATAGTGCGACGCTGAGTAATAACAACCAGCGTGCCGCAGGTTCTGCTTTAACTTTGAATGTCAGTAATGCGGCAAATCTCAATGGTACAGACTGGCAAGCGGCAGCAGGTGATTTACAAAGTACCGTTGGTAGTTTAAATGTCGGTACAAGTGGCGCGAATTTAAAGTCGAGCAACAATCTCAGTCTAAATAGCAGTGGTGATCTACAACTTGGTGTCGCGAATCTGTCGAGTGGAAAAGACTTAAATCTAAGCGTAGGCGGCACACTGGGTTCAAATGGTGGACAACTACTTTCAACGAATAATTTAACCATCAACAGTATTGGTGATTTGAATTTAGGAACTTCGCTAGTTTCTGGTGGTGTGAATACGAACATTAATTCGAAAGGTGCAATTAATATTGGTCATGCCGCCGGCGAGGCTGTAGAAGCATTGACTGGAACGATCAATGTTACAGCTGGAAATGGTCTGAATAATACTGGAACGATCTCGGCGAATGCAGGCGCAGCAACGCTAGATGTCAGTGGAATATTGAACAATAGTGGTAAAATTCAGTCTTTAGGAAATCTCACGATTGCAGATGCCACTGGTGCAAACAGTGAGGCGATTGCGAATAGTGGCAGCATCTTGACGACAGGGCTTCTCAATTTACAGGGTGCATCAGTCGGCAATACCTCTACAGGTACAATACAAGCCAATCAAGGCAGTACGCTACAAGCCAGTAGCTTAACTAACGCTGGTCAATGGTTGCTGTCTACGCAAACTGGCGCAGCAGATACAGTGACAGTGAGTGGTGCATTGACGAATAGCGGCACACTTCAATCAGCCCATGACTTAAATCTGACTGCACAAAGTGTAGATAACCAATCTAATTTACTTGCGGTTGGCAATCTAACTGCGACAGTTGCTTCTATATTCAATAATGAAACAAATGCGATTACACAATCGGGTTCTACATTGATGTTGCATGGTGCAAATACCTCGCTAACGAATAGTGGCACATTACAAGCGACCGTAGTGAATCTGACCACTGCGGCTGGCATTACTAATAGTGGCACATTAAGCGGTGGTTCGAGCAGTAATGCAGGAACTTTGACCCTGCATAGCGGCGCAACTTTGAACAATACAGGTGTTGTCCAATCGAATGGCGCACTCAATATTGATATGAACGGCACAGGCGCTGATCAGATCACCAATAGTGGCACGATATTCACAACAGATGCATTAACCTTAACAGGCGCATCAGTCGGCAATACCTCTACAGGTACAGTACAAGCAAACAAAGGTAGTACGCTACAAGCCAGTAGCTTAACTAACGCAGGTCAATGGCTACTGTCTACGCAAACTGGCGCAGCAGATACCGTGACGGTGAGTGGTGCCTTAACAAATAGTGGCACGTTACAGTCAGCCCATGACCTAAATCTGACTGCACAAAGCGTAGATAACCAATCTAATTTACTTACTGTTGGTAACCTGACCGCGACAGTTGCATCCACATTCAACAATGAAACAAATGCGATTACACAATCGGGTTCTACATTGACGTTGCATGGTGCAAATACCTCATTAACCAATAGTGGCACATTACAAGCAACAGCAGTGAATCTGACCACTGCGGCTGGCATTACTAATAGCGGCACATTAAGCGGCGGTTCGAGCAGCAATGCAGGAACCTTGACCATTCACAGTGGCGCTACTTTGAACAATACAGGTGTTGTCCAATCGAATGGCGCACTCAATATTGATATGAACGGCACAGGTGCTGATCAGATCACCAATAGCGGCACGATATTCACAACGGATGCATTAACCTTAACAGGCGCATCAGTCGGCAATACTTCAACAGGTACAGTGCAAGCAAACAAAGGTAGTACGCTACAAGCCAGTAGCTTAACCAACGCAGGTCAATGGTTACTGTCTACGCAAACTGGCGCAGCAGATACCGTGACGGTGAGTGGTGCCTTAACAAATAGTGGCACGTTACAGTCAGCCCATGACCTAAATCTGACTGCACAAAGCGTAGATAACCAATCTAATTTACTTGCGGTAGGTAACCTGACCGCGACAGTTGCATCTATATTCAATAATCAAACAAATGCGATTACACAATCTGGCTCTACATTGACGTTGCAAGGTGCAAATACCTCGCTAACGAATAGTGGCACATTACAAGCGACCGCAGTGAATCTGACCACTGCGGCTGGTGTCACTAATAGTGGCACATTAAGCGGTGGTTCGAGCAGTGTTGTGGGTACTTTGGCAATTAACAGTGGCGGCACGGTCAGTAATACAGGCGTGATTCAGTCCAGCAGCACACTGAATGTGGATATGAATGGTACTGGCGCTGATCAAATTACCAATAATGGTAAATTCTTCGCAAGCATCGCGCTGACCTTAACAGGTAATACCATTAATAATACGAATGCGGGTACAACAGCGAGCCTCACTTCGCAAGGGACTATTCAGCTGAATCTGGCTGGAAGTACGCCGACGTTAACCAACAATGGCTTGGTTCAAGCAGGTGGAATTTTGACTGTGAGTGATGCAAGTGGATCATTTACGAATCAAAGTACTGGTGTATTGCATGGCAACGGTTTAAATCTTAATTTCTTAAATTTGACTAATCAAGGTGTGATCCAAGGTGATACACCAACCAATAGTACGGTGAGTGTTTCTGGAACATTAGATAATCAATTGGGCGCGACTTTGACGCTCGGCTCAAGCGGTACGGGTGCTGGCACGATTACAACAGATATTCTGACCAATGAAGGATTACTACAATCTTATGCAGGTTTGAATTTAAATATTGGTCACACACTACAAGATACGGGCACGATTGCTGCGACTACTGATCTGAATATTAATAGTAATGGTGGTAGCTATAATCTGACAGTGAACTGTACTAGCAACTGCTCTACAACAGGCGGCGCATTGAGTGGTGGCAATAATGTCACGATTAGTAATGCAGCGAGCATTGATGTGGGTGCAGGAAATACGATTTCTGGCGGTAATATCACGTTCGGTAGTTCAAGTGCACATGTTGGCACTTTAACGCTAGAGTCAAACAGTACTGCAGGTGGTGGAATTGCGGCTGCCAATAATCTCAGTATTAATGCCAATACCGTCAATATGAACGGTAGCAACACGCGTTTTCTTGCGAATACTAGTCTGACTAGTGGAAAAACTTTTAACTTTAATGTGAATGGTTTATTCACTAACAGAGGGATGGTTTTCTCAGGAGATGTGCTCAATCTGACCGCTTCTGGGATTACCAATACTGCAACAGGCGGAGTATTAGCGTTAGGTAATCTCACCCTTGATGCAGGTAGCGCAGCACTGACTAATAATGCGAGCGGACAGTTGTATTCTGGTGGAAATCTGACGATTCAAAATGTCAGCACACTCACCAATTATGGCAATTCGAGTACTGCTGCAGGCAGTATCTACGCACCTAATGGCAATATTTCCATCAGTGCTGTTGATATTGAAAATCAAAGCCAAATCGAGGCAGGCCATAATGTCACGTTAAATGCGCTGACCATTAATAACACTTTACCAAGTACGGTTTCTGTGACGACGGGCGCAGCAGTTTATGGAACTGAAACCAGTAGTGTCGGTAATAGCTCAACGCCGCCTTCTACTTGCGGTCTGATTAGTCCACCATCAGGATGTTCGAACGACGGAACGGACTCTTATTGGAACAATTACCATTCGCAAACTTACTCTCAAACACAGTCTTATACCAATGGTAAACCGTCATTTTTGCCGCAAATCATTAGTAGCGGCGCAGGTACGATTTCGTTACAGAACTTCATCAATGCCAGTAACTATGGCGGCGTTATTTCGGGTGGTTCAGTTAATCTGAATGGCTTAAGTGGTGTTTCTACATTCACCAACAACAGTTTAAATATATATCAACTCAACAATACCCATACTTGGGAATGGTACGTCCATTACATCGCGTTGGGCCCTGCGACATACACCAATAACTCGGATTACAATGATAAGGTCGTCGCAAATTCACCAACATTGTTAGATTCGATTGGTGGAACGATTTACGCAAGTTCAACTGGAACGATCAATGCAAATGTGACTCACTTGATTAATAACGGTTCAACTGCACCTTCGATCGCATCGACAGCAAGTCCTGTTTCAGCACCATCAATTAACGCGGGGCAAGCTCAGAGTGGTACGTCCGCGAGCACTGCTTCAGGTGCAACAATGAGCGGTGCTGTGGGTGTTGGTACTGTAAATAGCGCGACATCGATCAATGGCACTTCGCTAACAGGAACGACTAGCGCAACAGCTCACGGTGGCACGAATTTAACGCATGTCTCTCAAATCTCGCCACTGAGTCCACAGAACTTTTCGAGTGTAGCGGGCATTACAATTACACTTCCAACTAATCCAAATGGCTACTTTGTTATTAATCAAGCCCCGAATGCAACATATCTTGTTGAAACTAATCCTCTGCTTGGTTCAAACAGTAGTTATCTTGGCGCTTCTTATCTCGAGGCTCAACTCGGGATTAATCCAGATACTCAAATGCAGTTAGTGGGTGACAATAATTATCAAGCCTACCTGACACAACAAGAATTGATTGCTAAAACTGGCAATCAGCTTCTCAGTGGATACGGCAATTTGGCTCAGCAAATGGCGGGATTGACAGGAAATGCTGTTGCTGAAAGCAAGTCTTTAGGACTGGTTTATGGTCAGGCTCCAACAGCAGCGCAATTAAGTAATTTGACGCAAGATATCGTATGGATGGTTGCGACTGTAGTTGATGGTCATCAAGTGTTAGCCCCCGTTGTTTATCTGTCCGCTTCAACCAAAGCAGGAATTGTTCAAGGTGCGATTATTCAAGGCGGAGACGTCAATCTGAATGTCACTACATTGACCAACACGGGCGGAACAATCAATGGTACTAATTCATTAAATGTTCAGGCTCAAGGCAATATTACTAATACATCAGGCATGATCGAAGGTGGTAAGGTCAATCTGAACTCTACTAATGGCAGTATCATCAACCAAACCATGACTCAGGGAAATGGTGATGACCAAAATTATGCAACGATCGTTGGTAAACAAGCTGGCATTAAATCAACTGGAGATATGACGCTGACCGCAGGCAAAGACATCACCAATCTGGGTGCTAATGTCAACGCAGGTGGAAATGCGAGCCTCAAAGCAGGTGGAGATGTCACGTTTGATACTGTCCAAAATACGACGACAGATACAACGCACACGTCATCGAAGTCTGGTTATATTACCTCTAACGGTTCGACAACAACGACAACAACACAGCAGATTGGTTCTGGTTTGACGACTGGCGGTAATCTCAATATTCAGTCTGGCAAAGACATTACCATTGCGGGTAGCAATGTCACGACAGGTGGTGATGCGAGTCTGAATGCAGGAAATAATATTAATATCATTTCCCGTGAAGATACGACTCATACCACGACGGATAATAAGTCCAGTGGATTAGGCATGAATAATTCACTGTATGGCTCATCTGAAACCAAAACGACTGAAGATAAAGGCGTGAGCGTCGGCAGTAATTTTAATGTCGGTGGAAATGCCAATTTAACCAGTAAGAATGATCTCAACGTACAGGGTTCAAATGTGAATGTTGCTGGTAATGGTACAGTGAATGCCAAAGACGTGAATGTCACAGCGGCACAGAATTATGACAATACCACCAGCACCACGACAACAACTTCCGTGTTAGGCGTGAGCAGTAATGCGCCTGGAGTAGGCAATAGACCAATTTCTAATGGTTCTACGACTGCGGATAGTGGCACGACCTCACAAGGTGGTGATGGATTGTATCAGGGGTCGGCATCAGCTTCGACCAGTGCTCAAGGTCAGGCAAAAGCTGGTTTGGACTTTGGATCTAAAACCACCACTGAAACTGATACGACGAACATTCATAATGTCGGTTCTAATCTCAATTTTGGTGGCAATGCCACGATTAATGCCAGCAATGATGTCAACTTAGTCGGTTCCAAAGTTAATGCAGGCGGCGATGCCACTGTTAATGCAAAAAATGTGAATGTGTCAGCAGCTCAGGATGTATCAACCAGTTCAACTACAAGTACCACTGACTCTGTTGGCTTGCTTGGGAACACGGTTAATCAAGCCGGTGCAGGTGCAAATGCGAGCGGCTCTGCGAGTGGTGGTATTGGTCGTGCACCTAATGTAAATGGTGGCGCAGATGCGAATGCCAGTGCATCGACTGAGAATGAAGTAAATTTTGTTGATCATACTCAAACAACAAGCAGCACACTGGATATCACCCATCAAGGCTCTGCTATTACCTCTGGCGGAAATCTGAATATCAATGCAAAACAGGATTTGAACGTTGCAGGTTCAAATCTGAATGCGGGTGGAAATGCCAACGTCAATGCAACCAATATGAACTTTACTGCGGTCAATGACGTTCATCAAAGTAGTAATTCAAGTAATGAAACAACATTCGGCACCTATGCAAGTGGCAACGCTTCTGCGGATGCTAATGTAAATGCTGCGGCTGGTATTGGTGCAAACAGTAGTGCCTCAGCCAGTGCAAGTGCGACTGCTGGTGTAGGTATGCATGGTACAAACAACCAAACTGGCCATACCGAAGGAACAACTACGGCACAGGTATCGAGTATTACGGCGGGTGGTGACATCAATCGTAATGCAACTAACGGCATCAATGATGTCGGTACCAATATTACCGCAGGCGGTGATTTGAACCAGAGTGCCAAAACGATTACTAGTCAGGCAGCACAAAACACAAGTTATAGTACAGATACCACAAGCAATACAGATGCGCGCGTCGGTTTATATGCAGGTGTTGGTGCTTCGGCTTCAGGAACAGCTGGTGTTGGTGGTGCATCATCGGATGTCTCACCAATCAGTGCTTCAGCAGGTATCAATGCCAGCGTCGAACACGATCAATCAAACTCCTCGAATACAAGCAGTAATGCGGTTGTGTCCAACATTAAGGTTGGCGGAAGTGTCAATAGTAAATCCAGTGACACAACAACGTTGCAAGGCACGAATGTTTCAGCAGGAAGTGATGTCAATTTGGGTGCAGGAACCTTAAATATCACAGCAGCTCAAGACACAACGTCATCTAACAGTGTTCAAGGTAGTGGAACGATCGGTGGACAGCTTGACTTGCTCAACAAACAAGTCACGGTGAGTGGTAGTGGTGCTGGTGGTGACTCTTCAAGCAACTCCAGTAACGCTGTTGTCGCCAATATTCAGGCAGGACAGAATCTGACTCTGAGTAGTAAGGGTGATACAACACTTGAGGGAACAAACTTGTCCTCGGGCGCAGCAACTACAGTAAATACAGGTGGAAATCTTAACTATAGCGCTGCACAAAATACCAGCAGTAGTACCACGCATAGTGCTGATGCGAATCTGTCAGTCACCGTCGGCAAAAAGAGTGTCAGTGGTGAAGGTGGTGTGGACTATAGTCAAGAAAAGACAAATAGCAGTCAGGATGTGGCTGGTAGCATCAATAGTGGCGGACCGATCACTGTAAATACTGGTGGTAACTCTACATTTACGGGAACGAATCTATCCAGTAACGGCGATGTCAATGTGAATACAGGCGGCACTCTGTCGTTTACTGCCGCGCATGATACACAAAGTAGTACAGGTGGAGGTTTTGGCTTATCAGGTAGTGCTGGTAAACAGTCCGAAACAACCAGTAAAACGACAGGAAATTCGACGACTACCACCACAACCAATGAGAAGAGTGGCGGACTAAGTGCTGATATTAACTACAATAATTCGAGTTCTGACACGGCAACAGGTGGTTCGATCACGAGTGGTGGCAATATTCAGCTTCATTCGGGTAATAACACCTCGTTTCAAGGTACGCAAGTTGGTGCAGCTAGTAAGGTCAATGTTGCGGCGGGTGGTACAGTCTCTCAAACTGCGGCAGTCAGTACATCCAGCGATACAGGATTTGATTTATCTGCGGGTGGCGGTGGATCCAGTAAAACAGGAACAAGTACAACAAAACAAGGCATTAGCCGATTTGGAGGTAATACAACACCTGAGAAAGAGCATTATGGTGGTGGTGTGCTTGATTTCACTGATAAGCATGATTCGTCATCACAAAATACATCTATCAAAGGTGGTCAAGGTGTGACGATTACACCAAATTCACAACAAACAGTACCGCCTGTACCTTTATCTTCTCCATAAAAATATTTGATATGATGAAGACATAAGAGAATATGCCTAAGTGAAGAATGCTTGGGCATATTTGTTAAAGTTTTGCTGTGTGAATGGTTATCTACTAGAATACAGCACTCCGCTCAATGAAATGCATCGGTATTAGCCTTAATATCAGATGCCAAGACCTCAAGATGAATAGTCAAAACGCTACTAAATCAAATGCTAAACGCATCTCCGTTGCGCCGATGATGGACTGGACTGACAGACATCAACGCCATTTTGCGCGCATGTTTCATCCTGATGCATGGCTCTATAGCGAAATGGTGACGACGGGTGCATTAATCTTTGGTGATCGAGATCGACATTTGAATTTTAATGATTCTGAGCATCCAGTTGTTTTACAGCTTGGTGGTTCAGATCCGCAAGCACTTGCGACATGTAGCAAAATGGCGCAAGACTATGGCTACGACGAAGTCAATCTAAACGTCGGTTGCCCATCAGATCGTGTGCAAAATAACAAAATCGGTGCATGCCTGATGGCTGAGCCGAAGCTAGTTGCAGACTGTATTGCTGCCATGCAGAACGCAGTTACGATTCCAGTGACAGTCAAGCATCGGATTGGAATTGATGATTTAGACAGCTATAAAGAAATGCTCAATTTTGTTGATACCGTTGCAGCGACGGGTTGTCAACATTTTATTGTGCATGCTCGCATCGCAATTTTGAAAGGATTAAGCCCAAAAGAAAATCGTGATATTCCACCGCTTCGTTATGAAGATGTTTATCGTCTCAAGTGCGAACGGCCGCATCTGACCATCGAGATCAATGGTGGCTTAAGTACCGTAGAGCAGATTAATCAGCAGTTTGAACGTACCGATGGAGTCATGATCGGTCGTGCAGCGTACCATAATCCGTATTTATTAGCGGAAGTTGGCGTTCGAGATGGGTTTGCATTGCCTGATCGTTTTCAGATTATGGAGCAGTATTTGCCTTATCTTGAAGAACAAGTGGCTAATGGCATTTCATTATCATCAATGACTCGTCATTTATTGGGTTTATTCCAGTATCAGGTAGGTGCAAGGCATTGGCGTCAGATGTTAAGTGGTGGCAATGCGAAGACTTTAGCTGATGTCTATAACGCACTGGATGATCTGCGTGAATTAACGCGTGCCGCAGCGGAACGACAAGAAGCGCGGTTGAAGTTGTTTGATGAGAAAACCAGCGCATAGTTGTCGTACTTGTCTAGACAAAGCCATAAAACTCGCTAAACTAGCGGCTCGCTTAATAGCGAGGTTGTTGTAAATGTCGGGGTATAGCGCAGCCTGGTAGCGCGCTTGCATGGGGTGTAAGAGGTCGAAGGTTCGAATCCTTCTATCCCGACCAATTTAATCAATAAGTTTTTTATTATAAAAATAATTTTTAGTTTTTTGATCTCTAAATGATTTTCTCACATATTGGGTTGGTATGAATACCACTTAATCCCATCGTCATCCATTTCAACCGTGACTAACTTCTTTGCCATAAGATAGTTCAGATGAGCAAGCGCTTCTCCAGTTGCAAGACTAAGCATAATCGGATCCATACCAATTTTACGATGAAATAGTGCGGGAAAAACATCAATCGCGCGCTGAGGCTTCTGTAAAATATCTTGAAGTTGATTTAGACCCTTCAAATGTCCTTCGATCAGAGTATCAATGCGAGCATGTAGGCCATGAAATGGCTCATTATGTGCGGGAAGAACCAAAACACTATCGGGTACAATTTGTCGAACTTTGGTCAGGGATTTTAGCCAAAAATCCAGTGGGTTTGCTTCTGGTTCGGTGGGATATACCGATACGTTAGAAGAAATACGTGGCAACACTTGGTCGCCTGAAATCAGGAGTCCAAGCTCTGAACTGTAGAGACAGGCATGCTCAGGAGAGTGCCCAGAACCGATTACGACAGTCCAGCTATGAGCGCCAATCTGTAAAGACATTTCATCACGCAACCGGAAATAGCTTTCTGGTGGCTCAGAAATCACACGACCAAAGCCACCGAAGCGTTTGCGATAGATTTCTATAGCATCTTCAGCCCAACCAGCATTACGATAAAATGCAATCGCGGCATCTGGTGCTTCTTTGCCTGTATCGTTCATTAATACACGGCAATTCATATATTCAAGTGCAGTCATATGTAAACGGCAGCCAAATCGATGCTGTAACCACCCAGCCATTCCGACATGGTCAGGGTGCATGTGGGTTACATAGATTGCCTTTATTGGTCTGTTATTCAGACCATCTGTAAGCAAGCGCTCCCAGACAGCAATCGTGGCTTCGGTATATAAACCTGTATCGACAATTGCCCATCCATCATCGGCTTCTATTGCCCAGATGTTGATATGGCTTAATGTTCCGCCTAAGGGTAACCGTGCCCAATACACACCTGATGCAACTGCAATGATCTGCCCATCTTCTGGCGTGGCGTCAAAAGGGTAGGAGATGCCTGTGTCTTTTTCTGCCGTTGAAGCGCTTGGTGTGTTCATGCTAATCCCTGTTTTTCTATGTCTTGTATGTCATTTCTTACGAGTAATGTTCAGATGCTGGCGGCAACCTAAAAATACATGACTTGATTACTATTCGATAATAGCTCACACAATATTTTGATTCATGAACCAAGCGTACTTGACATGGAATCTGAATTGAAAGAATTATTTGTTAGCACTGAATGTTATAAAAATGTGATGTTTAGAAAGTGTGATATTAATCACTTTTGTTTACATAAACGCAACAAATGAGATTTTTTATATTAATCTATCTTTTTGGTCAGATTATAACAATGAGCATCAATAATCCAGGATGTTTTGCAAACCAATTCACACAAAAAATATGACATTGAACTGCTTTAAAAGCATAGCGGTACTATCGCTCAATTTTGAATAAAAAACTCAGTTACACGATGGTTACATATTCGGAAATAGGCTTTTCTTATCCTACATACATAGCAGGAAGCTATAGTTTTTAAAGTTTAATAGAATTGTCAGATGCCTAATCGGCCTCTATCGCAGACCAAGGAATGGAGAGCGCTAGAATGAACGCTAAAACCGTAATTATCCCAGCAAATGCAGCGGCAACTCGCAAAGATGGTAGCGAGCTCCGTAGACATTTTGCCCTCGCTTTTCGCAGTCAAGATGATGTCGTCACTGTCGACTGTTCACAAGTGATGCAACTCGGTGATGAGTTTATCGATGAGTGCTTCGGTATGCTGACATTGGACTATGGCTTAGCTGAATTCTATAAGCATGTTCATCTTCTGCATGCAACGGACAAGCATTTATTCACGATCGCATATCATATTAATAAGCGTGAACAACAACGCGTTGGTCGTCTTGCAATGACCAGAAATCACATTCCGCAACGTCCACAAACTAGCCACTTTCATTATGCATAAAAGGCAAAGTTGCCTTTATGATTAAGAGCCTCTGTACAATCTACCTTGATGCTGGTTGTACAGTCAGGGGTGGTTGGAATGAGAGTGGTGGATTAAATAGTGGTGGTTTGGGTGAGTAGGTAGTTGGCCATGTCGTTGGAGGATATGGCAGAATTTCGACAGGATAATCTGGATTCCAATTTCTATATCGTCTGACTACTCTCTTTTCTTCAACGAGATAAATTGTTTGGGGATTCTTGGGTTCAGTCTTTTTGACTATAGGATCTTCTTTGATTGGTTTAGGTTTAACCGAGTGAACTAAAGCTAAATTTTTGATAATTTCTTGTTTTACTTCTTTTTCATCTTTTTTGCAGGGTTGATCTGTAAAGTTGATGTGTCCATTTTTCATTTTGCACTGATAGACCAGTGTGTCTGCAAAAGAATTATGAGTGGTTATTGAAGACACGAAGAAGACTAAAACGCTAAATTGAATGAGTCGCATTTTGTAATCTCTTATAAAAAAGAATAGATTTCAAAATATCGTAAACCCAAAAGCAGTATCAGTTAAGTTGGGATTTCTGTCTTATATTCTATACCTAACTATCGCACAGGAACATCCATTCCACATTGCAAGTAGGCTTGTGGCGTGGCAATCCGACCACGAGCAGTGCGCATAACAAACCCTTGTTGAATTAAGTACGGTTCAACGACATCTTCAAGTGTCCCACTATCCTCAGCGAGTGATGCAGCCAGCGATTCCACGCCCGCAGGTCCACCATCAAAGCGCTCTAAGAGCATCTGTAAGTAACGACGATCTAAAGTATCTAATCCTTGCTTATCGACTGCCAACATATCGAGCGCTCGTGCTGCAATTTCTCCTGTAACCACACCATTGCCTTTGACTTCTGCATAATCACGGACACGGCGAAGGAGGCGATTGACAATACGCGGTGTACCACGTGCACGACGAGCGATTTCTAATGCCCCGTCAGCTTCAATAGGAACATTGAGTAGCGTTGCAGAACGCGTGACGATGGTCGTTAAATCTGCAACCGAATAGAACTCAAGACGTTGCACAATCCCAAAACGATCACGCAGTGGTGAGGTGAGTAAACCCGCGCGAGTTGTTGCTGCGACAAGGGTGAAAGGTGGTAAGTCGAGTTTAATCGAACGAGCCGCAGGGCCTTCACCAATCATGATATCGAGCTGATAATCTTCCATTGCTGGATAGAGGATTTCTTCGATGACAGGTGATAAGCGATGAATCTCATCAATAAATAGTACGTCGCCAGCCTCAAGATTGGTGAGCAATGCTGCTAAATCACCTGCACGCTCAAGCACTGGGCCAGACGTGGATTTCATGTTTCCACCCATTTCACGGGCAATGATATTGGCGAGGGTAGTTTTACCTAAACCCGGTGGGCCAAAGATTAAAGTGTGATCAAGAGCTTCTTGGCGTGATTTTGCGGCATGGATAAAAATTTCCATTTGTTCACGCACTACAGGCTGTCCAATGTAATCCTCTAGATTCGTCGGTCGAATCGCGCGATCAAAGTTATCTTCGGGACGCGCCAAACCAGTAATGAGACGATCTGATTCGACGGTGCGCTTTTGATTAGGCTGGTTCGATGTTTGCGTGATAAATGGATTACTGGACAATGACATTAGTTTTTAAGCATTCCTTTGAGTGCTGCACGAATTAAATCTGCTGTAGCACTGTGTTCGTTTTTTACACTAGCAATTGCACGTTGTGCCTCAGCAGGCCTATACCCTAATGCCACCAAAGCGGCTTCCGCTTCTGCAATAGGTGAAGCTGCATTTAAAGTAATTTGAGGTTGATCAGAAACAGCTGTTTGTTCCGTTGTCGTAAATACTTTGAGTCGATCACGTAATTCTATCACTAAACGTTCTGCTGTCTTTTTTCCAACACCTGGAATTCGTGTCAATGTTGTAATATCTTGCATTTCAATGGATTGAACGAGCATTGCTGCACTCATACTGGATAATATTCCCAATGCGAGTTTTGGTCCAACCCCATTTACTTTAAGTAGGATTCTAAACAATGTCTTATCATTGGCATCAATAAAACCGTATAGTAAATGTGCATCTTCACGAACAGTCAAATGTGTCCATAACGTGATGGTTTGCCCATCTGTTAATTGGCAGAATGTAGAGAGCGCTGTTTCTATCTCGTAGCCGATGCCATTCACTTCCAACAAAATATGCGGTGCTGTGAGTATATGGACTTTTCCCGTTAGCAAACCTATCATTTTTTTTCCCTTATGACATTAATAATATGCGAGTTAATAGTGTGAACTATTTCTCATATTATTGTAACAACTGTCTATTGAAATTTGATTAAACCATATTGCCACGATTGCCTTTAATATCTTGTGCTAGCGCATAGGCTTGATGATCTGAGAGGGAGGTAATCACATCAAGGATTTGCATCATGTTGTCATAGGGATTTTTCCCTAATTTCGCACCATGATGACTGAGTATCGTAGACAGACGATGCTCTCTAAATGTGCCAGTTTCTCGATCCAAAGCTAATGGCATCAATGCGCCAAGTAAAACGTGCAAGCTTGCACTAGCGACTAATTCTAACCGAGCTTTTTGTGGATTAGTAAAAATTCGAGTGCGGGTTAGATTCTTTGCGGCTTCAATGCCTTCGCATAAATCTCGTGGGCAATGATCGAGTAAACTGCCTTTCAGTGTTCCAGCAAGAAGTTCAGTTTGCTTATTTTTAAAGGCTTGTGAAACTTCTTCAACCAAGCGCTTCATGGCGCGTCCACGAAGTGCTGCTAATTTCTGAGTCATAGGTACGTCACGAAGCACCTCATTAGGCGTACCGTAATCACCGATGAGTTTCATAAATAGCGGTTCAACTTCCGAATAGTGAAGCATACCGAGAAGTAATCCATCTTCAAGATCAATCAGCGCATAACAAATATCATCAGCGGCTTCGAGTAAATACGCGAGAGGATGACGGCAATAAGAATCATCAGTTAGCTTGATCAGTCCGAGTTGTTCTGCGACTTCATGAAGCAGTTCTTGTTCGCTCTGATAACAGCCGAATTTTGTTCGTTTATGACTTGGCGTACCAGCTTGATCTTCTAGTGAGACAGCGAGGCGTGGATATTTAAAAAATGCACCGAGTGTTGCATACGTCAGACGCATACCACCTTCGTCGGGATGATATTCCAATCGTGTCAGAATACGAAAACCTTGTGCATTGCCTTCAAACTGGCAGAGGTCACTAAATTCTTTAGGCGAGAGAACTTCCCTTAAGTGTTCTTGCTTAGGTTGTCCAAACCAGTCGCGCACGGCGTATTCACCCGCATGACCGAAAGGTGGATTACCGATGTCGTGTGCTAGGCAAGCCGCTTGAATGATCGCACCGACATCTGATGGCGTAACCCACGGTGGCAAATCCTTCGCGATTTTTTCAGCAGCAAGCATGCCGAGTGAGCGTCCTACGCATGACACTTCTAGTGAGTGGGTTAGGCGTGTGTGTACGCCATCGTTTTGGGTGAGTGGATGGACTTGGGTTTTTCGGTTGAGTTGTCTAAAACTTTGCGAAAATATAATGCGGTCGTAGTCTTTGTGAAATGGACTGCGGGCTTGTTCGGTATGATATTTTCGGCTTCCGAGCCGTGCAGGAGAGAGGAGCTGCGCCCAACGCATTGACATGAGAATCTTGATCTTATTGATAATGTCTCATCATGCCAAATTCGGCATAAGAAATATAGACTTGGATATAGTAGATTGGTTAATCGGATAACTTAAATTGGCTAAACTAAAGTTATAACTAAACTAGCTGTGAGTTATATACCACCATAGTCATCCCAGTATATTTTTACATTTTTTAATGGGCAAGTCGTATGAATCTCAACCTTGTCAAATTTAATGTCAACAGGAATATGTCCGTTAGAAAGCATTAAGCTTACGGAACCATCTGATGATGGACTAAGTCGATTCGAGGATGTAAATAAATACTTATTATTTTGATTATTCGATATTTGTGCTACAACACATCCTTTAGGAAATATGCTATCGCTAGAATTATCAAAAAAATTAAATCCTTTTGGAAGCATTGATTGAATATCAATGCTTATTCGTGCTCTTTCAGTTACAGCTTTAATTGGTGTTTTCGGAGTCAAAATTAAAGAACTATCAATATCAACATTTTGTGTTGTTAATAATATTATCTCACTAAAACAAAAACAAAAAAAACTGAACATACAATTTCCTTTTCCTTATTTTTTATACTGAACCAGTATAGGCTTACAATTACAATTACAATTACAATTACAATTACAATTACAATTACAATTACAATTGAAACAACTTCCCATCTTCACACATCCAAGTTTCCGCACCTAGCGTCTTTGCTTCATCCATCTGGTGCGTGACATATACCAGCGGAATATTAAAACGTTCAGGCACTTCTTTTAAGAATTGCAAAATCGGTTGTTTGAGTGAGTAGTTTAGCGCGTTTAGTGGCTCATCTAATAAAAGCAATCGTGGCATTGAAAGTAAAGTTCTGCCTAGTGCAACACGTTGACGTTCACCACCAGATAAATGTCTGGGTTGTTGATTGAGCAGATTTCCAATCTCTAAAAGTTCAATGACTGATTCAGGGCTAAATCGTCGATTTTCGATGGTTTGTAAATGATAGCCGTAGAGTAAGTTCTCACGGACAGATAGGTGCGGGAATAGTTGTCCATCCTGCCACATGAGCCCAATGTGCCTTAAATGCGGCGGGACAAAGATATCCTGTGCTGCATCGACCAACGTATCGTCATTTAAACAAGCAAAGCCGTGCATGGGTTTGAGTAAGCCCGCAAGTAGGGCGAGCAATGTCGATTTTCCCGCGCCAGAAGCGCCGCAAATTGCGGTAATCGGTGCTTTAAAGCTGCCTTGCATATTCAGTTTGAATTGATGGGATATATGTCCACGCTTTAAGAAAAGATCAAATGAAAGATGATTAGACATCGCGATAACCCATACGTTTGTGGCTACGACGAGCCAGCCATTGACTCACTCCAAGCGTAAGTAGTGCAACGACGATGGATAAAATCACTAGACGTAACGCTAAGGTTTCACCATCAGGCGATTGAATCGCAGCATAAATAGCGAGTGGTAATGTTCGTGTTTCACCATCAATATTGCCAACAAAAGTAATTGTTGCGCCAAACTCGCCTAGACTACGACCAAATGCCAACACTGCACCCATGAGAATGGCAGGCATACAAAGCGGAATGGTAATTGTGATGAATGCGCGCCAAGGACTAGCGCCTAATGTTTGAGCGGCTTGCTCTAATCGTACATCAACGTTTTGTAGTGCCAAACGAATTGGTTGTACAAATAACGGTAGGCTCATAAGCCAAGAGGCTAAAACTGCCCCAGTCCAGTGAAAGGCCAGTTGTATACCTAATGGTTGTAGCCATTGCCCAATCCAGCCATTTCGTCCAAACATCACTAAAAGCAAATAGCCTAAAACGACAGGTGGCAAAATCATGGGTAAATATACAAAGGCTTCAAGGAGTGATTTTCCCCAGAAGTTACGCCGTGCAAGTAACCAAGCCAAGCCAATAGCAGGTAAAGCACCAAGAAGTGTGCACCAGAATGCGACTTTGAGTGAGAGACACAAAGCGCGTATTTCGACTGGTGATAAGTTGGTGAACAAACTACTCATGGCGCGATTCGATACTAATTAATGTTTAGTGGATTAATGTTTAACTGTGCCAAACCCATATTTATGAAAAATCTTTTGTGCCGCAGCTTGTTGTAGATATTGCCAGAATTGTTGGCTAGATGTGCTGGCCTTCGTTTGATTTTCTGTAGTTTTTAGTAGGGCGAGTGGGTAGACGATTGGCGCGTGGCTATTATTGGGGAATGTGCCAATGATTTTGACTTTGTCGCTAACCATAGCGTCGGTTGTATAAACCACGCCCGCAGAACATTCGCCACGTGCAACAAATGCGAGTGCGCTACGCACGTCTTCACTAGGAACAATGCGTGCTTGAAGTCCATCCCACCATCCCATCGCAATGAGAGACTGCTTTGCGTATTTGCCTGCTGGAACACTATCAGGATTGCCTAGACAAATTTTGCCTGTAAAGGCGAGTGGCAAATGAAAGCTTTTATCCATGATGACAGGGAAAGGTTGATCTTTCGGTGTAATTAAAACGAGTTGATTGGCTAAAAGATCTACGCGGCTTTTTTCTATGAGTAGATTTGATTTTGCTAATGCATCCATCCAAGGTTCATCTGCTGAGATGAATATCTGTGCTGGTGCACCAAGCTGAATTTGTTTGGCGAGTGTAGAGGATGCGGCAAAAGAAGTTTGAATTTTATCATTGGGATGTATTGCTTCGTAGCCTTGTGCAATTTCAGTGAGTGCGTTGTTTAAACTTGCGGCAGCAAATACAGTCACTGTTTCAGCGCGGCTTAAAGCTGGTGCAATGAACGCAGGTAAGAGTAGTGCAATAGCAATAATGTTTTGTTTTTTTGAATAATAGAGATTCATAAAGCGCTTCCAAAATAATTTATTAAGTTGAATTTAATACTACTGTATTGGTTACTACACAGATATGTCTATGAACTAAAAGCAAGAAGCGAACCAATATGTCATTTTATGATGTAAAAAGGTGAGAAATGAGTGGTGGCTGATGCTGTTTTATCGAGAATCGCTGCTTTAGTCAAACAAGACACTAGAGCCAAATTGCAAACGCGCGTATCATAGGCGACTTCTTTTTAAGGCTTTAGCAGTCCTAAGATTGTTAATGGAGCTCGTCCTAGTATGTTTATCGTGGCTGGTGCG
>JASLHI010000060.1 GCA_030149815.1 Aquirhabdus sp. | reverse complement strand
AATGCGAACCGTAAATCAGTGGTAAAATGATTTTGTTTACTTTTTTGTGCTATCTGGCCCTACTCCCACGGAGATCATCGCCATGCAAACTACGATGTTAAAATGCAAAATCCATCGCGCACGTGTCACTCATGCAGAAGTGCATTATGAGGGTTCCTGTGCGATTGACGGTAATTTGTTGGATTTAGCAGGTATTCTCGAATACGAACAAATTCAAATCTACAACGTCTCCAGTGGTACGCGTTTTACCACGTATGCAATTCGCGGCGAAGAAGGTTCAGGCATCATTTCTGTTAACGGCGCTGCTGCACATCGCGCAGATGTTGGTGATATCGTGATCATTGCTGCTTATGCAAACTATGAAGCACGCGAACTGATCAACTTCAAACCACAACTGGTTTACTGCAATGCAGATAATACAGTGAGTCACACTGCGAATATCATTCCTGTGCAAGTTGCATAACACAACTTAATCACCCAGATTTTATAAAACCCGCCTTTTTGGCGGGTTTTGTATTTTTAAAGTCATGATTCTATTGAATGGTTATTTGTCTTAAGCTCTTTATATCTCAATCTGTTATCTCAAATAAACAGATCAAAATTTCCCATCATTTGCTTAAAATATCAGGCTTATTACAACCACAACTGGTATGCTAAATGCAGAGTATTTAACTCACCAAATGTGAAGAACAAATCCCCATTTTTTGACCAATATATGGAGTGAGATGTGAAAATTGTGGTTTTAGGCGCAGGCGTCATCGGAACAACAACAGCATGGTTCCTCAATCAAGCAGGCCACGAAGTCACAGTGATTGAAAGACAACCGAATGCTGGACTTGAAACTAGCTTTGCAAATGGGGGACAAATTTCTGTTTGCCATGCGGAACCATGGGCAAATCCATCTGCTCCTAAAAAAATCTTACAGTGGCTCGGAAAAGAAGATGCTCCCTTACTTTTCCGCCTTCGCGCTGACATTAATCAATGGCGCTGGGGCTGGCAATTTTTAAAAGAATGCTCACCAACCAAAACACGTCAAAATACACTTAATATCTTGCGTCTTGGGCTATATAGTCGTGGCGTTTTGCAAAAATTACGTGCTGATACAAACATCAAATATGATGAGCTCACAAAAGGCATCTTGCATTTTTATACAGATCCCAAAGAGTTTGAAGATGCAATTGTGGCATCTGAATTTATGCGTAATTATGGTTGCGATCGTAATGTGATTGATAAAAAAATCGATATTGTTGCAATTGAACCTGCCTTTGCAAATTCAGTCGAGAAAATTGTCGGTGCGACATTTACTGCCAGCGATGAATCTGGTGATGCACAAAAATTCACCAACAATCTTTCAATGCTAGCTGCCGAAAAAGGGGTTAGCTTTCTTTTCGAACACACCATCACCCACATTAAACAAAGTAAAGGTCGAATCAGTGGTGTAACCGTCAAACACCATGAAGAAGTATTTGATATTACAGCTGATGCTTATGTCGTTTGTCTCGCCAGTTATAGTGCGTTGATGGTACGTGATCTCGGTATCTCACTACTGATTTACCCTGCTAAAGGCTATTCAGCAACAGTTGAAGTACCTGAAGGTGCAAATGCACCAATGGTTAGCATGACAGATGATGAATACAAACTGGTTTTCTCACGTTTAGGAAATCGTTTGCGTATTGCTGGTACGGCTGAATTGAATGGCTACAACCTCAATCTGAATGACGTTCGTTGTCAAGCACTCATCAAACGAACAGAAGCTTTATTCCCTGCCGCTGCCGACTATAGTAAACCGCTTTTCTGGACTGGCTTACGTCCTGCAACACCAAGCAATGTCCCTTATATTGGCAAAACCAAGTTTCCAAATCTTTATTTAAATACAGGTCACGGAACACTGGGCTGGACTCACTCTTGTGGATCAGCACAAGCGATTGCCGATATTATTGATGGCAAAAAACCTGACGTAGAATTCGACTTTGTATAACAAAATCGTAAACGAGTAATCACCTATTGGCTGTAGTATGTCGAAACGAGAGTCTGCTAGAATCCAGCCTCGTTTCTACCAACATATTCTGCATATTTTGCTTTTACCATCTCTTTTGGAGTTGACGTCGCCAATGTCTCGCCTACCCGTATTGCTTGTTACAACCCTCCTCACGGGTTGGTCGCTTACTGCTTCTGCTGTTACTGTTGTTCCATCTCCACCAGCGCTGGACAATAAATCATATGTTCTAATGGATTATGATTCAGGGCAAATTTTGGCATCATCGAATCCAGATGTTCAATTACCGATGGCATCACTCACCAAATTAATGACGAGCTATATTGTCGAGCAAAGCTTACTATCTGGTCGTTTGAAAGAGACTGATCAAGTTCGTATGAATGAATCTGCTTGGTGTCATGGCAGCAGCAGCGAATCATGTATGTACGTCCCTCTAAACGGTTCAGCATCTGTTCTCGATATGCTGCGCGGTATCGTCATTCAATCAGGTAACGATGCATCAGCAGCAGTTGCAGAACATATCGCAGGCAATGAAGGTGCTTTTGCTGAAATCATGAATAGCGAAGCTAAACGTATCGGTATGCAACATACGCATTATATGAACGCAACAGGTTTACCGATGGATGGACATTATTCATCTGCGATGGATTCGGCAATTCTTGCACGCACAATCATTCATGACAGTGCAAAATATTATCCAATCTATTCTGAAAAATGGTTTACTTACAACAACATCAAACAAGGTAATCGTAATGCCCTACTTTTTACCGATCCTAGTGTAGATGGCTTAAAAACAGGTCATACCGAAGAGGCTGGTTATTGCCAAGTCACTTCTGCTAAACGCGGTTCAATGCGCTTGATCTCTGCAATTTTTGGCACGCCAAGCATGAATGAACGTGCTAACCAAACACGTGCACTTTTAAGCTATGGTTTTAGTAATTTTGAAACAACAGCTCTACGTCCAGCGAGCCAATCACTAGCAACAACACCGATTTGGTTAGGTAAAGTTGACACACTCAATGTTGGTCTTTCTGATGCTTTAAAAGTGACATTACCACGTGGTCAAGCAAATCAAGTACAAATCGCACTGTCGATTATGCCTAATCTGACTGCACCAATTCAAAAAGGTCAGGTTGTAGGTAAAGTCGTTGCTTCACTTTCAGGCAAAACTATCTCTGAGCGTCCTTTGATTGCATTAGAGCCCATTGAAGAAGCAGGTTTCTTCTCTCGCATGCTAGATCACATCAAAATGTTCTTTAGCAAATTTTTTAAATAAAAAAATAGAAGCTAACGTCATACTCAAAAAGCTAAAAAGCGAGATCAATGGTCAAACTTTTTAGCTTTTTTTCGTTTTTTGATATCTTCCACTGTATTTTACAAAATAATATTCACAATAAAATCCAATGACATAGAAGCTCATTAGACATCATTGAAATGAGCGACGATACCAAACTACACTTCGACAATGCTTAGTATCCTTGCAATGTAATCGTATATGTTAAAAAAACTATATAATTCAAAATAACTAATAATTCGAAGTAATTATCGAGAATGATTTATGAATATGCCTTTTGTAAGTTGGATGGATAAAATTAAGCAGGCACTTCAACACGCATTCAGCTTGACCGAAGATAAAGCACAAGACAATGAAATCGACCAACAGGTTCGAGCTGGCGTAGAAATGGAAGGCACAAATCTGTGGGTACTCATTTTTGCGATTTTTATTGCGTCCATTGGATTAAATGTCAATTCAACTGCGGTCATTATTGGTGCTATGCTGATTTCGCCACTCATGGGGCCTATTATTGGTGTCGGATATGGTGCGGGTATTTATGACTTCAGCTTGATTCGCCATGCTTTAAAAAACTTAGCGATCGCAATTTTCATCAGCCTACTCACATCTACCGTATACTTTCTAATCA
This sequence comes from Aquirhabdus sp., assembly GCA_030149815.1. Lineage (GTDB taxonomy): Bacteria > Pseudomonadota > Gammaproteobacteria > Pseudomonadales > Moraxellaceae > Aquirhabdus. Next base: position 537 of record JASLHI010000060.1, on the reverse strand, counting down.
GCCCATTAACAAACGCACAGTCTGAATTATTAGCACGAACTACCCCAACACTCTGGGATGTTCTGATCGCACTATTTGGCGGTCTCGCAGGAATTATAGGCGTAACGCGACGAGAAAAATCAAACGTGATTCCTGGTGTGGCAATTGCAACTGCTCTAATGCCACCATTGTGTACAGCAGGCTACGAAATTGCGAATGGTAGTTGGGTTTATGCGGCTGGCGCACTTTATTTATTCACGATTAATAGTGTTTTTATTGCACTATCTTCTATGTTTATTATTCGCTATCTACATGTTCAACCAAAAAGCTTTGTTGATACCAAAACAACACGACGTATAAAACGCTACACGTTCATGATTGCTTTACTAACAACATTACCAAGCTTTTATCTTGCTTATATACTTGTACAAGATGAAGTTTTTAAGGCTAAAGCAACTCAATTTGTAAACGATAAAATTAGCTCTAAATCTATTTATGTTGCACAGACACAAATTGACCCCAAAACTCGAATGATTGATGTCACACTCATGGGAGATT
>JASLHI010000053.1 GCA_030149815.1 Aquirhabdus sp. | reverse complement strand
TGTGGCAACACCCAGAGCGCACTCTAGAAGATACGGAAATTAAAGATGGCATGCAGCGTGTGGTTGAGGCGCTGTCTCATACCTACGGAGCAACTTTGAGGGCATCATGACTGCACTAACTAAAGCCGAAATGGCAGACAATTTAAGCGAAAAAACAGGCATTAATCGCCGTGAAGCAAAACAACTGGTTGAGTTGTTCTTTGCTGAGATTTCTAATGCACTGATCTCTGGTGAAGTTGTTAAATTATCAGGTTTTGGTAATTTTGAACTGCGTAACAAGCGCCAGCGCCCAGGTCGCAATCCAAAAACAGGCGAGGAAATTCCGATTTCTGCACGTCGCGTTGTGACCTTCCGTGCAGGTCAGAAATTCCGTCGTCGTGTGGGCGAAGGTTCAGACGAATAAGTCTAAGTTTTCTGTCAATAATAACTTAGTTATTTTGAGTTTTATTGGCGACTCAGATTCTAAAAGACTTTCGAACTTGATGGTTCGGAGGTCTTTTTTTGTTATAGGAATTTTATACGTTCATTTTTGATGAAATGTTTTAATTCTTATCTATCTCTAATACTTGTAATCTGGTTACGCCGCTGACTCAGCAAGCGTTTTTAGATTCAGAAGCCCTTTTTCTAGATCTTTACCTAGATATTTATCCATGCTGAAGAATATGCCAATTAGCTTGGCAAGATAGGGTTTGGGTCCATACATGCTCCATGTGACGACCGTAATTTGATCAGCGCTTTGTAGGAAAAACTCTACTTCATTACTGGCTTCAAAAGGTTTAGTGATTTCGAGTTGAATGGTGATTTGGCTTGCTGGTAAGGAAGCCGTAATTTCCATGCGTCCAGTGCCTACTTTGCCTTTCCATGCGTAACTTGCGCCTTGTCCGCATGGGTTTGCGCTGAATGACCTATTCATTTTAGGATCTAATTTTTCCCATGGCGACCAAATTTTCCAGCAGTGAAAATTATTAATCAATGCAAAAATTTTCTCAGGCGGTGCTTGAATACTGATCGATCGTTGGATATTGATCATATCCGATTGTGCTGTAAACATAAGCGTGTAGTCGTTCAAATTATAATAATTGGTTTGATGGCCATGCTCGCGATGATGACCACTTCTGGGTTAGTCGTTTATACCGATCATAAGCTGATTTGATCAGATCCACCATCTTTTTTGGTTATTTCAGATTGATAATGAGGGGGCTTGAGCGCAATAAGAAGGTCGTTTTCTTGAGTAACCAAATACCGAGTTGACTGGCTACTGCAACGGCAATGGATATCGCAATGCTTTATGAAAACCAATCTGATGCATGAAGTAAGATAGTGTGTAGAAAAAGCACAAAAAGCTAATCAGTCCAAATTTGAGTGAGCGCAATGCATCCATGGCATGATATTTAGAGTGATTACGATGTGAAAAAACGGCAATGACAGTTGTTGCGATTGGGAAGCCTGCAAATACACCGCTATATTGTGATCCTAACGTCTTGGCAAAGAATGTCACCAGCATGACGAGGATGGCAGCACACAGCATGCGAATCACAACTTCTGCGGTGGATGCGGGTGCGAGATCAACGGATTCTTGATGTTTGGGTGACCAATAGATTTGAGCAAGCACGACGCTTAGAGAAATGAAAAAATATTCAGGTAAACTCAAATTCAGCCGTATAAAAATGATAGCAAACAAGAAGTAAGTACAGAAAGCTCCGAAAACGGATATCCTCCAATCAAATCGTTGCGTGAGCCACGCATATACAAAACAATATGATGAAAGTGCTGTGACCGCACCTACAGTTGCGGTAGTTGCGGCGGTGGTAAATGCAGTCCCTTGTTCCATGTATAGAAAATAGGTAATAGGCCCAGCGATGACAGGAAATCCTGAGAGCAGTCCCGCAATTTTGGCACCCCAATGACGACCGATGATTGTAATGATGCCGATAATGATTGGAACTAAGGTTAGTTTGAGAAGCAGCATAAATTGAACTTTTTATTCTGAAAGCAAATGAGATGATTGGATGAAATTATAAGGTTTTTTTCTTGGTTTTATTGGTCTTGAGTGCAGCATTATACGCGAGATTAGCCCAAAAAATTGCTTCCTCGAAGTCGTCAAAAATTTCTTCAGGTGCTTGGTAATAAGATAATTTTATGATTTTTTCACCACGATCGTATTCAAATGGTGCTAGTCCTCGCTTTTCAAATGCAGTCTTACTTTCCGCATCGGCTTTCAAATAGAGTATGTCATCTATTACGAGACCAAACATCAGTCCTTGATGGAAAATACCAAAACCGCCAAACATGCGTTTAACTTGGATCGTTCCAAAGTGGGAAAATACTTCATGGAGATAGGACGCAAATTCAGTGGACATGCCTAATTCTCATTGAACATAGTTTATGCAAGTGGAGCATTAAAAAAGCTCTCTGAATAGAGAGCTTTTTGTGGAACTATTTCTTCGCGCGGGGTCTGCGTGCCGATTTTTTGGCAAGACCTTCGATGGCCGCTTGCACTTCTTCCTCGGTGACGTTGGTCATATGTTGTAAGGCTTTTAATGTCTCGGCATTTAATACGAGGCGAGCATCTTGTGCCATGTTGACCAAGCGATGGTCGAAGTTAATCAGACCCTCAACAACGGTGATGTATTTCAGTTCAGCTAAGGTCGAAAGGAAACTGCGGAACAGTGCTTTATCAAAGAACTCTGGTGAGTTGAATTCATAAAGTACGCCTAAACGCTGTCCTAATAGGTGACAAAGATCTTCGACTTGCTTCGATGAAATTCGACCCGAGCCTTGTTGAACGAGTAACGTGATGGTCATGAAATAGCGTTCTAAGCTCTGCTGAACTGGTGCAGCGAGCACAGAGAGTTGGTTGTAACTTTCACTATTTGGCTGTGGGCTATAGAGCGTGTTTGAGCCGTCATCCAATACTAATTCCGCCGCAATCAATGCTTCGAGCTGCTGATCAATCAGCTTTTCGAGCATATTTTTATCCCATTTCAGGAATAACTCTGCTTGTAGGAATGGGTAAAGTGTCTGGGTCACACTGCCAATTTCTTCACGGCTAATACGACCATTATGTTGCACCAATGACGCAATCAGTGATGGCATGATAAACATGTGCAGAATGTTGTTACGGAAGTAGGTGAGTAATACACCTTGACCTTCTTCGATCGTAATCATATCGCCGAGGAGATGATTCACGCGTTTGATCAGTTTCAGCTTCAGACCGTATGCGATCATTTCACGCCCAGAAAGCGTCGTGATTTCAACACGCTCATCGTACGGTACAGCTTGAGCAAGTGAACGATAGGCGTCTAATTGCTTAATGCAGGTTTCTTCATCAAGCGCATGCTTCGGAGTGGCCAGAAGTACAAGTGCTAACAGGGTAACAGGGTTGAGTACTGCGGCGCGGTTGATATTGCGCATGATTTTTTCTGCGACATCATCAACGACCAAGCGAGCTTCATGAGACAGCGGTTCGTCATTGTCCATGACTTTCACTTTGTCTGCGCCGTGAGCTTTGATAATTGGATCGAGGAAGATTGGTTCGCCGAAACTGACATGAACTTTACCAAAGATTCTTTCAATCTTACGAACCGTCTTAATAATGCCCCAGATTGATTCTGATTCTTTAGGCTTTCCTGACATTTCACCGACATAAGTGCCGCCTTCCATCAAGCGCTCATAACCAAAATAAGTAGGGATGAATGCAATGGGTTTGCCTGATGCGCGTAAATGACTGTGAATGGTCATCGCTAACATACCAGTTTTAGGCGGGAGTAGTCGTCCTGTGCGTGAGCGACCGCCTTCGACAAAGTATTCAATAGGATGGTTGCGAGTTAGGATGCTATGTAAGTATTCTTTGAAAACAGAAACATAGAGAGGGCTTCCTTTAAACGAACGACGGATAAAGAATGCGCCGCCGCGACGGAGGAGTGAGCCGACACCCGGTAGATTTAGGTTGTCACCAGCCGCAATATACGGAACCATCATGCCACGCTTATAGATCACATAGGACATCAGCAAATAGTCTACATGGCTGCGATGTGATGGCGTATAGACTAATTCGTATTCATCTGCGATGTTGCGGATGCTTTGGAAGTGATGAACTTCAACACCATCATATAGTTGTGTCCATAGCCATGTCAGTGTTTGCTCAAGGAAACGAACCGCAGAATGTGAGTAATCCGATGCAATTTCATCTAAATAGGCACGTGCTTCCAAACGAACATCATTCGGAAGTTTAGTCCCGCGCGCAATCTCGCGTTCAACTGCTGCGGTTACACCTGGAGAGTTGATAATATCTTCAACCAAATTGCGTCGGTCAGATAAGTCAGGCCCTAATACTGCTTCACGTTGCCGTGTTAGATAATCGCAGAGGTGTTGAATAATATGGCTTGCAACGGCGCTTGGATTTTCTGTTTTGGATGAGGTTTCTGCAATCAGGTGGCGCAATGAGATGGGCTTATGGAATTCGAGGAAGGTCTGTCTTCCATGAATGGCAAGATTGGCGGATTGCTTCAATACACTCGGTGTGGACCATGAGTCAGCAAACAAGAGTTTAAATAAAGAGTCTTCTTTGTCTGGTGCGCGTCCCCACAGTACGGTAATCGGAACGAGCTCAACATCGAGATCTGAATGATGGTTGATCGTATCGATTAAACGAATCAGACGTGGTGATTCTGAGTCACTCGGTACACGAAAAGGATTGTCGTTACTGTGTTTTAAATAAAGGATAGATGAGTTTTCATCAAAATATGGTCCCGTCATGGGATCAAATGGTGCAATAAAATTGCGACGGCGTGCTTCGCTATCGATGAGTAATGCTGTACTTTTTGAGTGTTCAAACAGGACGTAACAGATTGGACGATTAGAAGCATTTTTTTGGACGATGGCAGTGGATTGATCTGCTTTCTGAGTATTTGTGCTCAGATCTCGTGGACTGTCGTTATTGTTCCCAGACAAAATTTGTAATTCATCTGGAATTTCTCCAAGTATTTCTGGTTTCGCAACGATGTCGAGTAGTTTTCCAGACACACGGCGATAAAAATTACCAAAACCCGAGCCGGTTTTATTAGACATACAAAGGATCTCTTAGCATTAACATATAATCAGTTAGGTCGTATCATGCCACAGTTGGCTTGAAAGTGGATTCATTTTAGTTTGTATTTACGTTGGATTTTATGGCGGAAAAATACTTTATTTCCGTCAATTTCAACAGAGTGTCATGATGTACGATTAAGGTTGTAGTTTGGGATTTTTCAGCCTAAAAAGTGATTCATGTGAGTTACTCTTTGGCATGCTGGATTGAGCGATATCGGCTATTTTGTTGAACATTGCTTTTAAACATGGTTTTAACATTGCGTGATTTGAATATTATTAACTTCTAGGTTTGCATCTTATGACGACAGAGAATACGCCTGATACTCAGACATCGACAGGTTTAGATGCAACAGCAGCATCGATGGCACTTTTGACTCAAATTGCATCTGGCCAGCCACAAAGTAAAGGCGTAGTGAACTGTTTTGCTTATAGCCGTAAAACGGGTTTACGTGTTGCTTATCTGGCACTTTGTGATGTGAGTGAGGCGCTCGCTGCTGATCCAGATATTTTTGTATGGATTGGTTTGTTTGAACCACCAAAAGAAGTTTTGAGTGAAATGCAGCGTGAGTTTGGTCTACATGAGTTGGCGGTCGAAGATGCGGCGCTCAATCATCACCGTGCAAAAGTAGAGAGCTATGAGACCACGCTGTTTGTGTTGGTTCGTACTGCACAATTGATTGATCGTAAGATTGAGTTTGGTTCGACGTCTTTATTTTTGGGTGAACGTTTTTTGATCACGGTTCGTCAAGGTGCTTCTGTGAGTTATAGCAATGTGCGTGCGCATTGTGAGCGCCATCCGCAGAAGATGAAGCAGATGGGACCGGGTTATGTGTTGCATGGTATTTTGGATTTTATCGTCGACAACTTCTTGCCGATTACTCAGCAGTTAGGCGATCAATTACGTGAACTAGAGAGCGAGATTTTCTCAGAAACTTATAGTCACGATACGTTACGTTATCTCTATGATCTCAAATCTGAGCTCATTAAGTTACGTCTTGCAGTTGTGCCGTTACGTGAGATATGTGGATATTTTCTTTATCATAATCACGATGATATGAAAGGTTATTTTCCTGCAAGCGCAATACCATATTTCCGCGATATTCAAGACCATGTGTTGGGTACGTTGGATGCGATTGAAGGACAGAGTGAGGTTTTACGCCTTGGTATGGATACTCACCTCGCCTTAGTTGGTGTAGGGCAGAATGAGATAGTGAAACGTCTCGCATCTTGGGCGGGGATTTTGGCGGTACCGACGTTAATGACCAGTTATTACGGGATGAACTTTAGCAATATGCCTGAATTACATTGGTATTATGGCTATTATATTTGGGTTGCGTTGATGGTTGTAGGCTCGTTATTTTTATACTTAAAGCTTAAACGTGCAAAATGGTTGTAGTACGATTTTTGGATATCAATTGCTAAGTTAGATGCTTTGGGTCATTTAATTTGACGGATCAGTTCAGTGTATGGTGATCTTTTTTGATTTATGATGATGCGTATTCAATAGATTAGCGCTGATGAGGTGATGTATGTCTAAGACCGCCCAAGATTCTAAATTGCAATTAACCAAAGAGTTACTCGATGTTTTGACGCTCGAAAAAATCGAGGAAGATTTTTATCGTGGTCAAAGCCGCAATTTTGTGGGAAATCGAGTGTTTGGTGGGCAGGTGCTTGGACAGGCACTGCGTGCGGCGAGTTTGACGACGGATGGCCGTCCAGCACACTCACTGCATGCATATTTCTTGAATGCAGGTGATATTGCGGCGCCGATTGTGTATCACGTTGATCGTTTGCGTGATGGTCGTAGTTTTGTCAGCCGTCAAGTTCGCGCGGTTCAATACGGCAAAGTCATTTTTACGATGCTGGCGTCGTTTGCGCCGATTGAAGAGGGTCTGAATTTTCAGGTTGATATGCCTCTTGTTCCTGAAGCAGAGTCGCTGAAAACAGAACAAGAATTAAAAGCGATGATTGCGCCGTTTATGCCTGAAAAGATGCGCGCGACGATCATGCGCGAGCGCCAAGTCGAGATTCGTCCAATCAATCCAACCAATCCGTTTGCGCCTGTACCTGAAGTACCAAAACGTGCACATTGGATGCGTGTTCCTACGCGTTTGCCAGATGATCCAAATTTGCATCAAGCGATTATTGCGTTTTCATCAGATTTTTCGTTGATGGGTACTGGGTTGATGCCGCATGGGATTAGCTTTATGACGACGAGCTTGCAGGCGGCGAGTATTGATCATTCGATGTATTTCCATCGTCCTGCGCGTGCGGATGAGTGGTTGTTGTATGACATGGATGCGACGGTGACGGCGAATGCGCGTGGTATGAACTTTGGTCGGATGTGGCAGGATGGACAGTTGGTAATTAGTACCAATCAAGAAGGTTTGATGCGTTTGAGAGAGCCAAGTCGTAGTAGTTGATTTGGATGAAAAATAGGACTTATAGGGTGCGCATTGCGCACCTATTTTGTAGCGGTATTCAAATTCTTGTGCGCGGTGCGCACCCTATGTGAACTTGTTGGGTTTAGGAGGACAAAAGATGATTCCGCTTCACGGTGAACTAGGAAAGTTTTATTATTCAGTGGAATGTATTAATTCGTCATGCAAGAATGTGCTCTATATTGCTGAGGTTACACCTGATTATTCTCGCAAAGGTGTTGAAAGCCTTTATGGACAGTCAGTTCGTTGTAGTATGTGTACTCAAGAATCAGTTATTGAGGAAAGACGTATTATTGGTATTCGATAATGGTTTTATACCTAATGACTCATTCCAATGTGTAGCATTTCGCCGCTAGTATGTAGGGTGGGCTTCAGCCCATCAAAAAGATATTCGTGCAAAGCGACAGGCTCAAGCCCATCCTACGTCGTAAATGAATTGCCCCTTTAAAAAACTTACATCTCATCCAACCGATAATCTTTCATCAGATTTGTCTTCTTTTCTGTAGACGGCTCATCTTCTGTTTCAGAGATCACCACAGGCTGAGGCACTTTCCCAAATCGCAATCGATCACCCATCACAATCGCTAAATCCTCTAATCCTTGTCGTTTCATTGCAGAAAAAAGCTGAATCGAAAAATCGAGTCCATTGGCTTTGAGTTGTTTTTTTACATCCAGCAAAACGGTATTTGCTGGACCACGATTCAATTTATCTGCTTTGGTCAAAAGCACATGCACAAAGAGATTGCGTGACTTTGCCCATTGAAGCATTTGTTTATCGAAGTCCTTGAGTGGATGACGAATATCCATGAGGAGCACCAAGCCTGATAAGCTCTTGCGCTGGATCAGGTATTTCTCAAGTTCTTTTTGCCAAACTAACTTCATCGCTTCAGGCACAGCCGCATAACCATAGCCCGGCAAATCAACTAAGCGCTGGTCTGTATTTTGCATCGTAAAGAAGTTAATCATCTGCGTGCGACCAGGTGTCTTGGACGCGCGAGCAAGTTGATTTTGTGCCGTCAGTGCATTGATTGCGCTTGATTTTCCAGCATTAGAGCGACCTGCGAATGCGATTTCAAAACCTGTATCTGGTGGGCATAGTGCAAGTTTTGGCGCGCTGGTCATGAACTCGGCGCGACGTAACCATTTCAGAAGTTCGACTGGATCGGCACTTGCTGGTGTGTCAAGTGCAGCATCTATATTGATCTCTGTGTTTTTCACAGTCGAAGATGTGTTGTTTTCTGATGAGGCTGACATGTTGAACCAAGCAAAAATAAAAGTCGGTGCATTATAAAACGATTCGGAGGGGATTAATGCGTGATTCGTCTATTAAGTTTTATACCCGAAAAAAGATATAATCGACGTGCGTGCAAAATACTCGATATGTGATCATGATTTATGCACATTGTTGTTATAGAATAATACTGATGTACCAAATGGTACATAGCGAAATCGGTGATCAGTGTTGTTTGATATGGCATGATGCAGCGAATGGAGTATGACGAATGAGTCGTAGCGCTTTTGCAATGAAATCAAAAAATAAGAAACGCATCATGTTGATTGCTGCGTTTCTCACGTTATTGCCGACTCTGAATCTTGCTTATGCAGGAACACCAGAGCTATATAACCAAGCCTGTGCAACTTGTCATGGCGCAGGAGTTCTCGGTGCACCTAAAGCGGGTGATAAAGCATTGTGGGCGGCTCGTATTAAGGCCGAAGGTATCCCAACCATGGTTAAACATGTTAAAGAAGGCTATAAAAATATGCCTGCACGCGGATTGTGTAATACCTGTACTGATGCTGATTTTACCAATCTTGTTCAATATATGGCGACTAAATAATCACCTTACTAAAGGATAAGAAAGCCGTAAACGCTTTTTAATTTACGGGTTGAATTTTTCACATATAAGCTTCATCTAAAAAAAACCTCGCGCGTCGAGGTTTTTCTGTCTGTTACAACGATAAAATAGTCAGAAATAGGCACATCAACCCATTTCAAGAGATGTAAACATGGTGTTTTTAAATCGATTTCAAGGCGTGCTGCTCGCGTTTTTGCTCATGGTGCTGTTGGCGGGGCGAGTTGAAACATTGGTGACCACCCAGGCGGTGCATCAAATTGATTTTTGGTTGGTTTGGCTCGGTTGTATGGTCGTATTGACCTTACCGATTTTGTTGCTTGAGTCTGCATTAGCGAAGCGTAGTAAGGCTTTACCATTACAGGCGTTACCTGTGTTGACGCGTGATGCGGATGCGAGTACACGCTGGCGGAGCGTCGGCTGGCTGGCACTGGGAGCAACGGTGTTATTAGCCGGTGCATTGAGTTCGCAGGCGAGTAGCTATGTTTTGGAGTTGTTGAAATCTAACGGCGGCTCAAGTGCAGTGTATGCAGTATTGCCATATATCGTGATTGCATGTGTTGCAGCTTTGTCTTATGCATCTAAGTGGGTGCCTTTGATTGGTTCACTTCTCGTGGTTGTGTTGGTGGGTTTAGGTGTGTTACATCCTGCGGCGGCACTATGGCAAGGAACTCATTTTGCATTGACTGAGTGGGCTGGTGCAGTTGAGTTGGCATTGGTGACAACGGGCACAGGTCTAGGTATTTATTGGCAAACTGCATTAACGCAAACGAATACGACTCGTCATAAAATATTACCAATCTGGATTGCACAAGTGGTTGGTGGTGCTCTCGTTGCTTTTGGTTTGATCAGTTTAGGTCATAACACGAGTGTGAGCTATAGCTTGGTTTATGGCTTGGCTTTGCTCAGTGGCACAGCGATGTTATTGGCATTTGCACGTCAACAACTGGTCGCGCGTGGTTTTCCTGTGATTGTGACTTGGGTTGTTCTCTTGGCGAGTTTAGCGATTTGGACTTTACCGATTAAAACGACGTTGCTAACTGTGGCTATTGCACTCGCAATTATTGTTCCGATGATTTATGCGATATTTGCAGGCTGGAAAATGAAGAGCAGCCATTTGCGTAAGGCATTGGATTTTAACAATGAAGGTTTGTATAACCTATGGCGCGTGATGGTGCGATTGGTTGTGCCACTTGCTGCAGTGATTGCGCTAGTGGGTGTAGCCCAGCAGTACATCACGTGGATTCAATAATCGCGATGTCTATTGAACAACATTTTTGTGAAAAAGCTTTGATTGAAATCGTCTGTGCATTCGTCGATTCACTGGGTAAACCCGAAGCTAAAACTTATCAGATTGATCAGGGTGTGACTGCGGCTGAGTTTTTGCGGTCACAAGGTTTGCTGGCTGAGTCGCAGCCATTGCCTGTGATGGGAGTTTTTAGTCAGAAGATTAGTCATCCTGAGCAATATGTTTTGCAGGATGGCGATCGGTTAGAGTTGTATCAACCGTTAATTCTCAGCCCAATGGATGTGCGCCGCGCACGTGCGAGAGCGCATCCAGTGGGTAGAGTGAAGCGTCGTTTGTAGAGACTTGTCAATCAGGCCTGTTTGTGCGGACGTCCTGAGTTGTAATCAGTAGGTTGTGGTTTTGATAGTGAAGGATCTTGGCTTTCTGGAAGTCCAGGCTGTTCAACTGGGAATGTATCAACGCCTTTAATGTCGATGACTTTTCCTGAGTTATCAAATATCACGGTGAGGTGCTGACCGCTAGTCGGTTTTAAGCCTGCTTTTACTGCCAGTGTTCCTGGAATATAAGTGTAGACGTAATCCCAGCGATTTGGGTTTAAGGTATCTGTAATCGCAGGGGATCCAATGAGATAGCGTACTTGCTGCATCGTCATCCCAATTTTGACTTCAGATGCTTTCTCTCTGGTGAGTGGTGTACCTTGAGGAATATCAATCTTATACACGCCAAACACTGAACATGCGCTTTGCGATAAGCTGAGTAAAGATACTGCGAGGATTCCCACAGTAATGTGAGTCAGCATGAATTTTTGCATTTTGATACACTTGCCCCATCGTTTGACTATGTGTTTGATGATCTGTGGATTGTTATAGTCTATGGTAGATACGATAGACGATAGGTTACCAAGATACATGGACTAACTTGCGAATATTCTAGTTACGAGTATTCTAGATGTTGTTTGCCGTTATGGGCTAAACTATACGCATGTTTTTGGTAGCAAATAGTTAACATCCTAGAATGTCTATTTCATTAAATAATGTATGCTGGGCATATTAACATGCCTTTTACTGTACTGCCCATGATGGATCTGTTATGTCGATTACGAATCAAGATTTACGTAAAGCTGGATTAAAAGTTACGTTACCGCGAGTCAAAATTCTTGAGTTGCTTGAGCGTGCATCAGAGCATCATTTGAGTGCTGAGGATATTTATAAAACGCTGCTTGAGCAAGGCGAAGATGTTGGTTTGGCGACGGTTTATCGCGTGCTGACTCAATTTGAGACTGCGGGAATTATTGAACGTCATCAGTTTGAAAATAACTATTCAGTGTTTGAAATTACTCAAGCCGATCATCACGATCATATCGTGTGCCAGAATTGTGGCCGTGTGGTTGAGTTTAGTAGTCCGCTCATTGAAGCGGAGCAACATGCTGTTGCGGAGCGTTTGGGTTTTGAGTTGACTGGACATTCACTCAATCTGTATGTGTTGTGCGATAAGCCCGCATGTGTTGAAGTGCGCAAAAAGCGGAAGTGATCTAACCCTCAGGTCAATAAGCTAGAGTAAAATAATATTTTTGATCGTTGTTAGCAGACCTTCTCCTATAAGGGGAAGGTCTGAAAATTTAAAATCTCGAATATCATTAAAAGAAGGTCATGGATGGCTGATTTAGTGCGATATACACCATATGTGCCTCGATTTTTAGTGGACTCTTTACTTTCTTTAACTTCTTTCAAACAATTCTTGATTGTCTCAATCTCCTGTACCTTTTCTCTCGCGTTGATCTCGACTGCAGCCCAAGCTATAACCAATCCAGCCGATCCGAATAAAGTCATTCACATTGCATTTCCGGGTGCAGATGATGGTTTTGATATGGTGCGTACGGCGAATTACTATTCGGCGATTGTTGCCAGTGCGATTCAGGAACCGCTGCTGACTTATGATTATCTAGCGCGTCCTGCCAAATTAGTGCCAAATACCGCTGAAGCAATGCCGATCGTGAGTGATGGCGGTAAGGTTTATATTTTTCATATTAAAAAGGGCATTTATTTTGCGCCTGATCCAGCATTTAAGGGCGTCAAGCGAGAGCTAACTGCTCAAGATTACGCCTATACATTTAAACGTTTTCTCGATCCCAAAAATCATTCTCCATCTGCTAGTTTTTTAAGTGGCAAAATTGAAGGAATGGATTTTGAGTTGAAGAGGGCGAAGCAATTAGGGCATTTTGATTATGATGCGCCTGTTCGCGGTTTAGAAACGCCTGATCGATATACGTTACGGATTACCTTAAAAGAACCAGACTATAACTTTCTGTATCTTATGGCTTATAGCGGCTTCGGTGTTGTAGCACGTGAAGTGATTGATCATTATGGCGCACAAGTGGGTCAGCATCCTGTCGGTACAGGCCCTTATATGCTGCAAACGTATGTGCCGCGTAGCAAAATTGTTCTGGTTGCCAATCCAAATTATCAGCCTTTCATTTGGGATTTTAAACCGACTGATGATGCGTGGGATAAGCAGCTTGTGCACGATATGCAAGGCAAGAAAATGCCACAGGTTGGGCGTGTTGAGATTAGTGTGATTGAAGAAGCGCAATCAAGCTGGTTGGCATTTCAAAGTAAACAGCTCGATATGATGTCGATCCCTGCGAGTTTTGCACCGATTGCTTTGGATGGACGTCAGTTGAAACCTGATTTGGCAAAACAAGGAATTTTGTTAAATCGTAGTGTTGAACCTGAAGTCACTTATACGGTTCTGAATTATAAAGACCCTGTGATCGGTGGAAATAGCCTAGAAAAAATTGCATTACGTCGTGCGATTATCATGTCGTATAACACGGCTGATGAATTAGAAATTGTGAGAAAGAAACAAGCGACTAAAGCAGAAATGATTATTCCTGATGGTGTTGTTGGGCACGACCCGAGCTATCGGAGTAGTGTCGGTTATGATCCTGATTTAGCGAATAAATTGTTAGATCATTTTGGCTATAAGCGCGGTCAGGATGGTTATCGAACATTGCCAGATGGCAAGCCATTATCACTGAAAATCACGACAGAGGCAGATAGTAGTTCTCAGCAAATGTCTGAAATATGGCAGCATGGCTTAGATAAAGTTGGCATCCATGTGACGTTTTCTGTGAGTAATTTTGCTGATAATTTGAAATCGGCAACGCAGTGTAAATTAATGATGTGGGGTGGCGCATGGATTGCAGATTATCCAGAAGGGGATAATTTTATGCAGTTGCTCTATGGTCCGAATTCAGGTCAAGGGAATCATGGCTGTTATACCTCGCCAGCCTTTGATGCGCTCTATGTTAAAGCGAAATCACTACCGCCAAGTGAGGCGCGTAATCAGCTTTATGTGCAAATGAATCGTCAAGTTGAGGCGGATAGTGCATGGCTGCTTGGGGTTTCCCGTGTGAGTAATTCAATCATTCGACCTTGGGTGAAAGGTTATAAGCGACATCCAATTTTGGCGTCTTATTGGCAATATCTTGATGTTGAGAAACACTAAATGAATGTATTGGCATGGAGACGTAAATCAATTCAGTCTGTCTTGGGTTGTCTCGCATGTGTATGTGCAATACAAGCTCATGCTGTTCCTCCGACGTCACCTGCTGATCCGCATAAAGTTTTACGCTATGTATTTCCGGCTGCTGAAACGGGTTTTGATCCTGCGGCAATCAATGATTTATATTCCTCCGCAGTCATTCAGTCTATTTTTGAGATGTTGTATACCTACGATTATCTCGCACGTCCTGTAAAGCTAGTTCCGCTGACGGCTGAGGTGTTGCCCATCGTGAGTGATGGCGGTAGGACGTATACTATTCGATTGAAAAAAGGCATTTATTTCACACCAGATGTTGCATTTGGTGGGAAACCGCGTGAGCTAACGATGGCGGATTATGTCTATTCGTTTAAACGCTTACTTGATCCTAAAGTACACTCACCCAATGGTTGGATGTTGGATGGTAAAATTGAGGGTATGGATGCGCTGATCGCGGCAGCTAAAAAAACAGGTCAGTTGAATTACGATACGCCTGTGGCTGGGTTTGAGTTGGTGGATCGTTATACGCTCAAGATTCATTTGCTGAAACCAGATTTTAATTTTGGCATGATTTTGGCGCATGAACCTACGGCTGCTGTTGCACGTGAAGTGATTGAGAAATATCACGACAATCAGGGCTGGGTAATGGGTCACCCTGTTGGGACTGGCCCTTACCAGCTGACGTCATGGGTGCCGGGTTCGCAAATTATTTTGACTGCAAATCCTCAATATCGTGGATATATCTGGGATTTTCAGGCAAGTAGTGATCCAGAGGATCAGGCGATTGTTGCTGAAATGAAAGGCAAGCATATGCCGCAGATTGGCCGCATTGAAATCAGTGATATGGTTGAAGACCAGTCGCGCTGGTTGGCATTTCAGAAAGATGAGGTCGATTTGTTCCAGCTTGAAGGACCGTTAGTTCCGCAGGCGCTTGTGAACGGTAAGCTCAAACCTGAGTTGGTGCAAAAAGGTATCCAACTATCACGTATCGTCGATCCAGAGCTGAGCTCTTATTATTGGAATATGCGCGATCCGATTTTGGGCGGGATGAGTAAAGAAAAGATCGCTTTACGCCGTGCGATCGCGATGGCACATGATGTGAATCAAGAGATCAAAGTGGTGTGGAATGGCGATGCGATTCCACTGCAATATCCAATTCCGCCCAGCGTGGTTGGCTATGATCCTGAATATAAAAACAGTGTGCAATACGAACCTAAAGTGGCGAATGCTTTACTGGATAAGTTTGGTTATAAACAAGGATTAGATGGTTGGCGGACTTTGCCTGATGGCAAGCCACTCGTCATTCGCTATTCTGTTCGCGCAGGATCAAACAGCCAAGCGCAAGCTGAGATGTGGAAAAAAACATACGACACGATTCATATCCACATGGTGGCCGATATTCGGCCATTTCCTGATTTGTTGAAGGCCGAGAAAGACTGTCAGATTCAGAGTCGTACTGCGCCGTGGTATGCGGATTATCCTGATGGGGATAATTTTATGCAGTTGTTTTATGGCGGCAATATCCACAGTACCAATGGTGGTTGTGCAGCGATTCCAGAATATGATCAGTTGTATGAGCAGTCAAAACAACTGCCAGCAGGACCAGAGCGTGATTTGTTGTATCACAAGATGACGCGGATTTTAGAGGTCTATGCACCGATACGCGTCGGCTATGCACGCTATCGCAATATGCTGGCACAGCCGCGTGTGATCGGTTTTAAAAAACATCCTGTATTGCCAGCAGAGTTTATGTATTTTGATATTAAGCCAAGTTAATCAATGGGTTTCACTGTTTTAAGGAGAAAGCGAGATGAGTCATTTTACCAAGATTACCCATTTTGAGGGTTGCCGTAGCGCATTAGGTCAAATGGCACGTGTTGAACATACGCGTAAAGCGGCAGAAGAATTCCGCAAATACATGCTCGCTGGACCTAAAGTGAAATATCACGAATCATTTGATTTGGTCAAACTCCCTTATTCAAGTCGATTCGGGTTGCGTAACGCTTTTGCTCATGAATATTTGGTTGAATTCTTACATCTACAAAACCGTCTGTTTGTGGTCCAGTTTGAGACAGCTGAAGGGCTGAAAACGATGTTGGTTTCGCCATCCGATCATGAGCGTAATGATGAAACGCCATTCTTCCGTCGCTTGCAGGATAAGACTCCTGAGCTGCTAACAAACTTAGTGGTTAAGCGCCAAACAACGGTTCCTAAGATTCTGAAAAAAATTGGTTTGAAGCCAGAAGATGTTGATTATATTACTTATGATCATTTGCATACGCAGGATGTGCGTCGCTGGTTAGGCACCACAACTGAGAAGGGGGTGTTTCCTAATGCAAAGCTCTTGGTACATCGTCGCGAATGGGCATCGGCTTTGGATTTGAATCCGTATCAAGCTGATTGGTATTGTCCAAATGGTATAGCAGGAATTCCTGATGACAAAGTGATTCAATTCGATGGCGATATTATGCTCGGCGATGGCGTTGCGTTGATCCATACCCCAGGTCATACCGAAGGTAATCATTCGATTGTGGTGCATACCGATGAAGGTATCTGGGTGACTAGTGAGAATGGCATCAGTGTCGATGCGTATATGCCTAACTTGGCGAAAGCGGCTGGCGTTGCGGATTATGCTGAAATTACTGGAACTGAGGTGATTATCAATGGCAATACGCTAGAGAATTCGATTGATCAATACATCTCGATGGTGCAAGAAAAGACCATTGCAGGGCCATCCAAGCGTGATCCGCGATTCCCGAATGTTTTTCCATCCTCTGAAATGACATCATTTTGGGCATTCCCAGGCACAAAACCTGCATTTTATGTCGGTAAAGCGAAGCACGGTAAATTGAGCAAGAAAAAGTAGGGTAAACCTTCAGTACCTAAAGGTTTTTAGAGACCGAAATCAGTATTAGTATTTAGCGAAAAGAAATCAGCAAGGATAGCGATGACCGTTTATATTCTACGCCGCTTAGGACAAATGATTCCGACGATGCTCGGCGTTATTCTTTTGATTTTCTTTTTGTTTAATTGGGTCGGCGGTGATCCAGCATATATCTTGGCGGGCAAGATGCCCAACCCAGAACAGATTGCTAATATTCGTAAGCAACTTGGCATTGATCAGCCTTACTATGTGCAGTTATGGATTTTTATTCAGCAAATTGTGACTTTTGATTTTGGGTCAAGCTGGAGTACAGGCGAGTCGGTATCACAGGTAATTTTGACCCGATTAGGGCCGTCGCTGACGATTTTGATTCCACTGACGATTCTGCAAACCTTCTTTGCTGTGGCTTTAGCGCTTGCAATTGCTTTCGTACGCGGTTCCTTGACCGATCGGATGGTGATGGTAGCGTGTACTGTCGGGATGTCGATTAGTATTTTAGTCTATATCATTCTCTTTCAATATTGGTTTGCCTATAAGCTCAATTTTTTCCCTGTGCAAGGTTGGGGCAATAGTCTGAGTGAAAATCTATTTCACTATTCGTTATTGCCGATTCTGATTATGTTGGCGGTGAGCCTTGCGCCGAGTTTGCGGCTTTATCGAACTTTCGTACTCGATGAAATCAATCAAGACTATGTGCGAACTTCGCGAGCAAAAGGCTTGGGCGAATCACGTATTTTATGGGTGCATGTGCTGCGTAATGCCGCAATTCCGATGATTACTGATGTGATGTCGAGTTTGCCTTCACTGTTGATTGGTGCGTTTTTGATTGAGCGTTTCTTTGGGATTCCAGGGATTGGACGTGAAGTGATTTTAGCAGTGGAACGTAGTGATTTTCCTGTGATTAAGGCGATTACGGTTTATGTTGCTCTGGCGACGATGATTTTTAATTTGCTGGCTGATCTGATGTATCAAGCCGTCGATCCTCGTGTTCAGTTGAAGTAGGCATTGATATGATGAATTCAAGTTCAACACATCCTGCTCAGCTTGCTCCAACCAAAAGTCAACGTTCACAGGGACTTTGGGCGCTGGCTTGGCGGCGCTTACGCGCTGATCGTGTCGCAATGATGGCGTTAGTCGTTGTCGCTGCTTATTTGCTGATGTTGGTGCTGTCAGTGACAGGTTTGATTGCCAAAAATTGGGACCAAGAAGTCGGTGTGAATTATGCGCCGCCGACTTTCATGGGTGCTGAAACTGAAGCACAACGTGGATTTAGTCCGACAGCAACGGCGGATATTCCTTTACCAGATAATCCAGTCGATCTGCTTCGTGACATTCTTCACCAATTACGGACAGAGCGTGCAACGAGCGCTCAACCTGCGGTGAATGATTATGGAATTGCGGATCCTTTGCAGCCTGAGATGACAGAAATTCGAGCCAAACTGGCACAAGGCAACACAACAACAGCGGCTGTTCGCAAACAAACCTTACCGTTTGGTGCGGATAAATGGGGGCATGACATTATCCAAAAAACCATTAAAGGTTCTGAAACGTCGATTATTGTTGGTTTGGTTGCGGCATTGCTTGCGGTAGTCATTGGCACAGTTTTGGGTGCGCTTTCGGGTTATTTTGGTGGTCGTGTTGATGCTCTGCTTGAGTGGTTTTACAACGTATTTACCTCAATTCCTTATTTATTATTAATCCTCGCAGTTGCTGCGGTTTTGCAGCAAAAAGGTATTTTATCCATTGTCCTGATTTTGGGTTTAACGGGTTGGACGGGGACTTATCGTCTGGTTCGTGCTGAATATATTAAGCATCGGTTGCGCGAATATGTACTAGCGGCAGATGCGATTGGTGCAGGTGATTTACGCAAAATGTTTGTCCATATTTTTCCAAATATTAGCCATGTGCCTTTGGTGCAAATGTCGATTCTGGTCGTTGGTTTTATTAAAGCTGAAGTGATTCTGAGCTTTCTCGGGTTTGGTGTACCTGTCGGTGTGGTGTCGTGGGGCAGCATGCTGAATGAGGCTCAGAATGAGCTCATTCTGGGTAAATGGTGGCAAATGACTGCCGCCAGTGTGGCGATGGCGGTATTGGTGACAGCATTTTCTTTATTTACTGATGCGCTGCGTGACGCGCTTGATCCGAAATTGAAATAGGCGGTGCGAGTAATGGATTCTATAGAGACTAATGACCTCGATGATTTCGAGATTTCTAGCAACAATACCTTACTGCGTGTGCATCACTTGCGGGTCAGCTTTCGCGATGCCCAGAATAAACTCGCTGATGCGGTAAAAGGCATTTGTTTTGATATTCCATACAACACGACGGTGGCATTGGTCGGAGAATCTGGGAGTGGTAAGTCGGTCAGTTCGTTAGCAATCATGGGGTTATTGCCTTCAGACAATGCAGTGATTGCGTCGAATAGTCTGATCGAGTTTGAAGGGCGTGACGTATTACATTTACCGAATGCTGAACGCAGAAAGATGTGCGGTAAAGATATTGCGATGATCTTTCAAGAACCGATGACGTCGCTGAATCCTGTCTTTACCGTAGGGTATCAGATTGAAGAAGTCCTGCGACTGCATATGAAAATGGGTCGCAAACGAGCGCGTGATCGAGCGATTGCATTACTGGAAGAAGTCGGGATTCCTTCGCCAGAGCAAAAGATCCATGCTTATCCCAATCAGCTTTCAGGCGGACAGCAACAGCGTGTGATGATCGCGATGGCAATTGCTTGCGAACCTAAACTTCTGATTGCGGATGAGCCGACGACGGCACTCGATGTGACGATTCAG
The DNA here is from genome assembly GCA_030149815.1 of Aquirhabdus sp. Classification (GTDB taxonomy): domain Bacteria; phylum Pseudomonadota; class Gammaproteobacteria; order Pseudomonadales; family Moraxellaceae; genus Aquirhabdus. Next base: position 20,668 of record JASLHI010000053.1, on the reverse strand, counting down.
AAGCAAATTATTGATCTGATTGAAACACTACGTAAAAAGCACCGCATGTCGGTGTTATTCATTACCCATGATTTAGCATTGGTCGGTGAAATCGCTGATCAAGTGATCGTGATGCGAAATGGTGAAATCCGTGAAAAAGGCGATGTACGCCAAATTTTGCAAGCACCTAAGGATGCCTATACCAAAGCGTTACTTCGCTGCCGACCTTCGCTGGAAAGTCGTCCGTGGCGCTTGCCTGTGATTAGTGATTTTATCAATGTCAATTCAGAAGAAAACATTAATCAAAACAATCAAAACATCGACCAGATTGTTTTAGATACTAAACAACGTCCGCGAGGTTTAGTGGGTAATGAGGAGATTATTCTCGACGTCCGCAATTTAGGAAAGAGTTTTTATAGTCGTGAAGGCTTCTTTGGGCGAAAAGAATTCCAAGCGGTGAGCGATGTATCGTTTAAGTTGGCTCGCGGTAAGACACTCGGTGTCGTCGGAGAGTCGGGTTCAGGAAAAACGACAGTGGGTCTGACGTTGATGCGTTTGCATCAAGCAACGACAGGTCAGGCGCTGTTTGAGGGTAAAGATATTCTGCCGATGTCGAATCGCGATTTTATGGCGTATAAGCGTCGTATCCAGATTATTTTTCAGAATCCTTATGCTTCACTCAATCCACGCTTTACGGTGGGCCAGATTTTACTTGAACCCATGAAAATTCATCAGATTGGACAGAGTGATGATGAACGTACTGATCTGGCGATGCAGCTTTTGCAGAAAGTAGGCTTGCCCAGCGCAGCGTTTTATCGTTATCCGCATGAGTTTTCAGGTGGACAACGTCAACGGATTGCGATTGCGCGTTGCCTGACTTTGCGTCCTGAAGTCTTGATTTGTGATGAGTCGGTTTCAGCTCTGGATGTGTCAGTGCAAGCACAAGTGTTGAATCTATTACAAGACTTACAAGATGAGTTTGGCATGAGCTATATCTTTATTTCTCATGATTTATCTGTGGTGAAGTATATTGCAGATCAAGTGATGGTGATGAAAGAAGGCAAAGTCGTGGAAATGGCGAACTCGGATGAGTTATATCTCAATCCGCAACATGCTTATACTAAGCAGTTGCTCAGTGCGATTCCGAAAGGACTACCATAAAAAAGCCGCACTTTTATTGGGGACGTGCGGCTTTGATTTGATTCTGCGGCGATTAAGCTGCTGAAACAGGGTGCTTCATTTTGTGATATAGGAAGTCGAGAACGTTTGAGCGTAAGCGATGGTAGTCAGGGTTATTTGCCAGTAATAATCGATCACGTGGATGCGGTAAATCAACGGTTAGAATTTCTCCAATCGTCGCCGCTGGGCCATTGGTCATCATAACGATGCGATCAGATAGCAGAACGGCTTCATCCACATCATGAGTAACCATGACTACAGTTGCTTGAGTTTGCTGCACAATATCAATTAACTCATCTTGCAAATGTGCACGCGTCAATGCATCTAATGCACCAAATGGTTCGTCTAATAATAAAACTTGAGGTTCCATCGATAATGCCCGTGCGATGCCGACACGTTGTTTCATGCCGCCTGAAATTTCGCTTGGGTATTTGTTGAGTGCATGGGTCAACCCGACCATTCTCAGTGCAGCCTCAGTACGTTCTCGAAGTTGGTCTTTGTTTTCATTTTTGCCAAAGACCCGTTCGACGGCTAGATAAACATTATCAAAACAGGTCAGCCATGGTAGAAGTGAATGGTTTTGGAACACGACCGCGCGTTCAGGCCCTGGCCCTGAAATCTCTCGTCCATTACTAATCAACGCGCCTTTACTGGGCATCGTTAATCCAGCAATTAGATTGAGTAATGTGGATTTACCACAGCCTGAGTGTCCAATCAGGGTGATAAATTCGCCTTTCGTGATTTTAAGATTAATATCACGAAGTGCTTCAAAATCCCCTTTTTTCGTTTTAAAGCTCATGCCGACTTGTTCAATAGAAACATAACCTGTTGTGGCAATCTGCTTGTCTTTGGTGATTGTTATGGTATCGCTCATGATGTGGTCTCCCCACGTGAAATCAGTTTAGTGACCAGAATTAAGATCTTCTCGATCGTAAGACCGAGTATGCCCACGACAAAGATGCCCACGATGATGTGTGCATATTGCGAATTTTGGTATTCATCCCAGACCCAGAAGCCAATTCCTTTGCCGCCGCTGACCATTTCTGCCGCGACGATCACGAGCCATGCAACACCAACTGATAAGCGAATTCCTGTCAGTAAGTAAGGTAGAGAAGAGGGTAATAAGATTTTGGTAAAGATTTTCCATTCAGAGAGGCGCAGGACTCGTGCAACATTCAGATAATCTTGTGGGACTTGTGAAACGCCCGCCGATGTATTGAGAATAATCGGCCAAATACTCGAGATAAAAATGACCCAAATGGATGCAGGATTCGCGGATTGGAATACCACCATTCCGATGGGTAACCATGCTAATGGAGACACTGGACGCAAGATTGAAATGATGGGCGAGAGCATACTGTGGATGAATTTAACTCGGCCAATAATAAATCCTAGAGGAATGCCAAATAGTGCAGCTAAACCAAAACCAGTTCCTACGCGACCCAGTGAGGAGATGACATTCCAACCAATGCCTTGATCATTTGCACTTTCGATATAGAAAGGGTGCGCAAACAATTCAATGGCGGATTGAGCCGTGACAAGCGGATTAGGCAGGGTTGGACGATATTGACTAAGAATTGCCCAGCCAAATAGGAAGAGTGCAATCCCAATGAGTGGTGGTAATAGATTTTTTAACACGATTAATAACCACTCTTGAATACGCTTAATTTTGGCTAAAACTTGTGAGGGTTGTATGGCTGTTGACGGCTGAATTTCTGTACTCAGCAAAGTTATGGATTCGTCGGCAACTGCTAACGTAGTTGATTCTAATTTGGCTGCATTATCTTTAAGACTATTGGCGTCTAGTGCATGGGCGGGATGGCTCATGAGGTTATCGCTCCATAGATATGTTGAGTGGGTGACTGATCTATGAGCTTCTTAGGCATAGACCAGTGGAGTTTGCTTGGATTGATTAAGCTTTAATTGCAAAACTCGCTGCATACGCTGCAGGATTCGAGCCATCCCAAACTTTGCCGTCCATAAGTTTACTGCTGCGCATTGGACTGCTTGGAATTGGAACTTTGATCTGGCTGGCTGCTTGTTTGTACAAGTCAATCTGGTTGATTTGTTTCGCAATGCCGAGATAGTCCACATTGGTTTTCATGAGACCCCAACGTTTATGTTGCGTCATAAACCACATACCATCTGACAAATAAGGGAAGTTTACTTTGCCGTCGTTGTAGAACTTCATGTTGTTAGCATCAGTCCATTGGCGACCTGCGCCATTGTCATAATGACCGAGGAATCGACCTGTGATCGTATCAGCAGGACAGTTTACGTAAGATTTTTGCGAAATGACGGTCGCGACATTGGCACGATTCTTATAGTCATCTAGATATTTAGACGCTTCGAGTACTGCCATAATCAGCGCGCGTGCAGTGTTTGGGTTTTTCTCTACAAATGCACGGCTACAACCCAAGACTTTTTCTGGATGATTAGTCCAGATTTCTTGGGTCGTCGTGGTGGTAAAACCAATGCCCAATTCAATGGCGCGCGCTCCCCAAGGTTCGCCAACGCAGAAACCATCGGTTGTGCCAACTTGCATGTTACTGACCATTTGCGGTGGCGGTACGGTGATATTTTTGACATCTTTCATTGGATTGACACCATTCGCCGCTAACCAATAGTTAAGCCACATGGCGTGCGTGCCTGTCGGATAGGTTTGTGCGAATGTCAGAGATTTACCACCAGCAATATATTTCTTTAACCCAGCGCCATTGACTACACCCGCAGAGATGAGCTTGTTTGCCATCGTGATTGCTTGTCCATTGTTATTCAGTCCCATCAGAACTGCCATCGGGGTTTGAGTCGCACCAACACCATTATTCACCGCGTAGATCAAGCCATAGAGGACATGCGCAGCATCTAGTTCTCCACTGATCAATTTGTCGCGGACACCTGCCCACGATGCTTCTTTTGAAAGCTCGATCGTGATGCCATATTTTTTATCGAGTCCAAGTTTTGATGCCATGACGACGGAAGCACAGTCTGTTAAAGGAATAAACCCGATTTTGACGACTGTTTTTTCTGGTGCATCAGAACCTGCCGCATAGGCTGATGAAGACGGTAGAATGAGTGAGCTAAACGTTGACGCTGCGCCCGCGGCGAACAGAGAGTTTCTGAGAAACTCGCGCCGATTTGAGTTGGGGGCAATGATTGCTTCTGAGTTTTCTGATTCATCATTAATTGTATTCGTTGAGTCTTTATGCATGATTTACTCCATTATATTTAAGGCGTGCTGAATTGATTTGAAAATAAAAAACGCCCATACCCCTTTTGAGATATGGACGCCATTGCCCACCGCGATTCAATGATTTCCGTCAGTCACGGAATTGAAAAACAACCGATTCATCCGCCATTGGATGTTGATAGTTAAATTGCATAAAGCGTGCCAGAGTTTGGTTTAATATTAATTTTATTTAATATACTGATTTATATTATTAATTTGTTCGGTGCTTTTAAGGTGATTTGATGGACAAAAAATATGCACCATGTTGATTAATCACACGCACTATATGTGTGAGTCGAGTTTTTTGATTTTAAACTTGAGATTACATGCTGATTGAATGAACTCTTGAGTGTGTTTTTCCAGTGAATCTCATGCAAATAAAAAACGCTGATACCTCAAATCAACTGGTATCAGCGTGCACAGCTTGGGGAGCTATTTTAAGATTGTCACACTATATTGTTCTTATTGATGTTTAACTCAGAATGCCTTTATACATACAGGCATTCTGTTCTAGCACTTCCCCTTGTTTAAAACTTTTGTTCCATACCCACGCCAAACGCCGTGTATTTGTAGTTTTGGTCATAGCCATTACTTGCAGTTACAGGATTATTTGGGTTCTTGACGGTACGTTCTGCAACAAAACCGTAGACTTTGGTTTTTGTACTGAATGCATAGTCAATATCGGCAGCCAATTGATCGATTTTCACGTCAGATAAGCTTGCACCTAAGTCTGATGTGGTTGCACTTTGCCATTGCAGTTTTGCAGATAAGCCATCAGCAATTGAGGCTGGGAATTTGTAGATTGCACTGAGTAAGTAAGCTGATTCTTTGGGTGCCAATGCGCCAGCTGCCAAGTTCGTGACTTTGCTCTGTTGAACCAAAGCATTTAGTGTTACGCCATCAGCACCAACCAATTTGCCGAGATCAGCACTACCAACCCAGCGGAGTGTGTTCGTTGTTGGTTTATATGCAGCTGGAATAGCTGTGTTGGTTGCTTTGTAGAATGTCCCTGAACCGGCTAAACCACTGCCAGCATTCCAGATACTGGTGATGTTGCTGTCGTAAGCAAGACCCGTATAGACGCCGACCTTTGGATTGGTGAACAAGAGTGAGGTTGACGTTGCTGTCGAGCCTGTCTTGCCAGTTGCACCTTCTTGGACGGTTTTCTCACTTGGGGAAATGAGGAAGTTACCCTGTAATGCCCCAAATCCTGTATCAAACTTCGCAGATTCAAATGATACGACGTTATCAATACGATTTTCGCCTGCAAGTGTTTGAGTCATATCGAAGTTGCCGTTAACTTCGTCATCGAGGATGTCGACGCCTTGAGCAGGATTAATATACTGCAATGTTTTGACATTAGTATCTAAGCGACCCACTTTGAGTGTGCCAACGCCATCATATTGCAAACCAATAAAACGATTACGTGCGGTTAAATCAGTGGTCGTTCCGCTTGGTGCGGCATCGGTATTGGTGTTGTTGGTGCTGTGATCAATCGAAACGCCCCATTCGATAAAATAAAGCGCACTTAATTGATCTGTGAGCTTTTCAGATCCTTTGATCCCAAAACGTGACGCATTTGAGTCTACAGAAACATCACGATTAGAGTTCAAATCATTTTTGATGTCGCTGACTGACACATTGAGTTTGCCGTATAGCGTTGGTCCATCTGCGTGCGCAGCTCCGATAGAGATTGCTGAAACCAACGTCGTAAGAAGTAACTTTTTCATATAAAACTCCCGAGAGCATAAAAAAAGCGCCATACCGCATGTGCGATATGGACGCCTTTGTCCAAAATTTCGTTAGGTCACTTTTGCTAGGTCACATTAGTTAGAAAGCAAAGTGGTATGTCGTATGTGCATCCGCCGTTGGATGTTGTTTAGAACTTTGCATAAACCATGCCAAATATTACATTTTTGTTAAATTATTGATTTTATGAAACTAAATTTTATTTATTTGTTTGAAAATGTTTCTTTGTTCTAAGTTTGCACCAAAATTGCATGTTTATTGAGAGCAACATTGCACTAATTGAAAGAAGACAAGCATGATTGAAATTTCAGAGATGAAACAATGTGCGTATGATTTTATGAGTCATGACCATTGGGGGCGGAGTGTTTATCTCCGTGACCTAGAATCGCTCCGTGAAGCTGATTTGGATCAAGATACTTCGAACATGACATCAGCATCATTGAATGCGATTGATTTTTTGATTGCGTCTAAACAGTCTGAAATTCAGAGCCTTGAGTACTTTCTGAATATGGGTCAACTCGTGGTAATGGTGAGTGATTTAATTCACGCATTACAAAAAGAACGCGGTGCTTCGAGTCGATATTTGGGGTCCAGAGGACACTATTTTACAGATGAATTGATGACTTATAGTCTTGAAACTGATCAACAAGTGATTCAGTTTAATACGACGCTGACACGAATTCATCCTGAAATGGCGAGCCATACAGGAAATAGTCGTTTACTGAATCGGATTGCGTATGCACTACATGCTTTAGTCGGCCTGCCTCTATTTCGTGCACAAGTGCGTCAGTTTGATATTGAAACTGATGTTGTTGTCTTGGTCTTTAGCGAGATGATTAGTGGATTACTGTCGATCGTTTTTGAAACGGCAGATGCGGCTGTAGATCCAACGATTGCGCGTATTCTAGTAGCACTGTTTAACCTGATGCATGGTAAGGAGTTAATGGGCCAAGAGCGTGCGGTAGGGGTTGCAGGATTCTCAGCAGAGCGGTTTAGTACAGAGCAATGTGAACGTTTACAACGGCTCATGGATGGTCAGGAGCGCTGTTTTGAATTGTTCCACGAGTTTTCTGATCCAGCATCTCGTCTGTTATATGATGAGTATTCGCATTCAGCATATATGATTGAAATTGAAAAATTACGTCGATTAGCGTTGAGTCATTCTCCTCGTCGTATTGAATCGCAACAAGGAAATCAATGGTTCACACTTCTAACCGAACATATCGATAATTTGAAAACGGTTGAGCTCGGTTTGCAAATGCACTTGCAACAACTCTGTCTACAACGTGTTAGTGATGCCAAGCAAATTCTAACTCAACAACAAGACCTTATTCAGATGCTTCCGATGCATATTGAAGATACTTTTGTGGTCTTTCTCAGTGCATCACAGGCGCCGAAGAGTCAGCTTTCTACACAACAGGATTATTATCATTCGGATGGTATTGGTCCTAAATTAGGTCGCTCTGTCTTTGAGTTGGTGCAAGATCAAGCACATAGCTTGCAGCAAATGCACGATGAGCTGACGGCGGCGCGTACTGCGATTGAAGAGAAGAAGTTACAAGAGAAAGCAAAAATTTTGCTGATGAAAACGCGTAAGTTATCGGAAGATCAAGCGCACAAATTGCTTCGGCAAATGGCAATGGATCAAGGCAAGCGTCTATCCGAGATTGCGAAGATTATTGTCGATATGGCACCAATCTGGCGCTAATACGTTTTATATACTGCGACTCACTCATTATGTGATATCGCAGTAAAGTTTGTATGAGCAGGCTTTAGAAACCAGCAGGTTGATAAATCCCGTTCGCTGTGCCTAAATTGGTTTGAGATTGGTTAATAAAAAACGCATTTGTAGGTTGTTGCATCCATTGAGCAATGGTTTGAAAACCATTGGTTGCAATTGCAACACGTGCATTGAGTTGTGCAACATTGGTCGCACCAGCAGGTGCCTGAATCGATAAATATGGACCGATATAGGGAGCTAACTGGTTTGTCCCGACATAGATGTTGGGTGATTGTAATCCAATGAGTCCAGCACTGAAATTAAGCATAATACTGTTTACATTAGAGAAAGTAGTCATTACAGGCTGATTCCACATCGGCTGTAGTAAATATTTCTGTTCATGAATCCCGAACTGGATTGCGGCATTGGTGTACGCAGACTGATATGTGCTTTGTTGTCCATTTGCCAAAGCAGCTTCAGCTTGTGCAAGATAAACAAAACCTTGGCGAGCTTCAGGTGTCAATGTACTTATCGTGGTTAATGCTTGCGCACCGAACCGTGCATCCAAAAGATCAAGTGTACCGATATCTTCTACAACGCCTAATTGCCCTTGTATTAAATCCTGACTGGCTGTTCCTGCGATATTGGCAATCGTGTTTAGACTTATTCCGCCAATGCCGAGATTTGCTGCGGCTGGGTTGTTGGTTGTGATCGTATTAATAGAATTCTGTAATGTAAATGCTTCAGCAAATCCAAGTCGAACCATGTTTGCGACAAAAATTCCCAGTTTGGACCACAAAAATTTAGGGTTATACCGATTTAAGGCATCATAGGTCATGAGTACATATAAATTTTGAGCCATGATGATGCGATTTGAGTTCTGTCCATAATAAGCTGTAGCAATTTGTGCAACTTGATCAACCCGATTCTGAATATTGGCTTTGATCGTGATTTGGGCGGCGACAGGATCGTTTCCGACATTAGTATAGAGACCGTTAATATCATTGGCCATGATACGAATTTTATCGAATAGTGCCGCTTCTCCAGGTGGAACAAGACGTTGCTGAAGACCATTACGGAATGAGTTGAGTAATGTCGCTGCCGTGAAAGGATCAATTGCAGTTGGTGCAGCATTTGCTGATGAGGTGGCTAACATGCCTGTACATGCAATCGTTGCCATCAAAAAAATCTGATACTTCTTGAGCTGTTTCATAAAAGATTATCCTTTTCAGGGAGTTCATAAAATTATTGTCATCTAACATTGAAGACCAGCTATCTCAACAAAGTCTTCAGGCGGCATTATGGTGGCTTTTTTTTGTACAGAAATACAATTGCAGTTTTTATCAGGAGATCTGTCAGAATGGTCAATGGTTTTTAATTTTTGATTAAATCATCGCTGAGCAAGTAGTTCTCTGCCCAAAATAGTAGGCGAGATGACGATATTAGGATGAAAACAGAATATGATGTACGAACAAGAAAGAATTCAATGATATTCAAACAGATGACTAAACACAAATAATCCATGCGAGACGAGATCTTAAAAAGAGTCCGATCGACATGAACAATAAGAAAACGCTAGAGACAATTTTTGGTGCGCCATCAACAATATCAATAAATATGGTGGTTGATAGTAATGGTAAATGATGTAATGTAACTCCGTTCATCAAAAAATGATGAACCACTGGTCCAAGTTCTAATAAGACCAAGATAAATGTTTTTACAAACAAAAAGATATGCGGAAACCACAAATGTACGCGAAAATATTGGAATAAGTTATTAATTTATGAGGTTAGTGTTGTTTTGTTCTGGCATGATCAAGTACTCTTTTATCTGGAACATCTGATCATAAAAAAATCTGATGAGTTTTGGTACTCGTCAGATTTTTTATTCAGCAATGGTTTTGAGGCTTAAATTTCTTCGATCGAAAGATCTCGGGTTGCATGATCTAGATAACGGCTATCTGCATTATTGCCGAGTTTGATTTGTAGACGAAGATCATTTGGCGAGTCAGAATATTGCAGTGCACTTTCGTAGGTGATTTCACCTGCTTGATACAGATCAAACAGTGCCTGATCGAATGTTTGCATGCCAAGTTCACGTGAACGTTTCATGACTTCTTTAATTTCATGAATTTCACCTTTACGAATGTAATCTTGAATCAATGGTGAATTTAACAACACTTCAATACAACCGCGACGTCCTTTACCATCAGGTGTTGGTACAAGCTGCTGAGCGACAATACCTTTGAGATTGAGTGACAAATCCATGTAGAGCTGGCTATGACGATCCGCTTCAAAGAAGTGAATAATACGATCTAGTGCTTGGTTCGCGTTGTTTGCGTGGAGTGTGCTCAGTACCAAATGTCCTGTTTCCGCGAATGCAATCGCATAATCCATCACTTCACGTGAGCGAATCTCACCAATCAGAATCACGTCTGGCGCTTGACGGAGTGTATTCTTGAGTGCGACATCAAAGGATGCTGTATCAATACCCACTTCGCGTTGGGTCACAATACAACCTGCATGTTGGTGTACAAACTCAATTGGATCTTCAATGGTAATGATATGACCTTGAGAGTGGCGGTTACGATGACCAATCATGGAGGCGAGGGATGTTGATTTTCCTGTACCAGTCGCGCCGACGAAGATGATGATTCCACGCTTGGTCATGGCGAGATCTTCAATCACTTTTGGGAGTTTGAGATCTTCAATTTTAGGGATATGTGTTTCGATACGACGTAAAATCATGCCTGGTGCATCACGTTGCACAAAAGCACTTACACGAAAACGCGCGGTATTTGCCTTATCCGTGATTGCGAACTGACATTCTTTTGATTCTGTAAATTCTTTGCGCTGTTTGTCATTCATCACGCTATGAATCAGACTTTCAATAATCTCTGCGGTGAGTGCGGATTTGGTGATCGGTAGGATCTTTCCATTCACTTTCATCGAAGGTGCTACGCCCGCCGTGATAAATAGGTCGGAACCGCCTTTTTCGACCATCAGCTTCAGTAGGTCATCAAATTCCATGATAGGTTTGCTCCGCAAAAGTGTTGCTTAGTGACGTTTAAAACACCGCTTGATATACATGTGATATCAAGCTGATGACGTAGTGATTACAGGAATGAGTCGGGTTGATTGGCGACTGTTTTTGCGACTTGTGGTGATACGAGACCTTTCATGACCAAGCCTTTTAAGGTTTGGTCGAGTGTCGTCATGCCGTAACCTGCACCAGTTTGGATCGCAGAATACATCTGTGCAATTTTGTTCTCACGGATGAGATTTCGGATCGCTGGAATACCAATCATGATTTCATGTGCAGCGACACGACCACCTGCTGTTTTCTTCAGCAAAGTTTGCGAAATCACGGCTTGTAGTGATTCTGACAACATTGAGCGAACCATTGATTTTTCTTCAGCAGGGAATACGTCGATCACACGGTCGATAGTTTTTGCAGCAGATGTGGTGTGTAGAGTACCGAATACCAAGTGGCCTGTTTCTGCGGCAGTGAGTGCCAAACGAATCGTTTCAAGGTCGCGCATCTCACCGACGAGGATGATGTCTGGATCTTCACGGAGTGCTGAACGGAGTGCTTCGTTAAATCCGTGTGTATCGCGGTGAACTTCACGCTGGTTGACGAGACATTTTTTGGATTGATGCACGAACTCGATTGGATCTTCGATGGTCAGGATGTGGTCAAAGCGGCGTTCATTGATATAGTCAATCATCGCTGCGAGAGTCGTAGATTTACCAGAACCCGTTGGACCCGTGACCAACACGATACCGCGTGGAAATTCACAAATATCTTTAAAGACCTGTCCCATACCCAAGTCATCCATCGTCAGCACTTTAGATGGAATGGTACGGAATACAGCGCCAGCACCGCGGTTCTGGTTAAACGCGTTCACACGAAAACGAGCAATACCTGGAACTTCAAAAGAGAAGTCAGTTTCCAAGAATTCTTCATAGTCGCGACGTTGCTTGTCGTTCATGATGTCATAAACGAGACGATGGACTTCTTTATGTTCCATGGCTGGTAGGTTGATACGACGAATTTCACCATCTACGCGAATCATCGGCGGCAAACCCGCTGAAAGGTGTAAGTCTGATGCGCCATTTTTTGCAGAAAATGCGAGTAGTTCTGTAATGTCCATGAAGTTGATCCCTGTTCTATTTTTAGCAATATATAGATTATACAGCTGCTTATAGTGTTAAAGCGAGCGAGAGTGCGTACCAAACAATATTCTTTCTATAGTGTAGTGAATATTAGGCATAAAAACCAAGTTATATCAATAATCCGCTATGATTAAACACTAGAAATTTTCATTGAAAACAGCTTCACTGATCAACACGTTGAAACATGTTTTTAACATTAAAAAGAGTACATCCATCATGACGGATTATGCTGCTAATCGGCAACAAGTTCTAAACCAAATTCAAAATATATGTCAGCGTCATGGTGTGGCTACAAGCGCAGTGAATTTGCTGGCAGTATCCAAGATGCAATCAGCTGAAGTTATTCGTCAAATGTTTGCTACAGGGCAGCGTATTTTTGCTGAAAATTATTTGCAAGAAGCATTAAATAAACAAAAGGATTTGATGGATTTACCGATTGAATGGCATTTTATTGGTCAGATCCAACGTAATAAAACGCGTGATCTGGCTGCGAATTTTGCGTGGGTACATGGCGTTGATCGACTGATTATTGCAGAACGACTTTCGCAGCATTTGACGCAACAAGCAGTCGATCAAGGTTCTGAGCCAGCACCGATCAATATTTGTATACAGGTTAATATTGATCATGAAGCAAGTAAGGGCGGTTGTTTGCCTGAAGAAGTTTCTGATTTAGTGATGCAAATGAGTCGATTGCCCTATATTGTGCTTCGCGGTTTGATGGTTATTCCTGAGGTTAATCATCAAGATGCCTTTATCAGAACCCGAGCACTGTTTGATTCTGTGCGCGGGCAGCATGCATCGTCTGCACATTGGGACACGCTGAGCATGGGCATGTCTGGTGATTTTGCTGATGCAATTGCCGCAGGAGCGACCATGATTCGAATTGGAACGGCGCTATTTGGTCAGAGAATAAAGTCCTAAGTATGGTTTGTGAGTTTGTCCTCGTTTCTGAGGGTATTAAGCTCATGATTTATGAGTTCAATTGGTTACGTTTTCTCCATTTTGTCAACTTAGTTCCTATGCTAGTCTCATTTGCAATCAGATCTGTTTATGTTAAGGCAGTTTAATGTGTATCGATGGATGACGAGTGAATCACTGCCGCTTACGTTGAGTGATGTAGAACGAGGAAGTCCCACTTTATCTGACAAGGATAAGACGACACCTTTAGTTTTTTTATTGTTGAAGCAGATGTTGATGATGAATCGTGTACACGTGTTAAAAGCGCTCCTCGTTGTTGCCGTAATGGGATGTGCTACGCCTATTCATCACAGTTTTGCCGCTTCAGCGGATACATCGTCCAGTAATGCATTTGCTAGTGATTTTTCCAAGAAGTCATTGTTGGATAGTAGTCGGTCCGATAGTAATAAAGTAGATGGTGTGAATGAAAATAAACTAACTACACCCACATCTAAATTTCTTCCTGTTGATCAAGCATTTAAATTGGTTGGTGAAGCAAAAGATAATAAGCTCAAACTCGACTTCCAAGTGACGCACGGCTATTACTTATATCAGAAGAAGTTTGCTTATTCTGCGGTGAATTCAGCCGCTAAGTTTCAAGAGGCGATTTTTAGTTTACCAGCCCAAATCAAAGATGATCCTGAGTTTGGTAAAGTCCCTGTCTACCATGATGATGTTTCTATTGTTGTTCCTTATAGTGGCAGTGGAAAAGTGGTCGTGCGGTGGCAAGGCTGTGCTGAAGCAGGCTTGTGCTATCCGCCACAAGATCGTGAGTTCACGTTATCAGGATCGACAACAGCATCATCTAATACTGTCTCTACGACATCTAATTCATCTGAGTCTTCCTCGGAGAAAACAAATAATAATTCAGTATCGAGAGCAGAATCGAAAGCTGATTCCGTGCCTATCGTGGATGGTCGTCCAGATATTCGCACTAATATTGAGAAGTCGGCAGGTGTGCAAAGTATTTTGTTGCCTTTACCGATGTCGAATGATCGATATGCGTATGGACTTCCTCTCACTGCTGATAAGAGAAAATTGAATGCAGATCAGACTACAGATGATGTGGATACGTCGATCAATATTGATGGGTCTGTGATTAGTCTAGGTTCAGTCAGTGCTCCTCCAGTTTTGAATGATCTTCACCCTACGGTCTCTGTTACGCCGATCTCTGACCCCGTTGTGCAGAAAAATACGGATCCTTTTGGGTTAGGTCACCATCCGCTGACTGCGTTTGCTCTATTGTTTTTGGCAGGGTTGGGGTTGGTTTTCACACCTTGTGTGCTACCTATGTTACCGATCGTCGCAAATTTGGTGGCGCGCCAACATCGTCGTTCTTTGTCGCATGGTTTGTTGTTATCGGGCTCTTATGCTGTTGGTGTCGCGTCGTGTTATGCGGTATTGGGTGCGGTGATTGCAAAGTTTGGACAGCAATTTAACTTGTTGGGGTGGTTACAGAATCCAGTGATTTTGATTGGTTTTGCTTTGGTTTTTGTGCTGTTAGCGCTTGCGAATTTCGATTTGTTTACGCTGAGTTTACCGCAGAGCTTACAGTCGCGAATTGATGCGTTCGGTCAGCGTGAGGATGGGCGCGCTGCGTGGTTGAAACAAGGTAGCGTGGTTGGCAGTTGGTTTACTGGATTTGTCGCGGCATTGGTTGTTTCGCCTTGCGTTTCTGCGCCTTTAGCTGGGGTTTTACTGTCTGTTTCTACTGTTGGTGATCCATTGTTAGGTGCGATTGCGCTGTTTATGCTTGGTCTGGGACTGGGTGTGCCGCTGATGATTCTCGGTGCAACAGAAGGACGATTCTTACCGCAAGCGGGTGAGTGGTTGCATTGGGTGCGCCAAGGGTTCGGTTTGTTATTGCTCGGTGTGGCATTGGTTTTGATTAACCGTGCTTTTGATAATTCGTATATTTTGCTGCTGTGGGCGGCTTTGTCGATGGCGTATGCCGTATGGTTTTGGCGTTGGTTGGGTCGTGGCAGATTTCTGACCCAAGTCTGTGCCGTGATTGTTGGAGCATGGGGCTTGGTGCAGTTGGCAGGTGTTGCCGCAGGCCAGAGTGATCCTTGGCATCCTTTGGCAGGATTGAGGCAACAACATACAACTGCAGTACAACCTACACCTGAAATTCATAGCATCGCGGAGCTTAGTGTTTGGAAACAAGAGCATCCACAATTACTGGTTGATGTGTCGGCGGATTGGTGTGTCAGTTGTCGTACGATGGAGCGTGAGTTATTTAGTGGACAAGATATTAAAGGTCTGTCGGGCTGGACACGAATCAAGTTGGATGTGACGAATAGCGATGAAAACAGTAAAGCGGTTCTTAAAAATTTAAATTTATTTGGTCCACCTGCGTTGATTTTTTATAAACAAGGATCGGAAGTTGGGCGAGTGGTGGGTGAGACGAATGAAAATGAGCTCACTGAGGCTTTGGCTAAACTTTAAGGTGATTTAGTAATACATTTGAATTCAAAATTTCGTTATGAATTCAAATGTTAGTTTTCAAAGATCTTTTTGTTTTGAAGTTAGATTCCTTGTAACATCCTTGCTGCTTTCTCAGCAAAATACGTCAAGATCCCATCAGCGCCTGCACGACGGAAGCCAACCAAAGATTCTAGGATGACGGCTTCTGATAACCAACCATTTTGAATTGCAGCCATGTGCATCGCGTATTCACCACTGACTTGATAGGCGAAGGTTGGTACGCCGAACTGATCTTTTACCTCACGGACTAAATCGAGATAAGGTTGTCCTGGTTTGACCATGACCATATCTGCGCCTTCTTGCAGATCCAGTGCGACTTCATGCAAGGCTTCTAAGCGATTGCCAAAATCCATCTGATAATTCTTTTTATGTCCGCCTTTTAGGTTGGATGCGCTACCGACAGCATCACGGAAAGGACCATAGTAAGCGGATGCAAACTTTGCCGAATACGCCATGATGGCGGTATGAATAAAACCGTGGTTTTCTAGGGCATTGCGAATTGCACCAATGCGTCCATCCATCATGTCACTCGGCGCAACAATATCGACACCTGCTGCCGCATGACTCAAGGTTTGTTTGACTAATGCTTCAACGGTCGCATCATTCATGACATAGCCGTCAGCATCCGTGAGACCATCCTGACCACTCAAGGTATAAGGATCAAGCGCGCCATCGCTGATCAGCACCATGTCTGGGAGTTCTTTTTTTAGTGTGCGGATCGTAGTTTGCACTAAGCCATCTTCGCGCCAAGCTGCTTCGGCACCTGCGCTTTTGTCTGCCTGTGGCGTGACTGGAAAGAGCGCGAGCTTGCTGACGCCTAAACTGAGTAGAGTCTCTGAGTGTTTCAGCAGTAGATCAATAGAGAGTCGTTCAACTCCTGGCATGCTATGAATCGCTTCACGCTGATTCTGTCCTGGCAGGACAAAAACGGGTGCGATTAAGTGTTGCGGCAATAAAATCGACTCACATACCATTTCACGAACACGGTCATGTTTGCGTAGACGACGTAAACGAGTAGCGGGGAAGGCGGCGCGGTTAAACGTATGAGTCATGTTATTACACTGTTTTCACATTAATATAGCGCCATATATTAAACCTGATTTGTGTTCTTGAGGAAGATTGATTAATGACTGGTATAGATAAGCAATCTGAAGCAAATCTTAAGGATTCTGAATCTTCGCCAAGCCCAATCGCTGAATTGAGTTCAGAACCCGCTAAACAATGGACGGGTGCTATCAATCTAACACACACTGTCGACGGTGAATTTCCTACGGAGTCAGTGTTCAATCAACTCTGTAAGGTATATAACAAATCACCATTTTTTCATCATTGTGGTATGGCGATGCGCGTTGTTGATGGTGAAATTAAAGGCTTCATTGACATGAATAACAGTTTGATTGGAAACGTCGTATTTGAAATCTTGCATGGCGGT
Organism: Aquirhabdus sp.; assembly: GCA_030149815.1. GTDB lineage: Bacteria > Pseudomonadota > Gammaproteobacteria > Pseudomonadales > Moraxellaceae > Aquirhabdus. The sequence continues at coordinate 3,761 of JASLHI010000053.1, read as the reverse complement.
GTTGCTGCTACGATGCTGGATAGTATTGGTGGAATTGTTGCAATGGCAGAGATCTATCGTCGGGGAAAAGGCGAACTGGCTGATCGGATTCGACAAGTATCGCGTTTGGCAACGACAGATATGCGTGTTGATTATCTTGCACCGGGACGTGGGAGGCAGTTTATTGCTACGGCTGAGGTGCTCAGATTAGGTCGTAAAGGTTGTACCATGCGTATGAACCTGCATAACCAAGATCATAAATTAATTGCAACAGCGACAGCATCATATGTCTACTGAGCGGATTCAAGCCTGTGATATTCAGGTGAAGCCAGAAATTGAATGTCGTGCAGGATGTGGTGCTTGTTGTATTGCCCCGAGTATCAGTAGTCCGATTCCTGGCATGCCAAATGGTAAACCAGCGGGTGTACGCTGTATTCAGTTAAATGATTTGAATCAATGTTTGATCTTTGGTCTGCCAACACGTCCCCGAGTGTGTTCCTCGTTAAAACCGACTTTGGAAATGTGTGGGCATGTTCATCAGGACGCATTTCTGTATTTGCAGGATTTGGAGTTGGCAACTAGTATTGCCTCATCCTCATAAAAAAACCGCCTCGTCATCGAGGCGGTTTTTATAGAACAATCAATTGCTCTAATCGAAATTAGAAGCGATATGTGCCACCAACGTTAACACCAAAGTCGTTGTCGCCTTGGTATTGACCTGCACTCACACCGCCTTGAACGCTGATGTTTGAAGCAATAAATTTACGCGCATTCAAACCAAACGCATAAGTATTATCAGCATGATCTTCAGTAGTGAGGTCGTAAGTTGCACCAATGCTCAATGTACGATCGAGGTAATAATCACCTTTTAGATGGTAGCTGTCATGGTGGTCGCCAAATTGTGCGCCGCCTTCAAGGTTAACAAAGTTATTGTTGATCTGTGTTAGGTATTTAGCGCGAATTGTTGGGTCTGTTTCGTCGTGTTGGGTGTTGAAGGTATCAGCCAAGCCAACAGCAACTAATAAGTTGTTGATTGGTAAATAACCAACTTCAAGGGTGTATGCACCAGCACTTGATGCAACGCCTTCCACTTTTGGACGATTTACGTCTGCTGACGCATAGAAATCGCTGTTTGGTACATAGAATTCACCACCGATGTTGAAGTCGTGAACGCGATAGTCTGGTGCGCCACTGAGTGTTGAGTTGCTATAGCCATAACCAGCACTAATATTGCTTGCGCGATCAGCAAATGCGCCTTCAGCTAATGGAACATTGTTGCCAGTCACATTTTTGAAATAGTATGTTGCGTTTACGCCAAGGTTGGTTTGATTGATATCATCACCACTGGTGCTGACTTGACCGTAACCAACATTACCATTTAATTCAACTTGATAAGCATAGGCTGCATTCAATGACAATGCAGAGATTACAGCGGTCAATATTAACTTTTTCATCATTCTTCTCCAAAGTGACTGCAATTGGACAGCCTAGAAATACATCATTTGTTACAATTTCATCATATTGAAATAAAAGTGTGCGTGTCAAATGTCGTAATAAATTTATGGTCGTGAAAGACATTAATTTGTTTAATAAGTATTTAATAAAATTTAAAAATAAATGTTTTGTTACAAGTTTGTTAATTTGCACTATTAGAGTGCGAATGAATCTTTTTTCACTACTTTAAGGCTGAGAGGGTGATGAGTTTTGGTGCACTTTAAGAGATTTTAAAATTTGTTTTCGATAGTTTTTTAAAGCGTGTAGAGGTTTTATAACCAGCGATCTTTGATTCGCTATTCTTATTAATAGTGATGTTAATTTATCGTACATTCAGCGGAGTCGAAATTTACGGCATTTGATTCCGTTACTTCGACTCCGAGAAGTAGAGTTATGTAGGATAGTTATAACATTAAAAAGTGAGTTGGGTCTTAAAATGTGATTTTATGATCTCGCTCTTGCGACGGCCTTGTGCCAACGTTCCAGATATTCATCGCGAACGCTTTCTGACATGGATGGTTCAAAGCGGCGCTCTAGTTGCCATAGCCCAGCTAATTCGTCCGTTGAACTAAACACCCCAACTCCTAAGCCAGCCATTAACGCTGCACCCAAAGCTGTCGTTTCTCGAACGACGGGACGTAAAACTGGAACGCCTAGCAAGTCCGCTTGAAATTGCATGAGCATATCGTTGCCGCTTGCACCACCATCAACGCGTAGTTCGGTGAGTGGGCCGCGTGCATCTTGTTGCATCGCCGCAAGGACATCTGCGACTTGGAATGCAATTGCTTCGAGTGCTGCACGTGCAATATGTGCGCGATTGGTGCCCCGTGTCATGCCTGTCAGCATACCGCGTGCTTCACTATCCCAATAAGGTGCTCCTAGACCTGTAAACGCAGGGACAAGGATAACGCCATCGGTATCTGGAACTTGGCTGGCAAGTTGTTCGACATCGTTACTACTTTGTACAATTCCGAGTCCATCACGCAGCCATTGCACAATGGCACCTGCCATAAAGACACTGCCTTCAAGGGCAAAATTAGTGACTTTGTTTGGTGTCTGCCATGCGAGTGTGGAGAGGAGTTGATAGTCGCTGACTTGGACTTGTGTACCTGTATTCATCAACATAAAGCAGCCTGTGCCGTAGGTGTTTTTTGCCATACCTTGAGTAAAACAACCTTGTCCGAATAGCGCGGCTTGTTGATCGCCAAGTGCTGAGGTTAGAGGAATTTTTCGTCCCAGTAATCCGTCGGCAGTTTCGCCAATGAGTCCGCCTGATGGCACAATTTCAGGCAGAATTGATTTTGGAATGTTGAATAAACTGAGTAACTCATCATCCCAAGTTTGAGTGTTAATGTTCATTAATAACGTGCGTGATGCATTACTCATGTCAATCACATGGCGCGCACCATGCGTCAGATTCCACAACAACCATGAATCAACTGTTCCGAATGCCAGTTCCCCACGTTCTGCTTCACTACGCGCGTTAGGAATATGATTCAGTAACCAAGACAGCTTGCCTGCGCTGAAGTAAGGATCGAGGCGAAGCCCTGTTTTTTGTTTGACCAGCGGCTCATGACCCCATGCGCGGAGTTGTTCACACCACTCTGCAGTGCGGCGATCTTGCCAAACAATCGCAGGGGCAATCGGTTGCCCAGTTTTTCGATTCCAGACGATCGTCGTTTCGCGTTGATTCGTTAATCCAATCGCTGCAATGTCCTGTGCAAGTAAGTTTGCTTTGGCAATCGCTTGTTGGGCAACACCAATCTGGGTTTGCCAGAGTTCAAGCGCGTCTTGTTCGACCCAGCCTGCATGTGGCGTTGCGAGAGTGATTTCTCGTTGTGCGGAAGCGATGATATTGCCATGTTCATTAAAAATAATTGCTCGACTCGATGTAGTGCCTTGGTCGAGTGCAAGTAAATAAGTCATGGATGTCATCCTTAGAGTTTTTATAAAGCGTAAATCCTTCAACTCCTTTACTTTTGTCGAAATGGAGTGCAGGTTTTACTTTTGATGTGATATTGGTGCGGAAGCCTAACAAAAATAATGATTCTCTGCTATGATTATTGCATTGGGGATGTTCTGGCTTCGACGCTGGTTGTGAAACTCTTCGATGCATGTCGAGAGCGCATTATCTCTCGTAAATCAATTTTGCATTTAAATAGTCGCAAACGACGAAACCTACGCTCTCGCAGCCTAAGGGCTGAGAGTCGCCCGCTACCGAATGTCTGTGGTTGGTAGCCGCGACAGAAGCGCACGCACACAGAACCGCATGTTGTAATGTCTCGGGA
>JASLHI010000021.1 GCA_030149815.1 Aquirhabdus sp. | reverse complement strand
TGCATGACAAATTGAATGTCGCGAATGGGGGCTTTGTATTGTGGCATGGTGGGATTCCTGCGTTTTTGAATCAAAAAATAGGGAGTACAAGATAACAGGTGCGCAATTTAGCACATTGGCTATTGTTTTTGAGCGTTTATTGAGGTTTAGAGCTTTGGAATCCGTGACTGAATGGTCATGGAAATATGTAAGCGCGGTTTAAGATGAAGAAAATGATCGGTTAAAGCGATTGGGCTTGTGCCGTATTTATAATCTATTTGTAGGGGAGCACCTTTGTGGTCGCCCGCTTTTGATGTTGTTTAATAATCAAAAAAAGGGCATCCACAGGAGGACTCTACAGAATTGCTATTTGATTAACTGGAACAACTTACACTGACAGGCGGATGATCGTCAGGTAACGGAGCAATGTCGGCTGCTGTTTCTCGTTCAATTTGTCTAGTAAATGGAGTTGCCAATAAATCAAACAAACGTGCTACTTCGCCAAAGTCTCCAGCTTCTGCACGTTCAATCGCCGTTTGCGCCATGTGATTACGCAGTACATAGATTGGATTTGCTTTATCCATGAGGCTTTTTCGTTGATGATCACTCAAGCGTGACTCCGTAATCAGTGCTTGATACTGTGCGGCAAAGGCATCAAATTTTTCTATTTCTTCAATGCTGATACATTCAAGACGCAATAATCGCCAGCCTTTTTCACTATCATCGGATAGTGATCGGAAGCTATTGGTGAGATCAAGGCGATTTCTTTCCAACAAACGCAAGAAATCCGAGGACAGTTCGAGTACGCCTTGTTGATCTGCACTCAGTCCCATTTTTTTGGCGATGCCTAATGTGTATTGATGTAAGAACTCTGGTTCAAAAATAGAAAGCAGTTGGCTTAATGATTCTTTGCTCACCTTCGGATCGACAGCATTTAAAGGCAATAATTGTCCGAGCCAGACCCAAAGATTCCAATGCGCAATACTTGGCTGATTTTGATAAACATAGCGACCTGAATGATCTGAATGGTTGTTAATCCAAGTTGGCTCAAATCGCTCCATAAAGCCATATGGACCAAAATCTAAAGTGCTTCCAGTAATGCTGAGGTTGTCAGTGTTCATCACACCATGTGCAAAGCCTACCAGTTGCCAGTCGGCAATGGTTTTAGCTGTTCTTTTAATCACGTTTTCAGCAAAGGCAAGGATAGGTGATTCTGCTGTTTTGCATTCAGGATAATAAGTATCAATCATTGCCGTCGTAAAATCTGGCAACGCATCAGGTGTAAATTTATTGATCCATTCAAAATGCCCAAGGCGCACATGACTATCTGCTACGCGAAGCAAACATGCGCCGCGTTCTAGTTTTTCGCGTTGTACAGGAGTGCTAGATGATACAAAACCGAGTGCATTTGAGGAGGCGATGCCGAGTGCGTTTAAAGCATGACCTGCAAGATATTCGCGAATGACCGAACGCAACACCGCACGACCATCGCCCATGCGTGAGTAGGGTGTGAGGCCGACGCCTTTTAAGTGGAGGTCTTGTAGCTTGCCATTTTTATCAATGATTTGTGCGAGTAATAGTCCACGTCCATCACCGAGTTGCCCAGCCCATTGTCCAAACTGATGTCCTGCATAAGCCATTGCCAGCGGATCAAAGCCTTCAGGAACGACTTGTCCTGCAAAGATTGGAACCCAATCATTCGCATCGGTATATTGCCAGTCGAGTTGTTCTGCGAGTGCAGTATTGAAATGCCCAGCAATTGGATTATTGAGCGGTTCAGGGGATTGTTTGTGGAACAAACGAGGATTGAGGTGAGTGTAGCGATTATCTATTTTCATGAGGATTTGAACTGTTCTTGCGAGCACTTGATGACTTTAAGTCTTTCAAGTGCTCAATGAGTAATGACTCATTGTATGCAAGAACGTTCAATAAAGCATGTGATGAGTCAGATTAACTGGCTTTTTTCACAAAACGGATACCGCGTAATGCAATTTCAAGACGCTCTGCATGTGCATGTAGGCGTTGCTCAATTAAATGGAAGTCAGTTTTTAAGCGAGCATCTACTTCTTGAATTTTTTGCGACATTTCAGCTTTTTTGAGTTGAAATGCTTGTTCTTTCAAAGAAGTCCATTCATTCAAGGTTGTGCTGAACGCTTCGTATTCTTGCTTGAAGCGATGGCGAATCACTTCCATATCATGCTGCATATCATGACCATAAGTCGAAACAGCTGTAGAGATATTTGCTTCAGCGCGTTTGAATTTCATGGCGACTTCGGCATGAAGGATGGTGAGCGTAGGAATGCGTTTCAGATTATAGGTCAGACCGACTTTTGATAAGCCCAGAATTAACCATTTGGTTGGGTCGAATTGCCACCATTTTACACCGTTACGATAGTCGTATTGGAAAATGTGGTGATAATTATGATACCCCTCACCCCAAGTGACGAGTGCTAACCATGGATTGTCACGAGCAGTATTTTCATCGGTATAAGGCTGTGTGCCAAACATATGTGCCAATGAGTTGATGAAGAACGTGACATGGTGACTGATGACCAGACGTACTAGTCCTGCCATGAGCATGACACCCCATATGTCACCAACTGCCCAGCCGATTAGTGCAGGCATTACAATGTTGGTCAATAAGACGAGCGGGATATAGTGATTATGTTGGAACATCACCATTGGGTCGTTGAGTAAGTCAGGTGCATTCTTGTAGTTTGCAGTGCCGCTTGGATAGTTACGCAGCATCCAACCGATATGTGAGTACCAGAATCCACGTTTTGCAGAATAAGGATCTTTATCAATGTCATCAACATGTTGATGGTGGGTACGATGCCCAGAAGCCCAAAATAAAACACTGTTTTGAGTTGCCATCGTTCCGCCAATCATCAAAAAGAATCGCACAATCCAAGTTGCTTGATAGGTGCGATGCGCCCAGAGGCGATGATAACCCGCAGTAATACCCAGTCCATTCCAAGCTAAAAACAGGATGAAGGTCACCCATGCAGCAGTGCTCAATGAATGTGACCATAGATACAATGGTACTAAGATCAGCGCAGCAATCGGCGTAATCAGCAATACGAGCGCACCAGGCCAGTTGATTGGCAAGCGTTGGTTTTTATTGGACGTAATGTCTGTTTCTTGGGAGGTTTGGGTCATAACCTAAAGGCTCGCGATGAAGAATAAATGGCGTGAATGTATATCAAAATTATTAAAGTTTGATTATTCATAATCTGTAGAAAATTACCACTAGACTATATAAAAAATCGCTCAATAAAAATGGTCTAAATGACCCATCGGAGAGATTATTTTAATCAGACGAGAGATATTCTAGCATTAGAGTACACTTGTGCACTATATATTTAATTGTAAGATTAAATATTTCCGATAGAGTTTTTGATCATGCGTGTTGGGTTATCCGTAATAAGTCCATTCACTTGCCATTTTTCTAACTCTTTTGCTCGTTCTGGCGAGTTCACGGTCCAAATGCTAATTGCTAAACCTGCATTTTTAAAAGCTAAAATACTAGCCTCAGTTGCAAGTTTGTCTGATAAGCCGATACGAGAACAGCCAAGCGAAAGCGCTTGTTCTGCAGGCGTCTGAATAGTTGATTGATCCTTTGTGCTTGTCGAGGGTTCAAGCAATAATCCTGTTTTAAGTTGATGCTTATTTTCAGCTCGGCTGTGTTGTAATGCTGCCAAAATTCTGACGTCAAATGACGTGACCGTAATGGCATTAACGTTTGACCAATGATTCAATTCTCGGATTAATTGTTCGACAATTTTGAATACGGCGTTTTGATCTTCGACGGCCTTCACTTCGACTTCGATGTGCTCAAAGTGAGTCAGTAAATCGAGCGTCTGTTGTAGCGTTGGAATCGGTTCGGGTGTTCCCCAATTTGCCCAGCCTTGACGATTGTCGAAATGGGATAGGTCTTTTTCCGTTAAATTTGATAATTGATCAGGCTTGCCTGCAGTACGTTGTAGCGTGGGATCATGCAAAACTGCGAGTTTTCCATCGTGAAGTAAGCGAACATCGAACTCAACGGCTTTGAGTCCCAAATTAATAATATGTTGGAAGCCGCCTAATGTATTTTCAGGCGCTTCGCCCCGCGCTCCGCGATGTCCGATAATTTTCATGATGTTTTATTCATTAAACAAATGTCTGCTTACCCAAAATTGGGGTCAGTAATGGCTCGACGCCTTCAGCTTTAATTTCCTCAATAAAACCCTGCAAATCAACAGTTGGAATGAGATCAGGTTCGTCGTCAATCGGCGTCATCATGGTGTCCCAGTGGCAAGGGATAATCCAACGAGGTTTGACGAGTGAGACGACTTCTTTGACATAGTTTGGACGATATTGGCGACCAATTGCGCATAAACAGAGGACATCGACCTGAATACCTTTAAGTTCTTCTGGAATAAAGTCAGCAGAATCGATGTGCATGATTTTTAGATTGCCTGTGTTTACAACCCAATTCAGTACTAGTCCATGCTTAAGGTCACGTATTCTCGGTGGCCATGGTGGTGGCTCTGTGATGTCACCTGGCAATGGAATACGTCCAAAAACTTTGCCATGTATAGATGGCAAGCCGCGAACGATCCAAGAACCGCTAGCAATGTCTTCATGCCCTAACGTTTCAACAAGTTGATGTTCAGGTAAGCCTGCGGCGCGACCGACCATCATAACTGCTCGCGAGCCAATGAGTCGTGCGCCTGTCTGTTGGCATAATGTAGGGGAGTCTAAAACATGATCATAGTGAGCATGACCAACAAGCACATCGTCGGCATGAGGAATGATCTGCCGAATGAGCGGTGCATTCGGGATAAGTTCTTTGGTCAACGTTGTGCGAATATTTGGGCGTGAAACATAAGGATCAAGGACGAGGGTTCGTGCGGCACTCTTAATCACAAATCCCGCTGTGCCGAGATAAGTAAATTCAACTTCATCGCCGCCATGTTGTCCATGACGTCCATGTGGTTGATACCATTCTGTATGAGGTGATTTGATGCCAACCAAATGCTTCCATAATGCCATTTTGCACGTCCTTTAAATGCTCAATGATTCCAGCAGTAGCATGCCTAGCCAATGTGACATATTCAAGATGATTATTTTTAAGTTGCTTGTAAAACAGTTGTCTTGTGTGGTCAGTGTTCTTGATGATTTTGTGTGACCCAGAGCACTTCAGCACCACCATCATACCTCGCAATAATCCGCGCAGCGACAAAAAACCAGTCCGATAGGCGATTTAAATACTGTATAGCAAATTCCGAAATATCAGCATCACGATGTTTAAGTGTCGTGATCAGGCGTTCTGCGCGACGGCAAATCGCACGTGCAAGGTGAGCATGTGAGGCTGGGACACTGCCTCCAGGTAAGATGAAATCTTTGAGGGCGGGGAGGTCGAGATTCATCTGATCAATGTTTTGCTCAAGACGTGTGATGTATTCTGCTTCTAAGATTCTATAGTTCGGAATACACAGCTCTCCACCTAGATCAAACAATTCATGTTGAATATGACTGAGTATTGAGTCAATGTCTGCGCCTTGATTACGCTCGCTGAGGCTGGCGCGTAATAGACCCACTGCACAATTCAGCTCATCGACAGTGCCGTAAGTTTCTACTCTCAGATCATCCTTGGCAACGCGCTGTCCATCCCCCAAGCCCGTCGTACCATCATCTCCAGTACGTGTGTAGATTTTGCTGAGACGATGTCCCATTTTTGTTGATCCTCAAAGAAATTAGGATTATATAAATAAATTGGGAGTATATACTTTTGATGAATCATTTATAGAGTTCATCACGTTATCATGGCGATTGAAGAAAGTATTGTTGATCCGCTACTGAAATATCGAGAGCAACATAAGAAGCGTTTAAGTTATATGCCTTGGCTGTATTGGAAACTGAAGCCAAAAAATCGTATATGGGCAGAAGCTTGGCAGCAAGAGTACCAAGAATATTTGCAATCGATGGAAACTGTCAAAATTGGTCAAGATTGTTTTATTTCGCCTGATGCACATTTATTTGCTGAGATTGGGCGAGAAATTGTGATTGGTGATGGATCATTTATTGCTGCAGATTGTGTGATTCACGGGCCAGTGACGTTGGGTCAGAAAGTGGCGATTAATCATCATGCAACTTTGGATGGTGGACGTGCGGGGATTCATCTTGCGGATCAAGCACGGCTTGCGGCGTATTGTCATCTGTATGCCTTTAATCATGGCATGAAAATAGATCAGACGATTCATGAACAGGCTGTGACGTCGAAAGGTATTTATATCGGGCAGGATGTTTGGTTAGGTGCAAATGTAGGTGTTGTTGATGGCGTTAGAATTGATGATTTTTCGGTTGTAGGTATGGATAGCGTAGTGACGAAAAACGTGGAGCGTTATGCGATCGTGGCTGGAAACCCTGCACGAAAAATAGGTGATCGTCGAGAGAAAAAATGACAGGTTTAATTAAAAAAATGCTGACGTATATTTAAGAGTCCGAGTAAATCATCGAAAGTAAAATAGAAAAGGAGTTCTATGGATGAGTTTTTCGACCTTTTTTATACTATTCCTTCATGGTTCATGCTATTTAATTCCAGTTCTTGTTTTCATTTTTTTATTAAAGTCGCCTTGGTTTAACGGATTTTTAGGTGAGTTTGCGATCAATACCTCGATCAAGCATAGTTTGAATCCAGAGCAATTTCATTTATTAAAAGACCTCACAATTCCTTATGAATATGGAGCAACTCAGCTTGATCATGTGATTGTTTCAAAATTTGGTATTTTTGTGCTTGAAACTAGAAATGTGAAAGGATTGATTTTTGGTAGTGAATGCGAAAGAACGTGGTCGCAGAGGTTCTACGAGAGCACGACACAGTTTCAAAATCCACTTTATGAAAGTTATAAAAAAGCCAAAGTATTACAGCAATTATTGGGTCTAACAAATGAGCAGATTCATTCTCTAGTCGTGTTTATTGGTGATTGCACTCTTAAATCCACGATGCCTGATAATGTCACTAAAGGAAAAGATTATTTAAAGTTTATTAAGTCAAAAACTGATGTGGTTTTAAATGAAAAAGAAGTTTTTGAGATTATTGATAAAATTGAACGTAGACGATTAAACGCTGAATTTGAAAGTGCGTTTTGAGCATGTCTCTGATTTAAAAATAGCCAGTAAAAAAAGAATCATGAAAAAAACAACATTCTATTTGGAGGTCAGAATGTTGCTAAAAAAGTTGATCTATTGGAATCATTCATATTTTTAGATTGTTATCGCGGGTCTGAACAGGGCGTCTAGAGACGCCCATATTCATAGTCTATTCTTAGCAAACAACTTAGTAATTAACAGTCACGCCAAGCGTTGCCTGACGACGTGCTGCTAAGTAGTAGCTAAGCGTTGAGCCATAAGTCCCATCACCAGCCAGCGCAACTGGGTATTTACGATCAGTGACGTTTTCGACGTTAGCAAAAACGCGAACATTTGGCATAGCTTGTATATAGCCATGAAGATTACCGACTGCATAACCACCGATTGGGTAATTCAGGTTGTAATCTTTTGCTTCGCTTTTTGAGGTGATTTCTGCACTGAAACCATATTTTGGACGTGCTAGACCTGCTGATGCGTTAAAGGTCTGGCGTGGGCGGCGAGTAAGTTCACTGTCTTTTGCGCCATTTTGTCCTTCAGCGATCGGTTGGACATAACCATAGGCGATGTTTGTGAACCAGCCACCGTCAAAGTTCCACTTAAAGCCTGCTTCACCACCCGTCAACTGAGCTTTGTTGATGTTTGCGAGGTTAAAGGCTGTATCGTAAGTAATGAGATTTTTGACATTAGTACGATAGACCGCAAGATTCGCAACAAGACCTTTGATAATGGTTTGATCAACGCCAATCTCATAAGATGTGCTTTCTTCTGGTTTTAGTTTTGGGTTGCCGCCATAAGTTGAGTAGAGCTGATTTCCATCCGGTGCATGGAATGCTGTACCAAGATTGGTGTAAATGCTGGTACTTGGTAGGACCTGCATGCGGCCTGCAAGTTGTCCTGTGGTATGTGTACCGAATTGACGATTGTCTTCAAGACGAACACCTGCTTGAGTGCTGAAAATCGAATCTTGGTATTGATGTTGTAGGTAGTAACCAGTCGTTCCAAGATCACGCTTATAGGCATCCAATCCACTCTGATAATTGACATCAGCGTTACGTGCGGTTAAACCAGCCAGAAGCGTTTGGTTTTGTGTAAAACCCCAGCGAACATTAGTGTCTAACTCGCTTTGGTTGGTGCGGGCAAAGTCAGTGCTATCGTTTTGGTTCAGTGTATCTAGATACTGAGATAGGCGTAGGTTGACATTAAGGTTCGGTGCAACTGTATAACGACCTGTCAAATTGATCAGGCGATTATTGAAGTCCTGTGAAAGTGGGCTTGAGTAGTCGTATCCCACATAGTCTGATTTACCTTGATTGCCGCGAACTTCAGCAGAAAGTGCATATTGATCATTATCAATGCCGCCTTTGACTGAGTAGCCTTTTTGGTCGTAGCCTGATTTGTCTGGAGCAATGGTGGTGACTCTTGAACCATCAGTGCCCATCGTTTGACCACGAACTTGCAGATAAGCATCATCATGAACAAGGTCTGCACCGAGGATTGCTTTGTATAAACCGTTATTACCACCTTCGAACGTGGTAAAGAAATTTTGTTTGGTTGGTTTTGCTGTGATGAGTTGTACAACACCGCCAACCGCATCAGAACCGTACTGAACAGAAGCCGGTCCTTTCAGGATTTCAACTTGGTTTAAGTCGCTGGTATCGAAGAATTGTACGTTTGCAATCGATGTTGTTGCAGGGTTGAGGCGCATGCCGTCTAATAAGAACAGGGTTTGATTACTATTTGTTCCGCGTGTAAATACAGAAGTTTGCTGACCATAGCCACCCAGCGATACGATATTCAGCGCAGGATCTTGGCGCAATAAGTTCGAGAGTTCATTGCTTGGGTCTTGTTGAATTTGAGCTTGGGAAATGACCGAAATACTTGCTGGAACAACATTGATTGGTTCTGCGCTACGGCTTGCTGTCACGGTGATGACAGGAAGTTGATTATCAACGGTTGCAGGTGCATCGGCATGTGCAGCATGAAATACAGATAAAACTGAAAGTGTCAGTACACTGGGTAAAAACGAACGTGAATTGGAAATTGACATAACGACTCCTAACACTCAAGCCCCGTGAGCGTGTGGGTGGGAAAATGGCTGAGATTGGTATCCGGACTGATGATTTATTGAATAAATCAATTACCGTTGCGGGGTGCAGTGCTGGCTTGAACCAGCTTCCCATTCATCAATCAGATTTTCGTGAATGAAGAATCTCGATGACGAATCATAAAAATGAATTCTCAGAATGCGGCGATTATATCTACAATGTAAATGATATGTAACTGATTTGTTGGGATGGGCACTGGAATCTATCAAAGGGAGTCATTTTAGCGAATGATTTGAGATGACTTTATTGTTTAAAGTTGCGTAGAATAGTTTGCCTATCAAGATATTCATCAATAAGAGATTCCGTTGTCTAATTCAGTTCAGCATGCCATGCGTACACGCGTTAAAATCTGTGGATTGACACGTACTATTGACGTCCAAGCGGCTATTCAAGCTGGTGCGGATGCAGTGGGCTTCGTCTTTTATCCACCGAGTCCTCGTTTTGTGACTGCTGAGCAGGCTGCCCAATTAGTCCAATTGGTACCGCCTTTTGTGCAACCTGTTGGGCTGTTTGTTGATATTAATGAAGTCGAGTTACTCGATATTCTGAAAACTGTTCACATTGAACTTTTGCAATTTCATGGCAATGAAACCCCAGAACAATGTCAGCATTTGGCTGCATTAACAGGGAAACGCTGGATTAAGGCGCTGCAAATGAAACCTGATATCGATATTTATCCAATCATTGAAAGCTATCGTGCGGCTGGTGCGAGCGGAATCCTACTTGATGCTTGGCATCCCGATTTATTTGGTGGGACAGGCCACGCGTTTGATTGGCGACGGTTTCCTCACTTTGAGCAAACTTTGAGCGATACATTGAGCAGCGAACGTCAATGTTATTTGATTCTTGCAGGTGGGTTAACACCTGATAATGTCACTGATGCAATTCGCCAGACTCGACCGTTTGCGGTTGATGTCAGTGGTGGCGTTGAAAGTGCAAAAGGCATTAAAGATTCGGCATTGATCCAGCGCTTTATTGCAGCGACTAAATTGTCGTAACGCAAAAGCTGGCGTGAAGTTAAAAATTTAAGTCAGATTTTAAGAAATAAGTGGAGTAAGTAATGAGTAGCATTGACTCAAAAGCACAGATTAAAGAAGCGTTAAAAGATGTAGATTTTAGTAGTATTGATTTCACTCAATATCCTGATAAAAAAGGTCATTTTGGTGTACACGGTGGTCGTTTTGTCTCTGAAACGCTGATGGCCGCGTTAGAAGATCTAGAAGCGCTTTATAACCGGATGAAGAATGATCCTGAGTTCTTGAAAGCATTCGATCATGATCTTGCGCATTTTGTGGGTCGTCCATCACCGCTTTATCACGCAGAGCGTTTAAGTCGTGAGCTGGGCGGAGCGCAGATTTACTTAAAACGTGAAGATCTGAACCATACAGGCGCGCACAAGGTGAATAACACCATTGGTCAAGCGTTGCTGGCTAAGTTGTCTGGTAAAACGCGCATTATTGCGGAGACTGGTGCAGGTCAACATGGCGTAGCGACGGCAACGATTGCAGCACGTTTGGGCATGGAGTGTGTGATTTTTATGGGTGAGGATGACGTACATCGTCAATCCATGAACGTGTACCGTATGAAGTTGCTCGGTGCAAAAGTCGTTGCCGTCACGAGTGGTTCACGTACTTTGAAAGATGCGATGAACGAAGCGATGCGTGATTGGGTCACCAACGTTGATACAACGTATTACATCATTGGCACGGTTGCTGGACCGCATCCTTATCCGATGTTGGTACGTGATTTCCAATCCATTATTGGTCGCGAAGCACGTGAGCAAAGTTTGAAACAAATTGGTAAGTTACCAGATGCGTTGGTTGCTTGTGTGGGCGGCGGATCGAATGCAATCGGACTGTTTTATCCATTCCTCAATGATAAAGCCGTCAAAATGTATGGTGTTGAAGCGTCTGGTTATGGCGTTGAAACAGGCAAACACTCTGCGCCGTTGAACGCAGGTCGTATCGGTGTATTGCATGGTAATCGTACTTATCTGATGAGTGATGACGAAGGTCAGATTATTGAAACGCATTCAATTTCTGCAGGTCTGGATTATCCAGGCGTTGGCCCTGAGCATAGTTTCTTGAAAGATGTCGGTCGCGTGCAGTATGTGCCAATTGATGATGCTGAGGCATTGCAAGGTTTCCGTGATTTGACATTGATCGAAGGCATTATTCCTGCGCTTGAAAGTAGCCATGCGATTGCTTATGTCAAAAAATTGGCACCGACCATGTCTCCTGATCAATCCATTGTGGTTTGTCTATCTGGTCGTGGCGATAAAGACTTGTTGACGATCGCGAAGATGGATGGGATTGTGATTAATTAAGGGCTTTGCTGTTGAAAAAAATCAAAAGCAAAATCCCTCCCAACCTCCCTTTATAAAGGGAGGAGCTTTTACTCCCTTCTTAGTAAAAGGAGGGTTGGGGAGGATTTGCTTTTGACTTAAAAATTAAGAGTTAAAACAAATTTAGGAATAAAAGAGATGTCTCGTATAGCAGCTTGTTTTACGGCGTTAAAGTCGAAAAATCGTAAAGCCTTGATTCCCTATATCATGGCGGGTGATCCAAATCCGTCAGTGACTGTGCCACTTTTACATGAAATCGTAAAAGCAGGTGCGGATTTAATTGAGTTAGGATTGCCATTTTCAGATCCGATGGCGGATGGTCCTGTGATTGCATTGGCAGCAGAGCGTGCGCTCGCAGGTGGAACAAGTACATTTCATGCCATTGATATGGTTGCTGAGTTCCGTAAAAATGACAGCACAACACCAATTGTATTGATGGGCTATTTAAATCCGATTGAAATTATTGGTTATGAAGCCTTTGCTGCACGTGCTGCTGCTGCGGGTGTTGATGGTCTGCTGATGGTGGATTTGCCACCTGAGGAAGCGGGCGAGTTGGATGAGGTGTTGGCAAAGCACAATATTGATCCGATTTTCTTACTTGCACCGACCACGACTGATGCGCGTATTGAGCATGTGGTCAAAGCAGCACGTGGCTATGTGTACTATGTGTCACTGAAAGGGGTCACGGGTTCATCTGCACTTGATACGGTAGAAGTTGCCGCGCGTATCAATGCAATTAAGCAAAAAACAGGTTTACCGATTGGTGTTGGTTTTGGGATTCATGATCGTCAAACAGCGCAAGCGGTTGGTGCAGTTGCAGATGGCGTGATCGTCGGTACTGCATTGGTTCGCTCTTTTGCTGAATATGATGTTGCTGATGCCCAAAGTAAAGTTATTGCAAAAATACATGAACTCAGACAAGCATTGGATGACCTTCAATAGGAAACATTTAATAGGAAGCATTGGCATGACAACAAACAACACGGTTTCTAACGATATCGCCACTCCAACGAGTACGAACTGGCAACAGCGTGCTGTTCCTAAACTTGAAAAGAGAATCGCAGCGCCTGCGCCACGTGACAATGTGCCTGTGGTGACGTGTCCATCATGTGGTGATGAAATTGTAAAAAGCCGTTTGTTTGAGTTGTTATATGTTTGTCCGCACTGCGATGAACATTTGAAGATGTCTGCGCGGATGCGCTTAGAGACATTGTTTGACCATGTTGAAGCTGAGTTGGGTCAAGAGTTTGTGGCGGGCGATCCGCTGCATTTTGTGGATAGTCAGCCTTATCCTGATCGTATGAAAGCGATGCAAAAGAAAACAGGCGAAAGTGAAGCCCTGATTGCTATGCAGGGACGATTGAATAAATTGTCTCTTGTTGCCTGCGCCTTCGAGTTTGATTTTATGGGCGGATCAATGGGATCTGTGGTTGGTGATCGCTTTGTATTAGCGGCTGAAACTGCACTGAAGGCGCGTCAGCCTTTGGTGTGTTTTGCTGCATCAGGTGGCGCGCGTATGCAGGAAGGTTTATTGTCACTGATGCAAATGGCTCGTACTGCGGCAGCGATTCAACGCTTAAAAGAAGCAGGGATTCCGTATATCGTTGTTTTAACTAATCCAGTCTATGGTGGTGTAACTGCATCATTGGCAATGCTGGGTGATATTCATTTGTCAGAACCGAAGGCAATGATTGGTTTTGCTGGTAAGCGTGTCATCGAACAAACTGTCCGTGAAGTGCTCAAAGAACCATTCCAACGTGCAGAATACTTACTCGATCATGGGGTAGTAGATCAGATTGTGCATCGCCACGATATGAAAACGACGATTGAACGTTTACTCAATAAACTTCTTAATATTTCAATCCAAAGCGGCGCGGCTTGATTTGACGACACTTGATTTGATAAGCCAACTTTCTACATCCCAATTAAGTGCGCCCTCCCCAGAACAGGGGTCCCTCGATGAGTGGCTTGAATATTGGCAAAGTATTCATGCCACAGCGATTGATATGGGACTTGAGCGTGTTCGTCCCGTTGCTGAATATTTAGCGATTTTAAATCCGCAAGTGCCTGTGATTACGGTTGCAGGAACTAATGGTAAAGGCTCAACGACGACCGTGATTGCAGCGATTTATCAGGCGGCAGGTTTACGTGTTGGTCTATATCAATCTCCGCATATTCAATATTTCAACGAGCGCATTTGCTTGTGCGGTGTGCCTGTTGAAAATCAAATTTTGATTAATGCTTTCGTCGAAGTTGAGGCGGCAAGGGTCGCTTGTGGCTTGACGTTATCATTTTTTGAAGCGACTACGCTTGCTGCTTTTGTGATTTTCAAACAACAGCAGTGTGATGTTTGGGTATTGGAAGTCGGTTTAGGTGGTCGCTTGGATGTCGTCAATTTAATTGATCCAACGGTTGCTGTGATCACCAATATTGGTATCGACCATGTTGAGTGGCTTGGTGATAATCGAGAGGCAATTGGCTTCGAGAAAGCTGGAATTCTACGCCAAAATATTCCACTAATTTTTGGTGATGTGGATATGCCTCAGAGTGTAAGACAGCGTGCAGAAGTCTTAAATTGTCGAGTTTATCAGTCAGGTCGGGATTATTTCTGGCAGCGCTTTGATGTTGATTCAGAAGTCAATGAGAGCGTAGATCGAAATTTTGGTTTAGTACATGTAACAAATTTGGAAAATGGTCAATCTGCGATTTATACAATGGATGCACATACGCTGATATTGCCTAAAGCATACTTGGCATTAACTAATATTTGTTGTGCCGTGAGTGCCGTGTTAGCGAGTCCAATCCCAGTTCAACTATCTGAAATTATTCAGGGTATTCTGGATGCGAAGCTAGCAGGGCGTTTTGAAGAACGTCAATATCACGGTAAACGTCTTATTGCTGATGTGGCACATAATCCTCATGGTGTACATTTTTTACTAGAACAGCTTTTTGACTATGGTAAAAAACATGTAACGCGCCAGATTCATGCTATATTCTCTATGCTTGCAGATAAAGATATTGATTCTGTTGTTGATATGGTGAAGGACAGTGTTTTTCATTGGCATATTGCTGAGCTGGATGTGCCGCGTGCGGCGTCATTAGAGCAATTGCAGACGGCTTTGAAAAATGAAGCCTTAGCTGGAAAAGTCACTGTATATCATAGTATTGGCGAAGCATTAGTCGGCGCAAGTTATGTTGCACAAGATGATGATGTCATGCTGGCATGGGGATCGTTTTATACGCTTGAAGCGATTTATCAACAGATTCAAATGGAAGCGACGTTGCTTTAGAGTGTTGCAGTTTTATTTGCATGATTTTTTAGATATTCATGTTTTTGTCGTATGACGTTTGGACTGATTAACAATAAGTAAGAGAGTAGGAGGCTGCAAACATGAGTGCAAATCAACAACGCTGGATGGGCGGTATAATCCTACTCGGTGGTAGTGCATTGCTTGCGAGCTTTTTATTTCAAGGGAGTGGACAAAAAAATACACCAACCCAACAAGTTGCACCCGTCGATAAAACTCTGAATCTTGATCCTACGCATCGATTAGGTGCACCAACGCGACCAGTGGATGGTGCGGATAATAGCGCCATTAGTAATCAAAGTGTTGCTGGCAATGCGGCAGGTGATCAACCTGTACAACTGACGCCGTTGGCTGTTGATGTTGAGACCGAGAAAAAATTGCTTGCTGCTCAGCATGAAATGAGAGAAAAGAACGTTGCAGAACAAGAAGCGCGAACTGCCGAATTTCTTGCTCGTCAGCAACAAGCCGAGGCGAATTCAGCACGTCGTGTCGCAGCAGAGCAAGCTGCACGATTGGAAGCCAGACGTGCAAAAGATGATGCCCTGAGTTCGACTGATCCAGCGATGCCTGATGCAAACATTGCGGCAGGAGATGATCCTGTTCAAGCGGCAGCATTGAAGCGTCGTCAAGCAGATCAAGATAAAGCGGAACAATCCAAGTTGCGTGTACAGAAGTTGGATGCGATTAATGATAGTGCAAAAGAAACATTAGCTCAGGCTGTTGAGCGTACTGCAAAGGCAAAGGCTGATCGTGAAGCTGCTCAAAAAGCTCAGATCCAAGCAGATAACGAACGTCATCTCCAAGCAGCAAAAGAGCGTCAAGAAAAACTGGCAAAAGAGAAACAAGCTAAACATGATGCTGAAGTGGCGCAACATGAACTAGAAGTGAAACAGAAAAAGGAAAAGCTAGCAGAAGAGAAGCAGGCTAAACTTGATGCAGCCGTTGCAAAACTAAATGATGAAAAAGCTGCCAAGCTAAAAATCTTGCAGGCTGAAAAAGCTGAACGCGCTAAATTGCGTGGCGATACCACTGTAGCGAGTGATGACAAAAAAGCTGCATTACAAGCTGAAGTTGAAAAGAACAAAAAAGAAGCCGCGATTCTTCAAGCCAAACTGGATAAGTTGAATGCTGCAAACAAAGATAAGTCTACAACGCAAGACACCCAAAAAGCGAAAAATACTGCGCGTGCTCGTGCACTGCTAAACGATGACGATGATAAGCCTGCATTAGCAACACCTCCTGTCGCTGCACATACATTGGTGATGGTTCAGGTGGCTATGGCAGAATCACAGGCTAAAGCAGATGCTATGGTCGCGCAGTTACGCGCAAAAGGCTATAAAGTCCGCACAAGTTCGACAAACAAAGGCGTGCGTGTTTTGGTAGGTCCAGAAAAAGATGCCGCTGCCGCATCAGCAATCAAGCATAAAATTGAACAAGATGGCAGCTTGAATGTTAAAGGCGCATGGGTATCGAATTGGCAACCACCTACATCTTAATTGCAATACTCACTTTATTTTTTATCTTACTGCTGTCGAGTAGTCGTCGTCATCACGTTGTAGAGGTTAAGCCTGTTCGTGGTGATGATTTAGATGTATGGCCATTTATGCCTCGCGTCTTTATGACCAATGCCGAAGTGCGATTTTTTCATCAGCTTAAACAAGCCATTCCTGAGTATTTGATTTTTTCTCAGGTTGCTTTGTCGCGTCTGATTGAATGTACTGATATCGATGATGAGAAATTCTGGTTTAACCGTATTAATCGGATGAGTGTTGATTATGTGCTGGTTGATCAAGACGGTCAGAGTGTATTGGTTGCGATTGAGTTGGATGATTGGTCACATGATAGTAATGTTCGTGCACGCGCAGATTTAAAGAAAGATAAGGCTTTGGTGAGCGCAGGGATTCCGATGGTGCGCTTTCATGGCGAAGATTTTCTAAGTGCTCAGGAAATTCGTCGAGAATTGTTGCATGCGTTGGAACAGCGACAAGCGTGGATGGCTGAGTTAGGTTAGCTGAAAAGCCTTTTTTGCTTTATAGCGATTTCCAGTGTCTTTGCATTTCATAAAACAAAAATGATGCTGTCCATGTGATGAGGACTAAGCCAGTTAATGCTTCAATACCCGTTAAATACTTTAAGTCTCCAGTGGGCTGAATATCTCCCGTACCGAGGGTTGTGAACGCGGTAAATGAGAAGTATGCACAGTCCATTAAACTGCCATCAATATCGCCTTTTAACTTTCCCCATCCTTCTAGATTATTCATGATGAAATACGAGATGGCAAAAAACCAAATTTCAACAGCGTGAGCGATTAAAGATCCAAAAATTCCAAAAACAATCCGATATCGATGATTCATCTTCATTTTTGGGATGTATACGGTGAGGCGGTAGAGGAACTCATAGTGAATGATCACTGTAATTGCCACGACTAGACTATTAATCAGAAACACATAGATCATTTAGGTTATCTCATTGATCGTTAATCAGTTCTACTCATTGTAGCTTGGTTTCCTATTCTTCGGCTAAAGCAGGAAACAATCACGCTGATACACAATAAATGTCTTGTCATGATATTCCTATTATTTTGCTTATAAATATTAAAAATCTACTTGAAAGAAACAATAAATCGTTTCAACCTAGCTGGAATCACTGCGTCTTTGAGTGATGTTAAAGGATACAAAAAAGCCCGCTTCATCTTGCGTATATTTTAGGGAAAAAATGATATGTCAAATAGTAATCTGGATGCCTATAAAGCGAAGCATGAACTCATTGCTTGTAAGAAAATTTTGGTCAACAAGGTTCTGAATAACGTGCATGTCAAGGCGATGCCAGCACTTGTTGAAAAGATTAAAAAAATCTCTCTTGAGCTAGAAGAGTGTATGACCGCAGTCAATACATTGCTGTATAGCCAAGATATGTCTGTAAATATTTCAACCGTCGCACTGGATCAGTTTAATGATCATTACTGGCGTTTAAGACCAGAAGGGACGACGCATATTATTCGTAGTCCAGAAGACAATATTGTGTACTGGTGTCGATCTGCTAAATCTGATGCACATCAGATTAAAGATATTCAGTCGATTTGGTCATTATCCAGTTGGTCTACCCATCATCATGTGTTGAATAAAGATGGTCTGGTATTGGATATCGTCAAATATCCAAGCATTGAAAAAATTGCGATTCGTCATGATGGCAAGGTTTATTCGTTGCCAATGCCTGCTGAATATAGTGCGATCTACGATAGCTTATATCAGCAGGGTCTAGCACCTACACCTTTTGATACAGAGCAAGGGTTTATTCATCCTAAGACGAATGAATTTATTGATGCCAAAGAAGCGGTGATTTATGCCAAATATATCGGTATGTTGCCCGAAGACAGTGAAATAGCTCAGTTAGTTCCTGCAATGGTTGCTTAAATGTTTGAATGAACCGTGTGATGGAACAATGTTTATCACACGGTTAGTTTTAGCAATTTATCCTTTCTTTTATTCCTCTTTTACACTGACTTGTCCGCTATATAAGCGCTCTATGCCTCGGACAGTTGAAATCTGCAAACTGCCATCCTCGGCAATCCCACAAGCGCGCGCATGTTGTATTGGTTGGTTCGGTTGAACAATTTGAATCGCTTTGTTGGCGAGTTCATCCCAATTTAAAAATCGCTCAGGAAGTTGCGGACAATTTTGGATAAAAGAATCTAGAGCCTGATGCAACGCTTGAACAACCGCCACAGCAAGTGTGACATGATCTAAATCCTTTCCTAATAATGTCTGCAAATCCGTGACACGTCGATCTGCGACGAGTTCCTGCATCGGTTGTAAATTGATCCCCACACCAATGATTGCGCCATGCTGCATGTTATGGCTTTGAATCGGCTCAATCAGAATTCCACCCCATTTTGCGCCAGCAGCATAGAGGTCATTTGGCCATTTCACAGAGAGGCTTTTAGATAGATTGGGATCTTGCAGAATAGGCATGTTGACCAGTGCTAATCCAACCTCTAACGCCAATCGACCATCAAGTGCGATAGGTAAGCTCGTGAGAAATGATAGATATAAATTGCCCACTGGAGATTGCCAAGTTCGATTAGATTGGCCTCGTCCTGCGCTTTGATGATTGCTAATCGATAACGCCCGAGTTGCGCCGCGTGTTGCCCACAATTTGCAATCATCGTTTGTAGATGCAGTGCTTTCTTGCCAGTCGATCATATCGAATGCTGGAATTGATAATTCGTTCAGTGCAGCATGTAAGCGATCACCACGGATGAGATGTTCGATATTACTGTTTGAATTAAGGGTCATAGCCTAGCATTCCATTAAGAAGTGGTTATTACAGAAAGATCTGCTAAATAATCCAAAAGTATTTGAGAATAGAGTGATTTTTGTGATGAGCATTGCAAATATCATAGGCTATTTTTTTGCTAAATTTTCATCAAACCAATTCAATATTTGCACCATACTGGGATATAGCGTGTTTCATCGGAAAATAATGAATAAAGCTGGTATTCTTACATTTATTGTCTGACAATTGTACATGAAAGAGAGTACAAAGTTTGCGATAGTACATAATCTTAATCTGATTTTAGAACGAAGAGTAATCACTGAATATTTGTAATGTTCAGAGGCTCAAAGTGACACCAAAACAACAGTATAAGACCATGAATTAAATTGCAAAGTTGTAATATATGCGTGTTTAAAATATTCATCTACATTGTCTTTAAATGTCGTGATTTTTGATAAAACGCAGATTAACAACATGGTCTAATGCATATCGGTTTTTGTTTGCCTAGCGCATGGTCCTTAGGGGTGGTTGTATGGCTTTTCTGGCGGCAGAAAGTTTGTCGGAGCAAATCGCACGACATATCGGCGAGCAAATTATTACAGGTGAATTGGTCGAAGGTGAGCGTATCCAAGAGTTACGTATCGCGAAGGATCTGAATGTGAGTCGTGGCTCAGTCCGCGAGGCATTATTGATTCTTGAACGAAGTTATTTAATTAAAATTTATCCTCGCCGCGGTGCGATGGTTTCTGAGCTGTCAGTGCAGCAGATTAAATCGTTGTTTGAGGCTGGGACGTTGATGTTGGGTGCGATGGTTCATCGAACCAGCGAAGCATGGCGACAAATGGATGGCGAGCGCATGAATTTGTTGCTTGCTGAGTTGGCAACGCATGTTAAAGCTGGCGATATTGAGCATTTTTACGATACAGTTTTTGCTTTCTTACAAAGTACGCACACACTAGTTGGGAATGCTTATTTGCGCGATATTTTTGATAATTTATTGCCTGCATTTCGCAGAAGCTATTTTTTGACGTTGAATACATCAAAGCGTGAGTTACAAGAAGCGTTTGATTTGTTTAAATTAGTGATAGATGCAATTCTGATTCGTAAAGGCGAGCAGTCTGCTATTTTTATGGAAGATTTTTGTCGGCATTTGCGAAATCTCGTTTTGGATTCTTTGGCGCGAATGAAGCAAATTGAATTGGCTTGGGCGCAACGCTCTCGCCGTGGAAAATAGTATTGAGTGCATTATTGATCGTGTTTGAGACGAGTGACATGAACGGTTTTGTAGATATACAAAGCCGTTGGTCATGTTTCGCACGATTTGGATTGTTCAAACGAGGTCGTTATGCGTCTGCGTAGTCTCCGTTTGGCGGGTTTTAAATCCTTTGTTCATCCAACCACGTTAACCTTCAAACAAGACCTTACTGCCGTCGTGGGACCAAACGGCTGTGGCAAATCGAATGTGATTGACGCGATTCGTTGGGTCATGGGCGAGTCTTCTGCACGCCAGCTTCGCGGTGAGGCGATGAGTGATGTGATTTTTGCAGGGACAGTGAATAAAAAACCCATTGGGCAAGCCAGTGTTGAATTGCATTTTGAAAATACATTCGGCAAGTTGGGCGGTGCATATAACGCTTATAGTGAGTTGTCGATTAGGCGCCAAGTCAGTCGTGATGGACGATCCGATTATTATCTTAATGGTACGCGCTGCCGCCGCCGCGATATTACCGATATTTTCTTGGGTACGGGCTTAGGACCGCGTTCTTATGCGGTGATTGAGCAGGGCATGATTAATCGTTTGGTGGAAGCCAAACCAGAAGATTTGCGAGTATTTATTGAAGAAGCGGCAGGTGTATCGCGTTATCAAGCACGCCGCAAAGAAACGCAGCAGCATCTTGATGATACTCGGCTGAATTTATCTCGCTTGCAGGATTTGGCCGATGAACTCGGACGCCGCCAACGTGCGCTTGAACGGCAAAGCCAAGCGGCGTTAAAGCATAAGAAATTAATTGAGGAACGCCGTTCAGCTCAGTTGTCATTATGGACAGTGCAATATTTTGCGACCGCGACACGACAAGCTGGACACACCACAAAGCTTACTCAACTAGGTGATCAGTACCGAAGTTTGCGTAGTACGCTGAATGATCTGGATTCGGCTGTGCACCAACAATCCGCGCGGCTGTCGCAATTGCTTGCCGAGTCACAACCATTGCAACTTGCGTGGCAGGAAGCTGAGAGGCTTCGTCAGAGCGCATCAGCCAATTTGTCACAGCATCAGCAAACGGCTTCGCGGCTTCATGAGCGCTCGGCAAGTTTGGCAGCGCAGCATGATTCATTAACCAATCAGATTGATCATGATAAAGCTGTGCTTGCAGATTTGATTGTGACGCATGATCAAAGTCAGCCGCGCCGCCAATCGTTACTGCAATCAATGTCTGCATTGGAAATACAGCTTCCAGATATGCAGGAACATGCACGACGCACTCATCAAGAATTACAAAGTATTCGTGAACGGATTCAATCCAGTCAGCAAAAGCGAGCTGAGTTGGTTCGTGAACAAGACAATATTACCCGCCAGCAAAGTCGACAAGCTGCGCAAATTGCGCAATTAGAGCAGGTCGTCACTCAGCTTGATCCAACTGCCTTAGCAGATGAGCTGTCTGAGATTGATCAACAATTTGAAGAAGTGACCCATGCTCTAATTAAGCTACAAAGTGAGCAACAGGCTGTTCAAGAGCGTGTTCAACATGGTGAATTGGTTCGAACGACTTGCCGTAATCAGCAACGCGAATTAAGTCAAAAACATGAAGGTCTACGCGGTGAACAGCGTGCACTCTTGGCATTACAAGAACAGCCAGATGCCAAGAGGAATGGACACAATCAATCTCAAAAAGCAGCAGAACCCGATGGCAACCGATTAATTGATCAACTCCAAATTTCAGATCAGGGGCGTCCACATCTCGGATTAATTGAAACAGTATTAGGGCAGTGGCTTAAAGCACATGTCGATGCGACTGAGCCTGTGGGTCGTAATATTCATCGAACATTATCGGATCAGAGTGTTCCAGTTGATTTTGAAATATTGGAAGGTGCCTCACCATTTTCATCATGGTTTGTTGAACCACAGTTATCGATTTGGCGGCACTGGAATGTAGTCGATGCGCGTCATGAAGCGTATCAATTACAAGGTCAACTGACGTCTTATCAATCCATCATTTCATTAGATGGTCATTGGGTTGGTGCAGACTGGGCGATTGATTTGGCGCGTACAGAGAGTGTGTCGTTAGAGTCTGCACATCAAAATGGTGTGCTAGCGAGGCGTTTGCGTTTAGAGTCGCTGAATGCGGAAATCTTGGATAGTGAACGAACGTTGGCAGATGCAGTTGAGCAGTTAAAAGAGGTTGAGCAACAGTACGCAGATGATCATCGTCAGCAACAAGAGTGTGTGACTAAGATCAATGCTGCAAAGCAACAGCAGCAGGCATTGGCCTTATCTCGTGCGCGATTAGAAAGTAAATTGCAATCTCAGCAAGGGCAGATTGAGAACCAACGCGGACAGTTGGCATTACTCATATCCAGTCAGCAAGAAGATATGGAACGATTGAATGATGTGCAGTATGAACAAGCTGCACTAGACATTCGTTTGAATCCACTTTTGGCGCAAGTCTCAAGTCGTGAGCAAGAGGCGAGTAGCGCACAACAGAATCTCAGCCAAACGACGATGCAAATTCAGCAATTGAGAATGCAACAACAAGCGAATGAATTAGAAATCCAAACGCGCCAGATTCGGATTGAGTCCCTGAATACGGCTTTGGATCGTTCAATATTCCAGCAAAGTCGTTTGGTGGATGAGCAAGCGAGTATTCATACAGAATTACAGCAAGTTCAGGTTGAATTGCCGAAATTATCTGATGTGTTGGTCGAGTCTGAACAGGCTGCTCAAGCAGCTGATAAGCTGTGGCAAACCCGTCAAACCGATTTGAAAGAAGCGCAAATTGCGCTACAACAGCTTGAGCATGATCGTCAGATTCAAACCCAAGCGGAATCAACGTTGCGTGATGAGCTTGAGCAAACACGGTTGGCTTGGCAATCCGAAAAAAGCCATCTTGCTCAGTTAGCGGAACAGTTTGCGAGTATCGAGGCGTCAGTTCCTGATCTCAACCAAAAGGCCGAATTGTCAGATAAACCAGAAGTGGTTTTGCAAGCAGATTTGGTACAGTTAGATCATGCGATTCAACGTCTTGGCGAGTTAAATCTTGCAGCACCTGCGGAACTTGCTGAGGTGACAGAGCGATTTGATGAGCTGAAGCATCAGATGGATGATCTCAATCAAACGTTAGCGCAGCTTGACGATGCGATGCAGACGATTGATCGTGAGACGCGTAGCTTATTTATGGCGACCTTTGATCAGGTCAATGGTGAACTGCAACAGCTTTTTCCAAAAGTGTTTGGTGGCGGTGAGGCAAAACTGATTCTTGAAGATGGCTGGCAATCGGGGGTGCGCTTTATGGCACAGCCACCAGGAAAGCGGAATAGCAGTATCGCGCTATTATCGGGTGGCGAAAAAGCATTAACTGCTTTATCCTTGGTTTTTGCAATCTTTAAATTAAATCCAGCACCATTTTGTTTGTTGGATGAAGTGGATGCACCACTAGACGATGCAAACGTAGCAAGATTTTGTCGATTGGTAAAAGACCTGTCTACAAGTGTTCAATTCATATACATTACCCATAATAAGTTAGCAATGATGATGGCAGGTGAATTAATGGGCGTAACAATGCCAGAAGCAGGGATTTCTAAACTAGTCGCCGTAAACTTAGACGAGGCTGAGACGCTCGTTGCTTCAGGAGGGGATTAAGCAATGGACATTCTAGTCGTACTAGGCGTACTGGTTGCTGTCATTCTGATGCTCATCGGTTTGTATATGATTGTTCAGCCTAAATTTGCTGCAAATAAAACAGCAAAAAGTAAAGCTGACCAAGTCAGCGAACCGACGCCTATTGCTGCTCCACAAGTTGAACCAGATGCACAAGCTGCATCCGAACCTGCTTCAATTGCGCCCGTTATTTCAGCCAATGATTTTATTACTCAAACGATTAATCAGCACAATCATCAGCAGACACGTATTCATCCGACACTGGATGAGCAGGCAGTTGATGATGTAGGAGTGGCAGAAACTCCAGCATTATTGACACCTCCGCTAGATATTCCTGTATTGGTCGACAGCAAGTCTGAACAATTCGCTGTAAGGTCGCATGCAACTAACGAACAAGATCATAATGCTTTGGATGCGATGTTAGATGATTTGGCACAAGCGAGTACGATTGAGGAAATGGGTCGTCATGGCGACATTATTTCTGATCTCAACCAAGTCTATGATTCGTTAATGCCGCATAGCGTCGTCAGTCCTGATGCATTAGCGCAAGTCATCGAAACACGACAACTGGCTGAGTGGGAAGGTGAAAGTGCGCTGATTAATGATCATCTTGCAGAGCATACTCGCAGTGAAGAAGACAGCATTTTGGTACAAGCTGAACAGATTATTGCGATTCACTTATTACCGAAAAGTGGTCGTCCATTAGAAGGACGTACGGTGCTTCGATTGTTGCGTAAATACGGACTTCGTTTCGGAGAAATGGATTTATTCCACCGATTCGAGGAGGCAACGGGTGAAGGCTCAATGATGTTTAGTGTCTTGAAATATACTCAGGAAGGTCCAGCAGGATTTGACTTGGATACGATGGAGCAGGAAAACTTTGATGGATTATCATTTTTCTTGGCTTTGCCTGGAATTAAGCCTTTACAAGGTTTTGACATGATGATGAGTACGGCACAACGTTTAAGCCAAGAATGTTATGCACATTTACTTGATGATGAAATGAACTTACTGAGTGAGCAGTTAAAAGGGCATTATCGTCATCAGGTTTTGGACTTTAGGCCATCACGTTAAATGTTCAAGTTTCCACCCTCTTTTCTAAAGAGAGGTGAAGCCAAAAAAAGCCATTAAGATTAGATATCTTAGTGGCTTTTTTTACGGGAAAGCGTTCTTTATCAAATCTTAAACTGTAAAAATAACTACTCTTCTTTTTTGTCTACTAGTTCACTTTTTGTCCACTTATCTGATTTTTGTTCACTTTCTTTGATTGTGTGCAAAAATCGCCCAGTCACAAGGTTGACTGAATCACACAGCGTGTGAACAAAAATTATACTAACGATAGAAAGGAAATAATGATGAAACGTTCTGCACTTGTATTGGTCGGAAGCTTACTTGCCTCATCCCTAGCTTCAGCAGCAACAGCAACTTATCAATTCTGTAGCACGTCAGGCTGTAAAGTCGGAGGTAGTGCAACAGTCACCTCAACCTACGCAAAAACCAAATATCCTTTGGTCATGGCGCATGGGATGGGTGGCTTTACGGCGATTGGTGGGCTGACGATTGGTCAGTATTTTTATGGGATTAATGCTGATTTGACTTCAAATGGTGCAACGGTTTTTGCGACCCAAGTTGCCTCTTTTGATTCGTCTTACGTCCGTGGTGAGCAGTTACGCAGCCAAGTGAATCAAATCTTGGCAATTACGGGTGCGCAAAAAGTCAATCTGATAGGACATAGTCAAGGCGTTCTTGATTCACGCTATGTTGCAGCTACGATGCCAAATAATGTGGCGTCTGTCACTGGTGTTGCGGGTCCAAATTTAGGATCTCCAGTGGCCGATACAGTCAAAAGCGTGACGCAAGTTCCTGTGCTAGGTGGTCTTTTGACTCCTGCGATTTCTGGTGGAGTGAATGCGTTCTTTTCATTACTAGATCTTTCATCAGGTCAGCAATATAGCCAAAGTTCGCTTGCAGGTTTGAATCAGCTCACGTCATCAGGTATGGCTGCATATAACGCTCAGTTCCCACAAGGGATTCCTACGACGAATTGCGGTCAAGGCGCTTCTTCGGTGAATGGCATCAAATATTACTCATGGGGTGGAACAGGCATATTAACTAACCCATTAAATCCAGCAGATTATTTCTTGGGTTTGACGAGTGTATTGATTCCTGGTGCTAGTGATGGCTTAGTTGGACAATGTTCTAGTCACTTAGGGACAGTGATTCGTGATAATTATTTCCAGAATCATTTGGATGAAGTCAATTTATTCTTTGGTTTGGTTTCTCCATTGGAAGTCAGTCCAGTGACATTATTTCGTAATCAGGCAAATCGTCTGAAAGTCGCAGGATTATAATTTGTTGTCGTCATGATCAATACAATATAAAAAAGATAGCTGTGCTATCTTTTTTTATGCGTGGATTTTGTTGTTTTCGGAATGATCTATTCATGATCTTGCTTGAATAGATAGTATGAATCACTGAAAATATCGCAATTGCTGTGCCGCCAGTTGATGGCGTGCAAATCTCAGTTTTTGTGTCGGTTTTGGTATTTTAAGGAATAGATATGACAGGTGATTTATTTGGTGATTTGAATGATGTTGCCAATCACGAAGATAGCCCTGTTAGTCTGGTCACTAATGGCGTTGTGGCAAAAATGCGTCAGCTTATCGAGTTATTACGCATTCATAGTCATGCGTATTATGTCATGGATGCACCGACCATTGATGATGGTGAATATGATCAGCTATTTTTTAGTCTTAAACATTTAGAAGAACAATATCCAGATTTAGTTCAACCTGATTCGCCAACGACTCGTGTGGGCGGGCATGCGCTTGGTCAGTTTACGAGCGTTACTCACCAAGTCCCGATGTTGTCGCTAGGAAATATTTTTAATGCAGAAGAATTAAAAAGCTTTGATCAGCGAATCCGTGAGCGATTAGTAGGGCAGCCCATTCAATATGAGTTAGAACTGAAACTTGATGGTTTGGCTGTGTCATTGATTTACCAAGATGGCAAACTAGTGCAAGCCGTGACGCGTGGCGATGGTGAGACTGGTGAAGATGTGACGCATAATGCGTTGACGATTCGTAATTTGCCATTGCTACTGGTTGATCCGACAGGTGAACCTGTGCCACGGACTCTCGAGGTACGCGGTGAGGTTTTAATTCCAAAAAGTGGCTTTGCCAAGCTCAATCGCGATGCCGAAGCTCGTGGCTTAAAAACCTATGTCAATCCTCGTAATGCCGCAGCAGGGAGCCTACGCCAACTTGATCCTGCGATTGCGGCAACAAGACCTTTGGCTTTCTATGCCTATTCAATTGCTCAAAGTGAGCCTGTACATGATTTGACGACGCAATCCGAGTCTTTGTATTGGTTGAAATCTCTCGGGTTTACCATTTCTGAGCGATTGGAGGTGGTGAGTTCGATTGAAGAGGTTCAAGCCGTTTATAATCAAATCCAGATTGATCGTGATGATCTTCTGGTTGAAATTGACGGCATGGTCATCAAGGTCGATTCATTGCGTCATCAACAGCAATTAGGCTTTTTAAGTCGTGAGCCGCGTTGGGCAACAGCATATAAGTTTCCTGCAAAAGCAGCATTAACCACGGTTGAGCAGATTGATTGGCAGGTTGGACGAACAGGAACGCTGACACCTGTTGCACGATTGAATCCTGTGTTTGTGGGCGGTGTGACCGTCAGTAACGTCACGCTGCATAACATTGGTGAGATTCATCGTTTAGATGTCCGTGTCGGTGATACGGTGAGCGTATATCGGACTGGGGATGTGATTCCAAAAGTCGAACGTGTCTGGCCTGAATTCCGTCCTGTTTCTGCGCAAGCAGTCATTTTGCCGACGTTTTGTCCTGTATGTGATTCGCCTGTGGTGATGCCAGAAGGTGAAGCCTTGGCAAGATGTACTGGTGGGTTATTTTGTCCAGCGCAGCGCATCGAAGCGATCAGGCATTTTGTTTCGCGCAAAGCATTGGATATTGAAGGGGTTGGGGAGCGTTGGGCGGAAGCATTATTGAATCAAGGTTTGGTTCAAGATGTGTCATATCTATATCAACTTCATACGCGCCGTGAAGAGTTACTCACGATCGAAAAGATGGGTGAAAAATCTGTCCAAAATCTTTTAGATGCGATTGAGGCGAGTAAGAAAACCACGTTTGCTCGATTTATTTTTGCATTAGGGATTCGGGGTGTTGGGGAAAATACTTCGCGTAATCTCGCGGAGCAGTTCCAGACTTTAGACGCGTTGTTTGCTGCGGATTTGGATAGTCTAAAAATGACTGCGGATGTCGGTGAAATTTCAGCGCAGTGGATTTATAGCTTCCTATGCGATCCGCATAACAAAGATGTGATCGAGCGTTTAATTGCTGCGGGCATACATTGGGATGCACCTGTGAAACGCACACGTCAGCCACTGACGGGTGAGAGTTGGGTGTTGACGGGTACGCTATCGCGTTTTACCCGTGAGCAAGCGACGATGATTTTGCAGGAATTAGGTGCGCGTGTGAGTGGTAGTATTTCTGCTAAAACGAAGGCACTTGTCGCAGGTGAGAAGGCTGGAAGTAAGCTTGCCAAAGCTCAAGAGTTGGGGATACAGACTTTGACTGAAGATGAGTTTGTGGCGTTTGTTGCAACACATGGCGTTGAGCTGTGATTATAAAGTCAAAAGCAAAACCCTCCCTAACCCTCCTTTTACAAAGGAGGGAATATATTTCAAAGATTCTTCTGCGAGGAGTTTTTTCAATGGAGAAATTTAATTGATCGCACCAAGAAAACTTTGGATTGATCTCGGCAATACACGACTCAAGTATTGGCTGACGCAAGGGGATGAGCTTATAGCGTCTGGTGCGGAGCTACATCTCCAATCGCCTGCTGATTTGCTATTGGGTTTGGTTGATCGTTTCAGTAGTTATCAAGCATCGTTTGTCGGGGTGTCGTCTGTGCTGGATAGTCAGGCGAATCAACGGATTAAACGATCGCTTGTGCCACTGAATACACCAATTGAGTTTGCCCAAGTTTTGGAAACCTCACATGGTCTGGTGACGGGTTACGATCATATCGAAAAGCTGGGTATTGATCGTTGGTTGCAGGTTTTAGCGTTATCGGGTCAGCATAAGAATTTTTGTATTGTGGGCTGCGGCACTGCGCTGACACTGGATTTGCTGGATGATGAGAAGCATTTAGGTGGTTATATTCTGCCGAGCTTTTATTTGCAGCGTGAAGCATTGGCACAGGGTACAAGGCGTGTACAAGTGCCTGAAGGTGCATTTAGTGATTTATCGGCTGGGCGTAATACGCAAGATGCCGTGCATCATGGGATTTTATTAGGGCTGGTGGGTGCGATTGAAAAATTAGTGCGTCATGAGCCATCACGTCAGTTGGTCTTGACGGGTGGGGATGCAGAGCTTATTCAGGGGTTCTTGGATGTGTCGAATGAGATCCGAATTGAAAGTGATTTGCTATTGAAAGGTTTGCAGCGTTATTTTTCTTAATGATTTTTAGGCATAAAACCCAGCGTGTGGAGAACCACACGCCAAGTCGAGTTTTAATCACTTATTCTTCACGTTTTTGCTGTCTGAGATAGCCACCGCGACGTGCTGGAAGTGGGTTCTCTTGTTGACGCTCAGCGCGACGTTTAGCCATACCGTATAAACCTGTACCAATACGTGGTTTTAGCTTCACGCTATTGACCAGATTTTCGATGTCATGTTTATCGAGTTCCATCCAGCGACCTGTACGTAACTCACGTGGCAAAATCACAGTGCCATAACGAGTACGGAGTAGGCGGCTAACTTTGAGCTCTTGTGATTCAAATAGACGACGGACTTCGCGGTTACGACCTTCTTTCACAACAACCTGATACCAACGGTTGATGCCATCGCCACCGATTTCTTTAAATGACTCGAACTTTGCAGGACCGTCTTCGAGTTCAACGCCAGTTGTCAGTGTGGTGACGATCTGTGGAGTCACTGTGCCCATGACACGCACGGCGTATTCACGTTCGATTTCACTCGATGGATGCATCAATTTATTCGCCAGCTCACCATCATTGGTAAACATGAGTAAGCCAGTACTGTTGATGTCCAAGCGACCCACCATGACCCAACGATCATTTGGAATTTGCGGGAGTTGTTCAAACACCGTAACACGACCTTCTGGGTCGGTACGTGAACAAATTTCGCCTTCAGGTTTGTAGTACACCAACACGCGGCGACGAGTTTCCTCTTCGGATTGATGTGCGATTTTACGTCCATCAATACGGAGTTCATCCGTCGGCTCTACGCGTTCACCAACGGTCGCGATGCGTCCATTGATGCTGACACGCCCAGCTGCAATAACTTCTTCCATGTAGCGACGCGAGCCTAAGCCTACGCGCGCAAGGACTTTTTGCAGTTTTTCACTCATCTTGATACCTCAAGTTTTATTTCTAATCTAATGTTTGCACATTATGTTGTGTCTCATATCAGTTTTAATCAGACACTTTGACATAAAAATCTTTTCGTTCTTTTACAATGTGGTGTCGTTAAAGAAACAAGATCGGGAATTCATTCACTATCATCGTAGATTGGAGCAGGTGTGGATTATCCATTATTTTTGGTCGTAATAATTTATTAGCATCATTTTTTTTGCATACATCTGTACATTAACACATCTATTCGCTCTTTTTCTCGCTCAAATCATGAATGATGTCATTCATTTCCTGTAATTCAGGTAGTTGTTCGAGAGATTGCAGACCAAATGCATCTAGAAAATGTTTGGTCGTCACCAAGAGTGCAGGTTTGCCTGCAACTGGACGAAAACCATCTTCTGCGATCCATTGTCTTTCAAATAGCGTCCGTAGAATCTGACTATTCACTGTCACGCCACGGAGTTGTTCAATATCTGCACGCGTGACAGGCTGGCGATAGGCAATCACACTTAGTGTTTCTAATAAAGCCTGTGATAAACGGATCGGACGCTCAGGCCATAGTTTGGTTACAATTCTGGCGTATTCTGGTCGAACTTGAATGCGGTAGCCACTGGCGGTCTTGGTCAGTTCTAACGCGCTATCGATCAGTTTGGCTGATAATTGATTAAGCCAAGATTCTAGCTGTGCATTGGTAATTTTTTGGTCGGGCTGGGTATCGTATTCATCTTCAAATGCTTGGCGCAATACGAGTATAGAAACAGGCGTTTCGCTGGCATATAGAACCGCTTCCAAAATGCGCAGGGCATGTGCAGTGTCGATCATGGAGTGATTTTCGTCCTGTATTGATTGTTACACTGACTACGCTGCATGTGTACGCCCTCGAATGGTCAATAACGTTGTATTTTGATGATTTTGGTTTTGATCGTCTTTTAACCCGTCATTCACAATTTCAATTTCTTGTTGGCGCAGCAACTCCAGAATAGCCATAAAAGTCACCACAATGCCCATACGACCTTGCGATCTCACAAGCAGATGATCAAAGCGGACGCTTTTACCATGTTGAATTGCATGGCGTACTGCGATGATTCGATCTTCTAAGGGAACTTCCTCTGCAATAATCCGATGTTCGACAACACGCGGGCGATTCAGCATCGCGCGCATGGCGAGTTGCAGAATTTCAGCATCAAATCGTACGATTTCTGGTTCAGCATCAGCAGGGAGTACGTTAGACACTCCAACAGTCACCGCAAAGATATCGCGTCCATCGACTAGTTGATCATTCAGTAACGCCGCACCTTGCTTAATACGCGCATATTCTTCGAGTCGTGCGAGCAGACTTTGGCGTGGGTCATCTTCGACCGTGAGAGATTTAGGCGCAGGTAAGAGTAGTCGCGACTTTAGGTCCGCGAGTAGTGCAGCCATCACCAGATAATCACCTGCTAATTCAATATCAAGTTGCTGCATCAGTCTGATGTAGTTGAGATATTGGGTTGCAATCGGCGCAATATCCAGTTTGACTAAATCCAGACCGTTTTTTTTCACCAAATAGAGGAGGAAGTCGAGAGGACCTTCGAATCTTTCCAGCATGATGGCAAAGGCTTCTGGTGGGATATATAAGTCATCAGGTAGCTCTGAAAACCACTCATCGTTGACCCGTGCAAAAGGCGTTGTCAGACTTTTTGTATAGGCTTCTGTATCAGTTTCAATCTGTGTTTCTACTTCTGATTCAGCAATTTGATTCATAGTGAAAGTTCATGACAAGTCGTTTGGAGTTGGATGAGAGTTTGGTTCAAAATATAAGCTACTATAACAAAAAATAAACATCCTAAGGTTGGTTTCTATCAAGATAAAATATCGATTAAATTTAATCGATTAGTAGTATTGGGTGGTATGGCAGTTGGCAAAATATACCACTAATCTCGTTTAAAATGTAGCAATTTTGACATTGGTTGTTGTCAATTGTAGTTCATAGTATAGGGCAAGTTTAGGAGCGTTGTTCTATGAATACTCAAGCTGTGAAAACGCCTACGAGCCAAGCGGCTGACATTACGGTACGTCATCAGAAATTTCCTTTTGATGGGCTGCCAAAATATTATTATGAAAATAATCCGTACATGACTTATTTGTTGTCGATTTTGTCGCTGACTTTTCCAGAAGGTGAGCGGATGTTTGTGCATAGCGTGCGGGCTGTGCGCGACCAAGTGACTGATCCTGTGCTGAAAAAAGAAATTTCTGCATTTATTGGGCAGGAAGCGGTGCATGGCAATGTCCATGAAACCTTTAATACGTTTATGCAAGAAAAATTGGGTTTTCGCTCGAAAGGATATGAGAACGAGGTTTTTAGACGTATTAAATGGGCGAAAGAAAATATTTCTAAAAAGAATTTATTAGCCATGACGTGTGGTTTTGAGCATTTGACGGCGATTCTGGGTGAGCATATGTTGACGCATCCAGAGGAGTTTGCGGGCTTAGATCCGATTGTTCGTCCAATGTGGTTCTGGCATGCGCTAGAAGAAACCGAGCATAAAGCGGTGGCGTTCGATGTGTATCAGCATTTGTATGGTGATGACAAAACACGTTTGCGGATTATGAAGGCTGTGACGCGGATTTTTGTGTTCCGTATCATGTCGATGACGACGACGATGCTGCTTAAAGATAAAAACACGCGCTATCAATTCCGTAAAAATGCTTATGGTTTATATCGAATTACCAAGATTGCGCGGGCGATTTCGGCGAATTATCAGGAGTATTTCGAGCCTGGTTTTCATCCGAATAATCGGGATACGCGTGCGTTGACTAAACAATGGCGTGCGCGGTTGTTTCCGAATGGGAATGAGCAGCAGACTGCGATGGATTATGCGGCTTGAGGTGTGGATTTGGATGCAGAGAGATGGGCTGAAGCCCATCCTTCGGTTGTTGCCCACTTAAACAAATGGTGATGTTATATCTACACCATCCTATTAAGGTTATTCATAATCATTCTTGGCAATTCCATGAATAGTATGTAGTCGTCCTTCTCTTCTATAAATAATTCCTCAAAAAAAGGAGTTCTCTTGCTAAACATTAATAGTTCTTCAAGTTCTGACAGGTATTTTGAACGTGTTTCTGGAGATTTAGCTGCCTCAATCTTCGAAAGTAATGCCAAACCTTCGTCGTATATCCACGGCATTTTTTCTTTGTATAGGCTAAGCGCTATCCGTACGCCAAGCTTCGGGTTCTTAGAATAATGAATCAACTCATTGATCATTCCTGGGTGCATTCTTCTTCTACGGCGGAGCCCCTCACTGGGATTAATTCGCTCTATCCGAGATGGAAGATCCTGAAACATAATTTTTATTTCCTCAAACAGTTTTGCCGAGGAGTTTTCAATTTCATGGACTTTCTTGGTTTCAGGATTTTCTTTCCCTTTTACTTCGCCTGCCGCCAAGCGCTCGAGAATCTCTGCCACAGTAGTCTTGAATTTTCCAACCTGAAACTTAATGGTGTCTCGATCTGGTTCGGAGTTCGGTATTCTGTTTACGAGTTGAAATACAAGCTTTGTTAGAGAGTCTTCATCATCAGCGCAGTTTTGAAACTGTGCGAATGGCCCTGTTGAAGCATCTTTGAGTTCAAGCCCTAACGCCACGCCAAGAATGGGAGTGTCCAACTTACCCTTAGCCATTCCAGCTTCAAAGAGAATCCACGGACGATCGACACTTCGCTTGGTTAGTAGACAGACCACATCTGACGCGCCTTGAATGTTCTTAATGATTTCTGGATACCATTCAACGCCGTACTCAATTCCTTGATTTCCTCGACGGTCTGACGTTCTAAATGATTTAAGAACTCCCGCACTTACACTTTTTAGAAGGTTGCTAAACGCCTCGGCAAGTTCAGCATCTCTTGTGTCATGACTAATAAACACCAACGGATTAACTATTTTTGATAGCGGCTCGTCTTTCTTTTCTATTTCCGTTGGCATAATTCCTCCTTTGTTGGACATAACTATTCTTATGCGGAAGAAATGACAAATAAGATGCCACAACTCCTATATAAGATTTTTATTTTGATTGAAAAAAATAATACTCATGCGAGCTAATGTGTCATTAACTTATATCTAAGTCAATATAGATAAAACATTTTTTGTTTTTCATCATCCTATTTGGTCGAGATCAAATGTTCACAAGACCGCGCTTATTTGTAGATTCAATCATGGGTATCTTTCATCAATCCATCTTTACACCATCTTTACATCCCATCCCCCAGTTTGTACACCGTCTTAACAACCGTTTTTCTATCCTGTACTCATCGTAATTTCGAGTGATAAGGGGAAGGTCATGAGCCTGACTTATGGTTTAGCGGGTCTGCTGGCATTAGGCCTGCTGATTTATTTGATCTATGTACTCATTAAACCGGAGGCGTTCTGATGAACATTTTAGCCTTGGGACAAGTCGTATTATTTCTCGTCGTTCTATTTATTCTAGCGCAACCGCTCGGACGATATTTGGTCGCGGTGTTAGAGAAAGACTTACCGCGTCCACTCGCGGCATTTGACCAAAAAGTATTTGCGGTACTCGGTATCAAAACTGGCGAGCAGGGCGAGATGAGCTGGCTCGGTTATGCCATTGCAATCATGCTGTTTAATCTGTTGGGCGTGTTTGCAGTTTTTACCATCCAGATGATGCAAGGTCATTTGCCGTTTAATCCTCAGCACTTTGGTGCGCCAACATGGGACTCTGCGTTGAATACGGCGGTGAGCTTTGTCACCAATACCAATTGGCAGGGTTACGCAGGTGAATCAACCATGAGTCATTTGACTCAGATGACTGCGTTGACGGTACAGAATTTCCTGTCTGCTGCGACTGGACTAGTGGTGGCATTTGCCTTGATTCGTGGTTTGGTTCGTCGTACCTCTAAAACCGTCGGTAATGCGTGGGTCGATCTGTGGCGCAGTACGATGTATGTGCTATTGCCTTTGTCGATCATTGTGGCGCTGATCTTTGTCGGTCAGGGTGTGATCCAAAACTTCTCCCCAGATGTCACGGTCACCACATTGCAAGGTGCAAAACAATCCATGGCAATGGGCCCTGTTGCCTCACAAGAATCCATCATGATGCTCGGAACAAATGGCGGGGGTTTCTTTAATGCCAATGCCTCACATCCTTTTGAAAATCCAACACCGTTGAGTAATTTCATTCACATGTTGTCGATTTTCCTGATTCCTGCTGCGTTGTGTTTTTCACTGGGTCGTATGAGTGGTGATCAACGTCAAGGCGGTGTATTGATCGGTGCGATGACGTTGATGTTTGTGGTGGCGTTTGCGGTTCTGGTTCATGCCGAACTTGGTGGTAATCCATTACTCCAACATACTGACCAAGTGGCAAGCGTGCTGCAATCTGGCGGCAACATGGAAGGCAAAGAAGTGCGTTTTGGCATTGTGTCTTCATCACTGTTTGCCACGATTACGACTGCGGCTTCGTGTGGTGCGGTGAATAGCATGCACGATTCGTTTACACCGCTGGGTGGTATGGTGCCAATGTTGCTCATTCAACTAGGTGAAGTCGTATTTGGTGGTGTAGGTTCTGGGTTGTACGGCATGTTGCTCTATGCGCTGCTTGCGGTTTTTATTGCGGGTTTGATGATCGGTCGTACACCTGAATATCTGGGTAAAAAGATCGAAGCCTTTGATATGAAAATGGTCGTCATCGGCATGTTGATTACACCATTACTGGTATTGGTCGGTACTGCGATTGCGGTCATGACTGATGCAGGCCGTGCGGGGATTGCCAATCCTGCGGCACATGGTTTCAGTGAAATTCTCTACGCCTATAGCTCGGCTGCCAACAACAACGGCAGTGCATTTGCGGGTTTATCAGCCAATACGCCGTTTTATAACATCACGCTGGCGATTGCGATGTTCTTTGGTCGCTTCGGCATGATCATTCCGATCTTGGCATTGGCGGGGTCATTGGCTGCGAAGAAACGCCTGACTGTGACGGCAGGCACTTTGCCGACTCATACCTTGTTGTTTGTCTTCTTATTGGTCGGAACGGTGATTCTCATCGGTGCGTTGACTTATATCCCTGCGCTTGCGCTTGGGCCAATCGTTGAGCACGTTCAGTTGGCTCTTCAATCTGTGCACGGTCTATAAGGAGAATATGATGAATACTTTGCATGATAGTCATGCTACACCAGCAAAAAAACTGAGTATGTTTGATCCAACATTGGTTAAA
Organism: Aquirhabdus sp.; assembly: GCA_030149815.1. Lineage (GTDB taxonomy): Bacteria > Pseudomonadota > Gammaproteobacteria > Pseudomonadales > Moraxellaceae > Aquirhabdus. Next base: position 16,313 of record JASLHI010000021.1, on the reverse strand, counting down.
CCTGCATTGGTGAGTACGTTCAAAAAACTCGATCCACGCATTCAATGGGCAAATCCTGTGATGTTTGTGGTGTATATCGGCAGTATTTTGACGACAGGTTTGGCTATCCAAGCATTACTTGCGCCAAGTGGGAAACTTGAGGGTGGGGAAAGTTTTGGTTTTATTTTGGCGATTACAGTGTGGCTGTGGTTTACCGTATTGTTTGCCAATTTTGCTGAAGCGATTGCCGAAGGACGCAGTAAGGCGCAGGCCGCAAGTTTGCGTAGTGCGCGCCAAGACGTGCAGGCCAATAAAATTGATCGTCCAGATCGAACTCTCAAACCAAGATCCGTTTCAGCGACGACATTACGCAAAGATGATTTTGTCTATGTGGTTGCGGGCGAGGTAATTCCAGCTGATGGTGAAGTGATTGAGGGAATGGCTTCGGTGGATGAGTCCGCGATTACTGGTGAATCAGCTCCTGTGATTCGTGAAGCAGGTGGTGACTTTTCCGCAGTCACTGGCGGGACACGTGTGTTGTCGGATTGGTTGGTCGTTCGCATTAGCAGTAATCCAGGTGAGGGCTTTTTGGATCGCATGATCGCGATGGTCGAAAGCGCAAAACGCCAAAAAACACCGAATGAAATTGCGCTGACCATTTTGTTAGTTGCATTGACTTTGATCTTCCTGATGGCGACGGTGACGTTGTTGCCTTATTCATTGTTCTCTGTTCATGCGACGCATTTGGGTTCGCCTGTGACTTTGACGGTGTTGGTTGCGCTGCTCGTGTGTCTGATTCCAACCACGATTGGTGGACTCCTCTCTGCGATTGGTGTGGCTGGCATGAGCCGTATGATGCAAGCCAATGTGATTGCTACATCAGGTCGTGCGGTTGAGGCGGCGGGTGACGTAGATGTGTTGTTACTCGATAAAACAGGCACGATCACGTTCGGTAATCGTCAGGCATCGGCATTTTTCCCAGCGCCAACGATTACGCAAGAGCGTTTAGCTGATGCTGCGCAGTTATCTTCTCTGGCTGATGAAACTCCTGAAGGTCGTAGCATTGTGGTGTTGGCAAAGCAGCTCTTTAATATTCGTGAGCGTGATTTACAGTCGTTGCAGGCGCAATTTGTTCCTTTTACCGCACAAACTCGGATGAGTGGCGTGGATTTCGTCAGTCCCGATGGTGTGGTTAATCATCCTGCTTTGCGTAAGGGTTCGGTCGATGCGATTGCTAAATATATTGAATCCATTGGCGGTCAACCGTTGCCTAAAGCAGTGCGTCAAATGGCGGATGATATTGCGCGTCGTGGAAGTACACCGCTCGTGATTGTTGAAGGCAGTATTGCGCTTGGTGTGGTTGAGCTCAAAGACGTGGTGAAGGGTGGCATTAAAGAACGTTTCGCTGAACTGCGTCAAATGGGCATTCAGACAGTGATGATCACTGGGGACAATCCTTTAACCGCAGCTGCCATTGCAGCCGAAGCGGGCGTCGATGATTTTATGGCAGAGGCGACCCCAGAGCAGAAATTGGCGCGTATTCGTCAATATCAAGCAGAAGGTAAATTGGTTGCGATGACAGGTGATGGTACCAATGATGCGCCAGCACTTGCGCAAGCTGACGTTGCTGTGGCGATGAATACAGGAACACAAGCAGCAAAAGAAGCAGGCAATATGGTTGATTTGGATTCTAATCCAACCAAGTTGATCGAGATCGTTGAGACTGGCAAACAAATGCTGATGACACGAGGTTCGCTGACGACGTTTAGTATTGCCAATGATATTGCGAAGTATTTTGCGATTATCCCTGCCGCGTTTGCGACGACTTATCCAGCGTTAAATGCATTAAACGTCATGCATTTGGGTAGTCCTCATAGTGCGATTTTATCTGCTGTGGTTTTCAATGCTTTGGTGATTATCGCTTTGATTCCATTGGCACTCAAAGGCGTGGCTTATCGTCCAGTGGGCGCAGCAGCCTTGTTAAGCCGTAATCTTGCGATCTATGGCTTAGGTGGGATTGTGATTCCGTTTATTGGGATCAAGATCATTGATATTTTGTTGAATAGCTTTGGTATGGTTTAGGAGAGCGATGATGAGTACGACACATTCTTTAGCACAATCCATTCGCCCAGCTGTAAGCTTATTTGTTGTCCTGACAGCAATTACAGGACTTGCATATCCATTGGCTGTGACAGGACTGAGCCAAACACTAATGCCTAATCAGGCCAATGGTAGTTTGGTTCATAATAAAGAAGGTCAGGCGGTTGGTTCAGAGTTGATTGGACAAAGCTTTACCAATCCTGCATATCTGTGGGGACGTCCTTCAGCAACGACGCCAATGCCATATAATGGTCAGTCGTCAGGTGGTTCGAATTTAGGACCGTTGAATCCTGATCTGGCAAAAGCGGTGCAAGGTCGGATTGATGTTTTGCATAAAGCTGATCCGACCAATACTGCACCTGTGCCGATTGATTTGGTGACGACGTCGGCAAGTGGGCTTGATCCCAATATCACGCCTGCTGCAGCAAAGTATCAAGTTGGACGCATTGCTGCCGCGCGTGGATTGACAGTTGCTCAGGTGCAAGCGGTGGTTGATCAGGCAACGTCTGAGCGGCAGTTGGGTTTGTTCGGCGAACGGCGGGTAAATGTGTTACAAGTGAATATGGCTTTGGATCAGTTGAAGTCTTTTCCAACGCCTGTATTGGTTGCGAACACTGCGAAAGTTCAGTGAGCTAAATAGCTCGTTGAGCTTGTCGAAACGTGCGATGTAACAAGTTGGGTTTGTTTCGGCGGTGTCCTTTCAATGAGATTATTAATGGGAGGAATCGCCTTCCGCGGGACTCACTTTTGTCTTGCTAAAAGTAAGCAAAAGCGTGTCCTTCGCAAAACTCGCCGACGGGGAGGAGTTCTTAAAATAGGGCTTCTCTTTGATGTCATGCATTTGTTTGATTGTCTCCTGACTCAGACAGTTGCTCAGGACAGTGAAAATCAAAAGTAAAAGCGATTACAAGCAAAAAGCAACAAAGCATTGAGAAGGTTTAAGGAAAATAAATGATCGAACGTCCAAATCCAGATGATTTGTTGGAGCGACTTCAGCAGGCAGATGAGCGTGCGAAACGTGGACATTTGAAGATTTTTTTTGGCAGTTCCGCAGGGGTCGGGAAGACCTATGCGATGCTGGCTGCTGCAAGGCGAATGGTTGATCAAGGTGTCGATGTCGTTGTCGGCGTGGTTGAAACACATGGGCGACAAGAGACAGCAGCGCAGTTAGAAGGGTTGAAGGTTTTACCGCTACAGCAAGTGCCATATCGTGGCCAGTCGCTTGCTGAGTTTGATCTGGATGCGGCACTAGAGTTGCATCCGACACTAATTTTAATTGATGAGTTGGCACATAGTAATGTCGCTGGTTCTCGGCATCCGAAGCGTTGGCAGGATGTTGAAGAGCTACTGGATTCTGGCGTCGATGTGTATACCACGTTGAATGTGCAGCATTTGGAAAGTCTCAATGATGTGATTGGTCAGGTGACTGGGATTCGTGTCCGTGAAACCTTACCTGATGCGTTTTTTGAGGCGGCTGATGATGTGGTGATGGTGGATTTGCCGCCTGATGAGTTATTGCAAAGGCTTAGTGAAGGCAAGGTGTATTTGCCACAACAAGCAGCGCGTGCAGCGAAGAATTTCTTTCGTAAAGGGAATTTGATTGCACTGCGTGAGTTGGCATTGCGTCGTACAGCAGATCGGGTTGATGCGCAGATGCGCGACTATCGCAGCGATGAGGCGATCAGTCCAATTTGGCAAACCAATGAACGCGTCTTGGTCTGTATCGGTGCAGATGCCAATGCTGAACGCCTGATTCGGCGGGCGGCGCGGATGGCAGGTGCGCTGCGGAGCGAGTGGCAAGTTCTATATGTTGAAACGCCTAGTTTACAACGATTGTCAGAAGAGACGCGTCATGATGTGCTGGCGCGATTACGTTTAGCACAAAGTTTGGGTGCGACGGTCGAAACGGTGGCGGGAACTGATCTTGCCCAGCAAATTGTTGATTACGCCAAACGGCATAATATCTCACGCATTATCTTGGGGCGCTCCGCGCATAAGCGTTGGTGGCGGTTTAATAACACCTTGACTACGGAGCTTGCGGCGCGGGCAGCAGGAATTGATCTGGTGCTGGTGGGTGATGATGACGTTATGCCCGCCAAAACTGAGATTAAGCATATTCCGATGTTTAGTGGAATTAATTTTTTTTCAAAAGGCTATGTGTGGGCGGTTGTAGGCTGTGCGATTGTCACGCTGATGTTGACAGGGTTGACGCAGTGGTTTGACCTTGCAAATGTCATTATGTTGTATTTGCTGGTGACGGTTCTCGTATCCGCGCGTTTCGGGCGTGGTGAGGGCGTATTCTCAGCTGTGTTGGGTGTGGTGTGTTTTGATTTCTTTTTTGTGTCGCCACGCATGTCGTTTAGTGTGGCAGATACCCAGTATTTATTGACCTTTTCGGTGATGTTTGTAGTTGCTTTTGTCATTGCAAATCTCTCTGCAAGTTTACGTTTTCAAGCACGTATTTCGGCCTATCGTGAGCATCGCGCTAATCGCCAATCGGTATTCAGCCAATCGCTGTCAGGTGCGTTAACTGCCAGTCAAATTAGCCAAATGACGATTGATCAAGTGTCGCAAGTTTTTCAATGTCAGGTGGTTTTATTTCTGCCAGATCGTGATGATCGTTTGGCGATTGCGGTTGATTTACAAGGTCAGTCGTTGCCGATGAGTCGGGAACTGGATAGCGCGTTGGATATGGGCACTGCGCAATGGGTTTATGATCATGAAACTGAAGCAGGATTGCATACCAATACACTGCCAGCCAGCCCACTATTATATAGGCCCCTTCGCGCTCCAATGCGAACACGTGGTGTATTAGGCTTGCTACCGCATGATGTCAATGCGCTATTTCAACCCGAACAACAACGTATGCTGGATACGTTTGCCGCTCAGATTGCATTGGCATTAGAGCGTGTGCATTTTGTGGAAATTGCACAGGAAGCTTTGATTAGGATTGAAGGTGAACGGATGCGTGGGACGTTATTATCCGCGTTATCGCATGATTTACGTACGCCTGTGACTGCGCTTGCTGGTCTTGCCAATACCCTCAATCGTGCTGATTTAAATCCTGAACAACACAAGGAATTAGCACTTGCCATTGAAGATCAAGCCGATGCGATTCATGCGCTGGTGATTAATTTACTTGATATGGCGAAGCTGCAATCTGGCGGTTTGAATTTGAATCGCCAATGGGTTCCGCTTGAGGAAGTCATTGGCAGTGTATTGCGTAATATGACGACGCGATTAGGTAAGCATCATGTCGCAGTCTCATTGCCATCTAATTTGCCGCTGGTGCATGTCGATGAACTATTGATTGCACGAATATTATCGAATTTACTTGAGAATGCAGTGCGTTATACCCCTGCTGATAGTCATATTGTCATTTCTGCGCAGCTCGATGAAAATGGTTCGAATGGTCAACAGATGGAATTAATCGTCAGTGATGATGGTGCAGGATTACCCGTGGGTATGGAAGAGAAAATCTTTGAGCGCTTTACACGTGGGCAAGCGGAATCGGCAACGACAGGTATTGGTTTGGGATTAACCTTGTGCCGTGAAATGATCCATGCGCATGGCGGTACCATTCACGCGGAATCCAATGAGCCGCATGGCGCGCGCTTTGTTGTGCGTTGGCCACAGGAACCTGCGCCAGCGTTGCCAGAAATCGAATCGGAAAGCGACTTTTCACACCAATCTTCATTACAATCAGAATCTCATTAAGAAGGTAAAAATAGAATCAATGGACGTTCCGAATATTTTACTCATCGAAGATGAACCACAAATTCGTCGTTTTGTTCGTACCGCGTTGCAGGCGGAAGGTTGGCAAGTGTTTGAAGCAGAGCATGGTCAGCGTGGCTTGATCGATGCGGCAACACGTGCGCCAGATTTGATGATTGTGGATTTGGGATTGCCTGATATGGACGGTTTACAGGTCATTCAGGATTTACGCACATGGTCGGCGATGCCGATTATTGTGTTGTCAGCACGCAGTGACGAACACGATAAAATCGAAGCACTTGATGCGGGTGCGGATGATTACCTGACCAAGCCGTTTAGTGTGGGTGAACTTTTGGCGCGGGTTCGAGCCCATTTACGGCGGCGTGAAACTGGTAATTCGGTTTCATCGATTTTTAGTTTTGGTGATGTGGTGGTGGATCTGGTTAAACGGACGGTAGAGCGCAGCGGCGAGGCCGTGCATCTCACATCAACTGAATATCGATTACTCACGGTCTTGATTCGTCATGCGGGGCGCATTTTGACGCATGGCCAATTACTACGTGATGTTTGGGGTCCGAATTATAGTGAACATAGCCATTACGTTCGCATTTATATGGCAAATCTACGGCAGAAATTAGAAAAAGATCCGACTCAACCAGAGCATCTCTTAACTGAAATTGGGATGGGTTATAGGTTAATGGTGTAGGGGGACACTTTTATTAATGAGCTTTTTAAAGTTTTTATTTCGCTACAAGAGAACTTGTGATGTCATTTTGCGATTCTGAATCGGCTTGATTCAACGTTGTATGATACTCATGCAAAGCTTCAATAAATTGAGCTGGTGGCATGGGTTTACCGAATAAATATCCTTGTAAAAAGTCACAGCCAAGCTGACTCAAAAATTCTTTTTGAGCGAGTGTTTCAACGCCTTCCGCAACAATCCTCAGATCTAATGTTTTTCCAAGCGCGACGATTGCTGACACAATCGCTTCGTCTTCGGTGCTTTGGCCGAGATTACGAAGGAATCCACGATCAATTTTCAGTTCGCTAGCTGGTAAGCGTTTGAGGTAAAGCAGGCTCGAGTAGCCCGTTCCAAAATCATCAATCGCAATCTTGACCCCCATATCATGTAAACGCTCAAGAATCACCGTACTGACATCCACATCGTGCATGGCTGTTGTTTCGGTGATTTCCAGCGTGAGATAACGAGGTTCAAGTGAGTGAAGTAAGAGTGTACTGGTGACGGTGCGAAGTAACCCAACATGAGCAAATTGCAAAGCAGATAAGTTGACGGCGATGGTCCAATCGTGATGACCTAAATCCAGCCACGCTCGCATCTGTCGGCAAGCTTCATCTAGTACCCATTTGCCAATAGGAATGATCAGCCCTGTTTTTTCAGCCAGTGGAATAAATTGATCGGGTGGAATTAAGCCGCGAACAGGATGTTGCCAGCGAACTAATGCCTCAGCACCAATTGCTAAACCACTAGAGGCCTCGACTTTGACTTGGTAATAGAGACATAACTCTTTGCGTTCCAATGCTAAACGGAGATCTTGTGCCATTTCCATTTGCTCATGGGCGTGGCTATTCATAGAGGCTTCAAAGAAACAGTATGCATTGCGTCCTAAAGCTTTTGCGTGATACATCGCAGCATCGGCATGCGTGAGTAGGTCATGTGAGGTATGACCGTCGCTGGGGTACATCGCGATACCGATACTGCTCGATATGCGTAGTTCATGGTCATCAATTTTGAATGGCTCTCGCAGTGTAGAAAGCAGCTTGTCCGCAAGGATTGCCGCGACTTGCGGCTCTCTTAAATTTGCGAGTAAGACAAACTCATCGCCACCTGTTCGTGCAATTGTATCTTGCTTACGGATAGTGTTTGTCAGTCGCTGAGCAACTTCAAACAAAAGCCGATCACCAGCATGATGACCATAAGCATCATTCACGGCTTTGAATCCATCCAAATCCATAAACATCACCGCAAATCCTCGACCTTCGCGATAAGCAATATCAATCGCATGATTCAGTCGATCTTCAAGGAGAACGCGATTTGGCAGTTTGGTGAGGTTGTCATGGAGTGTGAGATAGGTGAGTTCTTCATTGGCTTTTGCCAGTGACACTGCAAGTATGGCAGTGCGTGATTCCAGACGTAAGTCGAGAATCGAAATAATCAAGGCAACGCCTAAAATTGCCAGCGTACAGATCAGGATGAGTAGTGCTAACCATCCGGTATTAACGCCATTCAGACTTGCACCACTGTGGCTGCCGATCGGAAACTGCGCGGCTTCCATACCTGTGTAATGCATCCCGACAATGGCGAATCCCATGACGACTGAGGCACAGGCGCGATAGAGCTTAATCCGTGTGTCATTTTTGCGCAGATGAAAAGCGATCCATAGCGCAGCACCAGATGTGCCCATCGCAATCATGACAGAGAGCACGAGTAGTGCTGGATCGTATTGCAAAGATGACATTTGCATTGCTGCCATGCCTGTGTAATGCATGGAAGAAATACCACCGCCCATGAGCAACGCGCCGAGCGTTAGGCGATACCAACGTAATCTTTTTTGGCAGACTAGCCATAAAGCGAGTGCGGAAGAAACAATTGCGATCAATAGCGACAGTAAGGTCGTTGATATATCGTAACCGAGTGGAATTGGTAGGCTAAAGGCCAACATGCCAATAAAATGCATGGACCAGATCCCTAAGCCCATCGCGCAAGCACCGCTGAGCAGCCACCATTTTGCAGTTTGTTTTTTGTCTGAGGACATGCGACCAGTGAGATCGAGAGCCGTATAAGAACCTAGAATCGCCACCAATAGTGAACATAAGACAAGCAAGGCGTCGTAATTGCCGGACATCAATGTAGGCGAACTAGGCATCAGCATAGTAGGTTCCGTTTCTAGGCGTTAAGCTGTATAAGGAGACGTAAAGAGACAACGTCCAATATCAATTTGAGTTATTACGCAACAGCAAAGTGCATGCCAAGCTAGGCAGTACAAAAACTAGCACAAATAAATACACAGCCGCAACGAAGTGCCGATGGAAGGTGATGTTGTTATTACTCTTAATAGGTATTTTCGATAATGCTCGGTTTCTCGTCAGGTCTCCAAGGTCTTTCTAAATGCCAAATATGCGTCTAACACTGCTTGAGGTGCTTCGACTTGCGGATAGTGTCCAATGTGTTCTAATTCGGTCACGTTCGGCTGCGGGATGAGTTCTCGAAAACGCGCGACCATGTGCGCGCCTGATACGGGATCGACCATGCCATCAATTAGTTTCAACGGAATGGTGGTGTGTTGTAATGCACCGACCCAACGTGCTCGATGTTGTTTTCTTTCAGGCATATAACCAATCAGTTTCGGTAAGATTCGAGAGCCCTGATTCATGCTGAATAATTGCCAGAAGTTGTCGAGTAGTGCTGCGTCTGGTTGAGTTTGTTTGCCAAATACTCGTTTCATATTTTGCGAAAACTGCTTGCGATTGTTGAGTCGAGCAATGAGTGGACCGAGTGGTGATAGTAGTAGTTTTTGGATGAGTAGCGGGTGATGTGTTTCTGGAAATAGTCCGCCGTTGAGGAAGCAGACGCTCTTGAGTTGTGGGCGTTGTCCTTGTTCGGTTTGGCGGGCGAGAAGTTCTTGCGCGACGGTGTCGCCGTAGTCGTGGGCGAGGATGTGGTATTCGGTGACGTTGTGTTGTTTGAGTAGGTGTTCAAACAGGTCAGCTTGATCGAGGATGGAGTAGTTGTAATCGGTTGGTTTGGCGGAGTAGCCAAAGCCAATCATGTCGAGGGTAAAGACGCGGTAGTGTTGCATGAGTGTCGGCCAGATGGCTTCCCAGTCCCATGAGGCAGTAGGGAAGCCGTGGATTAGCAATAAGACGGGCGCGTGGAGAGAGCCTTCGGTTTTTGTGAAAATTTGGTGGTTGCGGTAGGTGAGTACGGTGCCTGTGGTCTTCCAGTCCGTGAGGGAGGTTTTGAGTATGCGCGCTGTAACCATTAATGGCTTCATGGATTTATTCCGCAGCTTGATGCAAGATGAGCTGAGGTTTTCTGACGAAGAAGTGGCTTTGTTGTTTTTGATTGACTAACTGCGCCGTTTTCTATTGTTACATTCTGTGTATTATTTGAGATAGGACATGCAGTGTTGAATTTATCCTCATTTGAGGTGGTATATTCGACATGCTTTTCTGAAGATTCAGCTTTTAAAGAAGTAGACAAACTATCGTCCAATGATGTCGTCATTTTAATTGTAAAAATAATATATATTCCAGATATGATTAAGGTTAATAATAAAAAGGCTCCTCCCCAAATTGCCCAGTTTTTTGTTCGTTGATAAGATTTTTCTCCTAGTTTTACTGTTTCCCATTCTGTTTTTAAAATATCGCGAGAGAATCCCGCGAGTTCTGAGACTCGAGCATAAGTTTTTTCTACAAGTACAGCCAATTCGGCACCATTATCTTGTCCAATGAGATTTTGAGATTCAGAGTATAACATGCTGATTATTATGTCATATTTTTGTTCTACTCTAGAAAAGCTTAAGTCGTTCTGCTTAAAGTGGAGACGTGTAAGAGCGTATGCTTGTTGAATTTTTTGCTTGTTCTCCTGTATTGCAGAGTCACAGTCAAGTAGGCGTTGCTTCAAATAGCTTTCTAGTGTCTTATCCTCATCCGTTTTATTTGGTTTTTGAGCCAGTTCATTCATTTTTACTCCATCGCGATATCTAAGTAAAATGTTACTTGCATGTAAGTTTAGATTTGAAATTAGATCTGATAGACTGAGGCGTACAGATTTTGTCCATTCTTGTCTATAGTCTGTTGTTTTGCTTTCTTTTTCGTTTACGAGTTTGACAACGCTTATTACTGCCGTAAGGAAACCTGCAAGAACAGAGAGATAAGCACCTAGTAAAATTTTATCCATTTTTATTCGTCGGCTGGTTACTAATTAATGAGTGGTGCAAAGTAGAGAACCAGTACCTAATTTGTCAATTAATTTCTGAAAAAAAGCTAATTAAACAAACCCCGCCACATTCCCCAATCCCTCACGCACCACCAAAACCTCATCCCCCGATAAATCAATCACCGAAGTTTCACCCAAAGTTCCAGTTCCAATATCAATAAACACGTCGACCAATTTTTCCAGTTTATCCGCAATCTCATACGGATCATCCAGTGGCTCTGTGTCGTCAGGCAGTGACAGCGTCGTAGTCAGCATCGGCTCACCTAATGCTTCAAGCAACATTTGCGCGATGCAATTGGTCGGAACACGGATGCCAATGGTTTTGCGTTTTGGATGCATCAACCGCTTTGGTACTTCATGCGTTGCCGTCAGAATGAAGGTGTACATGCCGGGCGTATGATTCTTGAGTAAGCGATAAGTGGCATTATCGACTTTGGCATAAGTCGCGATTTCAGAAAGATCACGGCAGAGTAAGGTGTATTGATGTTTTTCAGGTAGGCGACGGATGCGTGTGATGCGTTCCATCGCCTCTTTGTCGCCGAGCCGACAACCCAGCGCATACGTTGAATCAGCAGGATAAACCACAATGCCACCCGCACGAATCCGCGCCGCTGCTTGCTCAATCAAGCGGTCTTGCGGATTGTCAGGATGGACGTAGAGATGCAGCATAATCTTGCCTCTGAATTGCCAATGATCGGCAATCATCAATAGGATTTAAGATTATATTACTGCTAACTGGATTATTTTTATACAAATTTAATGGTGATTGTTGATGGTTTTAATCGTTGAAGGATGTCAGATGATATAAAAATGTAAGGGCAAACCCTTGTGGTTGCCCTGAACATAATTTGATAAAGGCGACCACAAGGGTGTGCCTCTACAAAATTCAATTAAAACCGATCCGTCGCATCAATTAACGCATCGACAATCCCAACTTCGGATAATGAATGCCCTGAATTGGCAATGATTTTCAGCTCTGCTTCAGGCCAAGCGCGATGCAGATCCCATGCGTTCTCGACAGGACATACGACATCATACCGACCATGCACGATAATCGCTGGCAAATGGCGAATTTTATGCACATGATTGAGTAGGAAATTATCCTCAGACAAGAAGCCGTGATTCGTAAAGTAATGACACTCAATCCGAGCGAATGCTTCAGAAAAATCATCATCACTATAATGTGCAATCACTTGTGCATCAGGAATCAGCTTCGAGGTTGAGCCTTCCCATGTTGCCCATGCTTTCGCCGCTGTACGTCGAACTTGCGCATTGGTTGAAATGAGACGTTGGTGATAGGCTTTTACCAAATCGTCGCGTTCGCTAGGCGGAATTGGTTTTAAGTATTCTTCCCATGCATCAGGGTAGATTTTGGAGCAGCCTTCCTGATAGAACCAATCAATTTCTTTTTTACGCAATAAGAAAATTCCACGTAAAAAGAATGCAGTACACGATGTCGGGTGAGTAATGCCGTAAGCAAGAGCTAGCGTTGAACCCCAAGAACCACCAAACACCGCCCATTTTTCAATCTGTAAATGTTTGCGCAACGTTTCAATATCCGCCACCAAATCCCATATCGTATTTTCCTGTAGTTCAGCAAACGGTGTACTTTGTCCACAACCGCGTTGATCGAGGAGGATAATGCGCCATTTTTCAGGGTTAAAATACTGACGATATGAGGGTTGAATGCCACCACCAGGTCCACCGTGGAGGAAGATCACAGGGCGACCATTTGGATTGCCGCACTCCTCAAAATATAAAGTATGGATTTCTGAAACTTTAATTTTACTAGTGTGATATGGCGTTATTTCTGGGTAAAGTGTGCGCATGATTCCTTCGCTTTCATTTGAGTTACTTTGATTTAATTCATTGTAAACATATATCTAAGGTCGCTGAGCCTGTCGAAGTGAGCATCTCAACAAGTGCCTTCTCGTATCTCCGCACATTTCGACAAGCTCAATGAGCTATAGAGGATGAGAGTTCAGTGATATTGGAAATTATTTGTCTTTTCTTAGGGTTTTAATACATAGATTCGGTAAACCGTTTTAAATAGCATTTGCTAGAATAATCTGACTGTAAATATATCTAGAATTTATGTGGTTCTGCTTTGACATGGGGTCTGTAAGTTTGTACAATTCGCGCCCTATTTTGTGTTTCTTGCGCGGAGTTTGTCATGACAGAAACTGTCTTGCCAAGCAGTATTGCTACTGATGGCGCAGCGAATCAAGTGAGTACATCGTCTAGTGCGATGTCGCCACAAGTGTTTCCAACACATATAGAACCGTTTAAATGGGCGGAATTAGGGTTTGTTTGGCAAGGTCAGGTTGAGTTGACTCGGTTTCCACGTGTGGCTGCTGAAGTTATTCCTCCGCATGATCATCAACAAATCGCCCTTGATTGTAAGCTGTACATGGATGACCGTCGGATTGCTTGGCTTGATGCCACGATGTCGGCGACATTTCCATTAACCTGTCAGCGTTGTTTACATCAGTTAGATTTTGTTTTAGATACGCATGTGCATCTAGCATTATTTACTGAAGAAGAGTATTCAGACCGCTTAGGTCGTGAGAAAGACGAAGTTGACTACGTCATTCTCAGTGAGGCACAAATTGCACATGGTGCAGAAGTGCTTGATGTACTGAATTTGCTTGAAGATGAAATTTTGCTGTTGTTGCCACTATCACCGAAACACGATGATTGTGAGCTTGCGGTGGCAAGCGTCGGTGATGACTTGCTATCTTCCAACGGGCAAGTGGTTGAGGAAAAGCGTAATCCGTTCGATGTTCTCGCTGGATTAAAGCTAACCAAAGATTAAGTGTGGTTATGAAATTTGCGGTGCTGATTTAAAGTTTTGTTTTATTGTTTCTTTATTTACAGTTCCGTTTTTAATGTACTGATTTATTGCAAAGGAGGCTCTCATGGCCGTTCAACAAAACCGAAAAAGCCGTGCACGTCGTGACATGCGTCGTTCACATGATGGTTTGACTACTGCTGCACTCAGCGTTGATCAAACAACTGGCGAAACACATCTGCGCCACCATGTGACCAAAGACGGTTTCTACCGTGGTCGCCAATTGTTCGCGGTTGCTGCAATCGACGAATAATTTGTCAATTTTGGTACGTCGTTTAGGCTGCCAATGACAAAAAAGTTTGAGCGAAATATTAAATTTAAAATTTTAAGTTAAATATTGTCGTATCCAAAAGCTGCTTGTTTATCTTCTTGATCAGGTCTTATTCAGGCTTTATCTGTGAAGTAGGCAAGTGGCTTTTGTTGTTTGTGCTCCAAAAGAGATTTACCAAGGATTTCTGTCGGATTTCATGCGATTGCAGTAATCTTGCGCAATCATGCCATTGATAACATTCTTAAACGAATTGATAATTTGCCCTGACCAATGTGGTCGTTCATAGGTTTTAGATCATTATGACTGCATTTAATAAAACAGTATCAACACCGCGACCAATAAGAACAGCTCTGGTTTTTCCAGGACAAGGTTCACAAAAAGCGGGGATGCTTGCAGAGTTAGCACAACAATATCCACAAATTATTCAAACTTTTGTTGAAGCATCGGAAGGTGTAGGTTTTGATCTGTGGCAAATTGCACAAAGTGGTGAAGGGCTCGATCAAACTGAATTTACCCAACCTGTATTACTCACTTCTAGTATTGCGTTATGGCGCTTATGGCTGGATTTAGGCGGCATTGTTCCTGCTGCGCTCGCAGGTCATTCATTGGGTGAATATTCAGCGCTGGTGGCAGGCGGTGCGTTGTCGCTAATTGATGCGGTACGTTTAGTCAATCTACGCGGACAACTGATGCAAAAAGCAGTGCCGCAAGGCGCAGGCGCGATGGTTGCCGTATTGGGCCTCAGTGATGAAAAAGTTGAAGAGTTATGCTCATCGGTCAGCACCGAGAGCGGCGATATCGTAGATCCTGCAAACTACAATGCACCGGGACAGGTCGTGATTGCAGGTCAAGCCAGCGCAGTTCAGGCCGTTGCGACATTGGCGAAAGAAGCGGGTGGTAAAGCCATTTCAATCCCAGTCAGCGTACCGTCACATTGTCGATTGATGCAACCAGCCGCAGAAATTCTGGCAGAAGTTTTGGCGCAAACGACAATCCAAATTCCAAGTATTCCTGTGGTGCAAAATGTGAACGCAGTGATTGAGGCGGATCTGACACAAATTAAAGCAGCATTGACTCAGCAACTCTATAGTCCAGTACGTTGGATACAATCCGAACACATGCTTGTGACACTGGGCGTAAGTCATTTGGTGGAATGTGGTCCAAACAATGTGTTAACCAATCTCGCTAAACGCATGACGCCACCACTGGTTTCTTATCCAATTGATACCCGTAGTCGTTTAGATGATGCATTAACTCATATCGCAGTATTAGAAGGAAAACTTGCATGAACGATCAGAACAATAATTCTCAGCAGCCACGTCAAATCGCATTAGTGACTGGAGCAAGTCGCGGAATTGGTGAGGCAATTGCAGCACAATTAGTGGCACAAGGCTGTTTTGTGATTGGTACAGCAACAACAGAAAATGGTGCAAAGCAGATCAGTGATCGCCTAGCCGATCAAGGTACAGGTCGTGTGCTTGATGTCCGTGATACGGCGGGAATGGATGCGCTGATCAAATCAATCGAAGCAGATTTCGGCACAATTAGTATTTTGGTCAATAATGCAGGGATTACCAAAGATGGTTTGCTAATGCGTATGCCTGAACAAGATTTCCAAGACATTCTGCAAGTGCATTTGGGCGCAGTATTTCATCTGTCGAAAGCTGTGCTACGTGGCATGAGCAAGGCGCGTTCTGGTCGTATCATTAATATTTCTTCGGTTGTTGGGCAGTTGGGTAATGCTGGACAAACCAATTATTGTGCAGCGAAAGCTGGAATTGAAGGTTTTAGTCGTGCGCTGGCTCGTGAAATGGGCGGTCGTAATATTACGGTCAATTGTGTTGCGCCAGGTTTTATTGCGACAGATATGACCGAAGTGTTGGATGAAAAAGTTCGTTCAATGATGTTGTCACAGATTCCATTAGGACGTTTAGGGCAGGCGCAAGAGATTGCTGCTGCAGTGGGTTTTCTGGTAAGTAGCTCGGCGGGTTATATCACTGGAACCGTTTTACCTGTAAATGGCGGCATGTACATGGGCTGATTGACGTTCATGTCATTGAGCTTATTGTTGAACTTCATGGCGTGATTTTTGCTGTTTAGGTTTGTTTGTTGACTGTGATTATCGTTATTTTGTGTTATTTCGGTCGGATTGTTACTTAAAGTGTTTCTGATTATTTTGTATTTATAGTTTTGAAATATAGGTAATTTTTGTGATTTTTGTTGGTGGGTATGGGTTTTGGCATAAACCGAGTTGTTTAAATTAACTCGACTGAACATATTCGCCAATTGTATTTTTTATTGTTTACTTTACACTAGCGCCATCTTTATTTATTTGATTAAGATGCCATAACCTGAAGGAGATTTTCGGTGAGCGATATCGAACAACGTGTCAAGGCGGCCGTAGCTGAACAACTCGGAATCCGTGTTGAAGAAATTAA
>JASLHI010000019.1 GCA_030149815.1 Aquirhabdus sp. | reverse complement strand
TGCTAAATCATGTTGGTTTGCGAGTTGTTTGCTAGGAACAACGTTAATTTTACCGGGTTTTGGAAATTCGTGATAATCCAGTGCGGCTTGTTTGAGTTCTTGCTTGTCCATCTTGCTCTCGTTGTCTACTTAAACGGGTGGAATGATCCTATAGAAGGATCGTGACGGCTTGGCGTCATACGATTTCAATATTTGGGGGCGGGCTCATTGGTGATCAGCCCGTTGCGAAGACTAGACTTGTTTGCAAATTCTTTGTGAAAATTTGCTAAGCGTTTCGCGCATTACAAGATGAGTAGGACATAATGCTAAGTGATGTATTGTAGCATAGCATCGATTTGTTTTTGTGCGGATTACTAGAGAATTATGAGAAATTGATACGATTATTAAGAGTTTTTATAAATACAAATTGGTAGAAAGCAGATTATATTGACATCTGTTTTGGAATCACTATATCGCCCATTGAATTCATCAAAAGCTTATTAGCCTCAAAAGCTGGAACAGGCTTACTAAATAAGTATCCTTGTAGTAACTCGCATCCTTCTTCACATAAAAACTGCGCTTGTTCAAGTGTTTCTACACCCTCAGCAACGACTTTCATTTTTAGTGATTTACTCATTGCCAGAATCGCGCGAACAATGGCTTTTTGCTCTTCATTGCCAATCATTTGAATGACGAATGAGCGGTCAATTTTAATGACATCAATTGGGTAAAGTCCGAGATAGGACAAAGATGAATAGCCGGTACCAAAGTCATCGAGTGCAATCGTCACACCACGACGTTTAATTTCTTGCAGAATGGCTTGAACCTGATCCGTATCATCCATGAGCAGTGTTTCGGTAATTTCCAATTCAAGCAAACGTGGATCAATTTGGTGATCTTCAAGAATCCGATCCAATGTATCAATAAAATTGCCACGTTGTAATTGTTGTGCAGAAACGTTGACTGCAATCGAAATATTATGAAAACCCGCATCATGCCATTTTTTAATTTGTGCACATGATTGATCTAATACAAACTCACCGAGTGCAGAGATAATCCCCATTTCCTCTGCGAGTCCAATAAATTGAACGGGTGCTACGATTCCCTTGCTTGGATGGCTCCAGCGAACCAATGCCTCAAAACCTTCAATATGGCGAGTCATGGCATTGAGTTTAGGTTGATAAAAGACCACGAATTCAGTGTTAGAGATTGCTTTACGTAATGCGTTTTCAAGATTAACGCGTTCTAATGATTGTATACCACCTTGACTGCTGGCAAAGCGAATCGCATTGCCTCCGAGTCGTTTTGCTTCTTGTAGAGCATTTTCAGCGGTATTAGATAGTGTATCCACTTGTTTGCCATGCTTTGGACACAGCGCAACACCAATTGAAATCGTGACCGTAATTTCCTGAGCACGTACATCGAATGGACTGTTAAATACTTCTAATAAACGCTCACAATATTGCTCAACATCTTTTTCATTGTCACGCGGGTAGGACAGCATAATTGCAAAGTCATCGCTTCCTAATCGTGCAATCATACTGGCGCGTGCGTCATATGTGGAAAGTCGTTGTGCAACATGTCTGAGTAGAATGTCAGCGCCATCGGTGCCGAGAAGATCATTTAATAAGCGGAAGCGATCGATGTTTAAGCGCAATAATGCAAACGTTGAATTAGTTTCTAAGCTCTTCAAAATGATTTGGTGCATATGATCTTTGAAGAAATGACGATTTGGTAAGTCGGTCAGAAGATCATAGTTTGAAAGGTAAGAAAGTCGTTGCTCATTTTTCTTACGTTCAGTGAGGTCATTCAAAATTGCAATGTAATGCGTTTTTTGTTGGTTGTGATCAAAAATAGGATTGATGTGTAACCAGACAGGAATATCATCGCCATTTTTATGCTGAATTTGAATTTCGCCTTCATATTGACCTGTGGTATGAAGGTTCTTCACAATTTTACTTTTAGATTGTTGTTCTAGAGGCGTTTGAGTGCTGTCTGAGGTAAAAATTTCTTTACCAATCAGTAATTCTTTTTTGAAGCCAGTCATCCGTTCAAAGTAAGGGTTTACATTGATGTACGTCATGTTCTTATCAAGAATCACAATTCCTTCGGCAGCTTGTTGGAATACTGTAGATGCGAGCTTTTGGCGTTCATCAGAGGCTTTTTCAGCAGTAATATTGCGGCGAACACCAACCATGCGTTCTGCAAATCGAGTCTTAGGATTACGTTGTACAACGCGTCCCATGTCTTGCACCCAAACCCAATAACCATATTTATGGCGCATGCGAAACTCTGCTTCATAGCGATCAGTATGATTTAAGAGGTGTGCAGCGATGGCTTTGCGAACGGCAGGGTAATCTTCTGGATGAACTACTTTGGACATATCGCCTAAAAATGCATCCATTTCGTCATTTTTGTAGCCTAATATCTGCTCAATATTCGTTGAGTGCATTTTTCGAGCAGTAATATCCCAATCCCATGTGCCAATTCCACCCGCACTATGCGCCATTTCAAGGCGTTGCTGAGAACTTTGTAATTGCAGGTTACTTTCAGTGAGGTCTCGTGTTCTTTCCAAAATTTTTTCTTCAAGATGTATATTGGATTCTTGAAGCTTCTCTTCTGTGTAGATCCGCTGTCTCATTTCTTCTTCAAGCTGGCTATTAATATGCTCCGTCTGTTCTTTTGAGGACTCCATGTAGTCAATCAGGTTCTCGTTGCGAATAACGAGCCATGCTGATTTGGTGCGCATCCTATGCATTTTATAGCCACAGAACAGCATAAATGACACATAAACATTTACCATGATGCTATGCGGCTTGAGCAATAAGCTCGGGTCTGAAGTTATTTCCTGATAGAGTAGTGGTGATACGCTGGTCAGTACAAATACAAAAAACAAGCGATAGCGATCGGTATAACAAATCAGTGCAAGCATGTGCGAGAACAGCAACACCAAACCAAATAGATTGATTGAACTTTCAACCATATTTGAGCCAGATGTAAATGGTCTTATCGGGTGAAAAACGAGTTGACCTGTCGCAAGAACGATGCCTAAAACAAATGCTGATGATAAAAGGTAAAGATCAAAGAACTTCGGAGAGACACGATGCTCTCGATTATTAAAATGATTATTGAGTGCAGAAGAAATGGCAATAATACTAATCGAGATGACAGTCCAACCTGCTAGTTTGTTGTCATCAACCAAAGAGAAACGTTGGTACAGAATAAAGGTAAGTAAAACTAAACTGAGCAATGAGAACAGTAGCAATGCCTGATGTGAGCGAGTATTCAGGATTTGCATGCGCCATATGCGCTGCTTAAGAATACTCTGTTCTTCATATCCCGACATTAACGGCTCCTGTGATTGTTGGAAAAATACTGCCCGTTTCTCAACGAATCTACATTATTGTCCTACAGATTGTGCCTTATGTTTCACAAAAGCGAAATAGATATTTACGAAGAAATAGGACTTTGTCTATATATACACCTTTGTAAGGATAAAGAATATATAACCTGATCTATTTGACAGTACCAAATATTTTAATTGGCCATCAGTTGCGCCAGAGCGACGACGGGTGCTGTTTCTGTTCTTAATATCCGTTCGCCGATTTGCCATTTTAGGAAACCAGATTTTTCGGCCATTTCTATTTCTATTGCACTTAATCCACCTTCTGCACCAATCAACAAGCTAATTGTTTTGGGTAAGGTTGAGGGTAATGGTTTTGGTGCTTGTATAGGGGCAAGTACCAGTTTTAGTTCGCTTTGTATTTGTGGCAGCCAATTTTCTAATGAGGTTGGTGCGAGAATTTGAGGGATGCGATTCAATCCGCATTGTTCACATGCGGCAATTGCGATGTGTTGCCAATGATCTATTTTTTTCTGATCGCGGTCATATTTTAGACGCATTTCACAGCGTTCACTGGTTAATAGCTGAATTGCTCCAACACCTAGCTCTGTGGCTTTTTGAATCGCATAATCCATGCGATCTCCTTTACTCATGACTTGTCCTAAAGTCACGAAATACGGCTCAGTGCGATTGATTGAATTAAAGCCTAGGACGCGTGCCGTTGCATTTTTTTTATTGATCTCTACCAGTTCCACGTCATATTCGCCGCCCAAGCCGTTAAATAGAGTCGACTGATCTCCGACATTTGCGCGAAGAACTCGAACCCAATGATGAAAAACGACCTCAGGTAACTCAATGACCTGATCTATATTGAGAGGAATATCTGCAAAAAAGCGACTCATGGTAATGATAAATTTTCCGTATGATGATTCGAGATTGAATGAATGGATTGCTGAGCCGCCCATTCAATAGCTTGCCGTGCCACATCAATAAGGTGTTTTATTTCGTCTGATGTAATGCAGTAGGGCGGAATAATATAAACTTGATGTCCAATAGGGCGTAATAAAATACCTTTACTCATTGCAAATTGAGCGATCAAACGACCACGAGCATCGTGAGCTGGATAGGGTTGACCATTAGCTTGTACGAATTCAAAAGCTCCAATCATCCCTGTTTGGCGTATATGACGAGTGTTTGGATGATCATGTAATTTTGCTAATTCATTTTGCATGATCATGATAAGTTGCTGGTTTTTTTGCAGTGTATTTTCGTGCTGAAAAATATCGAGTGAGGCCAGCGCTGCGCGTGCTGCGAGCGGATTTCCCGTAAAACTATGGGAATGCAAAAAACCACGGGTGATATCTGTACTATAAAAGGCTTGATAGACGTCATCGGTCGTCATGACACAAGACATTGGAAGATAGCCCGCTGTAAGTCCCTTGGATAGACAGAGGAAATCTGGTGTTACTTCTGCTTGTTCCAGTGCAAACATCGTCCCTGTACGACCAAAACCGACTGCAATTTCATCAAAAATTAAATGGACGTTGAGTCGATCACAGAGTGCGCGTAACCACTTTAAATAAATAGGTGGATACATTTTCATGCCCGCTGCACCTTGGACAAGCGGTTCGACAATAATCGCGCAAACAGTGTCGTGATGTTCTATGAGTATTTTTTCCAGTGCAGCAAATTGACGCGCTAGAAAATCGTGATCTGTTTCGCCTATTTCTTTTAATGTGAGGTCAGGTGTCGGCGCACGCAAATGTTGAATGAGTAATGGCTGATATTGGCTCGAAAAAAGAGGGATATCCGTAACAGCAAGACTGCCAAGGGTTTCACCATGATAGCCGTTTTGCAGTGAAATAAAGGTTCTACGTTGTGGCTGATGGGATTGATGCCAATACTGCAAGCTCATTTTAAGTGCGACTTCTACCGCAGCAGAGCCGCTATCAGCAAAGAAACAACGCGTTAGCTTTTCTGGAGTAATCTCAACTAGGCGTTGCGCAAGTTGTTCTATCGGTGGATGGGTAAAGCCAGCGAGCATCACTTGTTCAAGTTGTCCAAGCTGATCAATGATCGCTGCATTTACCTTTGGATGGCTATGCCCATGCAGATTTACCCACCATGAACTAATCGCGTCTAGGATAGGTGTGTCGTCTGCTTTATAGAGATAAGCACCTTGACCACGCACCACTTCAAGCGGTGGTGAGTTTTCATGGGTTTGCATCTGTGTGCAAGGATGCCAAAGTGCTGAGTTCATTACTTAGTAGCCTATTTTTTAATATGCTTTAATACAAAAATGTTTTTACGCTGATTTACCCTTCTTAGCGAAATTTTTGCTTCCCGAACAACATTAGTCGGCTGGCGAAATTGAAGTTTTTTTAGTTCATTTAGAGCAATTGCTTTGACTAACGTGGAGTGTGAGTTAGTCGCATGATGTTCAAATGCATGCGGAATGAAGAGCTTGAATTGTCCTCGTGTTCGCCGATTCAAGCGTTTAACAACATTTAGAGATGCTAGATTGGAAAATTTCTCTCCTAAAATCTCTGAAAAGCTAAACTGCACCATCCAGTCTTTATATGAATCATATCTGGATTCTATTAATGACAAAAGTTGCTTCTTTTGATTGAAATCTAAAAACTTGAAGGATGATTCAAAATAATAAACGATAAAAGAAGTATGTTTTGATCTTTGCGCTACATTTGACGCTAATACTTCAATTAGAGCAGAAAAAGTCGAGTCTAATATCGATTTTTCTGCCCATTGAGAGCGCTTCATGGCAAATATTGCTTCTCGTGTAACATCTTCATCATTGGAAACAAGGCCATTTAAAAGCAAGTCAATATTCTTTTGAAGTAGATTTTGCATATCTAATTACGCCAAAGAGATGAAGCGCTATTTGATAATCATAGACCGAGATCTTTAACTAATTGACGCGTTGGCTCTGTTTGATTCATGGTGTAAAAGTGCAATGCAGGTGCGCCACCAGCGATCAAACGTTCACATAGACGTACAACAACCTCATGTCCAAATGCACGAATACGTTGACTATCATCACCGTATGCTGCTAACTGTTTACGAATCCAACGCGGAATTTCTGCGCCAGAAGAGTCTGCAAAGCGGATCAAATTGCTGGCATTGGTAATCGGCATGATTCCTGGAATGATTGGTGTATGCACACCGCGTTTTGCAAGTTCATCAACAAAATAAAAGTAACTATCTGCATTGAAGAAGAATTGGGTAATCGCAGAATTTGCGCCAGCTTTTACTTTTTCAATGAAACGCTCAATGTCTTGGTCAAAAGATTCAGCTTGAGGGTGCATCTCGGGATAAGCCGCAACTTCGATATGAAAGTGGTCACCTGTGGTTTCACGAATGAATTGCACAAGATCACGCGCGTAGGGGAGTTCACCCAAGCCAACCTGACCTGACGGTAAATCTCCGCGCAATGCGACTAAATGACGAATGCCTTGGTTTTTATAGCGTTCTAGCAGTTCAGCAATACGGGACTTATCATCACCAATACAAGAAAGATGCGGTGCGACAGGTGCGCCATTGCCATGTAAGGCATCAATGGTCGCAAGCGTTCGATCACGTGTAGAACCACCCGCGCCATAAGTTACGGAAAAATAAGCAGGATTTAATGTCTGTAATTCTTGGTGTACTGCCAAAATCTTTTCAGCGCCAAGATCTGTTTTTGGCGGGAAAAATTCAAATGATATCGGTGTTACTGTTGTAGTCGTCATGTGGATTAATTCGATCAAAAAGATGTTTGATTACTCTTTCGATCAGAATCAAAAGAGAGTGTTTCATGAGTTAAAAAATTGAGTTTAAAACCGAAGTTGAAAACCATAGCCACGCCATCATTAGAGATAACGTGACTAATTCTCTATTTTTGAATGACTAAATTAATATTTATAAGTTTCAGGTTTATATGGACCTTCGACTGGCACACCTAAATACTTTGCTTGCTCTGGAGTCAGTTGTGTCAATACGCCACCAAAGCCTGCAACCATTGCTGCTGCAACTTCTTCGTCCAGTTTCTTTGGCAAGAGTTCAACGCGAACTTTAGCTTGTTTTTGGTCAGCTGGTAGATCGGCAAACTTTTCACTAAAGAGATACATTTGCGCCAATACTTGGTTTGCAAATGAACCATCCATGATACGTGATGGATGACCTGTTGCATTACCGAGGTTCACTAAACGTCCTTCAGACAACAAAATTAAGTAATCATCGCGTGCATCACTACGGAATACTTGATGGACTTGAGGTTTAACTTCTTCCCAACGATAGTTTTTGCGCAGATATGCAGTATCAATTTCAGTATCAAAGTGACCGATATTACAAACTACAGCGCCTTTTTTCAGAGTGTCGAGCATTGCTGCATCACACACTTTATCGTTACCCGTTGTAGTTACAATGAGGTCAGTTGAGCCGAGTAAAACTTGGTCGATGTCAGCTTTATTACCAGTCACGACGCCATTTTTATACGCAGAAACAACTTCATAACCATCCATGCAGGCCTGCATTGCGCAAATTGGATCGATTTCAGTCACGCGTACAATCATGCCTTCTTGGCGTAATGATTGTGCTGAACCTTTACCCACATCTCCGTAACCGATAACAAGTGCGCGGCGACCAGCGAGTAACATGTCTGTACCGCGTTTAATTGCATCATTCAGTGAATGACGGCAGCCGTATTTGTTATCGTTTTTTGACTTAGTGACAGCATCATTGACGTTCACAGCTGGAATTTTAAGTGAACCGTCTTTCCACATTTCGAACAAGCGTGCAACACCAGTTGTGGTTTCTTCTGTCACACCATGAATGTTTGCAAGAAGTTGTGGGTATTTGTCATGAACAACACCTGTGAGGTCGCCGCCATCGTCCAAAATCATGTTG
Source organism: Aquirhabdus sp. (assembly GCA_030149815.1). GTDB lineage: Bacteria > Pseudomonadota > Gammaproteobacteria > Pseudomonadales > Moraxellaceae > Aquirhabdus. Next base: position 125,564 of record JASLHI010000019.1, on the reverse strand, counting down.
GCTTGCCATAGTTCGCCATTAACATGAAGTTGTTGTTCGATACACCACCAGTATTCTTCTTCAGTTTCGCCTTTCCAAGCAAACACAGGTGTTCCGCTAGCAGCAATTGCAGCAGCAGCGTGATCTTGTGTTGAGAAAATATTACATGATGTCCAGCGTACTTCAGCACCCAAATCAACCAGTGTCTCGATGAGCACTGCGGTTTGAATTGTCATGTGAATACAACCGAGAATTTTTGCGCCTGCCAGTGGTTTTGCCGCAGCATAACGACGACGCAAGCCCATGAGAGCTGGCATTTCAGATTCAGCGAGAAGAATTTCTTTGCGACCAAAGTCAGCAAGTTTAATGTCTGCGACTTTATAGTCGTGAGTATTGACCACCGCGTTCATGAGGATCTCCTTAGATCACTTAAGTTCGCGGATGCCGTTGCTTTATATAAGATGACTTAATGCCCAACATAATGGCATTTAAGTAGGAGCGACGTACCGAGCCTAGCAGAAGTTTAAGAGTGGTGAGTTATTGAGGATGATTTTGGGTCATCATCGATTTCACTCAGTCACATATTTCTGTTGCAGCATCCCTCGGTGGATGTATTGTACGGATGCGAGTCTAATTCGCATAGTGGTTTTTGCAAACTCTCACTGAAAATATCGGTAAAATTTGAAAAAGGCATATAATGTTTGGGTGACTTTCATACGTGAGAGGCATTGAAATGTAACCATTTTGTAACGCAAAAGGGTTTTGTTTGTTTGGTTAATTGTTGAATTTAAATGACTATTTTGTTTTTTGACTTACGTGCCATCCAAAATCTTACACAAATTCAGCAATGCAACTAATTTCAGATGATGCAAAAATGTTTCAAATTATGTTTTAATGATAATCACAGGAACATTCTGTTCCATATTGTGTTCCATATATAAAATTGAGGAATAACTATGAAGACTCTTCGTATTCTCGCTGTTACTGCAGCTGTTTTCGCAGCAGGTTCTACTTTTGCACAAGGTCCTTCACTTCTTGGTGACCCAGCGCTGTCATTGTCTAACGTGTCTGTTGGTGTTGAAGCTGGTACGACGGGTTACGGTGTAAACTTTGGTTATGATGTAACCTCTAATACAAGTTTAAATATCGGTTGGGCTGGCGGTAGCGTTCCAAACGTTCACGGCGACTCAATTAGTATTGCTGGCGTTGGTAAATTTAAAACAAACTATAGCCAACTAGAAAATACTTCTGTAGTGATCAAATATTCTCCATTCACTCAGCAATATCTGAATGCTGTAAACTTGCAATTCGGTACATACATTCAAGATAGTGCTTTCCGTTTAGCTGATAAAACTACTGGTGCTCAAGTTGGTAAAGTATCAACAGGTCCAGCAGTTGATCCATACCTAGGCTTTGGTATCGCTCCGAAGATCAATGCTCATTGGGGTGTAAACCTTGATCTCGGCGCGATCTACAATGGTAAGATCAAAGCTGAAGACGGTTTGGGTAATGAAGTTGTATTGGGTGACCGCTATCGCTGGTACCCAGTTGCAAAAGCTGGTGTTTCTTACCACTTCTAATCTCATAAGACTTATTTAATAAATCTTTGAGTTATAAAAAAACGAACTTCGGTTCGTTTTTTTTATGCCTTGGTTTATGCTTTGAGCGTATTTTTTATAATCGTCATGAGTAAGTGATCAAAATGACTTCAGAGACGTCTATGCTTATAGCCGAAACTTTCAAAAATGGTTTGCCTTGTGATGGCATTGATCCGTTAGATCGAGCTTTTTTGTATGGGGATGGTTTGTTTACGAGTGTTCGAATCTGTGGGGGAAAACCTCAACTATGGATACGTCATCTACAACGATTACAACTTGGCGCTGATCGATTAGGTTTAGATGTTCATTTTGCTGAACTTGAGTTAGATGTTTTTCAAAAAGCAGAACTTATTCAACATGGTGTATTAAAAGTTATTATTAGTCGTGGCATTGGTGCGCGAGGTTATTTCCCGCCACATCAGTCTGCTATTGTTTATCTGCAATTATTTCCATCTACGGAATGTTCTGATGATGTGTGTAAGCCGCCAATTACTAGTGGAATATTGACTAGCCAATTGGGGCAAGTGATGCCTCAGCTTGCTGGTTTAAAAACGTTAAATCGTTTGGAGCAGGTTTTGTTGCGCCAAGAGTTGGCAGGATTTGGGTGGAATGAAGGTTTAGTATGTGATGTAAATGGATTGATTGTTGAAGGTGTTTATAGCAATTGCTTCTTGTTGGTCGACGGTGAGTGGTGGACACCACCCATTGATTGTTCTGGGATTCTGGGTGTGATGCGAGCAGAGCTGATTGGGCGTATGCAAGCTCAAGAAATCTCATTACATTTGAGAACTTTACATCGTGATGATGTTGCACAAATAGAGGCTTTGTTTTTTTGTAATGCACTTACTCAAATTGTACCTGTGAGTGCCTTGAATGGTCGAACGCTTAATCTTTCAGCAGTCACTTCATTAGCCAATCTGTTATTCTAACGAACTCTTTAAGTTTCGGTTTTTGTTATGACTCAGCGTAAGAAGCCAACAGCCAAAACAACAGCAAAAAATGCTGCTGCTGCGCGTGCCAAGAATTCAATTCGTAAACAGCCTCAAAGCACACCAGCATATAGATTGACTTGGTTTAAAACGTTCATCATTTTGTGTGTTTTTGCGCTGAGTGGGATGATCTGGCAATCTTTATATCGCCCATTATCCGTGGCTTCGACGGGCAAGATATTACAGATTAAAACGGGGCAAACGTATTCAGGTCTGATTAGCAATCTCGCACAACGAGATATGGTTCGTTTTTCTTTTATTTTAAAAATTTATCAACGTTTGTTTATTCACAATACATTAAAAGCTGGATCGTATGAAATTCCTGCTGGAATCAGTGCATCAGAGTTATTAAAGCTACTCAATAGTGGGCAATTAGTTCAGCTCAACCGCGTGTTGTTGGTTGAGGGGATGACGTTTAATCAACTCAAACAACGTTTGGACGCGAATGAGGGGATTAAAAAAACTGTATTACAATTACCAAATGATCAAATTTTAGCAGCGGCCGAGATTCCACAAAAAAATCCTGAAGGCTGGTTTGCACCAGATACCTATTTCTTTGAAGTAGGTGAAACTGATATCAATGTATTGAAGAAGTTATACGAAAAACAAGATGCCCGAATGAAGCTGGAATGGAACAATCGCGCGTCTGATTTGCCGTATCATTCGATGGCTGATGCATTGACTATGGCTTCGATCGTTGAAAAAGAAACAGGTGTGGGGGGGGAGCGAGCAAAAGTTGCAGCAGTTTTTGTGAATCGTTTGAAGCAAGGTATGCGCTTGCAAACAGACCCAACAGTTATTTATGGCATGGGTGATCAATATGACGGTCGAATCAGTAAGAAAGATCTCGAAACACCAACGCCTTACAATACTTATTTGATCAATGGCTTGCCGCCAACACCGATTGCGATGCCAGGATTGGCCTCGATTCATGCCGCATTACATCCTGCGGATATTGATGCGTTGTATTTTGTGGCGACGGGTACGGGTGGTCATAAATTCAGTAAGACGCTTGCGGAGCATAATGCAGCGGTACAGCAGTATTTGCAGGTCATGCGTACCAAGAAAGATGCTGAATAAACATTAAAAAGATACAGCGACTCAAGTACCAAAGATGAAGGAAGCCATAGTGCATGTTTATTAGTTTTGAAGGAACGGAAGGCGTTGGTAAAACAACACTGATTAAAGGTGTGGCGAAGCATTTAACTGCTCAAGGAGTCGATTTTATTGTGACGCGCGAGCCAGGCGGAACGCCGCTTGCGGAGCAGATTCGAGGTTTGTTATTAACCCCTGATGGTGAAAAGATTGCACCTGCTTGTGAGTTATTGCTGTTATTTGCTGCTCGTGCCCAGCATCTCAATCAAGTCATAGAACCAGCGCTTGCGCTTGGACAGTGGGTGTTGTGTGATCGTTTTGTGGATGCGACTTTTGCATATCAATGCGGTGGACGTGGTTTACCAACAACTCAAGTTCAAGCGTTGGTTGAACAGTTTGTATCAGTGTTGCCGACCAAAACATTTTGGTTAGATGCACCTGTTGAAGTTGGCATGGCGCGAGCAGGGAAGCGTGGCGCATTGGATCGTTTCGAGCAGGAGCGTCATGAGTTTTTTGATCGTGTGCGTGCGGTATATGCAGAGCGTGCGGCTGCCGAGCCTCAGAGAGTTGTGAAGCTGGATGCGACACTGGATTCATGGAAGGTTCTCGCTTCGGCAATCAAAGGGTTGTCATCATAAAGATTGAGGTGTTTGATGCGCTTTAAATATACATTCGCATCTTTGTTGATGCTTGTATCATTAGATACTTTGGCAGAAAACTCTCAGAATTTTAATCAATCTATTGCCTCATTAGAAAAAGAAAATGGTGGTCGATTAGGCGTTTCTGCGCTGAATCTTGAAAATGGTCAGCAATTAAACTATCGATCAAATGAGCGATTTGCGCTGGCCAGTACGTTTAAATTGTTATTAGTTGCAGCTGTGCTCCACCAAGTTGATCTAGGTAAAGAAACTTTAGAGCGTCCAGTAAAGTTCACGGCTGCAGACATCGAATCTTATGCACCGATCACAAGTCAGCATGTCAAAGAAGGACAGATGTCTGTTGCAGCACTTTGTGCTGCGGCACTTCAATATAGTGATAATACTGCTGCAAATCTTTTGTTGAAAACGATTGGTGGACCTGCGGGTTTAACGCGTTATATTCGTACTTTAGGTGATCATATAACTCGCTTAGACCGTAATGAGCCTACGTTAAATACGAATATTACAAATGATTTACGTGATACAACGACACCTACGTCAATGTTGAAACTCATGCAAACTGTGCTTGTTGGTAATGTATTATCGTCAAGTGCAACAGCACAATTAGCTCATTGGTTAATGGGTAATACGACGGGCAATGCAAAATTGCGTGCGGGTTTTAATCCGATGTGGAAAGTTGGTGATAAAACAGGTTCAGGAGCAAATGGTGCAAGCAATGATGTTGCAATTGTTTGGCCTGAAAATCATCAACCATTTTTAGTGACGGTCTATTATACGGGTTCAATAATCTCAGCCGAAGAGCAGAGTAGGGTAATTGCTCAGGTTGGGAAGATTGTGGGACAGACTTTTTATAATCATTAAATAATTACTATGTAAATTTTAGATTTTTTTGATTAAGTAGATAAATTTATTAAAATAAAGAGATATAGATTTTGGAGTACACAATGAAGCATGTCGCTCTTAGAAAACACTATAGTTATTTTTTAACGGATAGTAATGAAATAGAAAATAATGTATTTGATGCAAAATTAGATCAATTTGATGAGGAGTTTCGAGAGTTATTAAAGAAATATGATTTATCTTGGATTTCTTTGAAAGGTCTATTTATTCCGATGGAAAAAATGTCGGTATTTCATTGTGGGCAATGTAAAAACTTAATGATCAATCGTGATCTGAATCCAGCAGGATTTGATGATAATAACTTATTTGATGATCTTGATCTTGTGATTTATGATGGTGGGACTTTTGAAGGTAAAAATCTTTGTCAGGAATGCTTTCCTACTTCACATCGTTGGGGATATTTTTCTTAAATTATTATTAAAATTAAAAAATAAACAGGCTGATCTTGATGATTCAGCCTGCTTTCTAAATGAACCTAAACTAATTTCTTGAATGTTATTGTGAAACACCAAACGTTAAGCCGTAGTTATAACTGGTCGTTTGTGGTGGAGTTTGACGACCCTTTTCATTGTGTGATTCTGGATCATTTGGATAAGTCACTTCAAGCAAGTATGTCCCCGCTTGAGTAAATGTTGCTTTCACATGACCTTTGTCGTCGGATTTGAATTGAAGAGGCGCTTTACCAGCTTGATCAATTTCAACTGTTTGGTTTTTAACAGGTTGACCATCAAAAAGTACGTCAAACTCTAAACCTTGATCTAAAAAGATCTCACTTGGATTTTGACTGAGTTTAACTTCGAGTCCTTTACCAGTGATTCCCAAAACTTTATCTGAACTACGTCCTTTAGTGATGTACGTTTCAAGTGTGCGCGTTGATGTTGATTCAATGGTTTTTGCATCTTTAGCGAGTTCTTCTGGTGTAACATAACTACGTTCGCTGAGTGCTTCTTTGGGCTTGTTATCTGCACCACCGCGAGCTGGGCGTACGCTTAACCAGCGACCATCGATATTTGCAAATTTACTGGTACGAGGTTTTGCCTTCAACGTCACACGGTATGTTCCATTGTTAGCGAGTGGCACTTGTACCAAAGTCACTTCTTTTAATGAGGTGGCATCTGGAATAGGTGTTGTAACACCAGTTGGCGATGTCACTGAAAAGTCACCAGAAATGCCATGATCAGGAGTGAAAAAGTCTTCGGTTGCAGATGCTTGGATCGTTGCAATGTCTTTAGTCGTGTCAAAATGGTACGGCAAAATATAAGGTGTATGTGCTATAGCGATTGATGTGGTTGCTAATAGTACGGAGGCGAGTGTAAGTTTAAATCCGCGAGAAGAGGTCATATCGTCGGCCTATACAAAAGAGTTTATATGAGAATGATTATTAATTGTAATTGAAAAAAGAAAAGTAGGGTACTGCTATTTTGTGTATAGCTTATTTTATTGGTAGATTTTTCCATTCCGTTTTAGCCAACCATCTTCATGGCGTCCGTTAGGATCGCGATGTGTCCAGTGAATTAATCCACCTTGGTTATTGTTGATATAAACACCTTTAAAAACAACAGTATCTCCTTCACTGAGAAGTTCAACGCGTGGTGCAAGATCAATATTGTGCACGATAAGAACGGTTTGCTCAGAAGGCAAGCGTAGTATAAAACGCTGATGACGACTGCCATTATCACTACCAGCTTTATTGTCATCAGATAATATTTTGATCACGGTTCCGTTACCTGTAACTTCGCTATGATCAACATAACCTTCTGAATGTGTAGAATTTATTGAGTCATCTGCAGCATTATTTGCGGCCAGTGTGACCTGTCGATCAAATTGCGCAGCTTGTTGATTGTTATTAGATGTACCATTGGACGCGTGGTTGAGATTGGCGAGATGCTTGGTGCCTGTATAACTCACATACAGTGCAGCGATAAACGCGAGTATTTTGATCCATATTCGTCTATTCAAAGCCGCACCTTTAATGTGTTATCGCGTGATAGGGTTTATTCAGGTTTTCCAACAACCGCCGCATAACCTGTGACTTCTTCACGATCATGGTAGAGTTGACGGAATTCAAGGCGTTCTAGTTTTTTACCTGACTTTTTCACAATCCCTTCGATCAAGTCTTTACAGAACAAGACTTCATCTAAGCGTGTTTTCATAGGTAATTTCAAGTTGAAAATTGCACGCCCAGCATCACCATCTGCTAGCCAGTCGCCAATGAGCTCTGCCACACGCGCAGGCTGTTCAACCATATCACACACTAACCAATGCACAGGGCGCTTAGGGCGGTAGATAAAGCCATCGGTTTTGAAATGTTCAACGAGGCCTGTGTCCATGAGTTTTTCATTCATGGCACCATTATCGATTGCGATGACTTGAATACCATGTTGCACGAGTTGCCATGTCCAACCACCTGGGCAAGCACCTAAATCAACTGCGGTGAGGCCTTCACGTAACCATTCTTTTTGCTCATCTGCATTTAAAAAATATGCAAAGGCTTCTGTGAGTTTTAGTGTTGAACGACTGGGCGCATCAGCAGGCATTTTCAGGCGAGGAATGCCCATTGGCCAGCGTAATGTTTGCCCCATTTCACTCATACCAAACCATGCTGATGTCCCATCAATAAAGACTAAATGCGCACGCATCTTTGCTTCGCGATCAAGGATTTCTTGCTTGCCAGCAGCAGAGAGTAGAGGACGTTGAAATCGTTCAAATAAATCAGAGAGGCTCTTACCATCATTGGTATCAGGATGATCTAGGTAAATCGCGCTGAATTTCATACCAGACATGGCGGTGAGAATTGGCGTGATACGATCTTTGGCATCGAAATACAACGGTTTTTTGTCAAGTAAACGAATCACTTGGCGAGAAAAAATCAAATCACGAGTAACAGGCCACTTCGGACTTGTACCAATCCACACGACTTGACCGCTGATTTTTTCAAAATTTGCGTAGCCGTCGCCACCTTCTTGACCGAGCCAACGTTCTAATTCTTCTGCACATTCCCGCTCAAAACCCGGACGGCAGAGTGAGAGTAAACCAACGATTTTTGGCTTGATCGATTTTCCACTCGGTTTGTGGGTAGCTTTTGTGTTTTCAGAAGTCATTGAATGATGCGCTTAAAGTTTGGATTAAAGAGTTGGGAGGTATTATAATCGCAACCGCGCTTTTAAATGCATTGATATCGTTTTTTGTTGCTCAACGTTGTTCACTATTGTTACTCAATCCAGTGACTTTGCCATGTTGAGACATTTAGATTCTTACATCGTTACACTTTTTAATTTTTCACCGGAGTTTTCATGGCCTTAGTTCCCCCACACGGCAGTCCAACCCTCATTACTTTATTACTTGAAGGTGATGCTTTAACTGCAGCGCAACAACATGCTCAAACATTGACTAAAATCAACTTGAGCTCACGCGAAGTAGGCGACTTGATCATGTTAGGTATTGGCGGTTTTACACCGCTCACTGGCTTTATGGGTGAGAAAGATTGGAAAGGCGTTGTCACCAACATGCAATTGGAAAACGGCTTGTTCTGGCCAATTCCAATTACTTTGTCAACGGATAAAGCAACTGCTGATACGTTGACTATTGGTCAAGAAGTTGCGCTAGTTGATAAAGACAGTGGCGAAACGATGGGCATCCTGACCCTGTCAGAAAAATATGGCATTGATAAAGAGTTAGAATGTCGTGAAGTATTCGGTACGACTGACCTTGAACATCCTGGCGTGAAAATGGTCATGAACCAAGGCGAAGTCAACCTTGCAGGTTCAGTAAAAGTTCTATCGCAAGGCGAGTTCCCAACCAAATATGCTGGTATCTACATGACTCCAGCAGAAACACGCAAACTGTTTGAAGAAAAAGGCTGGAAAACGATTGCGGCGTTCCAAACTCGTAATCCAATGCACCGCTCACATGAATACTTGGCAAAAATCGCTGTTGAAATCTGTGATGGCGTGATGATTCATTCATTGCTCGGCGAGTTGAAAGAAGGTGATATTCCAGCTGAAGTTCGCCAAGAAGCAATTGGTGTATTGATCGATAAATACTTCAAGAAAGACACAGTAATTCAATCTGGTTATCCACTCGATATGCGTTATGCGGGTCCACGTGAAGCGCTTCTCCATGCGTTGTTCCGTCAAAACTATGGCTGTTCACATCTCATCGTCGGCCGTGACCATGCAGGTGTGGGTGATTATTATGGTCCGTTTGATGCGCAGCATATTTTTGATGAAATTGGTCGTGATGCATTGATTACCCAGCCGTTGAAAATTGACTGGACCTTCTGGTGTAACGCATGTGAGGCAATGGCTTCAACCAAAACTTGCCCACATGACGCATCAAACCATGTCAAAGTTTCTGGTACTAAATTGCGTAAAGCATTGTCAGAAGACGAAGAAGTTCCAGCGAACTTTAGTCGCCCAGAAGTGTTGGCAATTCTGCGTCAATACTATGCAGGCATTGCAAAAGAAGACCGCGTAAAAGTTGAATTGAAAGGACATTCAGCAAAATAATTTTGTGAATGTACTGAAATTTGAAAAAGGTGATTGCTCAGTGGGTGGTCACCTTTTTATTATATAAATAGTCTATTTAAAAGTAGCCAGAATATGATTCATATCATTCTCCATGAACCTGAAATTCCAGGCAATACAGGTAATATCATTCGCTTATGTGCGAATACAGGTGCGCATTTGCATCTCATTGAGCCACTTGGCTTTGAGCTGGAAGATAAACAACTAAGACGAGCAGGTCTGGATTACCATGAGTGGGCACGATTGAAAGTCTGGCCGAATTTAGATGCGTGTTTGGAGCATGTTCGCGCACAGGGAATTACGGATATTTTCCCATTAACGACGAAAGGTACGACATCGCCTTTTGAATCGGATTTGAATCGCCCTGTGGCGTTTTTGTTTGGTGCAGAGACACGAGGATTGCCGCTCGAAGTCCGTGAAATGTTTCCTGCTAATCAATGGCTACGATTACCGATGCAACCAGATTCAAGGAGTTTGAATTTGTCTAACTCCGCAGCAGTCATGGTGTATGAGGCTTGGCGACAGCAGGGTTTTCGATAGTATCTGACATCAGCTATAATTTGAGAAAATATTGTGTAAACAAGTTTTGATGATTATTTATACTAATAACAATAAAGCCTGATGATTACTGGCTCAGTTGTTTGAGGAGATCAAACATGATTAAGTATTTGATGGTAAGTGTAGTCTTGATTGCGGGTAGTAGTCAGGCATTTGCTCATGTAACCACGATGACTAATAATGAATTGGATGAGGTTGCGCTTCCAACTCAATCGCAGGCACAGTTACAGCCTGTTTTGCCGCAATATGATGCAAATGGGCAGATTGGCACTGTCGCAACCGAGATCAATCCTATTTCTACGAACGGAATGCAAGGTATTCATGTAGATACTTCTTCTGCAAATCCAGTCATGCCTACACTTCCTCCAGCAGTTGTTTCACAGCTCAATCAAATCTTTAATATTGCGAGTCAGACCAGATAAAAGCCCGATAAATGGCACTGGTCTGATCAAAAAATGTGCTATAATGAAGCCAATACGGAGCGTTCTGCATGGACTCTGTTTTGCGAGCTGTTGGATAGTTTAGGTAAGAGCCTACATTCTCCGTACAATTGGTATTTTATTATCAGCGCCGTCTACTACCATCTTGCTCTATGAAGTAAGAGCGGAGAGAGGTCAAAATACCAAATACCGCGACAAGCCTCTTTAGCGATTTAAGTTAAAGTGAACATAGAGGCTGTTGCGGTTTTTTATTGTCTAAATTTTGGGTGGCTATTACTATTCTATCAATCGCTGCTTAGTTTGATGTATGTTCCGCATTCAAAAAATGAGCACCAGCAAAACCTACTAGCTCATTGACTAGCAAAGTATCACCTACTTTTACGCTTTCTAGTGAACCATCGCTATCACAAACAGTTGTATCTGTATTGATGGGTGAGTTAGCAAACGTGTATTGTTTCTTTTTGCACCAATCATTTGAAGATGGATCAAAAGAAACTACTTTAGAGACTGTTGTTTGAAATTGTGTAGGTGTATTTGATGTCATCCATATCGCTATATTTAATAGAGTTCCTGCAACTGAAAGTGAAAATATGCCAGCAAACATAAATCCAAAAAATAGTATTCCGAATTTCATGATGGGTGTGAGCTTTTGAACAGAATCTTTACCAATTATTATTGTATAGTTGTATTTTCTTAGCATAAACCAAAAGATAGAAAATATTAAAAAATCGCTTATTAGGTAAAATTCAATTCCCAACCGACCGATCCATCCTGCTATAAAGCAATTAGTTCCCGCTACTGCACTAAAAAATGCACCCAATAGAAAAATGTAGGTTGGATACTGTAACCATTTTGTTGGCATACCTTTTTGATGTACTACATCCATATAATTCTCAATTGAAAATCGTGCAATAATGTTTGCTTATTTTAATTTACTTTTTATTCTCCTCATTCAGCATTGGAAAGAGGAGAACACTTGATCCTTAATTACTTAGCCAAAAAATCCTTCACCAACATAACCAAACGCTTAACAATTTCATCCGCATCTGCTTGACTTAAGTTAAGTGGTGGCAGGAGACGAATCACATTATCTGCTGTGACATTAATGATCAGATGTTGCTCATCACGTGCACGCGCAACCAATTCGCCACAAGCACGTGGTAGCTCAATACCTAACATCATGCCAAAACCACGTACGGTCACGTCTAATCCAGCAAGTTCTTGAGTAAAACGATCTTTCAAGTAACCACCGACTTTTGACGCATTTTCGATAGCATGTTCTTTTTGGATGCTATCAATCACTGAATAAACTGTACGGCAGGCGAGAGGCGTTCCGCCGAAAGTTGAACCATGATTTCCCGTGCCGAATAGATCAACTGCTTTATCACGAACCAAGCATGCGCCCACAGGGAAACCGTTACCCAAACCTTTTGCCGTGGTCAGCACATCAGGTTTAATCGCAGTATGTTGATATGCGAAATACTTACCAGTCCGTCCGTTACCTGTCTGGATTTCATCGAGCATGAGTAACCAATCGTGTTGATCACAAAGCGCACGAAGTTGTTCGAGGTAAACAAAGCCTTGTGGTGCAGTATTGACACCGCCTTCCCCTTGAATCGGCTCAACCAAAATTGCGACGATGTCATCATGCGCTTTTGCCAATGCTTCGATTGCAGCCACATCACCAAATGGAACACGTAAGAAACCTTCAACGAGAGGGTAGAAGCCTTTTTGGACTTTCTCATTGCCTGTCGCAGAGAGCGTTGCCAGCGTACGACCATGAAATGATTTTTCCATGACGATGATTTTTGGTGTAGTGATGCCTTTTTTGTAAGCGCTCATGCGCGCAAGTTTGATCGCAGCTTCATTTGCTTCCGCACCGCTGTTGGCAAAGAAACAGCGTTCCATACCGCCAACTTGGCAGAGCAAGCGACCAGCTTCTTCCTGCCAATGTATTTGGAATAAATTACTGGTGTGAACGAGTGTCGATGTTTGCTCAATCATCGCGGCAGTAACAGCAGGGTGGCAGTGTCCTAAACCACATACAGCAATACCAGTTAACGCATCAAGATAAGCAGTACCATCTTGTGTATATAAATAAGTACCTTGGCCTCGTACAAACGCAATCGGTTGACGCGCATAGGTCGGCATCAAAAAACTAGCTTGGTCATTCGATGGAATGACTGGTGTGGGAGTAAGAGTTGAGTTCATGGCAGATTCCCGACTAGACCAAAGTATGGCTTTACTAAAAAATGAATGGTTATGTTAGCAAATTATGCTGTTAATAATGTTAAATCCATGTGGATTTTATCATGTAGGTGTTGAATTGAGATCTTGCGAACGATCCGTCAAAAAAGACACATGCAATCATTACGCTTTTTTGCTTATCAGCGGTATAATCAGCGCATATTCTTATTTTTGAATCAGGTCATCATCATGTCAGATGTTCAAGCCAATGCAACAGAAACGTTGATCCGCGAGCAAATTGCAAAGCACCCAGTGCTTTTGTATATGAAAGGCACCCCACAATTTCCACAATGCGGTTTTTCTGCGCGTACAGTTGAGGCATTGAGCCAAATTGGCCGTCCTTTTGCGTTTGTTAATATTTTGGAAAATCCAGATATTCGTGCAACGTTGCCACGTATTGCGAACTGGCCAACATTTCCACAACTTTGGGTCAATGGTGAGTTGATCGGCGGCTGTGATATTGTTACCGACATGTTCCGCAATGGTGAGCTTAAGCCGTTGATCGAAGAGTTCAGCCCAGCACCATCTGCATAATTTATGCAGTTTGATTAAGTTGTTGTGTTTTAAAAAGAGCCGTTAGTCGGCTCTTTTTCATTTTTAGATAATTAGTTCCCGAAGTGAGTTAAATTTAATTCAAAATGAGGTGTTATAATCTTCAGTGATATTATGATTAAAATGACGACTTAAGTTTTTTAATCTAGTGGTTTGTCTCTAAGAAATAAAAATAGTTTATGCAATGAAAAAAATAAGTGAACGCTGAGCTGAGGATTAATAATCACATGCGCAAAGAATCTATTGAGCTCAATAGAATGAATACCGAATCTTTGGATTATGGTCATGATGATCATCTAGAGAGAGGACTTTATATAGAAGAAGATCCGATAGAGCAAGAGATTCGAGCGGTATTGCGTTCTAGATATTGGTTGTTGCGTTTTCCAGCGCATTTAGAATCATCTTTTACGGCTCAGTATATTCCTCGTGCGATTCAGCTTTTTCATTTTCGTTCACCGCTGCTATTTTTATTATTCTTAGTTGAAAATATCGGAATTTATCAGGTTTTACCCAAAGATATTACTGCGCATTTTTATAGTATTAATGCGTGGACTGGTATTTTGATTTTACTCTCATCGGTACTTTCTTATTTTCCAACAATCAATCGCTGGTATGAATGGTATATCGGTATCGGAGGCGTTTTTGCAATTGCTGTGAGTTCGGCTACAGCAAATATGGGAGGCGGTGATTCGGTTATTCTGACCTATGCGGGGACGATGTATATCGTGATCGTGCTGTATAGTTTTGTTTGTTTACGCTTTTATGCCGCGATGATTGTAGGTTGGATGGGAGGGATTTGCGGGATTATTTTGGCATATATGCTAGGTCAGCATATGAATTGGAAACTCTGGAATCTGACATATACCATGACCAGTCTTTTGGGCATGTGTCTTGCATACGCTTTAGACCGACAAGAGCGGACGAATTTTCTACAGGCTTGTTTACTGCGACATTCAGTGGATAAAGGTCAGCAACTTGCACAGCAACTGAATAAGTTATCTCGACAAGATGGACTCACTGGGCTTTCCAATCGTCGCCATCTCGATGAGGTGATGAATCATGAATGGAATCGTGCATTACGTCAACAGCATCCATTAACCTTGATGATTATTGATGTCGATTTTTTTAAGTTTTATAACGACAAATTAGGTCATTTGGCAGGGGATGAATGTTTAAAACAGATTGCAGAATTGATTGCAAGTTTAGCTAAGCGTAGTGGTGAGCTTGCTGCACGGTATGGTGGCGAGGAGTTTATTCTATTATATCCAAGCATGGATGAGCATGATGCTGAGCGGCAAGCTGAGCGTTTGCTGAGTGCGATTGAAGCACTAGCGCTTCCTAATCCAGATGAGCATCGTCCTTTTGTGACGGTTAGTGTGGGTGTTGCTGTCACTGAACCGACTGAGGGTACTTGTGTTGAGCAGTTGTTACGACAAGCTGATGCTGCGTTGTATAAAGCGAAGGCAAATGGTCGAAATCGATATGAGTTTTTTGACGACACGATGCGTGAGCATCATGTGCAGTTTACCGATTCGTAATAATAGTCTTTAATCATGTTTCGACAAGCTCTGTGAGCGACATCACTCGTCAAAACACATAAAAACTCTCAAGGAGAACTCTGCTTTAAAATATCAAAAAACGTGAGCAACCATTACTCACCCGCCCACGCGATTTGCGATTCTTCATCGTTTTGATCTTCTGGATCGCGTCTTGGTACTCGTTTGACTTTCTGAGGTTTGGCTTTCTCATCCTTTACTTTTTCATCGGTGGTTTTTTCATCTTTAGGTAGACGAGTTTCTACTTTTTCAGAAGTAGGCTTTTTCTTCGGATTCGGTTTGTCTTTATCCGTAGATGAGTCATCTGCTTTGCCATTTTTAGCACTGCTTTTGCTTTTGGTTTTATCCGCTTTCTTTTTTTTTGGCGCGTCGTTTTTGCGATCACCTTCTTCAAGCTGTTGCCAATGTTTTAATTGATTCATGACTTCGCCAAAAATCGTATTTTTTTCATAACGACCTTTAGGATTCATGATGCCTGCAGGGCGTTTCATCAGTAATGAAAGCGCTTCTTCAACAGTACGCACTGCATAGAGATGGAATTTTCCTTCACGGACTGCATCGATCACGTCTTGGCGCAGCATCAGATGTTGGACGTTCTGAATCGGTAGAATCACCCCTTGCTTGCCGTTTAGACCTTGTAGTTGGCAGGCGTCAAAAAAGCCTTCGATTTTTGGATTAATGCCGCCAATCGGTTGTACTACACCGAGTTGGTTCATTGAACCTGTAATTGCCCATGATTGGTCAATTGGGATTTGGCTAATCGATGAAATTAATGCGCAGAGTTCGGCGAGTGTCGCACTATCGCCATCGATCTCACCATAGCTTTGTTCGAAAGCGAGGGCAGCAGAGAAATGAATGGGTTGGGTTCGCCCAAAATGAGCCCGTAAAAAGCTCGACATGATCAATATACCTTTGGCATGCAGTGCGCCGCCGAGTTCAACGCTACGTTCAATATCAAGAATTTCACCATTCCCTTGATAGACAGTAGCGGTCAATCTCGCGGGTAGACCAAATTCACTGTCTGCATAGTGGACGACGGTGAGTGCATTGATTTGTCCAATGCGGAAACCTTCAGTCTCAATCAGCTGTGTGCCACGCGATAAATCTTCCCAATACAGCTCACGTAAATGTCCAAGTCGGTAGAGGCGCGCTGCAAGTGTCGCTTCAATGTGTTTTGCGGTGACTTGGCGATCATTTTGTTGCAAGGCAACTGTGCTTGCTTCGCGGAGTAAGTCACCTAAAGTTGCAGCGTGGAGTGAAAGCGATGATTGATCTTCTGCTTGACGGCTAGAGTCTGTCAATAATGCAGCCAGTGCAGATCGATCAAAAGGTAATAGCTTATCTTTGTTGACATAGTCTGCAATGAGGCGCACATAAGCTTCTTCATTCTCGACAGTACGGCTGAGGGTGTTGGTAAAGTCAGCGCGGATTTTAAACAGTGAGTTGAGTTCAGGTTCAAACTCAAGAAGTTCATAATAGATATTCGGCTCACCTAATAAAACGACTTTAACCGATAACGGCAAAGAGTCTGGCTCTAGGGAAATACTGCCTGTGAGTGTCAGCATGTGTTCAAGCGAAGAAAGCTTGAGTTGACCAGAACGTAAAGCGCGTTTGAGCCCTTGCCATGCGTAAGGCTGCTCAAGGAGTTGGTCGGCCTCTAAGAGTAAGAATCCACCGTTTGCACGATGCAAAGCACCAGAGCGAATGAGGGTGAAGTCGGTGGTGATCGTACCCATCTGGGTGAGTTGCTCAACATGTCCAAGCAAATTGTAATGGGTTGGCAAATCTTCAAAGATCACAGGTGCGCCAGAATTTGGTTTATGCGTGACCAAGACATTGACTTGATAGCGTTGAGGTACGCGATCAAATATTCCTGGCAAGAAATCATCTTCTTCCTGCTCTAGGATTAATTCAACATGCTCGACGATATCGGTTGCATAATCTTTAAGATATTCAGCAATACCATTCACATGTTCAAAGCGCTGAGCAACTTGAGTGACTCTAGGCTGAACAATATCACTCGCAATTTGTGCATTTAAGCGTGCAACTTGGTGGCGGGTTTGTTCTTCAATGCGTCCAAGTCGTGCGCCAAGGCGGTGTAGTTTCTTGTCCATTGAACGAACATTTTGATTAATCTTGGCACGTTCGGCAGGCGCGAGTGCGGCGAGTTCATTTTCATCCAGTTCTTTGCTGGTAATGGTATGAGTTTCAGCATTTGGATCTTCAACGGGTTGCTGTTTTACCGGCACAAAACGATGTTCTTCGTTGCGTGAAACCAGTTTAAGTGCGAGTGCTTCACCTTCTTGTGTCAATGCTTGCAAGGCTTGCTGTTGCGCAGTGCCCGCGCTGTGACGAATATTTTCAATACGGGTGTGATAACTATCGGCCGCAAAGGTTTTTTCTAATTGATCAAAAATAGTATTCCACAGTTGATGGATAATTTTTTTGAGTTTAGGTGCTTCACTAGGTGGTAGTTCTAGAGCAATCGGTTGGCGTGGGTTGGCGAAATTATTGACATAGACCCAGTCACTTGGTGTCGGCATTTCTGCAGCTTGCAGGGCAAGCATGCGCTTGAGCATCGTGCGCTTACCGAGCCCACTGGTGCCTACTGCAAAAATATTATAGCCATCGAAAGGAAGCGATAATGCCGTTTCTACCGCAGCCCGTGCGCGGTGCTGACCTAAAAAATCATTCAGAGGTTTAATCCGACGTGTACTTGGCGGTAGTTCGGTCAGATTTGCGGTGCGTCTCAGTTGATCAACTTTGAGGAAGCCGCTTTCAGGTAAGGTTGTCTTAATTGGAACTGCTTTTTGAATGACAGGTGTGTGTGTTTCAAGTGCTTTGTTCATACTGTTTTTTTGTATTAGGCTCGTTTGATTCGTTGCTGATATGGGTGTTGACTCAATCGGTTTAGCTTTTTTGGACGGAAGTGCAGGGGCATCTTGCATGATATTGCTTGATTCATTGAGCTGATTGTCTGTCGGCTTGCTATTGATGTGATCCATCGAATGATGATTATGGTTGCTCTCGTGTGCGTTGTCGGCAATATCTAGATTGTCAGTGACTGAGTGTTTACTGTCCATAGTGCCGTCCGTCGTCATGTGCGTTTGTAAGGTCAATGTATCTATTTTTCATGAAGGCGAATTCAAGAGTTTGAGCTGCATTTGTATACACTCTTATAGATGATATTGTGCCATGTATAACAGCATGCTGTGAATTGAATTTATGATTTGAATTTGTTTTTTAGATGGTCTAATCAATCAGCGCTGGATCATCAAGTTGTCGAGCTTTGATGAGTTCAAAGAGTTCTGTCATTTGGTTGACAGGTTCTGTCACTGATAAGAAACGAATTCGTCCATGAGCAATAATTTGTAGACCATAGCGACAAGCCTGAATCACATGACCTTGTATGCCTTGCTGGATAATAGCGTCATTGAGTTGCTGCCGATCAGTCGAAGTTAACTCAAATAAATCTGGTGAGATTCGATCCATCCATTGAGGTTTGTCGATGCCCGAAATGAGACGGAACTGTACCGAGTC
This sequence comes from Aquirhabdus sp., assembly GCA_030149815.1. Taxonomy (GTDB): domain Bacteria; phylum Pseudomonadota; class Gammaproteobacteria; order Pseudomonadales; family Moraxellaceae; genus Aquirhabdus. Next base: position 106,925 of record JASLHI010000019.1, on the reverse strand, counting down.
TAATATCCAAAAATAATAGTCCGCAGATTCATCGAAGCGATCCAATTCAGGATGTAGTAAGTAAAAAGACTCTTTTAATTTTGCTATATCTAATAGTGCTAAATTCAATGGGCGCATTCGCCCAAGTACAGACAGACGAGTTGCTGCTTGCCAGTTATCTTCTAAATCGTCGTGCAGTTGTAGAGATACACGAGGATCAATCAGGATATTCCTACTGTGAGGTGCTGTCTCCGCAAGCAGTGCAATGATTTCTCCTTGAGCGGTGATGCTGACTGGAATAACCGAAGTAAATGGAAAACCAGGAACACTGGCGGATTGGCTTGCCATGACGGCTTGGCGGCAAGACATCAGTGCACGTGTAGCAAGCGCATTAATCGACATTCTGTCGTGCTCCAAAAATTTGTCTCAATAAAACATTGCACAACTATTCTGGCAAAAACAATTTGATCCCGCTACTCTTGTCGCATTTTATGAAAACAGCGGTTGTACATAATGGCGAGTCAGCACGTTTCGGCAGAACATTCTTCAAACAATTCTTCACAAGCAGGTTTCTGGAAAAGAGTTCTGATTTGTACGGTGATTGGTTTTTCGTCAGGATTGCCTTTATTTGTCTTTTTGAATCTGATTCCAGCGTGGGTGGATGCCTATCATTTGGATATCAAGACTATCGGGTTGCTGACGTTGTTGCAAATCCCGTATGTATTTAAACCAGTTTGGGCACCTTTCCTCGACTTTTTTCAGTTTAGACAATATGGGCGTCGTCGGACATGGTTGGTTATTTTACCAGTTTTGCTGCTAATCGCATTGGGTATGCTGGGCACATTACGACCAGATAACCAGTTGCCTTTGATTAGCTTGATTGGCATTGTGATTAGTTTTTTGAGTGCATCGCTGGATATTGTGATTGATGCATATCGTCGTGAGATTTTGCCAGATAATGAGCTGGGTTTAGGGAATACCATTCATGTCAATGCCTATAAATTGGCTGGACTGGTACCGGGAAGTTTAGCGTTTATTTTGGCTGATCGCTTACCGTGGGATGTGGTGTTCTGGATTGTGGCGTTATTTATGCTGCCTTGTGCGATTTTGGCGGTCGTCGTGCGTGAACCACAATTACGTCAGATTCCACCACGCACATTGGCTGCGGCTTTTATTGAACCTTTAGAAGAGTTTTTTAATCGTAAAGGGGTCAAAGCGGGTATTGCGCTGATTGCTTTTATTTTCTTTTACAAGCTCGGTGATTCACTGGCGACTTCATTGGCAACCAAATTTTATCTCGACATGGGATATACCAAAACTCAAATCGGAGCAATTGCAAAAGTTGCTGTGCTGTGGGGCGGATTGATTGGTGGATTTGTTGGTGGTTTTGCGATGTTAAAAATGTCGATTCATCGTGCTTTATGGATTTTTGGCGTGGCGCAAATGCTGGTGATTCCATTGTTTGCTTGGTTATCCATGCAAACAGATCATAACTTGTTTGCGCTCGGTGGTGTGGTTGGTGCGGAAGCGTTTGCAGTTGGGCTTGGAACAGCGGCATTTGTCGCGTTTATTGCGATGAGTACTAATCCTGCATATACCGCATTCCAGTTGGCATTGCTCACATCATTGGCTTCGTTGCCAAGAACGGTCGTCAATAGTTATGCAGGTTATATGGTTGATTTTATGGGTGGTTATACGGGGTTCTTTTGGTTGTGTACATTGCTCGCATTACCGGGGATGTTGATGTTGCCGTGGGTTGCGCCGTGGCATGAAAAAGGAGAGGCGAAATGAGATTGTTACATGTAATGCTTCGAGTCGGCGACTTGAAGCGATCAATTGAGTTCTATACTGAAGTGCTGGGAATGAGTTTATTGCGTCAAAATGATTACCCAGAAGGTCGATTTACCTTAGCGTTTCTTGGCTATGGTACAGAAGATAAGAATACTGTTCTGGAGCTGACGCATAACTGGGATACGACAAGTTACGACATTGGCGCAGGATATGGTCATATCGCGCTGGCAGTGCCGAACGCGTATGCTGCGTGTGATGATATTCGAGCGAGAGGCGGACGTGTGGTTCGTGAAGCAGGGCCAATGAAACATGGTAATACTGTGATAGCCTTTGTCGAAGATCCAGATGGTTATAAGATCGAGTTGATTGAGCGGGATTAATAACAGTGTAGATTTAAAAAAAGGGTTTTATGACATTCATAAAACCCTTTTTTATCAATATAAATTATTGAGCGGGTGGTGCGGCTTGAGCAGGAGCGGCTGCAGGAGGAGCCATAGCAGCATCGTGTTGAGCTTTTGCAGCTGCAGCGGCTTTGGCTTTATTGTGTTTAGCAAGTTCATGACCTGCAATACAACCACCGATTGCGCCAACGACAGCATGGTGATGTGCATAGTGTCCAGCGACTGCACCCGCTGCACCGCCAGTCAGACAGCCAATCGCATTTGCGCTCTGTCCAGCAAAGAGTACGCTACTTGCAACAACTAAACTCAAGAGACTTCTTTTCATCATTCTTTCCTTGAAAGCGTAGTGAAGGTGGCTCGATTATGTGCCGCGTTATATGGGAAGTCTATATGGTTGTTATGGAGTTTCGTTAAAGGCTGGGTAATACTATAAAGCTGAAATGTGTTATTAAATATAAAGGAACCAATAATGATATTTCCTGAAATTCTTAAGGAATTTGAATCAAATTTAAAAAGCTATAAATTAGATTCGGTAAAGATAATTGCTAGACCGATTCAAGATGGAAAAAAGCTAAGTATTACATCCAGTAAGTTTCTAGGAAAACCTTATTTACCTTTGAGTTTTGAATACCCGAAAAGTAAAGCAGGTCATCCAATGATCATGCTTTCTCAAATCAATTTTTCTGAGGTTCCAGCGTTACCGAACTATCCTTCGAATGGCATTTTGCAGCTTTTTGTTTCAGGAAGTGATTGGTGGGATATGGATGATTATCGAGTTATATTCCATGAAACTATACAAGCAGAACAAACAAATTTTGATTTTTTAACAGAGAACTTATATTCAGAATCACCGATTAATTGTGAGCATGAATTATCTTTTTCATCAAACACAGAATACGGCGGTAATGATGATTTCAGATTTAATTTTAACTTTAATGGGTTAGATTACTGGGATTTTCACGAGACACTTAAAAAGCAGCAACAGGATGAGTTAGATCAGTTCTTTGATGCGTGTGGACACAAAATTGGTGGTTATGCTTATTTTACGCAGTCGGACATAAGAGATTACGATGAAAAAAAGAAAAATGATGTGTTATTGATGCAAATAGATACTGATGATCAAATCATGTTTGGTGATTGTGGCGTTGCGCATTTATTCATCAATCAGGATGACTTAATCAATAAACGATTTGAGAAAGCGTATTTTTATTGGGATTGTTGTTGATGTAAAAAAGCCTTCCCAAAGTCATCAAACTCTGGAAAGGCTCATCTTTCGTTAACTTCTGATTAGATGAGCAGCGCACTCACACGTTTTACATACGCAGCTGGATCTTCTGGTAATCCACCTTCTGCAAGCAACGCTTGATCGAAAATGATATGCGCGAGATCATCGAAGTGAGTTGTGCCTTCGAGTTTCTTCACCAACGCATGCTCTGGATTGATTTCCAGAATTGGTTTGATCTCTGGTGCTTGTTGTCCCATTTGCTTGAGCATACGCGCAAGTTGACTGGACATATCACCATCTGCACCCACCAAACACGCAGGACTATCCACCAAACGAGTCGTGACGCGTACTTCCTTGGCTTTGTCTTTCAATGTTTCAGTCAGTTTTTCTAGCAAAGGCTTGAATGTTTCAGCCGCTTGTTCAGCTGCTTTTTTCTCGTCTTCATCTTGTAACTTGCCAAGATCAACAGCACCTTTTGCGACACTTTGCAGTGATGTGCCATCAAAATCATGCAAGAAGTTCAGCGCCCACTCATCGACACGATCAGTCATGAGCAATACTTCGATGCCTTTCTTCTTAAACAGTTCAAGTTGTGGGCTGTTTTTAGCCGCGGCTAGGGTTTCGGCAGTAATGTAGTAAATCGCATCTTGCTCAGGCTTCATACGTGCTTTGTAGTCAGCAAACGATACGCTGACGGTATCGCTCGTTGTTGAAGCGAAGCGAAGTAATTTAGCAATCTTGTCTTTATTGGCAAAGTCTTCGCCCAAGCCCTCTTTGATGACTGCGCCAAACTCTGTATAGAACTTGGTGTATTTTTCTTGATCTGCAGCTTCAGTGCTTGAAGACAGGCTTTCGAGCATGCTGAGGACGCGGCGAGTGTTACCTTCACGAATCGCTTTTACATCGCGACTTTCTTGCAACAATTCACGGCTGACGTTGAGTGGCAAATCAGCGCTGTCGATCACGCCTTTGATAAAACGCAAATACATTGGCATCAAGCTTTCAGCTTCGTCCATGATAAACACGCGTTTGACATACAATTTGATGCCTGCTTTGGCTTCACGAGTAAACAGATCATGTGACGCTTTTGCTGGGACATAAAGCAGTTGAGTATATTCAGTGCTGCCTTCAACTCGGTTGTGACTCCAACTGAGAGGCGCTTCTTGATCGCGGCTGAGTTGTTTGTAAAACTCAATGTATTGTTCTTCGGTAATGTCTTTTTTGTTGCGTGACCACAGTGCGCTGGCTGAGTTAATGGTTTCCCATTCGTCGGTCATGACCATTTGACCTGCGTCGCCTTCTTCTTTACCTTCTTGCCAGATTTCTTTTTGCATCAGAATTGGCAGGCTGATGTGATCAGAATATTTATTGATAATATTCTTCAGTTTCCAGCCGTTAAGATAGTCTAATGAATCGTCGCGTAAGTGAAGGATGATGCTGGTTCCGCGTGCTGCACGTTCAATGGTTTCGACTTCGAAATCACCAGTTCCGCCGCTCACCCAGCGTACGCCTTCGCTTGTTGGTAAACCTGCACGACGTGATTCAACGGTGATTTTATCGGCAACGATAAAGCCAGAATAAAAACCCACACCAAACTGACCAATCAGTTGTGCGTCAGATTTTTGGTCACCGCTGAGTTTGCTGACGAAATCACGTGTACCTGATTTTGCAATCGTTCCTAAGTTATCGATGGCTTCTTGTTGACTTAAACCAATACCGTTATCAGTGATCGTAATCGTCTTTGCATCTTTATCAAATCCAACGCGAACGGAGAGGTTAGGCGCATCTTCAAAAAGCGCGGCGTTGTTAATGCCTTCAAAGCGTAATTTGTCACAAGCGTCAGATGCGTTCGACACGAGTTCGCGCAAGAAAATTTCTGGGTTGGAATACAATGAGTGTGTCACTAAGTGAAGCAGTTGTGCGACTTCGGCTTGGAAGCTGTAGCTTTTGCTATTTGGTTTTTCAGTTGTAGCTGTCATTGATTGACCTCTTATATTACAGTTGACGTAAACGTCTTATCTTTTGATTTCACTGAAATTGCATCATGCAAAAATTCGTAAAATTTGTAGACAAGACAAAATTTGAGATGGTTATAAAATGGGGCTGGATGTGATGTTTTCAAGCGTGAAGATCACTGGAATTTTCAACTAGCATGAGTTTATTGAGCTTGTCGAAGTACATATCCTTAATCAAATGCCGATCATTTCGATATTTCGACAAGCTAAATAACTGCAGGCTCAATGATCTATTTTTAAGGTTATATAGAAATAAAAAAAGCCTTCGTCTAGAAAAATCCCGACGAAGGCTCTTGGAAAAACGGTCTGATTTATACGATAAAATCGTTCAGTGCCGAATTACCCTTGTTGAATACCAGCAACCAGCCATTTACGATCTGTACTGCCAATGGGTTGTACAAAATGCCATGTCTCGCTGAACGGTACTGGTGCCGAGTTCAGATCTTCACTGACTGTTCCGCTATACAAAACGCTGGTGACATACTGACCATTTTCTTGTGCGCTATCGACAATTTGAGCATTCAGCGTTGGAAACTCAGCTGTGTCGTGGTTGTTAGCAATGTCTGACTGAATCGCATTGAACATGTCAGGTGTAAAGTAACGACGTAATTCGTCCAGATTACTCGCACTATTCATGGTTTGCATGTGCAAGAAGGTTGCGCGTGCTTGACGAAGGAATGCAGCATTCTCAGTGCCATCTGGCAGAGTTTGACCATTACTTGTAAAGGGAGAAGCTGAACCAAAACTTGCATTAGGTGCACTCGAACCACCACCAACAGGTTGACCAAAAATATTGGTATTGCTACCTGAAGGTTGTGTGTTGCTATTACCAAAACCAAATGGACTAGGTGCTGCGTTGCTCGTTGCTAATGTATTTTTCTTCGCCGCAAAACGACGATAAATAAAATAGCCTACACCCGCCAAAATGATGAGCCAGAACCAAGAGAAACCACTTTTCTGTGGTTGCTGGGTAGCTTGTTGATTCCATGTGCCAGAGCCGTTTTCTTGTTGAGCGGCTGTTGGTTGTTGTGTGTTGGCATTTGCTGAGCCTGCGTGGCTTAATAGTGTTGCGCCAACTGCACCTGCTGCAACCCCTGCTGCAACGCCCCCCCATCCTGGTCCACTTTTTTGTGGCGCTTGTTGTGGAGCTGGCGTGTATGGGCGCACAGGTGTACTGTTGTAATTGTTTGAACTACCATAGTTTGAATGACCATAAGAGCTTGAACTCGAACGGCTCATTCCGTGACTGCTACCACCGCCTATACGTTTAGCTTCTGCCAAAGGTGACAAAATAAGCGTTGCCATAATCAGTGAAGAAATGGCGGTGCGCGTACTTGATTTCATGTTCATCATTTTCCTAAAAAGTGATGCAATTTGAGATAAAACAGTTACTTTTTAAATTAAAACACTGATGTTGCTCTTAGATGATGGGTACGTCATACCTGTTATCAAGAGTCGAATCATTTCAAAGTGTAAAGTGTGATTCAAATAACAAAATCACACGCAACACAAACTATCACAGAACTATAAAAGTATCGTTGTGATGTGGTTATGATTAGTGTGAATTTGGCGAATGCCTATTGAAAATTAGAAGATAAAGCCCAGAAAGCCGTAATTCTTCGTGGGCTTTATCTTGGTTTTTGTCTTGCTTTATGAACTACTTAAATCAAATGCTGCGCTGAAAGCTTCATGTAGTCGTCCAACGCTGATAATTTCCATGCCTTCAATCGCTTGTCTTGGCGCATTACCACGTGGCACGATGGCTTTTTTGAAACCGTGTTTGACGGCTTCACGCAGACGCTCTTGTCCGTTTGGAACAGGACGAATTTCACCAGACAATCCGACTTCACCAAAAACAACGAGTTCTTGTGGTAATGCTTTACCTTTAATACTGGAAGCAACCGCGAGTAAGACAGCAAGGTCTGAACCGGTTTCTAAGACTTTGATCCCGCCGACGACATTGACGAATACATCTTGCCCATTGGTATGAATACCACCGTGACGATGCATGACCGCAAGGAGCATTGCCAGACGGTTTTGATCTAAGCCTAATGCCACACGACGCGGCGAACCTTGGGTGTCATCTACTAAAGCCTGAACTTCGACCAAGAGCGGACGAGTACCTTCGCGGCTAATCATGACAATGCTGCCCGCAATCGCTTCATCGTAACGACTTAAGAATATTGCTGATGGATTAGCAACTTCCCGAAGCCCGCGATCAGTCATGGCAAACACACCGAGTTCATTCACTGCACCAAAACGATTTTTTACTGCTCGAATCATGCGAAAACGTGAGTCTGATTCGCCTTCAAAATACAACACGCAATCGACCATGTGTTCGAGTACGCGAGGACCAGCGAGTGCGCCTTCTTTGGTGACATGACCGACGATAAATAAGGCAGTGCCTGTTTGTTTTGCATAACGCGTGAGGATTGCGGCGGATTCTCGGATCTGAGAAACGCCACCTGGTGCGGATTGCAGTGTTTCTGTGAATAGCGTTTGAATCGAATCGAGTACAGCAACGACAGGTTTTTCTGCACTGAGTGTCGCGCAAATGGTTTCCACCGAAGTTTCTGCCATGACTTTCAGTTGATCGGTAGGTAGCTCTAAACGTTTGGCGCGCATGGCAACTTGTGATAAAGATTCTTCGCCTGTGACGTAGAGGGCTTTTTCACCTTGAGCCATGTGAGTCGCTGTTTGTAGCAAAATCGTGGACTTACCAATCCCTGGGTCACCACCAATCAAGACAACAGAGCCATTGACGACACCGCCACCCAGCACGCGATCAAACTCACTGATTCCAGTCGTTAAACGAGATTCACGACTCACCGTAATTTGATCGAGGCGCGTGACGGTTGCGGCTTGCCCTGCGTAACCGCCACTATTGCCCATACTGCGTGCACGATGATTGGTTGTTGGTTCAGGTTTGGCTTCAACTAAGCAATTCCATTCTCCGCAATCACTACATTGACCAGACCATTTCGGATGGTTGGTTCCGCAGTGTTGGCAGATATAAATGGTCTTAACTTTACTCATGAAGGACTCGAAATGGGTGTTTGTTGAATAAGTGCAGTTTATCGCATTCGTATTTTAATAAAAAAGAGAATGTGTATCTTTATGAATAAGGCTCTAAACGGTGAATGTATAAAGTCCTAAAACGTGATGACATTTATAAGATGAAGGGTATAAGTGTCAGAAAACAACAAGCAATCATTAGCATCAAGCCTAAGGATATGCGGATGGCATAGGCTAAACCACCTGATTTAAATGACACAACTACTTTGGTCATGGTGTTGCTACTGACTCCTAATATAATCGGGAGTAGCGCTTGTACCACCGTCAGTTTGTGAGAAGACACTAAAGATGCAATTGATGCCGCCGTTGCGTGTGCATCAAATATCCCGGTAAAAAGCGCACTCAATATCACGCCTTGTTCACCTAATTTAGCATTGACCGCCGCAGAAACAAAAAGCACAACAGTCATCAAAAAAGCAAAAGATGAGGCTTGGTATAAGTTAAATGCTCTGTCTTTATTGGAGTGGGGCAGTGCAGATGTTGGAGAAATTTTCCGAATATAGTATGCGCCGTAAATACAAATGGCGACTGAGCCAAATATTAAAGGAACAATAAACGGATATAAGATACTCGGCTCAATGACAAACAACACAACTGCCAGCAAAATCAAGGTTGATAGGTTTGATAACACTCCCCCTGCAACAGCACTATTAAACAGCTCAGGTTCTTGTTTTGATTTAAGTCCCATCGTGTATGTCGTAGCCGTGCTTGAAATAAAGCCACTAATAAAACCAGCAAATGCTAATCCATAACGCAGACCAATAACACGCTGCGCCACATAACCGATTGCATTAATCGTCATCATGACAACCATAATCATCACAATTGAATGAGGATTAATGGCGTTGAATGGCCCTATTGCTTGATTCGGCGCCAGAGGGACGGCAATACAAACAACCCCTAAAAAAATAATCGCGTCATGGAGTTCTTGTTCTGATAAAACGCCTTTAATAAATGTATGAAGCTGGGTTTTGAGTGCGAGTAGTCCAGTAGTAATGATTGCGATACACGCTGTGAGCAATGGCGCATGAATCGCAAATCCACCCAAGAGTACCGTCAAAATGAGCGTTGCTTCGGTAGTTAAACCTGAGTCGGTTTTTGATGTGCGGATATAAGATAAAGCAGTTAAGCCACCCATGACGATAAGGACAACACTGAGTAAAAATAAATTGTTCGGCGCGGTTTGTTGATCCGCCATTAAAGTGCTCATAGCACCAATTAAAGCGGCAATCGTAAATGTTCTAACACCGAGCGCATGATCTGATGACGGTTGCTGGTGTCGCTCACGTTCAGTCCCGATCAATAAGCCAATACCGAAGGCAACTGACAGACCAATAAGTATGTTTGGTGAAATGTTATAATCGTTAAACATATGAATGTCTTAGTTAGGCTAAAAATGGTCTCAGTTTCTCATGCAAAGAATCTATAAGTAGACTACATCGTAGTGGATTGTTTTATATTTAGCCATCAAATCCATATACATTTAAGGGGTGGCTTGAGTGATGGATAGCGGTGCATCCACAGAACATTTTAATAAGCTAAACGTATCAATCAGTCCTTTTCTTAAAAGGTTTAGAGCTTCTATCTTTTCATCAATTTGCTCAATTTTACTTTTTAATAATGCTTCTAGATCACTACGATTAAATTTTCCATGCAGCAGTTCTGGAATCACTTCTTTAATTTCGAGTAGGGAAAAACCTAAAGTCTGCGCCCGCCGAATAAAGTCTACACGCCTGATATCGTCATCTTTATAATATCGATAGCCATTTTCTTGGCGCAAGGGAGTTCCTAACAATCCTTGTTTTTCATAATAACGGATAGTGTCTGTCGTTGTTTGGGTCGCTTTTGCAAGTTCGCTGATATTCATATGTACACCTTAACAAAACGTGAAAAAAGCCACTTGACCTTGGTCTATACACCAAGGTTTAAGGTGCATTCTTCAGCATTAAATGCAGAAATTCAATTCTATTTATTCATGAAGGTAGTAAAAATTATGGATACTCAATATCGAAAAATTGTACGTGCTTCTGCGATCTATGACTTTGTTGTGACAGCACCATTTGTCACGCCGTGGTCATTTGCAATCGTACACGACAATTTGAATAAAATTTCACCAACTCCAGCATTTGAGCCTACACATCTATTGTTTGTGAATTTGTTTGGTTCGATTGTGATTGTCTGGTCAATTCTAAGAATACGAAATCCACAGCCTATTTATGGTTTCTATGATTCTATTGGTCGAGCGCTATTTTCCACATGGTTTCTCTATTATTTGGTTGTGTATCACATTAACCCGATCACATGGATTTTTGCCGCATTTGAAATTTTATGGTTTATTGTTCAGTTTTATGGATTTATAAAAATTCCAGCAGAACGCCGACCTGCTATTTAAATGAAGTTAGAGAAATAACAGACAATAAAAAAGCCTAGGATCGGTGATCACTAGGCTTTTTTAGTAAGTAACTCGCTATTAAGTAGACTTACTCGAATTTGGCGTCCCCACGGGGATTCGAACCCCGGTACTCACCGTGAAAGGGTGATGTCCTAGGCCTCTAGACGATGGGGACTAAAGGCAACTCATGTAACAGGCGCGTATTGTAGAGATATACTGCGAGAAGTCAAGTTAATAGTGATCAGGATGTGACCATTTAATGAAAAATTTAAAAAATAGCAATAATTCATCTGAAACTTAGCGTATTTTTAGCAGAAATGCATTAGTTTGGAGTCAAGTAAGTTGAGCATGGTTTAAAAACGATAAGAGAGTGTGAAATGCACCAAAGAGAGCTGAATGATCAGGCATTGATGACGCTGATTCGCAAAGTGGATAGCCATAAAGGAAGTTATGGCAGTGTGGCGGTCGTTGGCGGTAATGTGGGGATGTTGGGTGCTGCATTGTTATGTGGTCGAGCCGCATTGGCTGCGGGGACAGGTAAGGTTTGGATTCATGCGTTAGATCCGCGTTTGTCTGTAGATCCATTTGCACCTGAGCTGATGATTCGATCAGCAGGAGAGGATTTGATAGATGCAACTGCGTTGGCAGTTGGTACAGGCATGGGGCAGGATCAATTGGCGCATAACGCTCTTGAGCATGCTTTGACCTATGCAAATAAACCCAGTGTATATGATGCTGATGCGCTCAACATGATCGCTGTAAGTGAAGATTATCGTCAGAAGATTGCCTCTCGTGAATTGATGGCAATTTTAACGCCACATCCAGCTGAAGCAGGTCGGCTGCTTGGATGCACTACTGAAGAAGTACAGCGTAACCGATTAGATGCTGCGCATAGAATTGCTGAGCGGTATAACAGTATAACGGTGCTCAAAGGTTATCATACGGTGGTTATGCATCCAAACGGCGGCTATTTGATTAATCGAACAGGTGGGCCTGAGTTGGCTGTCGCAGGGCAGGGTGATGTTCTCACAGGTATAATTTCTGCACTGCTTGCACAGCGTTTCAGTGCGTTTGATGCGGCTTCGTGGGGCGCGCATCTGCATGGATTAGCTGGAAATTTATATACCAAAAAAATGCAGGGTTCAATTGGTTTAACGGCGAGCGTTGCTGTGACTTTAGTGAGTCAAATGCTGAATCAATTGTTGGTGGATAAGTCAAAGCAGGTGCTGAATAAGAGGGTATTGCATTAGTTTTTTCTTCATTTTATTTTTGTAATTCCTCAGCTTGTCGAAAAGCCTTCGTCAGGCTCATCCAGTTCATTGATCATTTTAGGGATTCTCAATTTTATCCATCATGACATCTGCAGGCAGTTTGTTAATAATTGCCCGTAAATGTTGATAAAATTCTTTAGATTCCTGATCGACAAGAATGTCGGCAGCGACTAAAGGTCTTGCAAGTGATAGTCCTTCGAGTGTGCGACAACGACTTAGCGCAACGTAAGTTTGACCTGTTTCGAATGCGCCTTGGCCTAAGTTGATATGCACTTTTTCGAGTGTACGACCTTGGCTTTTATGAATAGTCATTGCCCACGCCAGAACTAATGGGAATTGAATAAAACTTCCTGTTTCGTAGCGTTCAAGTTCCTCGTCAATCATGCCCCAGCGATATTGGTATTCAAGCCATTCATCGCGTTCGACGTCGACATTTTTGTGTGAACCAGCCATTTTGATGGTGATCTTTTCTTCGCCCATTTTGACGACAGTACCGACTGAACCATTAATCCAGCGACGATTCATATCGTTTTTGGTAAACATCACCTGTGCGCCAATTTTGAGTACAAGTTCCATTGGCGAGGGAAGGCGGTCTGCTTTGAATTGACCTGTGAGTTTGCCCTGATAAGTTTTTACCGTTGAATCGAGTTTGTCGAGTTCGCGTGTATTTCGGCTTTCTACTTCACTATTGCGTGGAGATAGCCAGACCGCATCTATAGGTGGCGTATCGGTAATGGTACAGCCTTCATTCAGATAGCGAAGCGATTCTTCAATATCCACACGCTCTCGGATTTTCGTAAGAATGTCTACAAATAACTGATCAGACTGGCGAAATGTTTTTTTTAGTTCAATGGCGTAGTAGGCGGTATTACGTAAACAGCGTGCTTTAAAGAATTTGGATGAACCATAGATTTGATCAAATAAGGGTTTAGATGCTTCACTCACGACAGGGGGGAGTTGAAAAAGATCACCGACCATGATGACCGTCATTCCGCCAAATGCGCAATTGCCATCGCGGTTTTGTCTTAAAAATGCACTCACACCATCCAATAAATTCGCGGTCACCATCGATACTTCGTCGATGATGAGCAGTTTGGCTTCTTTGATGTCGTTGCGATGAGGTGCATGTTTGATGTCTTTTTTGACGATCCAAGCAGGTGGTAATTGACAGAGTGAGTGAAGGGTTTTTCCTTCGATATTGATTGCTGCCATTGCTGTTGGTGCGCTGAGTAAGGCTGTGCCTTTAAACTGTTTCATTAGCCATTTAATGAAGGTACTTTTTCCTGTACCAGCGCCGCCAGTCACAAAGATTAAAGGGAATTTTTGTTCTACGAGTTTTTTAATCAGTAAATATTCAGGAAGTACATCGATGTTATTCAGTTCGGTCGTTTGCAGATGTTCCCGAATCGGCATTGCTCGATCTTTGCTATAGCTTAGTTCGAGATCATCTGTTGGGTCGATGTCACTATTCAAAATGCCATTAAAAACAAAGCCAGCTTCGGCAGTCAGCGCCATTAGATTTTCTGGTTTCATCTTTGATGATCGTTTTGAATATCGACGAAATGATTACTCATCCGTAGTCTCAGGAGTTTCATCACTATTTGCAATTTGCATGGCAGGCCAAGCGTTAACGATTTTGCAAAACAGGTCAGCGGTTTTTTGCGTGTCATACAACGCCGCATGAGCTTCGCCATTACTGAATGGAATACCTGCTGCCTGACATGCACGTGCCAATACGGTTTGACCATATGCCGCTGCAGCCAAAGTCACTGTGTCAAATACTGAAAAACTATGAAAGGGTGTTTGATTCTTGGTATGTGTGCGCATAACCGCTGCTTGTAAAAATCCTAAATCAAAGTGTGCGTTATGTCCGACTAACACACAATGATTACAGCCTTGCTCGCGACGTGTTTTTTCAAGGGATTTGAAAATCCGAAGTAATGCAGGTTTTTCATCTTCTGCCATACGAAATGGGTTGTATGGATCAATCCCGATAAAATCGAGAGAACGCTGGTCGAGTTTTGAACCTTCAAAAGGTTTAATGTGAGCATGTACCGCTTCGCCAGGAACGAGTTGATAATTCTCATCAAATAGAATTGGAATACAGGCAATTTCAAGTAACGCATTGGTTCTTGCATCCATCCCTGCGGTTTCAACATCGACGACAACAGGCAAGAAACCACGGAAGCGCTGCCCAATGATTGGACGCGCTGGTTTGGTTTCGTTTACTGTGTTCTGATTTTGCAAAGAACTGTCACTCATTAACCGCGCTCACTTTGCACAGACCATGCCAACGCTTCACCAGCACGAAGCGGGACAAGTTGTTGGTTGTCGAGATACGGATATGAATCTGGAACTTGCTGAGATTTTTTGACTAAAGTAATTTTTTGCGTATTGCGTGGTAAACCATAAAAATCTGCGCCGTAGAAACTTGCAAATCCTTCTAATTTATCCAAAGCATTGGCTTGTTCAAATGCTTCAGCATAGAGCTCAATCGCAATGGGTGCGCTGTAGCAACCCGCACAACCGCAGGCATTTTCTTTCTTATCTTGCGCGTGAGGTGCACTGTCAGTACCTAAGAAAAATTTAGGACTGCCACTAGTTGCAGCCTGAATCAACGCGGCTTGATGCGTTTGGCGTTTCAGAATCGGTAAGCAGAAAAAGTGCGGACGAATACCACCGACCAGCATGTGATTGCGATTAAACAGTAGATGCTGCGGTGTAATTGTCGCTGCAACATTTGCTTCTTGAGCTTGAACAAATGCAGCGGCTTCAGCAGTCGTGATGTGTTCAAGAACAAGTTTTAATTTTGGAAAGCGCTGTAACAGTGGCTGAAGCATGTCATCGACAAAACGCTTTTCACGATCGAAGATATCAATGTCGTTATGTGTGACTTCACCATGCAGTAAGAATGGCACACCATGTTCTTCCATTTGAGCGATGACTGGGTAGACTTTGGCTAAGTCGGTCACGCCTGATTGAGAATTGGTCGTTGCGCCAGCAGGGTAATATTTAACAGCTTGGACAAATTCGGATTGTTTAATCTTTGCAATTTCAGCAGGATTAGTATTGTCAGTTAAGTATAAGGCCATACGTGGATCAAATTGAACGCCTTGTGGGGCGTGTGCCATGATGCGCGCGCGATATTCATTGGCCTGATCAACGGTCGTCACAGGTGGAACGAGATTCGGCATACAGATAACACGATTAAAGACACGTGCAATATCTGGAACGGTTCGTGCTAAAGCGACTCCATCGCGCAAATGAATATGCCAATCATCTGGTTGGGTAATAGTAAGCGTCTGGATTGCATTAGTCGTCACGATAAAATACTCAAAAAACCATTCAAAAAATCAATAGTGTGATGATAATCGAAAAGACTGGTCAAAACACGGCAATATCGTATGGCAATTTTGAAGATCTGATGTTATTCAGCAGAATAATGATGATTTTACAATCAAAAGATATATGCTGTATAAGCCCCGATAGAACGTCTATCAGACATGGTTTTTTTTTGTTATGGTAGGAAGGTTATAGGTGGAGCGAATAGTCTTTTTTATTTTAAGACTTTATATATAGAGATAGATTTGAAAAAAAAACAATCGGAAGTTTCGACTCTGCAAGAAGGTGCCTTAATTCGTAGCTTATTGTCAGAGCGTCGCATTCTTTTACGTCGATTCCAACCTGAAATGGAGGCGATGTTTTGGCGTGGCTTGGCGGAACGTACAGTAAACTTAATTATTGGGATTGTTTTACCTTCGACGGTTGTCTATATATTACTGGGCTTGATTAGCCTACCTTTAGTTTATTTCTTGAGTTGGGAATCTTTTCGCACTCATGAGTTGTATAACCTTGCTTATATTTACGGTATTGGCATTCTTTGTTTAAGTGCGCTACCCATATTATTAAAGAAATCATTTTCCAAAAATAATTTTTACCTGATTGTTGGGGTGGTTGCTTTTGTTGGCGTACTGTCTACGGCCTATTTCTCTTTACAATTTAAAACGCCCTTGGTTGCACAAGCTGCAACGTATGACGTCATTCTTGTTTATGTGTTGATTTATTTTATTCTCGGGATGAAACCGAAGTTTGTATTATTGATTGGTCTTAGCGCTGGTTTTTTGGCAATGTTGATCGCTTATGCACAAACTGCGAGCTATGACTTTGTCTGGTATTCCAATGAGGAGATCACTCGATATTTTTACTATATTGGACTCATTAATTTTATTGGTTATGTCGTTGGACATGCCAATGTCGCCAAAGAGCGTGAGAATTTTCTGCAAGCACGTTTATTGGCTTTAGACAAAGCAGAAGCGGAACGGATGAGTAAAGAGCTCGAACGTTTGTCTCGCGAAGATCCGATGACGGGTTTAGCAAATCGACGTTTCTTTAATGAACGTATGGATAATGAGTGGGAGCGAGCACATCGTTCTGGTGAGCCAATATCAGTCATTTTTGTGGATATTGATCATTTTAAGGCTTACAACGACTATTATGGGCATTTGCAAGGCGATGAAGCACTGATTGCTGTTGCGCATACGCTACGTCAAGTACTAACAAGAAGTACGGATGTTGCGGCAAGGTATGGTGGCGAAGAATTTATTGTCTTATTACCAAATACTCCAATTGCAGGTGCGCGTGCAGTTGCTGATCGAATTTTGAAATCTGTAGATGAACTCGATATCGAGCATAAAAAATCAAAAGCAGAGAAACACGTCACGGTTAGTATTGGGGTGTCGACTTATTCCGTTCATGATGAAGAAATTACAATAGCAGAGTTTATTCATCAAGCTGATGAAGCTGTTTATAAAGCTAAAACTGCTGGACGTCATCGCGTTCGTGAGTTTCATTTAATTAAACCTGAACATGCTTAACTAAAGTATTCTGCACAGTTTCTACCCTCATTTGTCATTATTGTTGAATGATTGAATTTGCTGCGTCATGGATTGCTTTCATGTAGAATGTCGCGACTTAAGAATGCCTTTTTTGATTCATTCCACACGTTTTTAATTTTCGTTTTTTAAATTTAGCGGACAACATTCATGGCGGAAAAGCGTAAAGTTGTACTTGCCTATTCAGGCGGTCTAGATACCTCAGTCATTTTGACGTGGCTACAAGAGAAATATGATGCTGAAGTGATTACCTTTACTGCCGATATCGGTCAGGGTGAGGAAGTCGAGCCAGCACGTGCAAAAGCACAGCAAATGGGCGTGAAGTCCATTCACATTGAAGATTTGCGTGAAGAGTTTGCGCGTGATTATGTATTCCCGATGTTCCGTGCGAATGCTATTTATGAAGGTGAGTATTTACTCGGGACTTCGATTGCACGTCCATTGATTGCAAAACGCCTTGTTGAAATTGCCAAAGAACATGGTGCGGAATACATCAGCCATGGCGCAACAGGTAAGGGTAATGATCAAGTACGTTTTGAACTCGGTGCGTTTGCACTTGCTCCGCATTTAAAAACAATCGCACCTTGGCGCGAGTGGGATTTAACCTCACGTGAAACACTGATGGAATACGCCAAAGAACGTAATATTCCAATCGATTTCGCCAAAGCAGGTAAGAAATCGCCATATTCAATGGATGCAAACTTGCTTCATATTTCTTATGAAGGCGGCGGTTTGGAAGATCCATACTGGGAGCCAGAAGAAGATATTTGGCGCTGGACTGTTAGTCCAGAAAAAGCACCAGGCGTGCCGCAATATGTTGAACTCACCTACAAAGCGGGTGACATCGTTGCAATTGATGGCGTAGAGAAGACTCCAGCACAAGTGATGGAGACATTAAATGAGCTAGGTGGCAAGCATGGTATTGGCCGTTTAGACTTGGTTGAAAATCGTTACGTGGGTATGAAGTCACGTGGTTGCTATGAAACCCCAGCAGGTACAATCATGCTGCGCGCACATCGTGCGATTGAGTCCATTACTCTTGACCGTGAAGTTGCACATTTGAAAGATGAATTGATGCCACGTTATGCGAGTCTCGTATACAATGGTTACTGGTGGTCACCTGAACGTAAGATGATTCAGGTGATGATTGATGAATCACAGAAGCCAGTGAATGGTGTGGTTCGTGTCAAACTCTATAAAGGCAATGTGACTGTTGCAGGTCGTAAGTCTGATGACACACTGTTCGATGCAACCATTGCGACGTTTGAAGATGATCGTGGTGCATATAACCAAAAAGACGCAGAAGGTTTTATCCGTCTGAATGGTCTACGCTTGCGTATTGCTGCAAGCAAAGGTCGTAAGATGGACTAGTTGTTTATTGTTGAGATGTAAAAAGCGAACCTTATGGTTCGCTTTTTTTGAATTCAAGATAGATCAGGCTCGTTTGATGAGTCGTAAGATAAAGATCAGTATGATTGCGCCGATGGTTGCGACGATGATACTTCCGATCATGCCGCCGCCCGATGAGACACCGATACTTGTAAAAATAAAACCGCCAATAAAGGCACCAATCACGCCGACGACCATATCACCGATGATACCGAAACCACCGCCTTTGACCAATACGCCAGCTAACCAACCAGCGATGAGACCTACGATTAAGAACCAGAGAAAGCCCATAATGTTATTCCTTTTATTGGTGGTGATGAGATTCAAAAATAAACTCATCAATACTTTTAAAGTCTTACATTCTCATCATGGGCTAAATTAATCATGGATTACAGACAGGTTTTAGGTTCTTTCAGTAACACTACGTGACTAATGTAAGCTTCGCTCTAGGGTTGAGAGAAGCTTTTTACGATGATTTAGACGGTTTTAATAAAAAGAGCAATTAATTTGCGAGTGAGGTTGGAGTACGGAGGGTAGAACATTTTTGCCAAGATGATCCAACTGCGAACGACGGCTCGCTCATGTGAAAACGCTAAGAAGCCATGATAACCATGCCCACTACCAATTCCTGAGTTGTTTACCCCACCGAAGGGTAAATTGCCATGTAAGAACTGAACTACACTGTGGTTAATACATGCACCGCCAGAAGTGGTTTGTTGCATGACTTTTTTAATGTTTGCTTTGTTACGGCTCCATACATACAGTGCCAATGGCTTTGGATCTGCATTGATGCGGGCAATGACGCTATCAAGTTGAGTGAAACTAATAATCGGCAATAAAGGTCCAAAGATTTCTTCGCTCATAATTTCGGCATCATCGGGAATCCCATCAATGAGTGTTGGTGCAATATAACGTTTATTTTCGTCATATTGTCCGCCAGTGATAACACGCGCACCGCGAGATGTCGCATCATCCAGAAGTCCTTTGACACGCGCAACATGGCGTGGATTGACAATACGAGCGAGATCAGGGCTTTCAACTTTTTGAGAGTCCTGACCGTAAACGTTATTTAATGCATCCACACAGTGTTTGACGAATGCGTCTTTGACCTCTGCGTGGACATAAACGTGATCGGGTGCAATACAAGTTTGTCCGTTATTGGTGAATTTTGCCCATAAAGTATTTTTTGCAGCAAGCTCTAGATCTGCAGACTCATCAATAATTGTTGGAGATTTTCCACCTAATTCTAGAGTAACACTGGTCAGATTTTTTGCTGCAGCTGCCATGACGACTTTGCCGACAGCAGGAGAACCAGTAAAGAAGATATGATCAAAAGGTAGCTCAAGAAGCGCTTGAGCCACAGTTGCGTCACCTTCAAATAGTGCAACTTCTGTTTCATCAAACGTTTTACGAATAATAGTCGCAATCACTGTAGATAAATGTGGTGTCATTTCGGATGTTTTAATGATTGCCGTGTTGCCCGCTGCAATTGCTGAAACCAATGGACCTAATGTGAGATTCACAGGATAGTTCCATGGCGAAATAATGAGCACTCGGCCTTTTGGCTCATATTGTGTGTAGCCTGCTGTTCCGAGCATCATGCGCGATGGCCAAACTTTTTTTGGCTTCATCCAGCCGCCAAGTTTACGAATTGCATCGTTTGCTTCTGCAACAACGGGGAGGATTTCTGTTAATTCAACTTCAGCGGCAGGTTTACCGAAATCAGCAAAACCTGCTGCAATTACATCGTCGGCATGTGCTAGCAGAGTTTCTTTGAGTTTTTTGATTTTAGTTAAGCGTTCTGCTGTCGTAGATTGGCGCAGGCTAATCGCAGTATCTCTTTGTGCAGCAAAAGTTTGCTGAATATGAGTCGTTTCGGAAGTCTGATTCGATGTGAGTGGAGGTAGCGTTGTACTATTCATATTAATTTCCTAGTTCGTTTTATAATCCTGATGAGGTGAGTATAGCCATCCACGCGTTTATTGGCGATGTACATTTCTATAATATTCAAACGTGATTTGCACAATAATCTACACCACATAGCTGCTTTGCTTATGCTTTTTACCGTATGATCTATGTATTCGTGCACGAAGGCTTATTTTGTGCTGTAAATGTTCGATATAAGGCATTTGCACGAAGTCATGTTGAATGATTAGTTTATGATAATAGATGTTGTGAATTGATATAAATCATATTTGGTGTGATAGGGCAAATGGCAGGTGATATGCAAGTAATTGAAAGAGCGCGGTTGAATCAGTTGAATACATTGCGCTTGCCCTGTGTCGCACGATTTCTAGTAGAAGTGAATTCAATCGTAGAACTGAAAGCTGTTCTCAATTCTGTTACTGCAAAACGGTTTCCTCGATTAATTCTTGGTGGTGGCAGTAATTTGTTATTGCCTGAAGTCTTAGAGGCTCTGGTTATTCGTCCCTTACTTCGAGGTGTGCGTTTAATTGAAAGTGACGGCGACCACGTAGTGATTGAGGCGATGGCTGGTGAGCCTTGGCATGAGTTTGTGATGACAACTTTGGCTCAAGGTTGGTATGGATTAGAAAACCTTGCACTTATTCCAGGTACTGTTGGTGCTGCGCCTGTACAGAATATAGGGGCGTATGGCGTTGAATTGGTGGATCGATTACATTCGATACAAGTTATGAATAAAATGGGGGAGATCTTTGATTTCCTGCCGCATCAATGTCATTTTTCTTATCGAGATAGTTTGTTTAAGCAACAAGATGGTGAGTGGGTGATTATCTCTGTACGCTTTGCCTTGACTCGAACTCCTCGGTTGGTTTTAGGTTATGGTGATGTCGTGCAAGCCGCAGGATCTCACCCAACACCTTTATCTGTTGCGCGAGCGATTTGTCAGATTCGTAGCCAGAAGTTGCCAGATCCAGCATTGATTGCAAATGCAGGCAGTTTTTTTAAGAATCCTTGTGTGACTTCATCAGACTTTCAACGATTAAAAACGCAATATCCACAGATTTCAGGATACCCACAAGCAAATGGTGAAATTAAATTGGCTGCTGGATGGCTCATCGAACAATCTGGATGGCGAGGTCGACGGTTAGATAGCGCATCTCAGCGCGTTGGGATGTACGAGAAGCAAGCATTGGTCTTGGTTAACTATGGTAATGCTGTTGCGCAAGATGTTTTAGCTTTGTCCGCTGCCGTGCAAGCGGATGTATGGTCAAAGTTTGCCGTTCAGCTAGAGCGTGAACCTGTGTGTCCAGATGGAGCACAATATGCCTAACCATAATCTATGCAAATCGTCTCGTCCTGTTTTTTTAAAATCACAGGGTGGATGGGCGTTGCAGGGATTTGGTAAAGTCATTATAGGGGGGATATTCATTGGCGTTATCGCAGTTTTTTTAGCATCAACTTCATTTTTATCAGATTTTATTCTGGAAAAAATGCTTCAAATTCCTGTAGTCGTTAACCCAGTTGCTGCAGCAACGCATCAGAACTTAAAATCTGAAGCCATTGCAGATGCCAAGCAAAAAACTGAGGCGATAAACGCCGAGCAATCAGTCGCATTTCAACATAAAAAATTAAAGAAAAGAATGATTGATGCGACTCAATCTTCTGCCTCAGAACCAGCTTCGACTCTTGTAGATGAGTCTTCAATTGCGCATGTATTAGATAGCTCACCTGACAAATCTTTGGATCTGGTTGCGACGAGTCCTCATTTTGCGTTAGATAGCTCAAATCATGCAGAAGCTCAAGCAATCGTTGTATTAGGCGGTGGTTTGACGCGTGATCAACAAGGTATGATTATTCCTAACTCTTATACTCAGCTTCGGTTATTGCAGGCAATCAGCCAACATCGCGCTACTGGATTACCTATTTTTCTAACGGGTGTGGAAGCCCCGTATATGCAAAAATTCTTAAAACTACATGGTGAGTCTGCGCAGTGGCTTGAAGCGCGCAGTATGAATACTTGTGAAAACGCACGATTTAGTGCTTTACTACTACAAACCTTAGGCGGTGCACCGCGTGTAGAGTTGGTGACTGATGTTTGGCATATTCCGCGCGCGCGTTGGTTATTTGCGATGAATGGCATTGAAACGGTTGCAGTGCCTGCTTTATTGCCTGGAGATCCTACACCGTGGTGGCCTGATGTGCGTAATTTGACTCATACACGTCGAGCTGTCCATGAACTGATTGCGTTTACTCGTGATCGTTTATTTGGTGTAGTTGGCTGTCGCGAAATACCTTAAAAATATGTATGACATTTAAAATGCTAATGAGTGATTGATACGTACGACATAGTGGAATGGATTTATGACTGAACTCGCAGTAATGGAATCTTCACAGCGTGAATTAGATATAGCCAATACACAATCTAACGTCTCAACGTCTAAGACTTCTGCACCTAAAGCATTGCTGCCTCGCTTTAATCTTAAAGAATCTAAAATTATTACCGAAATTAAAAATGTCATTGTCGCGGCAAAGCCAATATTTAAATCATCATTACCTGAATCTTTTACTGAACTTGAATTACCAGCACCAGATCGGATTAAAACGGCACGAGAGCTTTCTCAATTATCACTGACAGATGAGGTCGCGTTATCTGATGCGATTCGAGGTTATCGTGCTTTTTATGCGTTAGATCAATTGTCTGCGCATCATTATCAGGGTTATTTGCGAGCTGGCGATCATCGTATTCATGTCCAAGTTTTTCAGCCATTGGCTGAAGTAACAGGCACTGTTTGGGTTTTACATGGGTATTTAGAGCATAGTGGATTATATCAGCCCATGATTGCAGAACTCCTTGCGCAGAATTTTGCGGTTCTCAGTCTTGATTTGCCAGGGCATGGACTATCTTCTGGTGAGGAAACAGGGATTTCTGATTTTTCAGTTTATCAATCGATGATCAAAGATTTACATCAATGGGCTATCCAACAAGGAGCTGCATTACCGACACCATGGGTCGGAATCGGGCAGAGTACAGGTTGTGCAATCTGGATGGATCACGTCTTGCAAGCCTCTAAGCGTAAGCATATACCGATTGTTGAACGCCTTTTTTTGATTTCTCCTCTAGTGCGTCCTGCAAAAAGTGGCTGGTGGCAAAATCCTGTAGGGCTGTCTTTAATTAGTCAAGTAAAGCACAATGTTCCGCGGAAATTCCGTCGTAATAATAGTAATCCAGAGTATCTAAGATTTGTTCGGTTGCAAGATCCACTGCAACCTCGAACGATGGCAATGAGCTGGATTTTGGCGCTCAGTCGTTGGATGCCTTATATAGAGGCGCTACCGGTTAGTCGATTTCCAGTCTGGCTTGTACAAGGGATGCGTGATCAAACTGTAGATTGGCGTTATAACAATGCGTTTGTGCGACGTAAGTTTCGGTTGAAAGTTGCTTTAATACTTGAGGATGCATCTCATCAGTTGGTGAATGAGTGCAAGGAAATTCGAGCTCCAATGACGGCGCTAATCCCTGTTTTCTTAAAAGGGGAGTGATTGTGTCGATTTTTATGATTTTTTAATTGAGCAAATACAAGCTTAAGCTAAAAAAGACTTTTATGTGAAATAAAAGTCTTTTTTATAAAAATAAACCGCTTAGCTTTTGTTTAATTAGCGATTAAACGGCTCATCATCAAATGATGGCTGATAATCTTGCTCAAGATGCTGCAAATGCTCGTGCATTGCGCGTTCGTGTTGAATACGTTGATAGATTTCTTCACGATGTACAGAAACTTCTTTAGGAGCATTGACACCAATACGAACTTGATTGCCTTTTACACCTAATACAGTAATGCTGACTTCATCGCCAACCATCAATGTTTCGCCGACACGGCGTGTCAGAATCAGCATACCCACTCTCCTTGTTCTTTCTTTGCCGCGTATATAGTACGGAATGTTTGGGTGCAGTATGGCTTAAACGAGAGCACCTTAACAGACCCTAAAACCACTTTTTATAAAAAATATTATAATGGAGTCGGCAGTTACGCGGAACCGATTATAAAAACGATTATAAAAAAAACTTTCAATAAACCGCAAATGCTTATTCAACATTTGCGGCGATCAAATTCTATTCTATGCTTGTGCGCGACTTTCACCAGATGCGCGATCCAAGCCAAATGCGGTATGCAGTGAGCGGACAGCGAGCTCGAGGTATTTTTCATTCATGACCACTGAAATTTTAATTTCAGAGGTAGAAATCATTTGAATGTTAATCCCTTCCGCGCCTAATGTACGAAACATTTGGCTAGCCACGCCAGCATGTGAGCGCATTCCTACGCCGACGATGGATACTTTAACAATAGTGTCATCGCCAGTCACTTCACGTGCACCTACATCTTTGCCAATTTTTTCCATCAGCGCTAATGTTTTGGTGTAGTCAGTGCGATTGACTGTAAACGTGAAATCAGTTGTACCGTCTGCGCCAATATTTTGCACGATCATGTCGATTTCAATATTTGTATCGCCAACTGGAGAAAGGATGCGTGATGCAATACCAGGTTGATCAGGTACACCACGGATAATCAGTTTTGCTTCATCACGGTTGAAGGCGATACCAGAGATAATAGGTTGTTCCATAGTCGTGTCCGATTCAGTCGTAATGAGTGTTCCGACGTTGTTTTTAAATTCATCGTCGTATGCGCCGTCATTTTCATTATCAAAGCTTGATAATACGCGCAGAGGCACTTGGTATTTTCCTGCAAATTCGACAGAGCGAATTTGAAGAACCTTCGAGCCTAAACTTGCCATTTCCAGCATTTCTTCAAAAGTAATGCGATCTAATTTTTTTGCTTTAGGTGCGACACGTGGGTCAGTAGTGTAAACACCATCGACGTCTGTGTAAATTTGGCATTCATCTGCTTTGAGAGCCGCTGCCATTGCTACGCCCGTGGTGTCAGAACCGCCGCGACCCAGCGTAGTGACGTTGCCGAAGTCATCGACACCTTGGAAGCCTGCAACGATGACAACAGAGCCTTCGTCGAGATCTTTACGCACTGCAGCTTCGTCGATAGATTGAATGCGTGCTTTGTTAAACGAACTGTCTGTACGAATGACAACTTGTCCGCCAGTATATGATTTTGCATTTAAGCCAATGCTTTTCAGAGACATGGCAAGCATTGCAATCGTAACTTGCTCACCAGTTGCCAGCATTTGATCAAGTTCGCGTGGATCTGGTGACTCTGTAATTGCTTTTGCAAGACCAATCAAGCGATTTGTTTCGCCGCTCATTGCGGAGACTACAACGACAACTTGGTGACCTTGATCATGCCAGCGCTTAACGCGACGTGAAACATTGAGAATACGTTCTGGCGTACCCATGGAGGTGCCGCCGTATTTTTGGACGATAAGTGCCATACTTTTCTGCTTTTCCTTACGTTTCAATCAGTTTGAATCATTTGTTTTGTCTCAATACTTTTTTGGGGATTTCAAGCATTGAGATTCCAGTGCTATAACAAAGTGTTCAGCCTAAGTTTTTAGACTAACTTTGCTTCAATCCAAGCAGGGATGTCTTGCATAATTTGCGCAAATTCTGGAATGAGTGGTGCGCCGCCTTGGGCAAAGTCAGGTCTACCGCCACCTTTGCCACCGACCAATCCAGACAGATGGCTGATAATCTCACCCGCTTTAATTTTTCCAGTTTGAGATTGTGAAACTGAAGCAAGTAAGTTGACTTTGTCACCTTCAGTTGAACCTAAAACAATGACGCTTTCAGGTAAGCGTGATTTCACGCTATCCAACAAAGTACGCAGATGTTTGCTGTCAATATTTTCAAGTGTTGCGACCAAAAGTTTGGTATCACCAACCCATCGTGCTTGCGTAACTAACTCAATACTTTCAGCATTTGCTAATTTTTGATTGAGTTGTTCAATGTGTTTTTCTAGATCACGGTTACGCTCAGAGAGCGCATGAACTTTTTCAAAGGTTTTGCCGCGTGCTGTTTTGGTTAATCCAGCGATTTGGACTAGCTGACGCTCACCAGTCTGAACATAGTTCAGCGCATTGAGACCTGTAACAGCTTCAATACGACGAATACCTGCGGCAATCCCACCTTCACTGATAATTTTCAGCAGACCAATATCACCTGTGCGTTCAACATGAATACCACCACAGAGTTCGACAGAGAAGTATTGATCGTTGGTTTTTTGTCCCATTGCCAATACACGAACTTCATCGCCATATTTTTCACCAAAAAGCATCATCGCGCCTTTGGTTTTGGCTTCAGCCATGCTCATCTCTTCGGCTTGAACTGCGTAGTTGCCGATGATTTCTTGGGCAACCAGACGTTCAACTTCATTGATTTGTTCAGTTGTGACTGGCTGATCATTAGCAAAGTCAAAGCGGAGTAAGTCAGCACTGACTAATGAGCCTTTTTGTGTGACATGCTCGCCGAGAACTTTACGTAATGCTGCATGCAGTAAATGTGTCGCAGAGTGGTTACGTGAAATCGATGCACGCAAATCTTGTTTCACTTCCGCTTGTACAGTTTGGTTTGATTGGATTTTGCCCATCGTGATCACGCCTTGATGGACGATGGCATTGCCAGATTTCTTGGTATCTTGAACTTCAAAAATCCCATCTAAACCCGTTAATGTGCCTGTGTCGCCAATTTGACCGCCTGATTCTGCATAGAAAGGCGTTTGATTGAGAACAATAAAGCCTTCATCACCTTCGCTGAGTGTGTCTGCAGGTTGACCATCTTTGTAGAGCGCAATGATTTGACCTTGACCTGTTGTTGCATCATAGCCATCGAATTGAGTTGCGCTATCGACTTTTACAAAGCTGTTATAGTCGACGGTGAACTTACCTGCATCACGTGCACGGCGACGTTGTTCATCCATTGCGGCTTCAAAGCCCGCTTGATCCACAGTTAAACCACGTTCGCGGGCAATGTCAGCAGTAAGATCAACAGGGAAGCCATAAGTATCGTAAAGTTTAAATGCAACTTCACCATCAATCACGTTGCCTTTTACATTTGGCAATTCAGCTTCGAGCAGTTTCAAACCTTGTTCTAAGGTACGCGCAAACTGTTCTTCTTCTTTACGCAGTGCATTTTCGATGACTTCGCGACGTGCGATGAGTTCTGGATAAGCTGCACCCATCACATCAATGAGTGGTTGAACCATTTGGTAAAAGAACGCGCCAGTTGCGCCCAGTTTGTTGCCATGACGTACCGCGCGACGAATGATACGACGCAACACATAGCCACGACCTTCATTGCTTGGGTTTACGCCATCTGCAATTAGGAACGAGCATGAGCGTGCATGATCAGCAACAACACGGAGAGAAGGTTGTCCTTCGTCTTCAATGCCAATGATTTTACAAGCGGATTGAATCAGGTGTTGGAACAAGTCAATTTCATAGTTTGCATGAACGTGTTGCATCACTGCACTGATACGTTCTAATCCCATACCCGTGTCGACACTAGGCGCAGGAAGGGCTTGCATTGAGCCATCTTTTTGGCGGTTAAACTGCATGAATACGCAGTTCCAGATTTCAATGAAGCGGTCACCATCTTCTTCTGGTGTCCCTGGCAAGCCGCCAGCAATTTCAGGGCCGTGATCGTAGAAAATTTCAGTACAAGGACCACAAGGACCTGTGTCGCCCATTGCCCAGAAGTTATCGGATGCGTAAGGAGCACCTTTGTTATCGCCAATACGAATGATACGTGATGGATCTAAACCAATATCTTTGTTCCAAAAGCCGAATGCTTCGTCATCCGATGCATAAATCGTGACATAAAGACGTTCGGTTGGAATATTCATCCAGCTTGGGCTAGTGAGAAATTCCCAAGCAAAAGCAATTGCTTCTTTTTTAAAGTAATCACCAAAAGAAAAATTGCCCAACATCTCGAAGAAAGTGTGATGACGTGCCGTGTAGCCGACGTTATCGAGGTCGTTATGTTTCCCGCCTGCACGCACGCATTTTTGGCTTGATGTTGCACGGACATAATCACGCGGATCGAGTCCAAGAAATGTATCTTTAAATTGATTCATCCCAGCATTGGTAAAAAGCAATGTTGGATCGTTGGTTGGAATCAGGCTGCTTGATGCAACGCGGGTATGACCTTTGCTTTCAAAGAAGCGCAAAAAGTCTTCACGAATGTCAGCGGCAGTGCGGATTTGCGGCTTGGCTGTCATGGGTGAGACTCCTTGAATTGAATATGTAAAATTAGGTTGAATTAAAAGCGGAATAGTATAGCTGATTTTTTCGTATAGACTGAAATTGGATCACGAAAAATATGTGCATCGTGATGATTTTCCATACTCATTTTTAAATCCTATTCCTTATGTAAAATTCTATCAGATAATGATCTTACTGCATGAGCAGGATTGATAGACAGTTCGGTCAATTCTAAGTGTGAAATATTGGAGTAAAATAAGTATGAGTAAATCTCATGTAATCCTTTTAAGCCAAGGTCATTTCGATCATGCCGCAAACCGAGTGGAACACCAAGCAACATCAATTTGTTGCAGCAATGCAGCGTTACGAAGGGCAAAGTTCGTATCAATTAATCAATAAATTGGTTTCTTGGTTTAATGTCTGTGTGCAACTTTTTCTGATGGTTTTAGCCATTCGATTGAATATTGGTTGGGGTTGGCAAATTTCTGCAGTGCTTATAGCTTATGTTTTGGCTGATTTTGTGAATGGCTTGGTTCATTTATTTATGGATCATAATGATGATTATTCATCAATCGTGGGTCCATTTGTGGCTTCGTTCCATCTTCATCATGATATTCCACGTTATACCGATAAACCGTTATTACAGGTTTATGTGGATGAGTCGGGTTATAAGTTGTGGTTGGTTTTTTTCTTAATATTGTTATCGAGTTGCTTTGTCGGTCATTTTGTTTGGCATGTTGTCCCACCGTTAATGCTTTGTATCGGTGCATATTTCGCGGTGTTTTCTTCGATTGCAGAAGTCTCTCATTATCTATGTCATAACAGTCATTCAAGTATTGTGCGTGGATTGCAGCGCTTTTGGATTTTATTGCCCAAAAAACATCACATGCAACATCATCGTGCAGACAATATGAACTATGCATTTCTCAATGGAATGAGCGATCCTGTGATTAATTGGATTGCGGCGGTTTTTTATCGTGGTTATAAATCAAATACGGATTTGCATACTGCGCTGTATCAACAGATACGTCATGCAAGTCAAACGCCTATAAGCCGATAATTGACATTGTTTATTTGATTTCCCTTTGTAGCTTTATCGCATAAAGCGGCTGATTTAGCACATTTTAAGTATTGCCTTTCAGGAGTTTTTGATCTAAAAGTAAAGTTGATTGCATCGTTGCCATTGCTGTTTTTACAGTACACAAGGAGTGTTTTATGCCAATAGATCAATTCACGATTACTCAAGATTCTTATGTGATCTTATGGAGTCCACATCGTAAGCAGTTTCATATTGAAACTCTTGCAGAGCGTCTGCAACGTAATCGACGAATTTTTAAACTCGGTAAGCCTGAAGGCGATTTTATTGCGCTTGCATACGCCAATAGCCATGATGAGGCTTTAGAAATTCAAAAGAGTTATGAGTCACAAAGACTAGTTTGTTTATCCGATCAAACAGGTTAATCAATCATTTCACATTGATATAAAGCTAAACTTTGCCGTATTTTTTGCTGATGTTAGCGAAGTACGGCATTAAATCGCGCCGTTTTGATGGCGTTTCGCGTTACAATCTCGCACATATTTATTCGCTCAGATTTTTTTAACGAAATTGAGCTGGTTTCGTATTTTTTATGAGCACTGATTTAGAGGAACATAGTATGGACGCACTCACGATTGAACGTGACGTATTAGATGAGGTCGTTGCACATTTACATACGATTCGTGATTTTATCCGTTTTGGTGTGACTGCTTTACGTGCTTCAGAAGTGCATTTAGGTCAAGGTACAGAAGATTTTTTTGCCGAAAGTTCTGCTTTGGTTTTGCAAACGCTTTCTTTAGATTGGTCCGCTGACGAACAAATCTTAGATAGTCGTTTATTGCCATCTGAAAAAGAAAAAGTAGTCGAATTATTGGCAAAGCGTATTAATGATCGGATTCCTTTGGGGTATTTGCTGAACGTTGCGTATTTCTGCAATCAGCCATATTACGTGGATGAGCGTGTTCTCATTCCGCGTTCGCCAATTGCAGAGTTGATTAATAATCGTTTTGCACCTGTGTTGACCGATGGCGTCAATGGGTTGGTTGATGGGGTGAATCGTTTACCGCCTGTGGTTGATTCAGCATTTGTACCAGAACGTATTTTGGATTTGTGTACAGGTTCTGGTTGTATTGCGATTGCGTGTGCTTATGCGTTTGAAGATGCACAAGTGGATGGTGCAGATTTATCACGCGATGCGTTGGAAGTTGCTTCGATTAACGTAGAGCATCATCAAAAAGACAATCAAGTGTCACTGATTCAATCGAACTTGTTTGAGAAAATTCCGCCACAACAGCAATATGATTTGATCGTGTCGAATCCACCGTATGTGGATGCGTCCGATATGGCTGATTTGCCACAAGAGTTCTTGCATGAGCCAGAAATGGCATTGGCAGCAGGTCGTGATGGTTTAGATCTGGTGAAACAGATTCTTGTGAAATCAACAGAATATCTTTCATCACGTGGCTTGTTGGTGGTTGAGGTGGGTAATAGTGAATGGGCACTACGTCAACTATTTCCGAAAGTGCCATTCCATTGGTTGCACTTCACCCAAGGTGGAACGGGCGTATTTGCTCTGACAGCAAGTGAGTGTCATCAATATCATGCGCAGTTTGTCGCTGCGTTGGCGTTGAGTGAGTAGTAAATTTAATCTGTTATATAAATGGTAGTTGAATGCAAAGTTGTTCTTTTGCATTTAATACTTATTTATTAAAGATTTCGATTTATTGATGTTCACCATCAGATAAAGGGCTTAATTTTGATTAAAAAATTATTGTTTGTGATTACTGTTTCTGCAATTTCGCTACTTGCGAAAGCAGATAATGATGCTAATACTTATGCTATTCCCCAGCCTGTAGTTATGATTAATACTGAGAGTTTGAGTAATCAGCTTAGTAATGTATTAAGAAAACGAATTATGGAAGACAAAAGTATTGATGGTGCAGTTGTATCAATTCATATAAATGTTAAAGACGGTATGCTCAAGTCAAGTACTATCGAATTAGACTCTTTACGCGATAGTGTACTTGAATCTAGTTTACAGAACATTGTGCAAAAATATGATTTCAACGCTGATATCAAAAAAACATTCGACACAACAATAAAGTTTGATTTAAAAAAACCAAAACCTAATACAGTATTAAGAACTAATGATCTTGCTAACCAAGTGTTATTGGCCTATAAAAAACGAGCAGATGAGGATGCAAATATTAAGAGTGGGCTTATAGCAATTCAGGTAAATGTTGTAGGAGGGACACTCAATACAGTTTCAATCGATTCAGATAGTATTAATGATAGTAAATTAGACTCCCAAATATTAAGTATTTTTAGAGCTTATGACTATAGTAGTTTTCCAGAAAGAACATTTAATACCGTTATAAGAATGCAATTGGATAATCCCAAGCGTAGTACAATTTTATCACCTAAAGATATTTCGAAAATTTAAAATATTTTTCATTCAAGTAGTTAACGAAGTTGATGTAGAGTAAAAGTTATGGCAGGTAATAGCGTTGGGCAATTATTCCGAGTGACGACATGTGGCGAATCGCATGGCGTGGGCTTGATGGCGATTGTCGATGGCGTCCCTCCGGGTATGGCGTTAAGTGAAGAAGATTTGCAGGTTGATTTGGATCGCCGTAAACCAGGCACTTCAAGTTTTGCGACGCAGCGTAAAGAAGAAGATTTGGTCAAAATCATTTCTGGTGTATTTGAAGGTAAAACCACAGGCACGCCAATAGGTTTGTATATTGCCAATACTGACCAAAAATCAAAAGATTATGGCAATATTGCAGAGACTTTCCGTCCGGGTCATGCTGATTACACATACACGATGAAATATGGCTTCCGCGATTATCGTGGCGGCGGTCGTTCGAGTGCGCGTGAAACCGCAATGCGTGTTGCGGCGGGTGCGATTGCCAAGAAATATTTAGCTGAGAAATTTGGTATTTTGATTCGTGGTCATGTCACTCAAATTGGCAATGAGCTTGCACACAATTTAGATTGGTCTATTGTCAATCAAAACCCATTTTTCTGTGGAGATGCTGAAGCGATTCCGCGCTTTGAAGCGTTAGTCACTGATTTGCGTCGTCAGGGTACAAGTTGTGGCGCACGATTAGAAGTGATTGCCGAGAATGTTCCTGTGGGTTGGGGGGAACCTGTATTTGATCGTTTAGATGCAGATATTGCGCATGCCATGATGAGTATCAATGCGGTGAAAGGTGTTGAGATCGGTGATGGTTTTGCCGTTGCAGGTCAGTTTGGTCATGAAACTCGCGATGAAATGACACCTAATGGTTTTAAAGCGAATCATGCGGGCGGCATTTTGGGTGGTATTTCCAGTGGTCAGCAAATTCGTGTGTCGATTGCGCTGAAACCAACAGCAAGTATTACGACACCAGGTCAAAGCGTTAATTTAGCAGGTGAGCAAATCGAAGTTGTGACCAAAGGTCGTCACGATCCTTGCGTGGGCGTGCGTGCAACACCGATTGCTGAAGCGATGCTTGCGATTGTACTAATGGATCATTTCTTACGAAATCGTGCACAAAATACTGATGTTATTCCGCCTATGACAGCGATTGAAAGGTAGTTACTGATTAGCATGTCGCTTTCATCATCCACTCCAACGTTGTT
The DNA here is from genome assembly GCA_030149815.1 of Aquirhabdus sp. Taxonomy (GTDB): domain Bacteria; phylum Pseudomonadota; class Gammaproteobacteria; order Pseudomonadales; family Moraxellaceae; genus Aquirhabdus. The sequence goes on along the minus strand of JASLHI010000019.1, from coordinate 73,746 downwards.
CACTAAAGCCCGCTTGTCGGGCTTCTATTTTTTTTATTTCGCGGTGGTTGGCGTATTCATGCCTTACTGGAGCTTATATCTGGAACGGCGTGGTTTTCATAAAGAGCAAATTGGCTGGCTTGCGGCAGTGACGGTGATTTCACGCATTATTGCGCCGAGCGTATGGGGGCAATTGGCGGATCGTTCAGGCTTACGGATGCGTTGGGTTCGTTTGGGGATTTCGGCCGAATTGATCGCTTGGGTTGCTGTTCTTTTTGTTCCTCATACGATGTCTTGGCTCGTATTGGTATTATTTTTTTATAGCTTTTTTCAGAATGCGGTACTTGCACAATTTGAAGCTGTGACATTGTTTTATTTAAGTTCACAGCGTGATCAATACGGCATTATCAGACTATGGGGATCACTTGGCTTTATTGCTGCGGTTGCGGGTTTGGGTGTTTGGTTTAAGTGGAATTTGATCACGACACTGCCGATGGTCATGATACTGCTTGCATTGATTGCTGTGATTAATGCGTTCTTAATTGCCGAGCCGCCGCAAACAAAAATGCGAACAGCGAAACCTTCACCCCTATGGCCAGTTCTCAAAAAACCAGCGGTCTGGTCTTTTTTTAGTATTCATTTTTGTCTACTGCTTTCTCATGCGCCGTTTTACAGTTTTTATTCTAACTATTTACTGAGCTATGGTTACAGTACGCTGAGTATTGGTTTGCTTTGGTCAGTTGGGGTTTTTGCTGAAGTCTTAATGTTTACTCAAAGTGCCAAATTGCTTGCAAGATTTGATGAACGAGCATTAATAATAGCCTGCATCGTTGCGACATCCTTGCGATGGATGCTTGTGGGGTTGTTTCCATATATTGTGAGTATTCAGGTGGTGGCGCAGTGTGTTCATGCACTGAGTTTCGCATTATTTCAGTCTATTGCAATGCGGCTGATTTTTAGAGAATTTAATCCTGATCAACAGGGCCGTGCGCAGGCGTTATATAGTATGTTGTGGGGATTGGGTGTCGCGATCGGTTCGATCTTAGCTGGGCAGATTTGGGATATTGTTGGCGGAAGTTCAATTTTTATGATCGCCGCAGGCGTGGTATTGTTAGGGCTACTTTTTGTGAAGTTTATTTCGCAAAAAGCGTTGCTAAGCCAAAAAGATACACACATGTCACCTACAAAATTACCTTGACGAATAGGGGGAGACGCGGCACGATTGCTGAGGCGTTTCATTCAATCCACGTTATTTAAATTATGGTGATGTGACAAAACATGCGATTGTATTTTTTGAATAGATTATGGATAGATCAACTGATGACACATCGTTTGACATTCGCATCGACGAGTTTCCGTTTTGCATTGATTGCGATGATCACCTCTGGCAGTTTAGCTCTAAATATATCAGCGCATGCGGATGATGAGCTTCAAGCATCATCGTCTACAACCGATTTGACGAGCCTTCCTTTTGCCAAAACTCCACCTAAAAATGAAGTTGAAGTTGTTAATCGTCCGCTGATCGCAGGGCTGTGGGGCATGACGATTCCAAATGTCAGTTGTATTGAATATTACAATTTTAAAGAAAACGGCGAGTTTATTGTAAAAAGCGCAGGTGAGTGGAGTTGGGGTAAATACGTGTACCAATTGCCTGAAATGGAAGCCATGGCGACAACTTTGCCACAGCTTACCTTAGGAATTTTATACGATAGTAACGAAACAGACTGTTCTGGTAATAATATCAATCAAACGGGTGAGGTTCAGCAAGAATACGTGAAATGGATCAGCCCATCCCATATCAAATTCTGTGCAACAGCAGATGGGCAACAATGCCCGCTAGAGTTGCATAAAGTATTACCCTAACGTGCTTTAGAAAACTATGTATAGCTGATTAATCCTGACTAGACGATTTATTTAGTGAGAATTAATCGGTTGTTGCGAGTTAAGCGTAGTCGATATTCTTCCCCTTCATGCAGAATGCGAATTTCTCGTCCTAGTGCAAAAAGATTATTGGATTGTAATACAGGTAAAGCAGATTGGCTTGAGCCTAAAATACGGAAATAAGCATTCATAGCGAGTTCCTCAATATAAAAATTATTTGTAAATGATAATTATTATCGTTTATTGATGCAAGTCTAATCTGTGTGATTGATGTAAATTAAAGAGCTATTTGCTTCACAGCATTACTGATCATAAATGCGGTGAACTGCATTTCAACGAGATCATCAGATTTGGATAAAAAATCCCCGCATATTGCGGGGATTTTTTATGAAGTAATTTTTAAACTAAATGATTAGTTTTTTTCAACGATTGCAACAACACCTTGACCACCAGCAGCACAGATTGAAATCAATGCGCGACCGCTACCTTTTTCGTTCAAGAGTTTTGCTGCAGTTGCGAGAACGCGACCGCCAGTTGCTGCGAACGGATGTCCTGCTGCAAGTGATGAACCGTTGACGTTTAGTTTGCTACGGTCGATCTTACCTAGCGGTTTGCTCAAGCCCAAACGCTCTTTACAGAATGTCGGATCTTCCCAAGCTTTCAATGTTGAAAGAACAACTGATGCAAACGCTTCATGGATTTCGTAGAAATCGAAATCTTGTAGTGTCAAACCTGCGCGATCTAACATGCGTGCTACTGCATACGCAGGAGCCATCAACAAGCCTTCTTTCACATCGCTGTCTTTACCAATGAAATCAACTGCAGCAGTTTCAGAGAAAGTCAGGTATGCAAGCACTTCGTGACCGTTTGCTTTTGCCCACTCTTCAGAAGCGAGTAGAACAACTGATGCACCGTCTGTTAACGGTGTTGAGTTACCAGCAGTCATGGTCGCGTTTTCGTTGCGTTTACCGAAAGCTGGTTTCAGTGTTGCGAGTTTCTCAACTGTGCTGCCTGGGCGCATGTTGTTGTCACGAGTTAATGACATGAATGGTGTAATGAGGTCGTCGAAGAAACCACGATCATAGGCTGCAGCCATGTTTTTGTGGCTTGCTACAGTCAGTTCGTCTTGTGCTTCACGTGTAATGCCCCACTCAAGTGCAGTGATTGCAGCGTGATCACCCATTGATAAACCAGTGCGTGGCTCACCATTTTTTGGTGCATCGAGCAGTTTTTTGAAGTCTAACTTTTTGATGACTTTGAGGTAGTCAGAGTTCTTTTTAACAATATTGGCTTCGAGCATTGCTTTACGCAAGCCGTCACCGAAAGAAATTGGTGCGTCAGAAGTGGTATCAACACCACCAGCGATACCCACTTCAATTTGACCAAGCGCAATTTTGTTTGCCACAGTAAATGCAGCTTGTAAGCCAGTACCACAAGCTTGTTGCAAGTCAGTCGCTGGAGTTTGGGCAGACAATGTTGTGCTGAGTACACATTCACGAGTCATGTTGAAATCGCGGCTGTGTTTAAGAACAGCACCTGCAACAACTTCACCAAGACGTTGACCTTTAAGGTTGAAACGGTCGATCAGACCATTCAATGCTGCTGTGAGCATGTCACTGTTAGAAGCCTCGAAATACGCACCGTTTGAACGAGCGAAAGGAATGCGATTTCCACCCAAAATGGCAACGCGGCGAACAGTAGGGGTATTACTCATAACAGTTTCCTTAGATTTTGCAGGGCTAGGTTTTACTGTACTTGCTTTCGCAGTACTTGGTTTAACAGTAGATGTTGTTGCTTTTGCGGGTGCAGCTGCTGCTTTTGGTTGTACTGCTGTAGCTGCTTTTGCGCGTGGAGTCGCAGGTTTGCGGGCAGCAGGAGCTTTTGTCGGTGTTGTTTTTGTAGCTTCAACGGCAACTTCGGTTGCGGCAGATTGTTCAGTGGTTGGAGTTTTTGCGGTAGATGTTGTTTTAGGAGGCTGACTCATGGTTCTCTCCGATACGTTTTAGGCGCTAGATTTAATCGGCGCAGTTTAAAAAAGTGGCTAACTTTAACATAAAATGATCAAGTTGAATTGGCTGGGCTGCCAGTGACTTCCTCAAATAGAGCAAGTGTTGTGGGCGCATAGTTTTGCTAGTATGGCGTAGGGTTGTCAAGTTTCTCATCAAACTTGTTCAAATTTGGTCAAATTCAACCACATTAAGTATTCTCTGATTATGTCATTCATATCATCAAACATGATTGTAATGGTCTAATTGTTGCTGAGATATTATTCTAGAATCCGTTTATGAATAGCTTTTCAGCAAAATTTATTACGAAATTTTGACTAATTTGATGGTATTGCTCATACAATATCCGCCTTGCTGAATTTGTGTGCTAATGCAGCAGTTAATGACAACTTGTTGTCGAATAGTTTGTAATTGCAGCTGTTCAGTTTTTTTATGGCATGATATGTGCCCAAAAGTTTTTGATGTTTTGACTTTAATCTAATTTTAATCGCCTTGATCGAGAGCCGCTATGAGTGACCATTATCAATCTTTTGCAAATTCTGCATTTGGCCAACTTGTTGTTAAAAATCTAGGTTTACCAACTCCGTTGATTTTAGATCGTTTTGATGCGTCTAAGCCTTTGATCAATGGCGCTGTGTTATTCGGTGCTGCGGCTGGTTCAACTTTAACTGGTGCAATCAGCGATGCATTGGCAAGTATCCATGCAGATACTTATGCAGGTAACAACGCAGAACTTCAACAAACTGCTGCGAAGTCAGGATTGAATGTTCGTGCTTTCAATAGCGGCGATAAAGAAGCGCGTTTTAAAGCCTTTGTATTTGATGCATCTGGTATCAAAAGCTCTGAAGACCTCATTGAACTATATAACTTCTTCAGCCCAATTGCTCGTCAATTGCTTCCATCGGGTCGTGTTGTGATTGTTGGTCGTACACCATCAGACGCTGCATCACCAAAAGAAGCAACTGCTCAACGTGCGTTGGAAGGCTTTGTAAAAGCTGTTGGCAAAGAGTTCAAAAAAGGTGTTGCTGCACAGTTGGTTTATGTGGGTAAAGGTGCTGAAGGTAACTTAGAGTCAACATTACGTTTCTTCCTATCAGCAAAATCTGCTTATGTGTCAGGTCAAGTTGCTCGCGTAACTAAAGGTAAAGCAGTTTCTGTGAACTGGGCAAAACCATTAACAGGTAAAACAGCACTGGTGACTGGTGCAAGCCGTGGTATCGGTGAAGCGATTGCACGTACTTTGGCACGTGATGGCGCACATGTAATTTGCTTAGACGTTCCACAGCAAGAAGCTGATCTGCAACGTGTTGCAGGTGAAATCGGCGGTAGCGTACTGATGGAAGACATTACTGCTGCTGATGCGGGCGAAAAAATCGCTGCATTCGCACAAAATCGTGGTGGCTTAGACGTTCTGGTACACAATGCGGGTGTAACACGCGACAAAATGTTGGCAAACATGAAAGATTCAATGTGGAATCTCGTCATTAACATCAACTTGTCTAGCGCAGAACGCATCAATGACTATCTCTTAGAAAATGAAGCATTTAACGATAACGCGCGTATTGTTTGCGTATCGTCAATCAGTGGTATCGCAGGTAACTTGGGTCAAACCAACTATGCAGCATCTAAAGCTGGTGTGATCGGTTTGGTTCAATCTGTTGCGCCTACACTGAAAAAAGGCATCACTATTAATGCAGTTGCACCAGGCTTTATCGAAACTGCAATGACTGCAGCGATTCCATTGCAAATCCGCGAAGCAGGTCGTCGTATGAACTCGATGGCTCAAGGCGGCCAACCAGTGGATGTTGCAGAAGCAATTGCTTGGTTCGCAAGCCCAGCATCAGGCGGCTTGAATGGCAACATCGTTCGCGTCTGTGGTCAAAGCTTGCTTGGCGCATAATGTTACATAACAGTTGACCTTGTTCATTACGGTCATTGAGTTAGAAAAAATGCCGTGCTTTAATTGTGCGGCATTTTTTTGATATGTTCGTGAGTCGATTGCTAAGAGTTTGTGACGTCGCCTTTCAAGCGAGCAAAGACCAATTTTGTATTTAGTTTTAAAGCCAACTTTAATTAATGAGCATCATTATGCCAAATCGTTCGTTCCAATCGATTCCAAAGCCTTTAAGCATATTTGCTAAAGTTGCTTTGAGTACACTTAAAAAAAATCATTTTAAAACTTTGCCACAAGCAGAATACAGTGTAGATGCGGTCAAAATCGATCGTAAACATCTGAGTTCTTATAACAAGATTTGTGGTTATGCTGATTCTGATACGTTGCCACCGTTGTACTTGGGCATTTTGTCGATGCCATTACAGCTATCGTTGATGGTTGGTGAAGATTTCCCATTTGCGATTTTGGGTATTGTACATATCCGTAATACGGTCGAACAATTCAAGCCTGTTAATGCAGCAGATACCATTGCACTTTCAGTTCGTTTTGGTGAAATCACACCACACGAAAAAGGTAAATTATTTACATTCATCAATACGGCGAAAGTTCGTGGTGAAGTAGTTTGGGAAAGTGTCTCAACTTATCTTGCTCGTGGTAAATCAGAAGGTGTTGTTCCGAAGAGTGATAAAAAAGAATTACGTTTAGAGCAAAAAGCAGGTGATCTAAATGAAGACTTTGTATTGCCAGAAGACTTAGGCCGTCGTTATGCACTGGTTAGTGGTGATTTTAACTTCATTCATATCCATGCGGTTACTGCAAAAGCATTTGGTTTCAAACGTGCGATTGCACATGGCATGTGGACAAAAGCACGTTCAGTTGCTGCGCTGGGCGAATTACCAGAAGCTTATTTCTTGGATGTTCAATTCAAGTTACCTGTGTTCTTGCCAAATAAAGTACATCTACAAGCTCAGAAAGTTGGCAAAAAAACCACTTTTGAACTTACAGGTGCAAAAGACGGCAAGCCACATTTGTTTGGTATGCTTGAGGCGCGTTAATTACTCGCTCACTTTTTGTTAATAAAATAGCGGCTCTTCTTTATAAAAAGGGGAGTCGCTTTAGTTTGTGGTTGTTCGTTTTCGCTTTTTAATTTTAATATTTTGGATTCATAATGAATAAGAAACACGCGGTAAAATTTTTAACTTTTGTTCAAAAAATCATTTTAAGTACAGCTTTTATTTTGCTAGTTGGGAATTCTTCTGTGCAAGCTGAACAAAGTATCGTGAATAACCCGATGCTATCCACATCACCTGTACGCTACGGTCCATATACTCATCCAACAAATGGTTCAGTACAAGTTCAATCGGCATTACCTGCTACAGCATCATCCACAAAAGTTAAAAGTTCAGGTAGCTCAAAGAAAGATACCAGTGGAATCGTGAATATCAATAGTGCTTCGGAAACTGAACTAGTTGCTTTGCCTGGAATAGGTCCTTCCAAAGCACGTGCGATTGCTGAATACCGCCAGCAGCATGGGCGGTTTCAATTCGTAGATGATTTAAAACAAGTGAAAGGCATTGGCGCTGCAACGCTTGAGAAGTTAAGAACGCATGTGACGTTGTAGGTTTTTATCGACTACATAGCTCATTGAGCTCGTCGAAATGTGCGGGGACGGAAAATCTCACTTCGACAAGCTAAATGATCTACGGCTGTTAATTCAATAGATATAAATAAAGTTCAATAAAAAAACCGCTGACGAATAAGCGGTTTTTTTGTATCAGCGAACTGATCACTTAGTGGTGATGACCACCTGCACCGTGTACATGACCGTGTTCTAGCTCTTCTTTAGTTGCTGCACGAATTGCAGTTACTTCAACTTCAAAAGTTAATGCTTGACCAGCCAATGGATGGTTTGCATCAACAACAACGATTTCAGAAGTCACATCTTTAACGGTCACAACTTGTACGCCGTCATCAGTTTGTGCTTGAAATTGCATACCGACTTGAATTTCGTCTACGCCTTGGAACATGTTGCGTGGAACTTCTTGAACCATTTCAGCTTGGTATTCGCCGTAAGCTTCGGAAGGTTCAACAGTGACTTTAAATTTGTCGCCAACTTGTTTGCCAAGCAGAGCATTTTCTAAACCTGGAACAATGTTGTGTGCGCCATGTAGATAAGCCAATGGTTCGCCTTGTGATTTGTCGAGCACATCACCAGCTGCGTTGGTTAAAGTGTAGTGAAAGTTCACTACTGAATCATTTTGAATGGTGGACATGCAAGTCAATCCAAGCTAATTAAAAGAGGAGCGTATGATAACTGTTTTTGATCAAAATCGCTTTATTTGTGAATAAAAAACCTACAGATCAGGGTTAAATTTTTCTGATTTTAGTTTTAGGTAGATGATTTCTAACTTTTCCCAGTAATCCTTATGCATCCACTTAAATGTAAAATAATAGAGTTCAATAAAGAGACGATTCACTGTTGTGGTTCTTTCGATTCTTCTCTTGATTGTCGTGATTAGCCATTGATCATCAAATGCAGCCCACTCTCCAATAGGACTTAATAAGTTGGCTTGAAGTACAGGAAATACTTCATACTTATCAATTAACTTGACCTGTTCAAAAGTATAGGGACTATTCAGAATGACTGTTGCAATGGATCGAAAGGCTCTATCGCTTAATTCGGTATCCAGATAGAAGTCTGCAAGCGCCAGCCAAATTGCTTGGCGCTCTAAAGTCATCTCTGAAGTGTGCATATGTTGCGTATGATTTACTTCAAAAACAAACGATAACCAACATTGTCCGTGATGTCACTATACGGATAACCGATTGCATCTAGACGTTGAATAAGCTGTTCCTCTGATAACGCGCCAGTTTGCAAACCGACGAGAACACTACCATTGGCTGCGCCATGATTGCGGTAATGGAACAGAGAAATATTAAAGTCTTGTCCAAGTTTTTCTAAGAATGACAAGAGTGCGCTTGGGCGTTCTGGAAATTCGTAGCGGAACAGACGCTCGTCAGCAAGTCCAGCATGACCACCGATTAAATGGCGGATATGCAATTTTGCAATTTCATCATCGGACAAATCGTCAACGATATATTGCTTGTTGGTCAAAATATCATGGATTTCTTGGCGTTCGACTGCACCACTTTTCAGGCTAATTCCTACAAACACTTGGGCGAGGGCATTGCCGTTGTAGCGATAGTTAAACTCAGTGATCGAGCGTCCTTGTAGCGCACGACAGAATTCTAAGAATGCACCAGTTCGTTCTGGAATGTTCACTGCATAAATCGCTTCGCGACCTTCGCCCAGCTCTGTACGCTCAGAGATGTAGCGTAGGCGGTCAAAGTTCATATTCGCGCCACAGACAATCACCGCCATATTTTTATGGGTGATGCCTGTTTGTTCGATGAATTTCTTCATTCCTGCTACGGCTAACGCGCCAGCAGGTTCAACGATGCTGCGGTTTTCTTCGAATATATCTTTGACTGCTGCACAGATTTCATCTGTGTTACATGTAACAACATCTGGTTCGACGATTGGACCAGAGCCATCGGATTTAGGCAGTTGCACGACTTCAAACGGCAGCTCGCCAATTTGCGCAACCGCAACGCCGTCAGCAAACAGGCCTACTTGTGGTAGCACTGCGCGGTAACCTGTTTCATAGGCGAGTTTGAGACACGCGGACTCATCCGATTCAACGGCAATGACCTTGACATGTGGTGCAACTTCACCGAAGAATGTTGCGACGCCTGCGATCAAACCACCACCACCAACGGCAACGAAAACATAATCTAGGTCGCGGCATTGGCGAACAAGTTCCATCGCGATTGTGCCTTGACCCGCAATAACGAGTTCGTCGTCAAATGGCGGAATATAGACGCGGTTTTCTTGTTCAGCGCGTTGTAACGCATAGCGATATGCAGCATCAAAATTGTCGCCATGAAGTGCGACTGTGCCACCGAGTCGTTTGACTGCGCTCACTTTAATTTCTGGGGTGGTTTGTGGCATGACGATGAGCGTGTCTATGCCAAGTTTCTGGCCTGAGTAGGCGACACCTTGAGCATGGTTGCCCGCTGAGGCGGTAATGACGCCACGTGCGCGTTCTTCGGTGCTCAGTTGACTAATTCGGTTATACGCGCCGCGAAGTTTGAACGAAAACACAGGCTGCAAGTCTTCACGTTTGAGCAAAATATTATTGTTAAAACGTGAGGAGAGTCGTGGTGCTTTGTCGAGCGGTGATTCGATTGCAACGTCATAGACGGTTGCTTGGAGGATGCGTCTTACCCAGTGTGCCAGCATGTCAAACCTGTTTTTTGAATGAGATAAATCAGTCCGCTATTGTAGACTGATTTTGTTTTGTGTGGGGCGTAGATCGATATTGAATCTATTTAGTTAGTCATAAATCTCATAGCTAGTTATTCATCAACTTTGATCAATCTCATGGAATCTTTGCCAAGGGAGTTTTTTGAGATAATCCTGATCGCTTAACTTCTGAGAATGAGTTTAGATCATTGTCTGTAAATTTGGCATCATAATTATCATTTTCCCAAGACCCAGCAACTTGGAAGTTGGAGCTATAATGCAGAGTAGTATCATTTTGGGCTGTCCAGTATTTGACAATATTGGCGTTTCCATGACTATTACTAAAAACATAAGCAACTTTTGCAAAACCTTTAGTCGCAATCAATTCTGCAATTTTTTTATTCCATCCTTCAATTATATCAGGGGAAACACCTTTAGGATTTGCGGTGTCATTAATCATTTCTGCGGGAAAAATAGGATATTTGGCAGCACTAAATGGTATGCATACTGCGTTACCTTGATGTATAACAAATCGGTTTGCTGAACTTAAGTGAGAAAAAACTGTCGTAGAGTTTGCCTTATTTAAGTTATTGCTTGTTTGTTGAATGCTCTGAGCGCTAACGTGTAGTGTTGGAACACACTTATTAGCTTCTTTATCAAAATTCGAGATATCAATAGGAATGACTGTAAACTGGCTTGGAATACTGATTTGACTTATTGGAATATAGTCAGTGGGTAATGGGAAATTACCTTGGCTTGGATATGGTATCGGCGCAGATCCATCTGATCTCGCAGGTGTCTGGATTATAAAGTTATTCCTTGGAGGTGTAGAAATTATTATACAGCTTGTTAATGACAGAATTGGTAGAGTACATAGTAATAGTTTACTAAGATCTAATATTGGTGCGACTTTTTTATCTACATTACTCAAAATATTACCCCGTTACTTACTATTACTAATAGTTATTAAAAATAGAGCATTCATTCATAAATTTATAGCATGAATTTATATCAAAGTAATTATTAGTTTCAGGTTCAAGTAAATTTATTGCCCCAACGCAATTCCTTCACGTCTCGGATCAGCCCCCGCAACCCAACCTTTTTCTGTCCGCCAAATAATCGCCAGCCCACTAGTCATCTCACCTTCCTTAATCGTATGACCTGCCTTAATCAACCCTTGCTTAAAGCTATCATCAAAACGACCTTGTTCAAGCTCTGTGCTATCACCACGACGTAGAATATGTGGTGTATCTAACGTTTGCTTAACCGTTTTTCCATTTAATAAATCTAAAATAGCCTGAGCGACATAACCAATAATCTGACTACCGCCGGGTGAGCCGAGTATACCTTGAACTTGCGTTCCTGAGCTATTTAGCAAGAGTGTTGGCGTCATGCTCGAACGTGGACGTTTGCCACCTTCAACACGATTCGCAACGAGAACACCTTTATTCGTCGGTGCAAATGAAAAGTCGGTCAGTTCATTATTTAGAAAGAAACCGCCATCTTTCACCCAAATATTGGAACCAAATGCACTCTCAATCGACAACGTCATACTCGCCGCACGTCCATGTGAATCCACCACACTGATGTGACTGGTATTCGGTGCATCCACGCCCGCAAGAGAAGGATGATAAGCCCCTAAACCCGCACTGACTTGATCGAGATGTGAGCCTTGTGCAAGCTTGCCGCGTTGTTGCAAATACTGAGCATCTAAAAGTTGATTGACAGGAATCTTCTCAAATGCAGGATCGGCGAGATATTCATCACGATCAGCAAAGGCGAGGCGTGAAGCATTGGTGAGATAGGTTGCTGCAATAATCGGATCGTTTGGCAAAGTGCCTTGTAGCTGACTTAGGATTTGTAAAAGAGTTGTGCCACCTGACGATGAAGGCGCGACGCTGCAAACTTGATAATGAGTAATGGGTTTGCATAAAGCGTTACTTGTAACGACTTTATAATCAGTAAAATCTGAACTGGTTAAATCGCTGCCTTGTGCATTTGCAACAGCCAGAATCGATGATCTGATCTGATGATTGTTATAAAAATAATCCGCGCCGTGCTTACTTAGCTCATCGAGTGTGCGGGCATAAGCAGAATTTTTATATAAAGTTCCCACAGCAAGTGGTTGTCCATCAGGATAAAAAATAGATGCAGCATTGGATTGACGTAAACTTGGATCGACGGTCAATAATTGATTCAGGCGTGGTGTGACCTTGAAACCTTGCTGGGCAGCTTGAATTGCAGGTTTGAAAGTGGTCTGCCAAGGTAATTTCCCAAAACGATAGGAAATCTGCTCCATGAGCCTGACCATTCCGAGTGTTCCAACGGAGAGTCCATTCGTCACCGCTTGGCGAAATGGCAATGATGCACCTTGTGCATCGAGGAAACGATTTTCTTTCGCTGATTTCGGTGCAGTTTCTCGTCCATCCAATGAAATGGTTTGATGACCATCGAAATAAACCAAATAACCACCACCACCCAAACCAGATGATTGTGGTTCAACTAACCCCAGCATCCATGCCGCTGCAATTGCACCATCGGCTGCCGTTCCACCTTGGTTTAAAATTTGTTGGCAGGCGCGTGTGGCGAGAGGATGTGCCGTAACACAAACGCCATGTTGGGTTGTAATGGTTTGCGCAGCACGTAAACCGCTACTGGCTTCTGGCGCAGGCACGAACACTTCAGCACTACAGTAAGAGTAAATGCAAAGGATAGGGATGACTAAAAAGATTGGATTGAGTGGTTTCATTTAATGTCGAGCCGCATAGAAACTGTAGTTCTAAGCGTACTCGAGATCAAATCGTATTGCGAACCTTTAACTGGTTGGTTAAAGCCGAATTTGTATTATAAATAGAGGGAAATTGGATTAAGCAACTCTTGACCATCGAGATAGATTTTATTACCCAGTAGCACGATGCGGCCTGCTGCAATCCAAGAAACAACGAGTGGATAGATATGATGTTCTAATTTACGCACTTTTTGAGTGAGTTTAGGTAAGTCGTCAGTCGGTAGCACGTTGGTGACGGCTTGTGCGATGACCGTACCCGCATCTAAATCGGACGTGACAAAATGAATTGAACATCCATGCATTCGATCACCCGTAGCAAGAACGCGGGCATGTGTATTCAAACCGCGATAAGCAGGTAGGAGAGAAGGATGGATGTTAATCATTTGACCGCTATAGCGATTCACAAAGGCAGGCGTGAGCACGCGCATAAAACCAGCTAAAAGAATTAGCTCAGCTTTCCATTCTTGAATCACTTTGCTGACTTCAGCTTCAAAACTTGCACGATCAGCGAATTGGCGATGATCGACAACTTGAGTGGGAATGCCTGCTAGACGCGCCCGCTCAAGTGCATAAGCGTTGGGTACATTACAAATAACACCAACAATTTGCGCGCGAATACGACCTGAGTGAACGGAATCAATCAATGCTTGTAGATTGCTTCCGTCACCTGAAACAAGGACAACGATTCTGATCAAATCAAGTTCACTCGTACTTGATCATCAGCATCGAGCGTCGCAGCTGCATCAGCTTCAATCTGACCCATAACCCATGCAGTTTCACCAGCTGCAGTCAATTGAGCAATTGCTGCATCAGCGTCAGCGGCTGCAACAACGACGACCATGCCTACGCCACAGTTAAATGTGCGATACATTTCGTAAGTATCGACATTGCCTTTTTGTTGTAGCCAGTTGAAGAGTGCAGGCCATTGCCATGATTTAGTATTCACTACTGCACGTGTGCCATTTGGCAATACGCGTGGCAAATTGCCCGGTAAACCACCGCCTGTGATATGTGCCATCGCATGAATATCAACAGTTTTAGCGAGTTGTAGAATGTTTTTTACATAAATTTTGGTTGGAATCATCACAACATCAGCAAGTGGTTTGCCATCCACCAATTCATCGAGTGCTGCGCCGCTATGCTCGATAATTTTACGAACTAACGAGTAACCATTTGAATGCGCACCGCTAGATGCGAGGCCAATCAAGACGTCACCCGCTTGAACCTTTTTGCCATCAATAATTTTGTCGTGTTCAACGACACCGACAGAGAAGCCCGCGAGATCGTAGTCTTCGCCTTCGTACATGCCTGGCATTTCAGCAGTTTCTCCGCCAACCAGCGCACATCCAGCTTGCAAACAGCCTTCGCCAATGCCAGTGACGACATTTGCCGCAACATCGACATTCAAATGTCCAGTTGCATAATAATCTAAGAAAAATAGTGGTTCTGCACCACAGACGAGTAGATCGTTGACACACATTGCAACTAAGTCGATGCCGATCGTGTCATGACGATTCAATTGCAAAGCAAGGCGTAATTTCGTACCAACACCGTCGGTGCCAGAGACGAGAACAGGTTCGTTATAACCTTTTGGAATACGGCAAAGTGCACCAAAACCACCCAAGCCACCCAAGACTTCAGGGCGCATTGTACGTTTGGCAACGGATTTAATACGATCAACTAGATGATCGCCAGCTTCAATATCAACCCCTGCATCTTTATAGCTCAAAGAGGTGGAACCGTTTGTGGTATTGACTTGAGGTAAAATAGGGGTAGGTGATGTCATAGAAAGCTCTCCGCGTAAGCGCGGCAATTATACTGTGAATATGACAATAATTGCGGCATCTGGTCGTATTTTTTGCATGTTAATTGCTTTACTAGGTCTATGGTAGGAAGCTTATTTGTTACATGTTACAGAATTTACATTCTCGGCATCTATTTTTTGAGATGCATAGTGATAATTCTGTTCAATCATTCTTGGGATTGATCCACATTCAAATAAAAATCATTCGATATTTATCAAAAAATAACGAATGATATTCGCAATCTAGTGTTAGAGTTCTGTCGAAGATTGAGTATGAGTCTAATTGAGCCAATTCACTCTATTTTGAAGTTGGTTTTAAAGTCACTAGCAGATGATTTAAATCTGAGAAAAATTAAAGACATCGTGAATATCACGCGGGGATCCTGAGATGGATGTTTTTGTGCGCCGAGGTTTGTCGTTATTTTGCATCGCTGGTGCGTTGTACGCTGTATTCTGGGTGTTAGAACAATTATTGCCGATTCTGATGCCATTTTTCGCGGCGATTATTATTGCGTACCTGTTCAACCCATTGGTTGAGTCTTTAACGAGACGAGGACACATTCCGCGTTGGCTCGCGATTTCGTTCGTTTTTCTCTCAATCACAGTAACTTTGGTTGTTATTCTGTGGTTTCTTGTCCCGTTAGTTTGGGAACAGGTGCTATATGCGCGAGCAAATATTCCAAATGCAATTCAGTGGATTAATTTAACACTGCGTCCGTGGTTGCAGCATCAATTTCACATTGAAACGAATCGCATCAGTCTCAACGTCGTTACGACTTGGCTAACCTCATATCTACAGTCTAATTACAGTTTAGATAATACTCAGCAAATGATTACTCGTTTAGCGCAATCTGGTTTGAATATTATTAGTTTGTTGAGTTTGGCAGTGTTGGTACCCGTTGTAGCATTTTATTTTTTGCTTGATTGGCAGCAAATGCTTGCGCGATTTCATAGTCTGATTCCTCGGCGTGCAGAACCAAAGACGATGGAAATTTTGCGTGAATGCGATGCGGTCTTGGGTGCTTTTGTAAAAGGTCAGCTTCTTGTCATGATTCTACTTGGCATTGTTTATGCAGTTGGTTTGCAGCTTATTGGAATTTCAGTCGGTTTGATTATTGGGATTGCTGCAGGGCTACTGAGCATTATTCCTTATATGGGGTTTACCGTAGGATTGATATCTGCGCTAATGGCATGTTTGTTTCAATATGGCATCGTCTGGCAACATTTAACGTTTGTCATTATTGTATTCATGATTGGGCAAGTCATAGAAGGTTATATTCTGCAGCCTTTCTTGCTAGGTGATAGGATTGGTTTGTCTCCTGTTGCTGTCATCTTTGCAGTATTGGCGGGCGCGCAATTGGGTGGCATTGCAGGAATGCTGGTTGCTTTACCTGTCGCGGCTTTGTTAGTTGTGTTGTTTAGACACATTAATGATTTTTACCATCAAAGTGATTTTTATTTGTTCGAGAGTCAGATCTTGGTTGCAGATAGTTTTACGGAACCCTCTAGTGTGGGTTATGATCTGCACCTTCGAGAAAACGATAGCCAAGGTTCTAGCATCGCGCCAGAGCCTGTAGAGAAGTCTTCTCAAGACTCAGATTCAACTAAAAGTAACCCATGACGTTTCAAATATGACTCAAAACCTCCTTGTAACGCCTTATGCTTCGCTGCGGAAAGATTAGATGCGTCAATTGAATCTTGCAATAGATGTACGTTCGGATGCGCGGATTAGTGATTTTGCTGGGCCTGGTTGGGCTGGCGTCATTGATGCGATGCGTCAGTTGCATGTCGGGTTGCTATCACGTTGCTTTATTCACGGTGTTGCAGATACTGGTAAAACACATTTGCTGTCAGCTTTGTGTGAATCGTATTTGGATATGGGGCGCACAGCGATACAAGTATCGTTGATTGAACTGGTGAATGCCCCGACAGAGGTTCTGCAAGCGCTTGAGTCTTTTGATCTTGTTGCGCTTGATGATTTGGATGCGATTGTTGGAATGCCGCATTGGGAAGAGGCGATTTACCATTTGATTAATCGTAGCGAACAACGTCAGTTGGTTTTTGTTGCCCGAAGTCCTGCGACGCATTTACCGATTGGATTACCTGATTTGCAGTCAAGGTTGGCACAAGCTGCTAGCTTTGGGTTGCCAGCTGGTGAAAATATCGAAGATCGTCGCTCATTGTTATCGGCAGTTTTGAAGCGAAATGGCTGGCATTTTGATCCTGCGATTACAGAACATTTGATTGAGCATGGTTCACATCGTCCTGGTTTAATGTTAAAAACGCTCGCAAAACTGAAGCCGCTATTTCAGGCGCAGCGCCGTAAACCGAGTGTCGCTTTAATTCGCCAGACCCTTGCAATGATTGATCAGGATTTGATTGAACATAGCCAAACGTAATCAAAACGTACTGACTTCTTATTCGTATTTCTAAAAGTTTTACCGAAAAACACTTGTTTGCACTCCCTGACTATGTAGTAAGATGTTGCGAACTTGTGTGATCGTATTTTTTGTGATCGTATTTGTTGTATCTGACGCAAAATGTTAGGTCTAAACAAATAGATTTTTTCGATGATGAGCCGTGTTTTTTACACGCTGTTTGAACAAAAAGTATCAAAAAAATAGTGATATGGAAGCTAAGAAATACGCCAATGTGGAGTGCGCGTTTATGTTTAAGCGTTTGATGGGTCTCGGTTTATTGTGCTTTGCGTTTGATGCGCATGCCAGTATTACAGTCAATACAACAGCAGATACGAGTGGTACCAGTGCTTGTTCCTTGCGCGATGCTGTTGCGATGGTGAACAGTGGTTCTCTTTCAACCAAGATCGGAGGTTGTACAGATACAGATACCACCGCAATAATCATTTTGACTGTTGGGCAGACATATACGCTCAATAGCGAAATCCAACTTAATAATACCGTCACTTTACAAAGTTCTGATACTGGCGATCTCAGTGGCACTGCGGGTACCAATAATCCTACAATTCAAGCAGTGGGTAATCATCGGATATTCAGTATTAACCCAAGTGGTACTGCAACGACAGCAATACCTGCCGTCACGATCTCTGGCATAGATTTAAAAGGCTGTGGTATTGCAACAGGCTGTGAAACTAACGGAGGTGTCGTCTTTAATAAAGGTGCACTGACGATTTCAACCTCACGTATTTATAATGGATTCGCTAATCTTGGCGGCGGAATTTATAACGAAAATACGGGTACAGTAAATGCCACGACGGTTGAGCTAAAAAATAATACAGCGCAGCAAGGTGCTGCGGTTTATTCGATTGTTGCAGCAATACTCATAAAACAGTCTTTGATTCGCGAAAATACGATTGCAAATGCAACACAGCCAGGCTTTGCGATGTACACCCAGACAGTTGATCCGACTCTGAGTAGTTTCACTAGTCAGGTGCTTGCTTCGACGATTTATAATAACAACGCGAATGCGATTAACATTGTTCCAGGCGTTTTAGTCGATAGTACAACGATTATTGGTAATCAAGGTGGCGTGACATTGAATGCAAGCGTCACTTCTGCATTAGCGAATAGTATTATTGGTAATAATAATGGTGCAGATTGTACTTTTGTTGCAGGCGATCTGACGACAATCAACAATGTTGTTTATACCAATAGCTGTGGATCAGCAGCTGGTATCACTTCACAAAATAAACTTTTATCAAATACGGGAACTGAAACACTCGTTGCCGATGATACCAGTGGTAACGGTAGTGGTACATGTGCACTTCCTCCCGCAAATGGTTTGCTTTGCCCATTTAAAACTTATGCTGGGCAATTCACGGGTTATCTTTTACCACGATTAGTTCCTGCTCCTGGTGCAACATTAGCGAACGAGCCTATTATTAATAAAGGTTTTAATAATGGTGTTGGGCAAGCCTGTGCTGGTGATCAGCGTGGTTTGACGAGGACGCTATGTGACATTGGTGCGATTGAGTTGACGATTCCAGGTGGCAATTCTCAATCCAATGGTGAAGATATACTTTATGGTCAAGTCGCAAGTATTGACTTGAGTCCTGTTGTCGGTGATGGACAGTTGATTCCCGCGGCATTATGTACTTCGTTGTTTGGAGCCGCGCCTACATCGCAAGGCGGTGTCTGGATGGATGGCTGTATTGTTTATAGTAGTGCTCCAATTAAGGGGACTGCAGCGTTCAATGCTACAAATGAAATACTGACTTATACGCCAGAAAGTAATTGGCATGGATTCGATAAATTCATCTATACCATGGCAACCACTACGAGTTTCTTCTCAGATGCTAATAATGATAAAACCATTGCGATGACTACAACAATTGTACAGTCGCCTCCTACAGGTATTACGAGTAAAACAGTTGGTGCTGGAGGAGTAGGAATTTTTGCAGTATTTGGCTTGATGGTGCTTGCGCTGCGCCGTCGTCTGACAGGAGGTCAGTTATGATCCGTCGTATTTCTTTATATGCAATGCCTTTAGTGTTTTCAGTATTTGCTAGTTTGAATTTTGCTCATGCTACAACAATTACTGTGACAACATTTGATGATGTGAGCGGTAACTCAGGGGTTTGTTCTCTTCGTGATGCAATTAAAGCAAGTGCCACTAAAACTGTGGTTGGAGGTTGTGCTGCAGGTCAACAATACTATACGGATACGATTCAATTAGCCGCAGGTACCTATACTCTGACCCAAGGTGAGTTAGTAGTTAATGGTGATATGAATATCCAAGGTGATGCTGCATCTGATCCTTTCTCAGTTGACCCATTGACGGGAGTAGAGCCAGCTCGTCTTCCCATCGCAACAAAAATCGTTGCAGCCAATGGTTCTCGTATTTTTAATACGTCAGTTAGTCTGAGCCCTATCAACCTTTCAAACATCATTTTGAGTGGTGGTACTGCAAATGGGACGACGGGTGACTCTGGGTTTGGAGGAGCAATTCTTGCGGGTGGAACTGTTTATTTGAATCGTGTTCAAATCAATAATGCGACAGCTGCTCTGCAAGGTGGGGCGATTTTTATTGAAGGTGCGTTATCTAATTTGACCGCCACAGCAGTGTCTTTTACGGGCAATAATGCCCCTCAAGGTGCTGTATTGGGAATGAGCTGCTTTGATAACTTAATCCCAACGGTTCGGACATTTACGCTTTCTCAACTGAGCGTAACCAATAATGGCTCAGCAAATACCTCTACAATTCTTGATTTTTGTGGGCAGGTTACAACCTCTATCACAGCTTCTACGATCGCTCAGAATACAACGTCAAGTGGTTCGGGTAGCGCAATCAGTATGGTAGGTAATATCAATACTCGATTAGGGCGTTCCAGTACACTTGCTTTGGTGAGTAATACTATTACAGAAAATCATACTCCAGTAGCTCTGCTTTATGGTATTTCTGCAGGTTTGAGTTTAACGAATAATATTCTTGCTTTTAATGATGCTGCTGATTGTCAATATCAGGGTGCAAATGATCCAAATACTGGCTTGCCGCCATTGGGTACTGCTGCAGGTGTAAATTTATTTGCAAGTACCAGTAATCCAGGAACGGCTTCAACAAGTAAATGTAGCCTCCATCCGACATCAACAACAGACACGAATATTTATGCGGATAGTAGCAAACATCTTTCGGATTATGTTAGTCCATTAGGGTTATATGGCAGCTCAGATTTAGCTGGCTATTTACCAATATCTGGAGGTCCGTTAGTCCATAAAGGAGCGGTAGTATCTAGTTGTGGAGCTAATGATCAACGTGGCGTGACACGTGGTAGTGGTATCCAGAATACAAACTCACAACTTTTGACGATTTATTGTGATATTGGTGCACTTGAGTTATCGATTTTAACCGCAAACTACGACACAGGTGGCGCAAACGTCTCTTATACAACTGTTGTGAATTCAGTTGTTAACACAACGGGCACCACAGCTGCTCAGGCTGCTCAATTGATTGCTCAGAATAAAGCATATTTAGATGCTTATAAGAGTAGCTATCGTTATCGTGAAGTTGTCATGGCTGTTACATCCAATGATAATGCGCAAGAAAATTTAACGAGTTCAAATACGAGCGCGATTGATTTATTGACTGATTCGACTAAATACACCATTACAGGGAGTGATTCAGGTAATATTCATTGCGAATGGAATCCTGTGATGAAGCAGTTGTTAGCTAGTCGAAATGACGGGACCGTTACTCCAGGCGGAACTATAGATAGCTGTAAATATACGATCACTGAGAACGCAAATTCGAGTAATTTTTCGACAGGAACAGCGTCTTTTACAGTGAATAGTATCGCCCCGACAGCGAATAATTTTACGGTGACGTTGCCGTTTGGTACTGCGAGTATTCCATTAGATATACTGTCACATGCAAATGATGATGGTAATGGTCCAATAGGAAGTACAAATTATCCTACAGTGAATATCAATGGTAACGTTGTTGCAAAACCAGCTTTCTATTCTGATAATCGACTCGTGAATGGTGTTGTGACTAATATTCCTGCGAATATCATCATTACTACAAAGCCGACACAAGGTCATATTGTTGCTCAGTATGAAGAGCCTTGCGCGAATAATAATGTGAATAGAACTCAATACACTTGTTACGGCGGTACGATTACGTATGTGAATGACAATTTGTATTCACCGTTCAATGATAGTTTTACTTATCAAGTACTGAACTATGATTTATCGCCTTCTAACTCTGCAACAGTGACGATCACTAACACTGCAACAACAACCGACCAGACCAAAGCTGGTGGGGGTAGTGTTGGATTAGGTGCACTATTGAGTCTAGTTGCTTTGGTTGTATTACGTCGTCGTTTAGGACAAAATGGTATTTCATTTCTGAAATGAGTTACTAACGTCTGACTAGGCGTGAGATCATCTAAGTTTAGTAAAAAGACTTCCTTTATGGAGGTCTTTTTTATTTCATGATGATTCAGCTCAAGTATTTAAGAATAACCATAGAAAATTTTATGGTCTTGGGGATATAGTAGCGTTCTCTTTACGTTGGTTGCCGCTATGAACGAATCATCTAGGTCAAATATTACTGAGTCCACAAAACAGCATCGAACAGTTTTTTTTATTTCTGATGGAACTGCGATTACGGCAGAGACGCTGGGACATTCTTTATTATCGCAATTTCCTCAGGTCGAGTTTGATATGCGGATCTTGCCTTATGTTGATAATGAAGCCAGTGCGTTTGATGCGGTAGGTATTATTAACCAAGCCGCGCAAGACGATGCGTTAAAACCTCTGGTTTTTGATACGTTGGTTGATCCTGTTTTACGAGATATTATTAATACTGCTTCAGCATGCAATTTAGATGTGTTTGAAGGGATTTTGAGTAAGATTTCTGGTGAATTAGGTGTTCCTCCAGAACCGATCGTTGGTAGTTGTCATGGTATGGTTGATTCGCAGGATTATAAGTCTCGGATCGATGCTGTTCATTTTGCATTAGATAATGATGATGGTGCGAGAACGCGTCAATATGATATGGCTGATATTATTTTGATCGGTGTCTCTCGCTCAGGTAAAACGCCGACTTGTATCTATATGGCGCTTCAGTTCGGGATTCGAGCAGCGAACTACCCAATTACGGAAGATGATCTTGATGATAATCGTCTTCCTAAAGTACTTAAAGAGTATCGTCATAAGCTATTCGGGTTGATGATTGATCCTGAACGTTTGGTTGCGATTCGGAATGAACGCAAAGCGGGTAGTCGTTATGCGAGTTTTCAGCAGTGCCAAATGGAACTGCGTGCGATTCAAGGAATTTATATCAGTGAAGGTATTCCAAGTTTGAATATCTCTGAAATGTCGGTTGAAGAAATTGCAACGCGGATTATTCAAACTAAGGGTTTAAAACGACGGATTGGTTAGTCCTATTTTCATAAAACATGTCGAGGCTTATTTGCACCGATTCGCGGATGCTGTCAAACTACGTGCCCTTGATATTTTTTAATACAACATGAAGTTCTCGGCTTATAACTTTATTTGGCAGGGTTAGTGTTTTATTAATGTTTTTAGACTGATTTGGATGCCCGCACATGAAGCCGTCGCTTCGCTTACGTTTAGACCAACTGACCGATCGTTTTGAAGAGTTAAATGCTTTACTGTCCGATAGTAGCGTTATTAGTGATAATGAACGCTTCCGTGCATTATCGCGTGAACATCGTGATTTAGAGGAGTTGGTACGGGTCTGGGGGTTATTTATTCAAGCGGAAGCAGATATTCAAACTGCTGTTGATTTGATTAAAGATCCTAGCAGCGATAAAGACATGCGCGAGATGGCGGATGAAGAAAAGCGCGAAGCAGAAGCGCGCATAATTGATTATACCAATGAACTCAATATCCTCATGATTCCAAAAGATCCAAGTGATCAGAACTCTGCATTTCTGGAGATTCGTGCTGGAACTGGTGGAGATGAAGCGGCGATTTTCTCAGGTGATTTATTTCGAATGTATTCCCGATTTGCTGAGAAAATGCGTTGGAGCTTAGAAGTTCTTTCTGAAAGCCATGGTGAGCATGGTGGCTATAAAGAGGTTATTGCACGTATCGAAGGCGATGGTGTGTATGGTCGTTTGAAGTTTGAGAGTGGTGCACACCGTGTACAACGTGTGCCGACGACTGAAACTCAAGGCCGTGTTCATACTTCTGCGTGTACGGTTGCAATTCTGCCTGAGGTGGATACTGATCATACGGTTGAGATTAATCCTGCGGATCTGCGGATTGATACTTATCGTGCAAGCGGTGCGGGTGGTCAGCATATTAATAAAACTGATTCTGCAGTGCGGATTACACATATTCCGACAGGAACAGTGGTTGAGTGTCAAGAAGAGCGTAGTCAGCATAAAAATAAAGCGCGGGCGATGTCATGGCTTGCTGCGCGACTAGAACAAGCAAAGCGTGATGTTGCAGATGCGGCAACAGCTAGCATGCGTCGTGATTTGGTGGGAACAGGTGATCGTTCAGAACGTATTCGTACCTACAATTTTCCGCAAGGTCGTATGACGGATCATCGTATTAATCTGACACTTTATAAGCTTGATGCGGTTATGCAGGGTGATTTAAATGAGTTGCTAGACGCCTTACATCGAGAGCATCAAGCCGATCAGCTGGCATTGCTTGCCCAAGAAAATGGCGGTTAACAGATGACCAATCAAATGCAAAGCGCGGAGGCTCTGACGATTGCTCAGGCTTTGCAGATTGATTCTGATATTCAAGTGAATAGGTTATATGAAACAAATGTGTCGCTAGATACACGTGAATTGATTCAATTATTAATGTTTGTATTAAATAAGAATTATACATTTATCAGAACTTATTTTGATTTTCAGTTAACTATTGAGCAAACTCATCGATTTTTAGATTTAAAAAAACAGCTTCAATTGGGAACACCGCTTGCTTATGTGTTGGGTACGCAAGCGTTTTGGACACTAGAGTTGAAAGTGACAGCCGATACGTTAATTCCTCGTCCAGATACTGAAATTGTGGTGATCACAATTTTAGAGATTTTACCGAAGAATAAAGCACTGAAAGTCATCGATATGGGGACAGGGACAGGTGCAATTGCATTGTCTTTGGCGAGAGAGTGTCCATTGTGGCAGGTCACAGCAACAGATTATTCGAATGGTGCATTAGCCGTTGCTAGAGAAAATGCGCAAATTCATGGTTTAAATCATGTACGTTTTTTGCATGGTAGTTGGTTTGATGCTCTGCCTGAATCTGAAACGTTTGATTTGATCGTGAGTAATCCACCTTATATTGATCCTAGTGATGCGCATTTGGCAGATTTAACGCATGAGCCGATTACCGCATTGGTTGCACAAGAACACGGATTGAGTGATTTGAAGATAATTATCAATCAAGCATTAGATCATTTGAATGCTGATGGATTCTTGGTGCTGGAACATGGGTACGATCAAGGGCAAAAAGTTCGAGAGTTAATGCTTCTTGCAGGTTTAAATGATGTGCGTACGGTCAAAGATTATGGCGGTAATGATCGCGTCACACTTGGGCGTAAAAATGCTGTGCGTGAAGTTGAGTCAGCAAAATGTTAAATGACGAACAACTTCTACGCTTTAGTCGTCAGATATTATTACCTGAATGGGATATCGACGCACAGCAAAAGTTATCAATATCGCGCGTATTGATGATTGGTATGGGCGGGTTAGGTTGTCCTGCCACGATGAGTTTCGCTCGTGCTGGTTTAGGTTTTTTGCGTATTGTTGATTTTGATACGGTGGATGAGAGTAATTTACAGCGCCAAACGCTTTTTACATCTCATGATATTGGACAGCCTAAAGTTGTTGCCGCAAAAAATACTTTAGTTCAGATCAATCCTTGGATGACGATTGATGCGATCCAAGAGCGTGTTAATACAGAAAATTTGTCCACATTATTGATGGATATTGATTTGGTCCTCGATGGTTCGGATAACTTTTTGACACGAGACGCCGTAAATAAAGCGTGTGTGGATGCTAAAATTCCGCTATTGTCCGCAGCAGCAATTGGTTTTGAAGGACAAATGACACTGATATTGCCTGATAAGGCATGTTATCGTTGTTTGTTCCAAGATATTCCTGATGAGGAAGATGCGCGGCGCTGCGCAGATACGGGCGTACTCGCAACGACGACAGCCGTCATGGGAAGTATGCAAGCGCATGCAGCATTGCTATTTTTGGGCATGAATGTGACGAGCTTGGCTGAGCGTCTGTTGCTGTGGGATGGTTTGAGTTTCAATCAGCGCCAGATTCGTTATCAAAAAGATCCATATTGTCCTGTATGCTGTAAAGAAAAATGAAAGAGTTGAGCTGATCTGTCATCGTAAGTTATTAAGTTATTTGATCATGTGAATATTTGAGTTGTACTTTATTATTTTATGCTTTAGAAACTTTTAGTTTTAGGAATTATGTGAATGTCTGAACAATCACCAGAAAAACACTTACTAGAAAATGGTTTACGAAGTCTTGCCCGCATTGGTGAGACCACTTTGGTTATGCTGTTTGCAGGAATCCGTTATGCGCAAGATAAACCTTCTGCGCCACAACTCCTGCGCGAGACGTTTGAAAAATTGGGCGCAACCTATATTAAATTAGGTCAGTTTATTGCGAGTTCACCATCGCTTTTTCCTCGTGCTTATGTCGAGGAGTTCCAAACCTGTTTAGATCAGACAACACCGATTTCCTTTGCTGAAATTGAGGCGAAACTGATTGAAGAGTTTGATCGCCCACTCACTGAAATTTTTAGCCATATTGATCAAAAATGTTTGGCATCTGCATCGATTGCTCAGGTTCATGCAGCGACTTTAGTCACAGGCGAAGATGTTGTGATTAAAGTACAAAAACCAGGTGTCGAGACAATTCTCTATACTGATTTAAATTTTGTGCATTTTGCGACCAAGATGCTTGAACGTGCGATGCCGAAATTAAAGTTTGCATCATTAGCGGCGATCGTTAATGAAATCAAGATTCGTATGGTGCGCGAAGTTGATTTTATCGAAGAAGCTAAAAATATTGAAGATTTTCAAGAATTTTTGAAAACAACCAATAACACTCAAGTCGTTGCACCAAAAGTGTATCATCGTGCCTCAACACGTACAGTCCTGACGATGGAGCGTCTGTATGGCGTACCGATGACTGATATTGATGCAATGAGAAAACATACCAAAGAGCCATCACAAGCACTCATCACTGCGATGAATACTTGGTTTTCGTCGTTGATGTTATGTAAGAGTTTCCATGCTGATTTACATGCTGGCAATCTCATGCTGTTGACCGATGGGCGAGTTGGTTTTATTGATTTTGGTATTGTTGGTCAATTAAAACCAGAAGTTTGGCAATCTGCGATTAACTTCATGCAAGCGTTGCAAACGACCGATTATGCATTGATGGCTGAAAACATGGTCAAAATGGGCATGACCAATACTGCTGTGGATCTTAAAGTATTGGAAAAAGACATCGAAAATATGTTCAAAACATTACTCATGACCGATCCGCAAAAAATCATTTCTGGTGATACGGGTGATTTGAATACGTTGATGATGGATATGGTTCAAGTGGGCGAGCGTCATGGTATTCGTTTCCCTAGTGATTTTGCATTACTGATGAAGCAAATGCTTTATTTTGATCGTTTTATGCAGGTGTTGACGCCACATATGGATCTGTTTGGTGATGCGCGTTTGCAATTGGTTGCTGAAGAACCTGTTTCTAAATTGATTCATTAATTTGAGTTTAGTGAATCTAAATGACTGTCGTTCATGAGTGAGCATTTTTCATAAAGGGTGGGTGATGGATAAAGTCCTGATTGAAGGTCTACGCGTGAATGCTGTCATTGGTATTTTTGAGTGGGAACGACAAATTGAGCAGCCAGTATTGATTGATCTCGTGATGACTGTCGATACGCGTGCAGCTGCGGTGAGTGATGATATTCAGGATGCGGTGAACTATGCCCTTGTCGCAGAGTTGGTGGCAGATTTAACAAAATCATTGAAACCGCAATTATTAGAAACGCTTGCTAATAAACTGGCAGCAATGATCTTAAATCACTTTACTACTGTGCATACTATTCAAGTCAAGGTTAGGAAACCCCTTGCGGTCAAAGGCGCGCAGGCGGTAGGTATTGAAATTATACGGGAGCGCCATGCGTTATTGGCTAGCTCTGGGCAGTAATGATCAACCTGAATCCTCTCTGGATTTTGCTTGTGTTGAACTTGTAAAACTAGGTGAGGTGTTTTGTTCATCTCGATATGAATTCCCTCCACGTTCAGGCGTTGGTGTGGATTACATTAATATGGCTATTCGCCTAGATTCTTCGCGAACAGTTGACGATATTCGTAAGACTATTTATCAATTAGAAGATGCCGCAGGTCGCATTCGTAAGTCGAGTGTGATTCGTTTAGATATTGATTTAATTGCTTGGGAAGTTGTGGGGCAGGGTGCGATATTTGATCAGCAACGATTGCCATTACCAATGGATGTGATTGTACCCATGAAGGAAATTTGGGCTGAATTCGAGAGAGTGGTAAGTCTTATTCAGCTATAAGTTTTTATCTATTTAACGGACTTAATGAGTGTTCTGATGCTCATCATTTGCGCTACTACTTGCAAAAGCAATTCCAAGTGGCACAGCGATAATCGTGCCAACAACCGTATCAATACCGTCAGCAGCAACTGCTAAAGGTGTGACGAGTATTTTAGTTAGTGTTTGACCAGTCGTTGCATAATCATAAGAAATGTTTAGATAATAAGGTCTTTTAAAGGATTGTGCGTCAGGTAGTTTAAAGTTCCCTGATTCGTAGACCGTACCCTGAGATAGTTTTCCGACATAATAATAATCACCATTCTTTCTAACCTTAAAGTGATTCGCCAGTAACAATGCCTTATCGTCATCAGATAACGGATTTTCATTTTTGAGCAAATATGTCCCGTTAATCATATTATTTTTACTGATGACAAAATTTAAATGGGTTGCTCTGAGTTTAGATCGATTAGGCCACTGCAGAATACTTTTCAGATCGTTATCCATCGGAAAAATATAGTGGTAGTGTTGACCCACCAAGACGACTTGTTTTTGATCTTGGGTAATGAGAAAGCCGCTCAGTTCTTCATTAAAACTTTCTTTTTTTAATTTATATAATTCAGATGTTAAGCACCCACTCACAATAATTGATAAGACGCTAATCATGAGTAGGTGCAGAGATCTTTTCATGGCTTCATGCTCAGTTTAAATATGGGATTTTTCCGTTCCTTTTGTGCTTAAGCTAGATCTTTTTGAATCTGCTAATCGCCGTTTAAACAAAATAGCTACTTTTGGTCATGACTTTAGAAACTATACCCATCAAGGCTTTGACAGATTCGGGTAGCTCTTGTGCGCCAGCTTCAATGGCTTGATCTCGATGATGTAGTTCATCTTTGTGCATCTGCTGCAAAATTGCGCGACTACGATCATCATTTTCTGGCAGCGCTCGTAAATGCTCATCTAAATGTAGACTAACTTGTCGCTCAGTTTCCGCAACGAAACCTAAGCTATATTGATCCCCCGCCAGTCCTGCAATCGCACCAATACCAAATGACATGGCGTACCAGAGTGGATTTAATAAGCTGGTATGACTATCTAGTTCTTTAAGGCGTTCTTCGCACCAAGCTAAGTGATCTTGTTCTTCGCGTGCTGCTTGTTGCATCGAATCACGGACATGTGGCAATTTAGCCGTCAGTGCTTGACCATTATAAAGTGCTTGAGCCGCAACTTCACCACTATGGTTTACACGCATGAGCCCTGCAACATGTCGCGCATCACGAACGTTGAGTGAGCTTTCTGCTTGTGCGCCAGGCAGAGCACGATCGGCTTGTGTTGTATTTGGCACCACGGTTCGCAGTGCTTGGTCAAATGCGCCAATCATACGATCTGCAAATGTTTGGTGAAGCATGGTAACCACTCCATTAAATCATTGTCTGATTAATATAACGCTTTCTGGGTTAAGATGATGTGTTATCTGTATTTAAATGTTTAATCACAATAAGAGAAACAACCGCGCTGATCATTGCTGTGAGTAAAAATAATTCAGGAATTGATCGGTGTAGCCATGAAAGCACTGCGACGGATACAACGCTAGATACGACCATAAATAGGGCGTTCATGATGCTATTTGCAGCGATAACGCGTGCTCTGAAGCTCTCTGGCGAATCATATTGTAGATGAGCATAGAGTGGCACGATATAAAATCCACCAAACATTCCGATGCCTGCAAAGGCAATAAATACAGGCCAATACTGAGTCTGGGATATGACGTCAATCATGTTTTGATGATCTGAGTGGGTCACTAAGCCACGTGATGCAAGATATAAGAATATTGCTGAAGCGGTGAGTCCCACAGCGCCGAAAGGTACTAATTTTAATTGAGAGTGTCTGCCTGTAAAGTGCTCACAGAGTAATGAGCCTAATGCGATGCCTACTGAAAATACGGTGAGTAAAAACGTTACAACGCTTTCTGAGCCATGCAGTATTTCACGGGTAAATACAGGGATTTGTGTTAGAAAAGTTGCACCGTAATACCAAAACCAAGAGATTCCTAAGATCGTATATGAAACATCACCGAGATTACTGGCATATTGAAGCGTCTGTCTTGTTGTCGCAAAGACGTTCCAGTTAATTTTTAGGTCTGCGTGACCGATGGCACGAGTGGGGATTTCGTGTGAGAACAAGTAACCGACAACAGCAATGATTAATAACGTTCCACTGATCCAAAAGTAGTTTTCGCCCGCGAGGGTCATAATCGTACCACCAAGGATCATGCCTGCAAGTGTGGCAAAAGATGTTCCTGTTTCAAAGAGCCCATTGCCGCCTACGATTTCGTCTCGAGTGAGTAATTGAGGCAAGATGCTATATTTAATGGGGCCAAAGAAAGTGGCGTGCGTTCCCATACCAAATAAAGCCACCATAAATAGCCAAAAAGTATTGGTAAAAAAAGCAATGGTTACCAAAGACATGATAATAATTTCAAATATCTTGATATATTGCGTGAGTTTAGATTTTTCGTATTTGTCGGCGATTTGACCTGCTGTTGATGAGAATAGAAAGTAGGGCAGAATGAATAATCCTGCTGCAAGATTATTTAGAATAGTCGGTTGGACATTGATGACGGATGCCGCATGAAATGTAAACAGGATGATCAGTGCCTGCTTAAACGTATTATCGTTGAGCGCGCCCAAAAACTGGGTAATAAAGATAGGTAGAAATCTTCGTGTTTTTAGTAGTGAAAATTGGTTGGACATGAAACACTCAGGTTAAATACAGGCACCTACTACCATAACGATCTATGTGTTTACTAGCAAGCTCTAGGACAACACGTTATTATTCATCTGGTCATTGCTCATACGGTTGAGCGGTTAAAAAAATAGGTTTTTCTTCATATGCTTAATTCGCGTTTTAGCACGTCTATGTGTGTATTGCTCGGTGCTAGTCTGACCGCGCCATGCACTCTGGCCGAAACAAGCGATGCAAGTGCGACGAACTCTGCATCAGTATCCGCAGAGATAGCTCAGGAAGATAGCACTCCTTTATCATCTGTTGTGAACCCTGTTGCCAAAAAAAGTGCAACGAAAGCTGCCTCAAACGCAGCGATAGAGGATGCTCATAATCCTCCTCCTCCTCCGATTTCTTTACCGCCTGTCGATGCTAAACCGAGTTTATTGACTCGAATTGGAAATCACATATTTTTTTGGCGTAAACCTAAAAGCAAATATAGCGTTGTTGCAGAGCCAACTATTAGTGTGACAGTGAATGGTGCACCAGAGGCTTTAGAAACCAATTTAAAAGAAACTTTGAATCAGATTACCGTTGATGAGTTTGAAGATTTTCAGAGTGATTTACCGCGATTAAGAGGTCTTGCTGTTGATGCGGCACAAGCAGTTGGTTATTACACTGCGACCTTTCACTTCAGTAAAACATCTCGAGATCATTTGCTCATCGATGTTGTACCAGACACGCCTGTGACAGTATCCAGCCAAAAAATTACGATTACAGGCGAAGGCGAAAGTGATAAAGCATATATTCAATTGCAGAAAAAGCCTGATCTGAGAGTCGGTGACACGCTGAATCATAGTGAATACGAGAAAACGAAGGCTAGAATTTTAAATATCGCAACTGATCATGGTTATTTTCAGGGACATTATCTTGTACACGATGTTCAGGTGACTTTGCCGCCGAAGACCGCAGATATCACATTGTCCTATGATACGGGCGTGCGTTATGAATTCGGTGATGTGACTTATAAAAATAGTAATCAAACAAAAAAACTGCCTTTAAAACCCAGTGTTTTGGCTGCACTTCAGCCTTTTAAGTCTGGTGAGCCTTATGATGCGGCAAGTCTGGCAAAGTTATCACGGAACTTACAAGATACGAGATTCTTCAATAACGTTCAAGTCGATGCTCCGACTCCTGATGTTGTACCTGATGCGACTAAGCCATTAGATTCATCTGATTCAGCAACTCCATCACAAGAGGCAGGATCAAAAGAGTCAAGTTCTACGCCTAGCACGATATCACCCGCACCAGAATCGTCTCAAAAGACGGATATGGATTCTCAATCTAAATTGCCAGTCACAGCGGCTGCTTCTCCAGCCAAGTCGATGGATGATCATACTCAGCCAAGTCTTGCAGTTAAACCGAGTATTCCTGTTGTTGTTACGCTGAATGCAGACCATCCAAATAATGTTGAAGCCGGTGTGGGATATGGTACAGACACTGGCCCTCGAATCCGGGCGCAGTATAGACGTGCACTGGTGAATGATTCTGGCGATAGTTTTGATGCCAACGCCGAGTTGTCTCAGAATGTTAATTCTTTAGACTTACGCTATAACATTCCGATGAGTAACCCTCTCAGCGATGTGGTGAGCGTGTTTGGAGGGTATGCTGAGCAAAATCTAAATGAAACGAACGGGCTTCAGGTAGATACAAAAACAACAACGCTTGGTGTTCAGCGCACGATTAATCCTGTAGGTGAGTGGCAACGCACTTATTCATTACGCTATCGCAATGATGAACTTGCTAATAATGCGATCAATGTTGACCCGTCTTTATTGCCAGCACCATTTAATATTCAAGGGGCTAGCTCGCATCAGCAAGCGTTACTTGCAGGTTTTGGATTAAATCAGGTGATCACAAAAGGTGGCGTCAACCCAACTTCCGGTTATCGGCAGTATTATCAAATCGATGTAGGCAGTCGATCTGCATATTCTGATGCCAATATGATTATTTTAAGGGCAGGGCTTCGAGCCTTACAGACTTTTGCAGATAACCATCAAATCGTGATTAGTACGGATGTTGGTAAAATATTGACGTCAAACTTTAATCAAGTCCCGTATAACTTACGTTTTTTTGCGGGTGGTGATCAAAGTATTCGAGGTTATGACTATAAAAGTTTATCACCTTTGGTGAATGGCTATGAGGTGGGTGGACAAAATTTAATTGTTGGGTCACTCGAGTATAATTATTTGTTCGAGCCAAAATTGCGTGGAGCCGTGTTTGTGGATGCAGGGAATGCCTACGATAACCAATTTAAGACAGCAACTAAGATCGGTGCAGGCTTTGGAGTGCGCTATGCGTCGCCTATTGGGCCTATACGTATTGATTTAGCTGCTGGCGTGTCAGAGAGCAGTCCTCCAATTCGTCTCGTATTCTATATTGGAGCGCCTTTATAGATGACTGACGATATTCAAAATCTAGAGCCAACACCCAGTGATAGCCAACTGCCCAAAAAGAAAAAACGATTTTGGGTAAACTTGCTTTCGATTATCGTCGGGTTGTTTGCTTTAGGTTTTATTAGCGTCTTAGCATTAATTGGATCAGATTCAGGAACTGCGTGGGTCTTAAAAAAGGTCGCAGCATCTCAGCATCTCGTGACTTATCACTATGTCAAAGGAAACTTCCAAAATGGTGTGATCTTGGATCATGTCAAAGTTGGTTTGGAATCAACGGATATTACTGCGAAACGAGTGAACGTTAGAATCGGCTGGCGATCTATTTTACAAGGTCAGGTACATCTTATTCATACCACAATCGATGATTTAGTCGTTGATATTAAGACTTTACCGACGGGTAAGCCGTTCCATTATCCAGCGATTCACATGCCCGTTGTTCTTCGCGTAAACAATAGTATTGTCAATAAATTAACTATTAAACAGATCGTACATGATCCACTGACACATAAACTTGTGGATCGCGTTGATGTGATTTTTAGTCAAATCAAGTTAAAAAAAGCCAGTTGGAAAGGCGATTTGTTGACGATTACCAACTCAAGTATTAACGACAGTGGCTTTGCTGCGGATCATCTCACTGGAACGATGCAATTTAACGCACACTATCCGATTCGTGCAAAGGCGAGGGCATCTCTTCCATTACTTGATCACATTGGTGCACCTTATTTTCAAGTCGACGCAACAGGTGATCTTGAGCAAATTCATGGTGTCGTGAGTGCGATACCATCACAAAAGCAATCAAAAGGCGTTCTTAAAGGAGCTGTTGATATTCGTCCGATGGATCACATCTTTGCAATGAAAGGGCAAGTGGATTGGAGCGATTTACATTGGCCAATTATTCAAGAACAAAATTTGTATTCAAAAACTGGTTCCGCAGCGATTCAAACCACACCACATGGACTAGGTATTGACGTCAATACGGATTTAGTGGGTGAGTATGTCCCCTCTGGACAATATGCCGTTAAATTATTTACGGATTATAAAGATCTTCAGATTCAATCGATTCATGCAAAAGCAGCAAAAGGTACTGTGACAGGTTATGGTCGAGTTGATTGGCAAAAAGACGTTGAGTGGTTTGTGGAAGGGCAGTTTTCAGGTGTGCAGGTTGTCAATTTACTACCAACAACTGTCTTACCTTATGCGCCCTATTTGCCGACAGTATTAACGGGACCATTTCGACATACTGCCTTGATTAGTCATAAAAAATCACAAATAGGCGTAAGTCTAACGGGTGCAACAGGGGAGCGCTGGCTTGTTGGAATCGCTCGTTTAGGGAGTCTCGCCAATAACGCTTTACCACTTGCTGTCGATATCCGATGGGAAAATATGAGTCGGATGTTGGCTGGTGTGGGTCAAATCAACACCCAACGCGGCGAAGCAATGGTGAGCTTGAATAAAGCGCAAGTTTCAGTTGATGCTAATCTGGATATGCTGGCTAGTCAGTATTTACCTGCTGGGCATTATGCGGCAAATTTGTTAACTGAACAAACTGGATTGAAAGTTCCTTCATTGACTTTTAGAGGGGATGCTGGAGCTGTTGATGCGTCAGCGAACGTGATTTTTGCAGTGCCAGCGCAAAATAAGAAACCTGAAAAACCGATGATATGGACTGCAGATATTGCATCAAAGGGTTTAGGTATTAGTCAGGGGTCACCTATTCGGCAGCTACAAGGTTCGATTCATGCGACAGGAACCAGCACGGCGGCTCAAGACTCGATCATTGTCCAGCCTGCTTTGATGGGTGTGTTACAACCAGATTTAACACAGCCTAATGCATCTGTCGCTGCAAAAAATATTCAACTGACCGGGCGTGGGCAGGTTGTTTTAACGAAAAATACAGCAAAAAACACGCATGGACTCAAAGCGTACTCTGCAAGATTTGATGGTGATTTAAAAAGTAGCGAAGCTCCATCGGGGAAGTTGAATATTCTAGTTTCAGGTACACCAGATCTGACGAAGATTGAACGTTTTGAGCATAATGGCGCAGCGGGTCAGATTAGTGCAACAGGACAGGTGATGACCAAGAATGGTGTGCAATGGTCTGCAACAGGAAAACTAAATCATTTTAATCTCGGTATTTTCTTACCGTCATATCAAAGTTCACTGACAGGGGCATTTAATACGAATGGTCAATGGAGTCCGACAACGCGCCATATCCAAGTGGCTCAGTTAGATTTGTCTGGGTTATTGAAAAAACAGCCTTTATTGGCTAAAGGAACACTCGATGCGGTCTTTAATCCAAAGAGTATTTCTCCATTACCAGACAAATTAACCGCGACTAACTTTTTGTTGGAATGGGCCGGTAATCGTCTGACTGCAAATGGTGGGACTTCGACTAATGCGCAAGGTGCTCCGATTGGTAGTTTTAATATTCAAATCGATGCCAAAAATCTGGGGCAAATTCATCCTGATATGAGCGGTCGAATCTTTGGAGTCGTTGATTTATCAGGCAAAGCCCAAGCACCTGATACCCAAGTGAATCTTAATGTAGAAAACTTTAAATATTCGACGCTTGCGATCAAGAGTGCGAGTCTCGTTGGGCGGATTCCGCAGCTTGGATTACAGCCGAGCCAATTAGTATTGACTGTGAATGATTTTAGGCGTGATCAACAGTTTATTAATAATATCAATGCAAAAATTACAGGAACACAGCAGTCGCATGTTGCAGATTTTTCTGCCAAAACACCAAAAACACAATTTGGTATCCAGCTTGCTGGTGGTTTAGATGCCAAAAGAAATTGGAATGGAGAAATTCGCCAAGGTCTTTTAGTGGGTCGCAAGATGACACTGCGACAAGAAAAACCAGCTGCGCTGCAGTATCAGAGTGAAGCAAATGCGGTTTCTATTGCAGCGCATTGTTGGTCTGGTGCAGGTCGATTTTGTTTTGTAGATCCAGTGATTGCGAGTCACGCGACAGGTCATGTGGCATTAACTTTAGATGCGCTGGATTTAAGCGGTTTTCATGACATGATGCCCAATGGCATGATCTGGTCAGGAAAACTACAGGGTAAAGCCGCTGCGAGTTGGCAAGCCAATTCTCATATACAACTGAATGCTGAAATTTCTACTGACAATGGATTTATTGGATTAGATGCTGATGATCCACAAGATCCGCCGAGTACATTGCCTTATCAGCGATTAAGTTTATTGATTTCGACGGAAGAAAATGGAATTAAGCTTCGATTTGATGCAAAAACACCGAATATCGGAACGGGTTATATTGACGCGTTGATTGATCCGAAAGCAGAAGGCAAAACGATCAATGGCGCGTTGGTGCTGGATAATGTTCAGCTACAAGTGTTTAAACCATTCTTCCCTGGTATTCGTGAGTTGTCTGGTGTGGCATCACTTGCGGGCGGGATGAGTGGACCTCTGATAGCGCCTACTTTTTATGGAAATTTTAAGCTGAGTAATGGCAAAGTTATTGCGACCAGCATCCCATTAAATTTACATGATATTAATCTAACTTCAGAGATTCGTGGGTCACAGGCCACGATGAATGGTCAATTCATGAGTGGCGACGGCACAGGAACTTTGACGGGTCTTGCAAGTTGGGCTGATCAGCCTGTTGTAAATCTTAAACTCACTGGAAATGAGCTGCTGATTCGCCAGCCGCCAATGGTCACAGCGGCTGTTAGTCCTGCTCTTGATATTCAGATTTTACCAATTGATAAACAAGTGTCTATTAGTGGTCGGGTTGATGTGCCACATGGTGTTGTTTCACCTGGAGCTAATAGTAGCAAAGCAATTGCAAAATCATCTGATGTACGGATTGTTCATCTAGACCAATCAACGACAGCTGCTGTGCTACAAAATGTGAAAGCTTGGATGATTAACATGGATGTTAATGTCTTAATTGGTAATGATCTGCGCTTTAGAGGTTTTGGTGCTAATGCTCGTATTAATGGTGGTTTACAGATCACTCAGCGCGGTACTGGTAGTCTCATGGCAAACGGTCAGATCTCGCTAGAGCCAAATACCAAAGTTGATGCGTATGGACAAGAGTTAGTACTTACTAAGAGTAATATTAACTTTAAGGGTCCTTTACTTGAGCCAAAATTAGATATTCAAGCGGATAAAGTGATTGATAATCGAACTGTGGGTTTAATCATTCAAGGTGCTGCAAGCAATCCAAAAATCACGACATGGAATAATGCTGGTTTAACCGATCAAGAAACCTATAGTGCGATATTGTCGGGTTATATTAGCACGACGACAAATTTACCTTCGTCGACGATTAATAATACAGCTCTGATCCACGCTGATGTGGATAATGCGCTAGCAGCTGCAGGAATTAGTGCGGGGTTGAGTGGTTCGCGTAATTTTACCAATCAAATCGGGAATGTGATTGGCTTGAGCAATTTGACTTTCGGTGCTGATGGTTCCGATGGCGATACTAAGGTCAATGTAACAGGTTATTTATCACCTAATCTTTATGTACGCTATGGTGTTGGTGTATTCACGCCTGTGAATAAATTGACTTTGCGCTATCAAATGTCGCAGCGATTCTATATGGAAGCGAGTTCCTCGATAGAGCGTGCAATCGACTTCTTTTATAGCTGGCGGTATTAATCGTTTAAAGATCCACAAAGATCACTGAGTTTATCGAAGGATGGTTTTGTACTGATACGACTCATCTTGGTATTAACATATAAGCATTAAAAAAGGCATCAATTCGATGCCTTTTTTAAATTAAATCTTATGCTTGAGGCTTTAATAAAAACTCCATCAAAGCTTTTTGTGCATGTAAACGATTTTCAGCTTCATCCCAAACGACCGCACGAGGATCATCCAGTAAATCTTCAGAAATCTCTTCTCCACGGTGTGCAGGCAGACAGTGCATAAACAATACACCATCATCCGCTAGATCAAGCAATCTTGGGGTAATTTGGTAGGTTGCAAAGCGACGTTTACGGATGTTTTGTTCAGCTTCTTGTCCCATGCTTGTCCACACATCAGTCGACACTAAATGCGCACCTTCAGCTGCTTCCTCGCTGCTTGAGACAAGTTGTACACAATGAGAAAAATCATGCAATAAAGCTGGATCTGGTTCAAAACCATAAGGGGATGCAATTTTTAACTGGAAACCGAGTTGATGTGCAGCATGAATATATGAGTTACACATATTGTTGCCATCACCAATCCAAGCAAAGGTCTTTCCAGCGACATCACCACGCATTTCTATAAAGGTCTGTAGGTCTGCAAGGAGTTGGCAAGGATGATGATCATCTGTCAAACCATTAATCACTGGAACTTGCGAATACTGTGCAAAGCGTTCAACAGTTTCGTGAGCAAAAGTACGAATCATCACTAAGTCGACCATGCGCGAAATGACACGTGCAGAATCTTCAATTGGTTCACCACGACCTAGCTGAGTATCGCGTGGCGAAAGAAAAATCGCACTACCGCCAAATTGACTCATTCCTGCTTCAAATGAAATCCGTGTTCGTGTGCTTGATTTCTCAAAGATCATGCCGAGGACTTTACCTTGGAAGGGCTGATAGAGCTTTCCTTCGTGGTGCATTGCTTTAAGTTCGATGGCACGATGAAGAATACTACGTAGTTCATCAGGCGTAGTATCAAGGAGACTTAAAAAATGCCGTGGAGGCTGACCAACTGACCGCAACATGCTCACTCCGCGAATTATCGCAAAAATATTGTCTTGCAAATCCATTGTCTGGTGATTTTTGCACTCGATATCAATTAGATATATCGGCGCGAAGAAATGTAAGACGAGAAAAACCAGAGATTATACTTGATTTAGTTAGGCTGTGTTGATATTTGACACATACTTTTGAGGGCTTACATCTTCTATGTTCTTTGTATTAACGAGTGTAGCGATGACCCGCCAGAAATGAATCGACTGAGTATTCAAAGAAATGATTGATATCGACA
Source organism: Aquirhabdus sp. (assembly GCA_030149815.1). Classification (GTDB taxonomy): domain Bacteria; phylum Pseudomonadota; class Gammaproteobacteria; order Pseudomonadales; family Moraxellaceae; genus Aquirhabdus. The sequence continues at coordinate 34,958 of JASLHI010000019.1, read as the reverse complement.
TGTTCTTCAACGGGTGTAAGACCAATCAATAACCGCCATTTAATATGCTGTAGGAAGCCGCCATAAATAATTGCTGATTCATGAGGGTATGGGCATGAAATCTCACCACGTGATGCTGCTTCACTCAGAATTTTTGCCATAGTTGCTTGACCGCGAGCAGGTCCTAAATCATAAGCAATTCGTGCAATTTCTGGATCACGTTGAGACTCACGAACAATGAGACGCATAAATGCGATTTTGTCGGGTTGAGAGAAAGCTTTGAACAGTTTCTGTGCATTGTCTAATAATACTTCTCTCAGCGTTTTTGTGCCCAATTCGGTTGGTAATGCACTTTCATTAAAGAAATATTCATGACGACGCTGCACTAAAGCAACGAGAAGCCCTTTTTTACATCCAAAATATTGATAAATTGACGCTTTTGAACCACCAACATGCGCGACTAAGCTATCTAAACTGACACCATCAAAACCATGTTGTAAGAACAATTCATCTGCCGCAGCTAGTAACGCCTCGCGCCGTTCAGTACCACGTTTGGTATGAGGCAGGCTCGGTGCAGTCTGTGTTTGAGATTGTGAGGCTGTAGTGTTTTCTAAAACATCGAACATGACAAAATCCAAGATGTGTTGCTTATAGTGTAGCTCTAATTTCAACTATAAAATATGATAAATGTGCTGCGATGAATCATCAGTCACAACTCAAGGGGTGAGTTAAGAAGGGCGTGAGTAACTTTGTCTTTTCAAATTTATGGCATGCAGTGAGTCGTTGATTAATTATTCCAATGATTTGATTATAGTTGTTACTGTTGTAATGTTTATTGTGCTTTTTTTGAGTCTTAATTAGAAATTTGAAACTATTAAACGGTTGTTGTGAAGTAATATTAATATAATCAGTTATTAAGAAATACATTTGTTGATCATTTTACGGAATATGGATATTCTTATGGTCTTATTAAGGATCAATATACATATATCTATTATTAAAATGTAGTAATCAACATGGAAGAAATCAGACTGGATTTACCCAAAGCCAATGTTTATCTCTTACACGATTATGTGGAAGATACTCAAAATACATTTAATTATTTAAAAAGTCATTTAGATTGGATTCCTTACGCCGATGGTACGGGGCGATTATATTGCAACATGGGAATGGATTATATTTTTTCAGATCATTCAAATGCTTCAGGAAAACTTCTAGAAGCAAAACCATTTGATCCAGTTATCCTAAATATGATGAATACTCTGAATAATCGATTTCATGTCGGAATGAACTCTTGTCATGCGCATTTCTATGAAGATGGGGATGCCAATATGCCATTTAGACATGATATGGCATACCAAATCGATTTTGATCAACCCATTTTTATTTTGTCACTGGGCTCTTCTCGATGCTGGTCATTTAAAGATGTTGAAACCCACGAAGAGTATGACTTTATCTTTAGAGATGGAGATCTGTGCATTTTATCAACTGATACCAATGAGCACTATTTACATGGAGTTAAAAAGTCATCTGATGCAATTGGACCTCGGATAGGGTTGTCATTTCGCTGTTTTAAAAGTTATGCTGCTATCGATTGGTATGCACATGATTAAATAATGATCTGAGTTTTAGACTATATTTGAGTTGAACAAAAAAAGTATATGGATATACTGCAATACGAGAATCAACATGGATGATCATAAATTAAACTTGCCTAATGCAAATGCTCACATTATTCATCGCTATATAAAAGATACAGGCGAGATTTTCGAGTACCTCAAAGCGAATCTTGATTGGTTGCGTGATGAGCGAGTTCCTCATCGACCATATTGTCATATGGGAATTGATTATATTGTCTCGACAGGACAGCTGCGAAAAGGGCATTCTTTTGATACGAGAGTCATGGAAATCATGAAGAATATCAATCAGATATTTAATGTCAGAATGAACTCTTGTTATGCGATGTTTTATGAAAATGGTAATGCGGAGTTACCTTATAGAAGTAACGCAGAATCTCAGGTTGATTTGGAGCAGCCCGCATTTTCACTTGGATATGGCGCACCGAGAAATATTACATTCAAAGATGTGAAAAGCGGGGAGGAGCATGAATTTTTGCTGAAAGATGGAGATTTACTCATCTTGTCTGATAATTGCCAAAGAAACTATTTATATTCAATTAAAAAATCGACTCAATACACCGAACCTAGAATCTCGCTGTCTTTCAGACATTTTCAAGATGGAACTTCTTTTTAGGTGAGGATTTGATGGTTAATTCGAGCAATATCCTTTATTAACCCTGATCACAATAAAAAAACCGATATTACTAAGAATATCGGTTTTTGTTTTTGGCTATATTTTGATCTGCATGACTCAATCAGTTTTTCTCCACGGTACGGCTGGAGATCCTGTCCATGCACTTGATGGTGGAATTTGTTCACCTTTCATCACTAAAGTTAGTGGTCCTAAATAGGCATCGTGGCTAACTTCTGCATGGTAAAGAATGATACTGCGTGCACTGACCGTGACTCGGTCGCCAATAATTACATTGCCGATTTTCATAATCCGATCTTCGAACAAATGCGTTTGTGGTCCACAGAAGCTATTTAGTTCTGCATGGTCACCAATTTGCACGCAATCGTACTCGGTAATATCAGTTGTATCTAAATAAACCTGTTTACCGATTTTGGTTCCCATCACTCTGAACATCATTGGCAAGAATGGCGTTCCGCGTAAATAATTTAAGAAATTGGGTACTGAGACGGATTCGTGCAGGCTGGTGACAGCTTCACTTAGCCAAACAAAGAATGTCCACATCGGTACTGATTTGGGTTTATAGCGTCCAATTAGAGTCCATTTGAGTAGTGCAATGAAGATAAAGCAACCCACGCCATAAAGTAGCCCTGAGATGACGAGCATGATGAAGCCCGCTGTCCAACCTCTTTTTTCTGTAATATCGATGACAGATAGAACGATCATATATCCAACACCGATGGTTAAAGCGAGCGGTAGCACAACCCGCATTGCTTCAATCAAACCACGTGCAATGCGACGGAAAAATGTCGGTTTAAAGGTTAAACCTTCGGTAAACCCAACCATTTTTTCGCGTGCTGGCAAACGGATTGGCGGTGAACCAAACCATGTTTCGCCTTCTTTCATATCGTGTTCTGGCGCTTTGGATTGCACGCCGACTAAGACACCGTCAGGAATAATCGTGCCGTCAGGGACATAGGCACCATTACCAATAAAGCTACGATTGCCAACTACAGTTGGCTTGAGAATCATCCAGCCGCCGCTGATTTCTTCATCGCCCAGCATGACCGCATCAGCAATAAAGCTTTCATCGCCCAGAGTAAGCATATCTGGAACAACGCCCATTGCCGTGGAAATTTCTGCATCGCGGCCTACTTTTGCACCAAGCATACGATACCAAGTTGGTGCATAAACAGTTGCATAAATCCCACGCAGGATTTGCAAGCTGGATTCCTGAATTTGGTTAGCAAACCATTTTCGGTAGTAAGTGATGCTGTGTACGGATGACATACCAGGTTTTAAACGGGGTAGTGCTATCCAACGAATCGCGACAGAAACTAATATTGTGACAATGACCATGAGCGTACTTGCTGGAATTGCCAGAATAAAATAGTGCAAAGCCGTCAAGGTGATATTGTCCGCAGCTAGCAAAGGACTGAGCCAGTGAGAGTCAAACCAATCCACGATGATGAACGTTGGAAAGATTGGGATGAAGAATAAACAGGCGACGATCATGACACTGAACAAGAAGAATACAAACTCTCCAACGAGACGAGCTTTGCTGACAGCAGGTCGAGGTGGATAGCTTGTTGGATCAAATGTTGCGATCTTTTTAGAAGGTGCTCCATCCCACACTTCATATTCACCAATCGTTTGTCCATGAGAAAGCGCAGACAAACCATTTAATCGTCCATAGGTTTTGATCCGAGTATTACTTTCGAGAATGGCGTAAGAACCTACATAACTTTCTTTCTCAAGATCAATATTACCTAGGATCAGCCAGCCACGTTCAACGCGAGCATTTTCAAGATTAACCGATGAGCCGATGCTGACGCCATCACCAATTGATATCAATGAAGGCATACGAATATGCGCTGAGCCAATCGAAACATCATGTCCGACTTTTGCACCCATGCCACGTAAATACCAGTGATACAGTGATGAGCCCGAGAGTAGGTGTACTGGTGCAACATCAGATAATCGGTCGGCCAACCACCAGCGCAAATATACGCTTCCCCAGAGTGGGTAGCGCCCTGCTGTGATATTAGTGAGGAGTAGTTTTTTTCCAAAAATGGAAACAAAGAAACCTGTAATTTGGGTCAGTAAGAATACGGATAAAGAAATACCAATCGCATTCCAGACACTATCTTCAGGATTACCCGTCAAATAGTTATAGGTAAAAAATGGTGCAAGCCATTGTAAAATATGCAAGCTAATGAGAAATGGTAATAACACAAGCTGGGTCAGACCACACCAGAAACGTCGCCATGTATGATCTTGTAATTCTTCGGGTTGCCAAGCTGCGGCTTCATCGTATTGTTCTGGTTGTTCAGACATCTTTTCAGCAATCGCGCCAACACGACGACGAGCATACAAGTCATTAATTGTAATATGGCTATATTCAGGGAACGCGCGTAAGCCTGAGACCAGACGAGCAGCAAGGAGTGAATGCCCACCTAAATCATCAAAGAAATCCGAGCTAAGTTGAATGGGTGCATTTGGGAATAATTTGTTTAGAACACTAAACAGTGCAATTTCAGCTGGATTAGTCGGTTCATCAGAAGTGCCGCGATCAACAACTGTCGTCAGAGGCAGTACACGCAACGCTTTGCGATCTATTTTCCCTGACAATAGGCGAGGGACTTGTTCAATAACTTCAAAACGAGTTGGAACCATATATGGCGGCAGCTTTTCGCGCAGTTTTGCACGGAGAACTTGACTGCTCAACGATTCTGTTTTTGCATCTAAGTCATGTTCTTGTGAACCGTCAGGAACGATGAAAGCAATGAGCTGATCCATGCCATCTTCATTGCGCAGTAACACTGCCGCAGTACCGATACCTGTTTGCTCAGTCAATACAGCTTCAATCTCACCGAGTTCCACTCGGAAGCCACGAATTTTAATTTGATCATCGGCGCGACCGAGCAGTGCGATTTGACCTTTTTCATCGAGAATTGCGAGATCGCCAGTTTTATAGAGTTTTTGTTCTTCAGGTGTTTCTGCCCAAGGATTCTTGAGGAATTTTTCCGCAGTGAGTTCTGGGCGACCCAGATAACCATCCGCAACACCCATACCAAAAATACAGAGTTCGCCCGTTTCACCTTGATTCAGCAAGTTAAATTGATCATCAACTACGAGTAGACCATAATTGGGTAATGGTTTACCAATGGTGACAGGCTGTCCACGATGTAGGTTTGCTAGACTGGCTGAAACAGTTGCTTCAGTTGGACCGTAGGTATTAAAAATCTGATGATGCGGTAATGCCCAACGCTCAACCAATGAGTCAGGGCACATTTCGCCGCCGAGATTGATGATGCGTAAGTTCGGTACATCGACGCTAAATAAAGCCAATAAAGTTGGCACTGCATGAAGCACTGTGATTTCATTTTCGATCAGTGCAACTGGTAATGCATCAGGATCAGTTGTTAACGCTTTAGGTGCGATCCACAGCGTTGCGCCAACCAAATAAGAAATCCAAATTTCCTCAAATGACATGTCAAATGCTGTCGAGAAACCTTGATAAACCTTATCAGTGCCTTGTACGCCCAATACGGCATTTTCACTGCGTAAGAAGTGGCAAATACTGCCTTGATTGATGACGATACCTTTTGGTTTGCCTGTCGAACCTGATGTATAAATGACATAGGCTGGATGTGTCGGCAAAAAATCTTTACGACGATTGAGTGGCGCTTCCGCAGGCGCAAGTAACGACTCGACAGTCCATACGGTATTGGGAACAGATTCTAAGCGGGGTAACCAATTTGCATCGCTGATGAGGCCAGCGGCATTAGCATCTTCCAAGCAAACGATAATACGATCAACAGGCGTTTCGGTATCAAACGGCAGCCAAGCTGCACCTGCTTTTGCAATGCCGAGTTGAGCAACCAACAATTCAATGCCGCGAGGTAACCACAATCCGACGATTTGCCCCGCAACAACACCATGGCGAATTAAATGATGAGCAATCAGATCCGCTTCTTGATTGAGCTGTGCATAGCTGAGCTTGCGCTCACCTAACAGGTCATCTTTATAAATTAGTGCAGTTTGATCAGGTGTACGGTTGACCGTTTCTTCAAATAAATCAGCCAATACTTCATATTTGAGTAAGTCTGGACGGTTTTCGCCACGTATAATCGCTGGAACTGGGTTTACTGAATCAGTCATGTTGTCATTATCAAAGGTTGCAGAAGTCACAGAATGTCCATTTACAATAAAAATCTTACAAGAGGCTCAATCAATTAAGTGAAACCAGCAAAGAAAGCTGTTACAAGTATTTAGCGGTATTGTAATCCTTTGTGCAAGTTAATTTCGGGTAAAACGTCGTGAATATTGTCAAACAATGGTTACCTAGAAATGTCTATTGTTATAGTCATGTATTTAGCGTGGATGATTATGCAGGAATCATGCGTTTATTCGATGAATTCGCATTAAATAAGCATGATCTTTTACCAGAAAATTTACATCAGGCTTCGCAAGCTCGGCAAGCGAGTTATTTGGCTGGGCGAGGTGTTGCTTTATCAGCACTAAAAAATGCAGGTTGTGTGGTTGATAGTATGCTAGGGCAAACTCCACAAGGATTGCCTGCTTGGCCGCAGGGTTTGGTAGGCTCGATTAGTCATGCAGTTGTTGAGCCTTGTGGCGTCGCAATTGTTGTCGTCGCAAATCAAAAAGATTATCAGTCGATTGCAATAGATTGCGAGCCTGTTTTTTCCATTGAATATGCCAATGAAGTTGCACTATTGACTGCATCTATAAATGAACAAAGAATAGGTGAACGTTCTGGATTCAATCGTGAGTTGTGGTTGACGATGGTTTATTCATTAAAAGAAACTTTGTTCAAGTTGCTTTATGCCCATGTGAATTGTTTTATGCCGTTTGAAGGAGCGGAAGTTTTGTCATTTGATGTGAATACGGGGCAGGCTTGTTTAATATTGACTGTTGATTGGGGTGATTTAGCAACAGGGCAGAGATTTTGGCTAAAAACGATGGTAGTTGATGTGGAGCAAATTGGAGCGTGCGTTGTGAGTTTTGTGGTGTTATAGTTTTATTAAATATCAAATGAATAGAAAGAAATACGAAAGTAAGCCTTCTTTCTTATACAAATAATAATCACTACAACGGAATGACTAAATTTTTATAGGGGATACATCTTGATCATATCAACCATCATTTTTAATATCATTATTTGGACATCATTAGCATGTTTAATTAAGCCTAACTTAGCTGCCCCGTATACAAACGGGAATCCGCCGCCGCGATGGATTTTTTTTATCGTGATGTGTGTTACAGCTTACATCAGCCAAGTAGTCAGATAACTTTCCATCATAGTAGGTAGTAAAATTGGCTTAGCAGTGGTCATTTCTAAAAAAAATATCGACCATTACCCAATCACGGCATAGTTCTGCCTTTATCTGATTAACTTTTAGCTCAAATTCCAGTATTATTCTGCCCACTAGGATTTGCCTGACGATTTTTCAGCGTTTAAACCTTAATTTAGGCGTAAACGTTGCATAGAAAAAGTCTCTTGATACTGTTCATTAGCAGTCAAAGATCGCTGCCTATCGACTCCTAAACTATCTATTTTTAAAGGACAAAGCCATGCTAGAAGCCTACCGCCAACACGTTGCTGAACGTGCCCTGCTTGGTGTCCCACCAAAGCCGCTCGATGAAGCGCAAGTTGCAAGCCTTGTTGAACTCTTGAAAAACCCACCAGCAGGCGAAGAAGCCTTTTTGGTTGATTTGCTCGAAAACCGTATTCCACCGGGTGTAGACCAAGCTGCTTATGTAAAAGCTGCATTCTTGGCTGCGATCACCAAAGGTGAAGCATCATCACCATTGATCACTAAAGAACGCGCTGTGTTCTTGTTGGGCACAATGCTCGGTGGTTACAATGTTGAGCCATTGGTTGCTGCATTGGACAATGCTGAATTGGCTGCTGGCGCGGCTGAAGCGTTGAAGAAAACATTGTTGGTTTTCAATGCATTCCATGATGTTGAAGAAAAAGCAAAAGCTGGCAATGCACAAGCAAAAGCTGTATTGCAATCTTGGGCTGACGCAGAATGGTTCACAAGCCGTCCAGAAGTCGCACAAAAAATCACTGTGACTGTATTAAAAGTAACTGGCGAGACAAACACTGACGACTTGTCACCAGCACAAGACGCTTGGTCACGTCCAGATATTCCATTGCATGCAAATGCAATGTTGAAAAACGTGCGTGATGGCATCAACCCTGAGAAACCAGGTGAAATCGGCCCAATCAAACAAATCGAAGCATTGAAAGCAAAAGGTCACACTGTTGCTTACGTGGGCGACGTTGTGGGTACAGGTTCAAGCCGTAAATCAGCAACAAACTCTGTTCTTTGGTTCACTGGCGATGACTTGCCATTCATTCCAAACAAACGTGATGGCGGCGTGTGTATCGGTTCTAAAATTGCTCCAATTTTCTTCAACACGATGGAAGACGCTGGTGCGTTACCGTTTGAAGCAGACGTTGGCAACCTGAACATGGGCGATGTCATCGACATTTTTCCATACGAAGGCAAAATCACTAAAAATGGTACAGACGAAGTTTTGTCTACATTTGAACTGAAATCACAAGTATTGCTTGACGAAGTTCGTGCTGGTGGTCGTATCAACTTGATCATTGGTCGTGGTTTGACTGGTAAAGCGCGTGAAGCATTGGGCTTGGCACCATCAACCTTGTTCCGTCATCCACAACAACCTGCGGATACTGGCAAAGGCTACACCCAAGCACAAAAAATGGTTGGTCGCGCATGTGGCTTGCCAGAAGGCAAAGGTGTTCGTCCAGGTACATACTGCGAACCAAAAATGACCACAGTCGGTTCACAAGACACCACAGGTCCAATGACCCGTGATGAATTGAAAGACTTGGCATGTTTGGGCTTCTCTGCTGACCTCGTCATGCAGTCATTCTGTCACACTGCTGCATATCCAAAACCAGTTGACGTGACCACTCACCACACATTGCCTGATTTCATCATGAACCGTGGTGGTGTATCACTACGTCCAGGCGACGGTATTATCCATAGCTGGTTGAACCGTATGTTGTTGCCAGATACTGTTGGTACTGGTGGTGACTCACATACCCGTTTCCCAATCGGTATTTCTTTCCCAGCGGGTTCTGGTCTTGTTGCGTTTGCTGCGGCAACTGGTGCAATGCCACTCGATATGCCTGAGTCTGTATTGGTTAAATTCAAAGGAAAAATGCAACCTGGCATCACTTTACGTGACCTCGTACATGCGATTCCTTATGCAGCGATTCAACGTGGCGAATTGACCATCGAGAAGAAAGGCAAGAAAAACGTATTCAACGGTCGTATCCTCGAAATCGACTTGAGCGAAATGCAAGGTCAACAATTGACCGTAGAACAAGCATTTGAGTTGTCAGATGCGTCTGCAGAGCGTTCAGCAGCAGGTTGTTCGATCACATTGTCAGAAGCGTCTGTTGCTGAATACCTGACTTCTAACATCACCATGTTGAAATGGATGATCGCAGAGGGTTACGGCGATGCACGTACAATGGCACGTCGCGTTGAAAACATGGAAAAATGGTTGGCTAACCCAAGCCTGATCAAAGCTGATGCGGATGCAGAATACGCAGCAGTTTATGAAATCGACCTGAACGATATCAAAGAACCAATCCTGTGCTGCCCGAACGATCCAGATGATGCAAAACCATTGTCACAAGTTGCGGGTCAGAAGATTGATGAAGTGTTCATCGGTTCATGTATGACTAACATCGGTCACTTCCGTGCTGCTGGTAAGCTCTTGGACAAAGTTGAAGGTGGTTCACTCGCAACTCGTCTATGGTTGGCTCCTCCAACACGTATGGATGAACATCAGTTGATGGAAGAAGGTTACTACAACATTTACGGTCGTGCTGGTGCGCGTACTGAAATGCCAGGTTGTTCATTGTGTATGGGTAACCAAGCACGTGTTGCACCGAACACTACTTGTGTATCAACTTCTACTCGTAACTTCCCGAACCGTTTGGGTCAAGGTGCAAACGTGTATTTGGCTTCTGCTGAATTGGCATCTGTTGCTGCGGTACTCGGCAAGTTGCCGACAGTAGAGGAATACATGGTTTATGCAAACAATATCAACAGCATGTCTGCTGATATTTACAAATACCTGAACTTCGACAAAATGTCTGAATACACTAAACAAGCAGACAAAATCGAAACAGGTAAAATCAGTGTTGCTCAGTTGACTTAATTGATTTAAGTTGCTAAGTATGAAAGGCTAGCACTTGTGCTAGCCTTTTTTTATAAAGCAATTGGATTCGTTAATAATGAGTAAAACTACAAAATTTTTAGATAAACTTTTAGGGAATTCAGAAGAAGATATAAAGCAGCTAGAAGATGGCCTAAAGGAAATCAGGGACTTAAATGAACGATTAACTGCTAAATATAGTCTTAGGTCAGATTTGGTTGAGCTTACAGATCAAAGAAGAACTGTAGCTAAGGAGTTGACTATTGAGAAAGATAAAATAACGCAAGTTATTGCAGAGGCTAATGTAATTAAAGAGCAGCTTTTACTGCAATTAGCAAAATTTGAGAAATTTGAAAATGAAATTATCAAAATTAAAGATTTATTGGATGCAGAAAATGGTGAAGGGGAAACGTATTATGAACAACTACTATCAATTATAGATGTTGAAAATATTGAAACTATTTCCACTTTAGTCGAGGAAATTAAATTAGAGCATACCTCTTTATACGATGTAGATGAAAATAATGAGAATACGATTGATCGTATTAAGAAAATTGATGCTGAATTCCAAGATATTTATAATGAAATTTTTGTTAGAGAAATTGATGGGCTTGATGGAGAGAAAACAACAAAATCAAACTTGTCACATGATCAATTTAATCAATTGGATAGTTTTTATAAAAAGGTATTTGTTGGTGATGAGTTTTATGGTGATGCGGGTATTCAAAAGCAAACTGAGATTTGGAATAGCGAGTTAAATGCATTTTACAGAAAAATATTTGGAGATGAAAAACAACCTTCCTTGGAGTTAGAGCTTGATAGGCGATTGGCTTCATTAAAAGAGGTTGAAATTGAAGCCAAGAAAGTAATTAATCTATCTAAGTGATGCTGGCTTGGCTGGTGGATTTGTTGAAAAAGGAAAACAAGCAAGGGCAAATAAATTTGTTAGCTTAGCCGTATTTGTATCCGCATTAGTTCTGTTAGCTCTCTTCAATTTTCTTACTATAAATTTTAATGCGTTAGATCATATAACAATTCAGTCGATTGTAATTCGTGCGATTTTAAATTTACCGTTAATATGGATCGCTACTGTTGCAAATGTTAGCTTGAATAAATATGCGCGACTTGAAGAGGAATATGCTCACAAAGAGTCTTTGGCTAAGTCGTATGAGCGTTATAAAGATGAAGTTGATAAACTTGAAGAGCCAGATTTAACTGATACTTTAAAGGCTAAGTTAATAGATATAAATCTAAGTGCTTTTAGGAAGAATCCTGCCGATACTATGAAGGATGCTAGATCAAACATTCCATTTTTTAGTAAAGAAGATGATTCTTCTACGACAAAAAATGAAAAGAGTTTAAGCAAAAAAGAGAAAACTTAACTTGATGCCATGATAACTAAATAGCTCGTTGAGCTTGTCGAAACGCGCGGTGCACGGTACGCACTTCGACAAGCTCAGTGATCTGAATTGAGTCGAGAATTTAAAGTTTTTTATCGCTTTAAATACACTCCAAGATAAGTCGAAATCTATAAAAAATTAATTAATTCAGTATTTTATTTTGTGGTTGTAAATAATTTTATATATCTATATTAAATACATCTATACCAAACTTGCTCCCTCTGACTGCTCCGTGTAAAAATAATACAGTTCTTGCTTATCTTCTATTATTTTCCTCCAAATCCCTGAGATCGATTGAATGACAAATTTCTCTCATTCTGAGCCGACGTTTGAGCAGTTGCGTGCCGTAATTAGTACGCAGACTGAGATTGCAAAATTGGGACTCGATCTCACTGGAGTGATGACTCTAGTCGCTGAACACGCACAACTCGTGACAGGCGCAATGGGTGCTGTCGTGGAATTGGCAGAAGGCGAGGATATGGTTTATCGCGCTGTCGCAGGCATGGCAGCGAATATGCTAGGGACTCGCCTAGATAAAAAAACGAGCCTGTCGGGTCTGTGTGTAATTCAAAATCAGACGTTGTATTCTGAAGATATTGAAGTCGATTCTCGAGTCAATAAAGACGCGAGTCGTAAAGTAGGGATTCGGTCAATGGTTGTTGTGCCATTGATTCATAATGGCGATCCTGTTGGTGCTCTTAAAGTTTTTAAGCCGCAAGTTTCTGGTTTTAAGGCTGGAGATATTCAAGTTCTGGATATGATGTCTGAATTGATCGCGGCATCTATGTTTCACGCTGCAAAATATGGCGCAGATGAACTATATCGACAAGCAACGAGAGATAATTTAACAGGACTTGCGAACCGCGCATTATTTTTTGATTGCTTGCGCCAAGATCTAGCGAAGGCTAAACGGGATAATGACAGACTAGGATTATTAATGCTCGATATGGACGGCTTGAAACCTATCAATGATACCTATGGTCACCGTGCTGGTGACGGTGCAATTAAAGAAATAGCCACTCGAATCAGTGTGGAAACGCGGGAAATTGATACGGTAGCGCGCTTGGGGGGAGATGAGTTTGCAATTGTTTTACCTTCTGTAGGTAATCATCAATCTGCTCAAGTCGCTGTTCAACGTATTATGGAACGTTGTGGGTTACCTTTTGTTTATGAAAATCAATCGCTCAAAATAGGAGCGAGCGTTGGTTTAGCGATATATCCTGATCATGGTGAACAGCCTGATGAGTTGATTGAATATGCTGATCAAGCAATGTACCAAATCAAACGGCAGAGAAAATCGGTTGTGGTTGTGTAATTGAGCTAGTTAGTTCGTTTTTTTATGGTTGCATAGTTCAATGAAGCTGAGTCTGGAAAAAATCATTCAATCTCAAGGTTTTGGTAGTCGGAAACAATGTCGACTTTTGATCGAAAATGGCAAAGTTAAGGTCGATAACACACCATGCAGTGATCCCAAAGCCAGTTTCTCGACAGACGATTTAGAGTTCTCTGTAGCAGGAAAAACTTGGCAGTATCGTGAAAGAATTTATATTGCTATGAATAAACCTGTAGGTTTTGAGTGTTCACATAATCCGCAGCATCATCATAGTGTATTTAGTCTTTTACCTCCGCAATTCATTGAGCGGGGAGTGCAATGTGTCGGACGTTTAGATCAAGACACGACAGGTTTGTTATTACTGACAGATGATGGTGCATATTTACATGCACTGACACATCCTCGTCGTCATGTCCCAAAACGTTATCGAATGACAATGCATGAGCCTGTGACAGATGTGCAAATTGCACAGTTAGAGGCAGGCGTAGAACTGATTGGTGAAAAAGAATTATTACACGCATATCAATGCAAATTAGAAGATAGCCACGTCTTGAGCTTCACAATTCATCAAGGAATTTATCATCAAGTAAAACGGATGATTGCCGCAGTGGGTAATCATGTTGTTGCATTACATCGTGAACAAATTGGACAATTTGAATTGGGTGATATTGCGGAAGGACAGTGGATATATTTAAATAGTGAACAACAACAGTTAGCAAAACAAACGCCAGATGTTGAATAATAAATTCAATTAAACAATAAGAGAAAGTGATGAATAAGCCTCGTGTCGTGGTACTGACAGGTGCAGGAATTTCAGCGGAGTCAGGGATCCGCACTTTTCGTGCAAGTGATGGATTATGGGAGGAGCATCGAATTGAAGATGTCGCAACTCCCGAAGGATTTCAGCGTAATCCCGAGTTAGTTCAGAATTTTTATAATATGCGTCGTGCGCAATTGCTCGAACCACAGATTCAGCCGAATGCCGCGCATTTTGCTTTGGCAGAGTTAGAGTCTGCATTAGATGATCATTTTTTATTGATTACTCAAAATGTTGATGATCTTCATGAACGTGCAGGATCAAAGCGACTTTTGCATATGCATGGTGAGTTGCTTAAGGTACGTTGTTTGCAAACTGGACAAGTCTTTGCTTTTGACGGTGCGATCCATGCTGAGACAGTCTGTGCATGCTGCCAGAAACAAGGAACACTTCGTCCTCATATTGTCTGGTTTGATGAAATGCCATTGTATTTGGATGAGATTGAACATGCGATTCGGCAATGCGATATTTTTTTGAGTATTGGTACGAGTGGGTTAGTTTACCCTGCTGCAGGTTTTGCTCGACTCGCACGGTATGGTGCCGGTGCAAAAGCAATTGAAATTAACCTAGACCCTGCTGACAATCAACATACCTTTGATGTGCATATTTATGGGATGGCAAGTCAGAAAGTGCCAGAGTGGGTGCATAATTTTCTAAATCAATAATGAGAGTCAATGCTTTAAGTGAACAGAACGATATACGCATAAGTCATGCTATGCGTTAAATTCGGGCGTATATTCTTCATACATTTTTCTATAAACATGATATGGCCCATTTGGAGCAATCGATGTCTACTGCATCAGCACGTGCTGCAAAACCTAAACCGACGCGCCACGTCGAACCACCACCGCCGAAAACAAGTCCAAAGGCATTTCGTGCGATTGTCGAAGGTCGTCGTTCCGTACGCAAGTTTACGACTGATCCAATTCCTGATGACGTGTTGAATGACTGTATTGATTTGGCCTTGTTAGCGCCGAATTCAAGTAATTTGCAGCCTTGGGAATTTGTGCTTATTAAAACTCCAGAATTACGTGCAAAAGTCGCAGATGCATGTATGGGACAAAATGCGGCAAAGACCGCGCCGATTCTACTCGTACAAATTGGCCGAACTAAAACTTGGAATCGAAATGCACAGCGGATTATTGAAGAGTGGCATGAGCCCACAATTCCAAAACAGGTTGATACATATTACAACAAGCTCGTGCAATATCATTTTACGACGGGACCATTGAATGTTATTGGTCTGGCTAAACATGCGCTTAAAAGTGCGGTGAGCATCGTTCGTCCAATGCCACATAGTCATTACACCCATGCTGATATTAAAGTATGGGCAGCAAAGAGTTGTGCGCTGGCATGTGAGAACTTTATGTTGGCAGCGCGTGCGCATGGCTATGATACATGTCCGATGGAAGGTTTTGACGAAAGGCGGATTCGTCAGCTGGTGCCGATGGCGGATGATGCATTTGTCGTCATGGTGATCGCGATGGGTAAACGTGCTGATAACGGTATTTATTATCCAAGACAGCGCTTTGATCGTAAGTTGATGGTACGCGAGTTGTAGACGTGTATTGATGATGTAAGTGTACTGTTATTTTAGCCATTTTAAAGGGCTAATCAGCTTGGATTGTACTCTGCATATTCTTGTATGCGGAGTCGTAGTGTGGTATTTCTGGGGCTGCTAATTTAGGCATGGAGAGCTGTAATGTTTAAGAAAACAACAATAGCTGCGGCTATCACAATTTCAACAAGTGTTTTGCTCGTCGCTTGTGGTGGCGGTAATGGCGATAACAATGGAACTGTAGTGGGTGGTTCAACGACAGGTAGTTTGCAAGGCACACCAACAACACCTTTGGCATTATCTGCTGCACAGTTTACAGGTGCATTACAGACTTCGTCGTCTGGTACTCAATTGCTACAGCTTTCTACTGCTGGCACATCAACACCTAACCAATTGCCTTGTGGTGTGACGGTGAGTCATATCGTTTTTTCAACAGCTGGCGGTGCAGGTGAGGCAACGAATGCGTCTGCGGCAGTGATGGTTCCTACAGGCTCTAGTGCACAGTGTAGTGGAGCACGCCCAATTGTATTGTATGCGCATGGAACAACCGCAGATCAGACTTATAATATGGCAAATATCACGACCAATTCTGAAGCAACGCTAGTTGCAGCCTCATTTGCGGCGCAGGGTTATATTGTGATTGCTCCGAACTATGTTGGGTATGATTTGCCAACTAGTGGAACAGGTCCAACAACATTGACCTATCATCCGTATGTCAACTATAAACAGCAATCTCAAGAAATGATTGATGCGCTGAAAGCTGGACGGGCTGCATTGGCGACATCTACTGTGGCATCAGGCAGTACAGATTCTGGTAAATTGTATGTAACGGGTTATTCTGAAGGTGGCTATGTTGCGATGGCAGCATTGAAGGGTATGGATGCCGCAGGGATTAAAGTGACTGCGGGTGCTCCGATGTCGGGACCATATAATTTGGAAGCTTATGGCGATGCTATTTTTTATGGTAATACACCACTCGGTGGTACATTGTTTGCGCCATTGCTAACAACAAGCTATCAAAAGGCCTATGGCAACATCTATAGTCAACCTTCCGATGGCTATACTGCAAATTTTGCAGGTAATGTTGAGGGTATTCTCGCAAATCCTACATTTGCAGCGTCTTTACTCAGTCCAACCGCGTTACCTGGACTATTCCAAAGTATTCCAGATCCAACAGGCGCAACAACTCATCAATTTGACCCTGTGACCAATACGGATCTTTCTACTAGTCAGTTTAGTTTTGGTTTCTCGCCAACAAATTATGAGGTTCAGACTTCGTTCCGTGCTGCTTATGTGCGTGATGCGGCTGCGAATCCTGATGGTGCAGTTCCTACATTGACCACTGGACTTCCTGCAAGTGCGCCAGCTAATCCATTGCGCCAAGCATTTAAAGCGAATGATTTGCGCGGTTACCTACCATCTATGCCTGTGTTAATGTGTGGTGGTAATCAGGATCCTACGGTGTTTTTCAAACCAAATGCTCAATTGACGACAGGTGTGCTAGCAAACGTAGCGTCATCAGGTACTCCTTTGAAATTTGCTTTGCTTGATGTGGATCAGACTAATACTAGTGCGGTGCCATTCGCTTCAACGGGTACAACAGCAGGATTGAGCTCATCAGTTTTGTCCACTATGAGTGCGGCAGCGACACAATTACAGACAGGATTTGCTCAGTCTGTTCAAGCTACGGCAGCAGCGACTCCTACAGGAGTGTCGCCAACTGTTTATGTCGCAAGCCAATATCACGGTACATTGGTTCCACCGTTCTGTACAATGGCAGCACGTACTTTCTTCCAACAGTACTAAGTTCATTAGATTTTATTCAAAATCTGATTGAACAAGCGGCGACATGATACTTTCTTTCTGTCGCCGTTTTTATTAGTTATTCTTTAAATAAAAACGATTCTCATTGACATTTACGGTGATGGTTTAGTACTGTGCCGACTTAACTTCTTCATATTTAATTCACTTGTATATGTCTATCGAAAAAGCATCATCTCCGTCCAAGGAAATTGAACAACAGATTATTCAGCAACTGTCGGGTACTCCAGAACAGATTGCTATGGGATTACGGTCGGCAGCGGAACAGGGAATTGTGGATGCACAAGCACTACTGGGGCAGTTGTTGCTTGATGGCCAGGGCGTGGCAGTTGATCAAGTACAAGCTTTGCAGTGGTTTAAGGTTGCCAGTGAATCTAATCATCCGATGGCGATCAATATGGTTGGTCGCTGTATTGAAAATGGTTGGGGCATAGAGGCAAACCCAGCAGATGCCGTGAGTTGGTACAAACGTGCCGCTGAATTAGGTTTAGATTGGGGAATGTATAATTATGCCAATATGCTCGCTCGCGGCGTTGTGATTCCACAAGATCGGGCAGAAGCATTTCGCTTGTATAACGCAGCTGTTTTATTGGGTCATGCTAAATCGATGAATATCGTTGGGCGATTTGTTGAGGAAGGGTGGGAGACTCCCCAAGATTCAAATCTAGCAGCAGATTGGTATCGTCGATCGGCTGAGGCTGGAGATTTTCGAGGTCAGTTTAATCATGCGTCAAAACTTGCTGAACAGGGAAAAGACATTGAGGCTGCTGCGTGGTTTCGTCAATGTGCAAGCACAGCTACTTTAGGTTTCAAACAAAAGATGGCTCAGGTTTTATTGCAGTCAGGTAAGCCTATTTTTATTAAAATCGCTGCAGAAATTTTATCGGGACACTGAGCATCTGAATCATTCAAAAGAATAAACAGTAATTTTAATTTGCATGCCAAATCTAACAATTCACATGATCTTCATTGTTTTTTTGACATACCAGTGTAATGATTTAAAGCCAAGGTGAATCATTCATTGGTATTGGCTTGTTATTATTTTAAAGCGTGTTTTTATGGCTCATATTTTGATTGATATTGCTCAGCAGACGTTAACGCTGTCGTCAGCAGTAGTGACACGTACTTATATTGTATCGACTGCACTTAATGGTATTGGCGAAGTTGAAGGTAGTGAATGTACACCGCGCGGTCGACATGTCATTACCGAAAAAATAGGCGGAGAACTGCCTATCAATGCGGTTTTGCGTGGGCGTCAGCCGACGGGCGAGATTTACGATACTGCGCTTGCGATTCAGCATCCTACGCGTGATTGGATTTTAACTCGGATTCTTTGGCTCACAGGCTTGGAAGAGGGCGTGAATGCAGGTAAAAATGCTGATGGCATAAATGTCGATTCACATGCTCGTTATATTTATATTCATGGTACGCCAGATAGTGAGCCTATGGGTGAGCCAAAATCGCATGGCTGCATTCGTATGCGGAATCAAGATATTGTCGATTTATTTGAACATGTTGAGGTCGGCTCTACGGTGGAGATTGTTGAATCCGCGTGATGTGATGGTTTTCGTCAATATTTTCTGGCAGAAATTTATCACTGAGAGTTTGTCTGCGATGATCGACGAGGTTGATTATATAAACGCAGAAAAAACAGTCATATATATCAATGGTGCGGGTTTGTAGTCAGGTTTTGTACGGCTTTTGAGCAGTCAAACGGTATTTTATGGAAATGTCGGTAAAATCGTTGACACTGTTCCGAAATTCTCTATAATGCACCCCACGTTGAACGACATTGTTTACTAAAACATTGATTGACAATATTGGGCGTTTAGCTCAGTTGGTAGAGCAGCGCCCTTACAAGGCGCGGGTCGGCGGTTCGAGCCCGTCAACGCCCACCAATATTGTTGTTAAAGTTGTGAGTATGTCTTGTTTGATGCGACCTAGCAGCGGTAGTTCAGTTGGTTAGAATATCGGCCTGTCACGCCGAGGGTCGCGGGTTCGAGTCCCGTCCGCTGCGCCATATATGAGATCAACCCGCCTGATGCGGGTTTTTCTTTTAGTGAGAGTCTTCAATATTGGGCGTTTAGCTCAGTTGGTAGAGCAGCGCCCTTACAAGGCGCGGGTCGGCGGTTCGAGCCCGTCAACGCCCACCAATATTGTTGATTAATGTTGTAGAAGTAACACGACCTAGCAGCGGTAGTTCAGTTGGTTAGAATATCGGCCTGTCACGCCGAGGGTCGCGGGTTCGAGTCCCGTCCGCTGCGCCATATTATTGAAAATCATCTTTGATGATTCTAAAAGCCTCAAACTGTCATGGTTTGAGGCTTTTTTTATTTTTCATTTTTTAACTTTGTACGTTTTGGATATACGGATACCTATCAATATGTGATAGCGTTGGGCGATTCTATTTAGTATTCCATTATGAGTCAGTAGCTGATTCTCTGATCGAAAGATGCGCCCATGAATGATGCCAAGAAATTAATCAGTTCCAATACAGAGTTTGAGTTCAATAAAATTCAGCAAAAACGGTTGCATGCGTTTAGTCAGGATGTGATGTTAGATCATGATGCTGTCGGTTTGGCACAACTGATAGCAAAGCAGGAAGTTAGCGCTGCTGAGGTTTGTGATGCGGCGATTGAACGCGCAAAGATCATTGACCCACAGTTACAAGCGATTCAGCTGGAATGTTTCTCGGCAGCACGTGCACAGGTTCAACAGCGCGCTAAAGGGCTATTTGCAGGCGTTCCAACCTTCATTAAAGACAACATGGATGTGAAGGGACTGCCGACAAACTTTGGCTCGGCTGCATTTACAGCAAAGTCCGCTAAAATTACAGATCCGTTTATCCGTCAGTTTCTATCTCAGGGTTTTACTGTTTTAGGTAAAACGAAAATGCCAGAGTTCGGTTTAAATGGTTCTACCGAATATAAGGGGCAAGAACCCACTCACAATCCATGGCATCTTGATCATACGGCAGGCGGTTCATCGGGTGGTGCTGCGGCTTTGGTTGCAGCTGGCGTTGTGCCGATTGCGCATGGTAATGATGGTGGTGGGTCAATCCGAATCCCTGCAGCCTGTTGTGGTTTAGTCGGCCTAAAAGCAACGCGTGGTCGATTTGTGAAGAGTATTGCGGCTCGAATGTTGCCTGTGAATATTATTTCTGAAGGTGTGCTGACTCGGAGCGTCCGAGATACCGCGCATTTTTTTGCGGGGATGGAGCGGATTTACCAGAATCAGAAGCTCAAGCCGATTGGTTTGGTGGAACGAGCAGGACAAAAAAGACTGAGGGTTGGTGTTTTTTTTGATTCTATTTATCACCAGACTGATCGTGAAACCCGTACGACGGTTGAATCTATCGCAAAGTTACTCGAAGCATCAGGACATCATGTCAGCGAAATGCCGTTTCCAATTAAAGCGCAGTTTGTGGATGATTTTACCTTGTACTGGGGATCTTTAGCCTTAGTCATGGAGCGTTTAACAGGGGTGTTTACGGGAACTCAGTTTGATCGTTCTAAAGTCGATAATCTCACGCAGGGTTTATCCAAGCTGTATCAGCGGGATTTCTACAAAACACCTGCCATGCTTTATCGTCTGAGAAAGGCAGAGGCTGATTATCAGGCTATTTTTGCGAATTACGATGTGATTTTAACGCCGACTATAGGACATACTCCGCCAAAACTGGGGCAACTTTCACCAGCGCAATCCTTTGAAGAGATTTTTGATAATTTACAGAAGTTCGCCTGTTTTACACCGTTCAATAATGCTGCGGGAGGTCCTGCGATTTCGTTGCCAGTGGGGAGGAGTGAGGAGGGTTTACCGATTGGCTGCCAATTGATGGCGAATCATGGCGATGAGCGATTGCTGTTAGAGCTTGCCTTTGAGCTTGAGCAGGCGATACCGTGGCGCAAAATTTATGAAGCTTAATGTATGAAAAAACCCGCTGTGTGCGGGTTTCTTTTTGAGTCATATTGTTAGATCAAGACTTCAATATCACTCCATGGAAAGGCGACACAACTATAAATCCAGCCAAAATACGATCTGATTTGCACAGATGGGCTTTATCAGGATTAAATACTTCACCTGAAATCAGTTTGACGCAACAAAGGCTGCATTCACCTTTTACCAAATGAATTTTGTCATTGAAGTAAAACTTTTCTTTTAGTTGAGTCGTAAAATGGAAGTTTTGAGGCGATTGTTGGTGAGAAAATGGCTGTTAAGCCTATTTGCTTGAATCGTTGTCTTCATGGCGGATTTATTGATCATTGTGTCCGATGTAAAGCAGATGGACTGAGTAGTACAGAAGCACTAAAACTGGCAAATTGGAAAATCGATCAACAATTTAGGAAGAGCCAACCTAGCATGAAGCTAATAAGTGAACAATTTGAAAATAAAGTCTGGTTATTTGAATATCAAGATAAAAATTGCATAACTGATATTATCGTGGATCAGTGTGGAGTCATTGATAATAGCGGAGTTTCTAATGAATGTAAGATGAATTCAACTTATGATCACCAACAGTGATGATTATTAAAGTCTTTGTTCTTATGGTAATTCGAACCATCGTTTACAGCCTTCCACAAAACCTTTTAATTTGATGGTCTCTGGGTCGTTTGTGCACTCAGCAGGACTTTTTAAGCCATTGGCTTTTGCAGCAGTATAGCCGACATATTCTCCAGTACCTTCTTTATATGGAGTGTCTCCGTAGTATGTCGCGAATGATAACCACACTAGACAGCCAGTCACGATGATTGCGATGACTGTCGCGATCCAGAAGCTTTTCCTTGCTTTGATTTGGGTCATTGAGTTGTTCCGTAATCCTACTGATTTAGGGATGTAAATCTTAATTGATCTTATACTAATTCAGTGAATTGTCTAATAGATCACACTTATTATATATGAAAAGTTACCCACACATGCTGCGGGTAAGGTTGTGGATAAAATAGAGTGGAACGCGTGGAACTCTCGAAGATGAAGGGCTGCGGGATATTGGTTATTTTTTAGCAAATAAAGATTTAAGACGGTTGATCGTAGAAAGTTAAGACTACGTTTGATTTCATCATTTTGTCATTTAATCAAAGTATAGTTTCCTCCAACAAAAGGACAAAACTAACACTGCGGAAGTTGTATAACAACACTATAAGCCCATATCGATCGATGTGGGCTTTTTCTTATAGACTGCTTTTATGTGTTGTACCGACATAATGTAAGTACAACACATAACTGCCGTTTTTACATAGAACTAGCCAAAAGTAAATGAAAAAATTTCGACATTAGGATCAAGAAACTCTATGTCGAAAGTCTGATCTTTGACTGTTTGGGTTTGACGAATTAATTGATAGAGACGTTGGTCTGTGACAACACCCATACCATTGGCATCAGTATCGATGCCGTGATTAGCACCTAGTGCCGCGCCATTTAACGTCACACGGAAATGAACGGGTTTGCCATCCGAGCTCCCCATGACTAGATGTAGATCACGTGCATGAAAACGATAAGATAAATGACCTTTGTAGCTGATTTGCACAGCACGTTCGGGTTCAATCTTCCAATTTCCATCAAGTGCCCATTCGTTGGTTTTTAACGATTTTGGAATGCCATATGTATGAGATTGATCTTGAACTTGACCACCTTTCGATGCGAAGTTTACAGCACGCGAGTAGCCAATATAAGTTTCTGGTGATTGCGAATTATCCA
Organism: Aquirhabdus sp.; assembly: GCA_030149815.1. Taxonomy (GTDB): domain Bacteria; phylum Pseudomonadota; class Gammaproteobacteria; order Pseudomonadales; family Moraxellaceae; genus Aquirhabdus. Next base: position 11,874 of record JASLHI010000019.1, on the reverse strand, counting down.
TATCCGCCGCCATGCCAACGCCTGTTGCAGAGTTTGTGACGAGGCTTTTGGGTACGCTTTTATCACCAGCTTCGGCAAGTAATTGTTGAATCATCTTTTCAGATTCATCGTAGTTTCCTTCACCAAAATGATGACCACGAATGCGTCCTTGTGCATCAATGAAATAATGGGCAGGCCAATATTCATTCTTGAAGGCACGCCAGATAACATAGTTGTTATCAATGGCAACTGGATAGCTTATTTTAAGGTCGTGAACAGCTTTGGTGACATTGTTAATATCTTTTTCAAACGCAAATTCAGGAGCGTGAACACCGATGACAACGAGTCCTTGATCCTTATATTTTTGCGCCCATGCATTGACATAGGGCAGGCTACGCAAGCAATTAATACAAGAATAAGTCCAGAAATCGACCAATACCACTTTGCCACGTAGATCGGCTGCGGTGAGTGGTGGTGAGTTTAGCCATTGTACCGCACCATCTAATGGAGGCATGGTTCCTTCAATCGGTAAGCTCGATGAGTTAGTGCTCATAGCAATAGTCATCGGTGTGGCGTTGGTACTATTGTTCACAGTATTACGCTGTGGCATCTGTGATTGCGCTTGATCTAAGAGCGATTGTTCGATCTTAGTTGTGCGTGTTATTGAGAGTTTGGTCAGTAAGCCTGTATCCAGTCCAAGTGCAATAGCAGCAACGCCAATCAATACTGCGACACCTAGAGCACGACGTATCCATTCGCCGATGCCAAGACTGTTCTTCATGGCTGTAAATACTTTTCCACCAATTAAAAGTGCTGCGGCAAGTGATGATGCTGCGCCAAGTGCATATGCAAAGAGGAGAAGCGTGGTGTGGCTATTTGCGCCATCCAACGCCGCACCTGTCAGTACGAGTCCGAGAATAGGACCTGCACAGGGTGCCCACAATAGACCTGTGGCGATCCCTAATAAAAATGATGGAATGATCGTTGCGTAAGGGCTAGTTGGCTGATCACCAGATTTTGTTTGAGAACGGTCTGCGGATTTAAGGACGCGATTCCCTAATGCCACAAATGGACGAGATAGGCGATCAGACAAGGCTGGGAATAATAGTGTGAGTCCAAATACACCAAGCAGTAGAATTGCAGCAAAGCGACCGTATTGATTGGCTTGTACCGCCCAACCACCACCAACTGCTGCAAGCGTTGCAACCACTGCAAACATCAATGCCATACCGAATAGCATGGGCAAGCTGCTTTTTAGAAATGGTTGTCCTGATCGTGCAAAAACAAAAGGCAGAACTGGCAGGATGCAAGGACTCAGGATCGTGAGTGCTCCGCCTAAATATGCTAATAGAAAAATAATCATTTTATTCTCCAATCAACACAGGAGTTGCTCGATAATCCGCTGGATAGAGGCGTTTAAGGTTCTCTATCTTGGGCATGTCGTTGATGGCGATATAAGGATTGTCTGGATGTAATGTTAAGTAGTTCTGATGGTAATCTTCAGCGTTATAGAATCCTTTGAGCGGATTAATTTGTGTCACGATACGATCATGAAAGATCTTGGCTGCGGTCAGTTGTGAGACATAGGCTTGAGCAATTTTTTGTTGTGCAGGACTGGTATACCAGATTGCTGAGCGATATTGCGTGCCTGTATCAGGGCCTTGGAAGTTAAGCTCTGTCGGATCATGCGCGACGGAGAAGTAAATTCGGAGTAACTCACCAAATGACACTTGCTGTGGATCAAATTCAACTTGAACTGACTCGGCATGACCTGTGTTACCGTTTGATACAGTTTCATATTGTGCTGTTGCTGCACTACCGCCTGCATAACCTGAGGTTGCGCGTGTTACGCCTTTAACATGCTGAAATACACCTTGCACACCCCAGAAGCATCCGCCAGAAAATACCACGATTTCATGATGACCCGTAGCAGGTTCATTGATGATCGGCTGTGGAAGTGTCCGATTTACTTCTTGTGCACAGGCTGTGAGTGACAGGCAAACGGTTAATGGAAGTAATAGTGTTTTAGTACCTATTGTGATGGTCTTTTGGATGTTGTTTCTAAAAATATTCATGGTGATTGACCTAGTGTGATTTAAGCGTGTGGAGCAAAACGTAAGGCGACGGAGTTCATGCAATAGCGTAGCCCAGTGGGTTTAGGACCATCTGTAAATACATGTCCGAGATGTGCATCACAGCGTGTACAGGAGACAGCTGTGCGCTCCATGCCTAATGTAAAGTCATCGGTTTTGGTGATGTTTTCTTCAGCGATGGGTTGATAAAAGCTCGGCCATCCAGTTCCTGAGTCAAATTTGGTGCGGGAGTCATAGAGTGCAGTGCTGCAGCAAATGCATTGGAATATGCCAGCGCGATGTTCATTTAATAATTTCCCGCTAAAAGGTCGCTCTGTTCCTGCGTGGCGAGCAACCTCAAAAGAGTCTTCGGATAGTTGAGCGCGCCACTGTGCATCGGTTTTAATTATTTTGGGGACCTGTACTCGGCCTGTGCGAGCGCCATTTGGTGAGAACGTTACAATCCAGACGTCTTGTGTTTTCTCAGCTGCTTGAGCTTTGCGAGATATGAGGCTTCCGATAGAGGTCGCAGTTGCAGTAGAGACTGCTATTGTAAGGAAGTTACGGCGTGAATAGAGGTTAGTCATTTTCAGTTCTCCAAAAATATAATTTGCTAAGCACAACTATAGCGTTATGGTCTTTAGACGCAGATTTTTAGAAAATGTTACAAGCTCAATTGAAAATTTATTTCTGGTGACAATTAGTCAGTTAATGCTGGTGATATCAATTGGTTTAGATTCTAGTTTCATCTTATTTTGAGTACGTTATCGTTGTTTTATGTATGCTGAATTGGGTTGGAGTGAATGTCTTTGGGTGCGATGGGATATATGACTGCTGAGTAGCATTGATTTCTGGATGAATTGCAAACGAATGGTGAAGATGTCTGATATATTTCAATCAAGGATTTTTATCAATCGATATAAACGGACTTTTATCATGCTAAAAAATATCATGACTGGTGCTGTCGTATTTGGACTTATGGTTCTGTCCATGCCTTCAAATGCTGAAGTTTTGGTGAATCATCACGGTCATTCATTTGAAGACTTTCAAGCTCGTCAAGCTACACATCATCAGATTAGCCGACGCCCTATTCGTCATGAGCGACCACATCATTATCGTAGTTATAAGCAACATTCAAAAGTCGTGATCCGCTGTTTTGGCACTAAAGATGGTCAACGTCGCCGTGTATGTTGATTGACAAAAAGTTGATGACATTTTGATGGGGTTTGAAGCATGAAGTTTTCTGAATATGTTCAATATGACGGTTTAGGTTTATCTCGTCTGGTTGCTCGTCGTGAAGTAACTGCGGTCGAGTTATTGCGTGTGGCGATTGATCGCACAGAAAAAACACATAAGAAGCTAAATTCCGTCATTATTCGAATGGATGAGATCGCTCAAACTAGAGCGAAACAAACGCTGACTGGGCCGTTTGCTGGCGTTCCTTTTTTGACTAAGGATTTATTTCAAGATTATGCTGGTGTCTTAAATACCAATGGAAATAAAGCACTTAAAAAAGCCAATTATCGCCCTAGCGTTCATGCCGAGATTACACAGCGATGGTTGAATTCTGGTGTTGTTATTTTTGGTCGAACCAATACGCCTGAGTTTGGCATTAAAGGCATTACTGAGCCTGAAGCATGGGGTGCAAGTCATAATCCTTGGAATATCAAGCATACACCTGGCGGCTCATCAGGTGGTTCTGCTGCAGCGGTTGCGGCGGGTATCGTGCCAATGGCAGGTGCAAACGATGGTGGTGGGTCGATTCGTATTCCAGCGGCGTGTTGTGGCTTATTTGGATTAAAACCTAGTCGTGGACGTACACCATGGGGACCTTTGGTAACCGAGCAAATGCATGGTGCTGCCATGAATCATGTGGTGTCGCGGACGGTACGTGATAGTGCTGCGATGTTGGATGCGACTCTGGGTGATGAGATTGGTTCATTGTACCGACTTGCGAAGCCTATTCGTTCGTATTTAGAAGAGGCGGGGCGAGATCCTAAACCACTTAAAGTTGCATTTTCAACACGTTCACCGATAGGCACTTTTGTCGATCCTGAAGCGATTAAAGCCGTCGAAAAGACTGTCAAGCTACTAGAATCGCTTGGACATCATGTTGAAGAGACGGAACCAGAGATTGATGGTTTAGAGGCGGCACACAGTTTTTTAACCATTTGGTTTGCAAATGCAGCCGTGACTGTACAAAAAGTCAAACGTGAAACGGGCTGTGGCTCGGATGGTTTTGAGTTAGATACGATTGCTAGCGCAGCATTTGGTGAAGCCACTTCCTCTAGTACATATGCTCAGGCTTATGTATATGCCAATATGTGTGCTCGAGAACTTGCAGAGTTTCATCAGAACTATGATTTATGGCTAACACCCACCATGGCTATGCCACCTGCAAAAATTGGTGAGGTGAGATTGTCAATGATTGAGAAAGTGGCAGCCAAGGCATTACTTGCAGGACATTTGGCGGGTCCTGTTGTTAAGTTTGGTATTGCACATAAAATGGCTGTCGATAATCTGAAATGGGTTCCTTTTACCCAAATTGCCAATATTACTGGTGTACCAGCAATGTCTGTTCCGTTGCATGTAACGTCGAAGGGATTGCCGATGGGCGTGCAATTTATTGCGCCCATGGGAGAAGAAGGAATACTGTTTCAATTGGCTGGTCAATTAGAAAGGGCGCAACCATGGCAATTGGTCGCGCCTTTTATGATGTAACATGTAACAATTAAAAATTAATTATTCCGTCTTGAAATCAGGCGGAACTAAAATTGAATCTTTGATTTCATTGGATAATTCTGGGTAGTCGAGCGTGTAATGTAATCCGCGAGATTCTTTGCGCTGTAACGCGCAGCGAACGATCATTTCACTCACCAAAGCCAGATTTCGCAGTTCAATCAAATTTTTACTCATCACATAACTTGAGTAATATTCTTCAATTTCATGCTTCAACATCTGGATGCGATTGAGTGCGCGCTCTAAACGTTTGGTCGTCCGCACAATACCAACATAGTTCCACATAAAGTGGCGTAGTTCTTCCCAGTTATGCAGAATGACCACGTCTTCATCTGGATTCTGTACGCGTGAATCATCCCATGCAGGCACATCGACTAAGGTGGTTTGTTCAGTATTTTCAGATATTTTCTGCGTAATATGTTTGGCTGCACTGGCACCGAATACAAAACATTCAAGCAGAGAGTTGCTGGCCATGCGATTTGCGCCGTGCAACCCTGTGAATGATGTTTCGCCGATGGCATATAGACCTGAGATATCGCTTTCACTATTCAAGTCGACCATCACGCCGCCGCAGGTATAGTGCGCTGCAGGAACGACAGGAATCTGATCCTTAGTAATATCAATGCCGAGTTCGAGCAAACGCTCATACAGCATGGGGAAGTGTTCTTTAACAAATTCAGGCGGGCGATGCGTGATGTCGAGATAGAGATGACGTACCCCGAGTCGTTTCATTTCATAGTCAATAGCACGTGCTACGATGTCACGCGGTGCAAGTTCTGCGCGTTCATCAAATCGTGGCATGAACCGTTCACCATTCGGTAACCGCAGATATGCACCTTCACCGCGCATCGCTTCCGTAATCAGAAATGAACGTGCTTTGGGGTGATAGAGACAGGTTGGGTGAAACTGATTAAATTCCATGTTGGCGACACGACAACCCGCACGCCAAGCCATTGCAATTCCATCACCTGTCGCGATATCAGGATTGGTGGTGTACAAATAAGATTTACTTGCACCGCCGCATGCTAATGCAACAAATTGGGTTTGAAACGTTTTTACTTTGTTTTCAACCATATCCAGCGCGTAAATACCAACAACACGATTGTCACCTGCTAGACCTAATTTTTCACTGGTGACAATATCAATCGCTGCATAATCATTGAGAATGGTGACATTCTTACGTTTCTTGACTTGGCGAATTAATGTCGTGGAAATCGCAATGCCTGTTGCATCCGCGGCGTGAATAATACGACGATGTGAATGACCACCTTCTCGTGTGAGGTGGAGTTGTTCTTCTGCATCTAAAGTAAAGCGTACGCCTTGTTTTAATAGAAAATCGACTGCTTCGCGACCGCCTTCAACGGTGAATGCAACTGCATCACGATGACATAATCCTGCACCAGCAATCAGCGTATCTTCAATGTGGTTTTCTGTTGAGTCTGTTTCATCTAAAACTGCTGCAACACCGCCTTGAGCATAATACGTACTGGCTTCGGTCAGTGGTGCTTTTGCCATCACCGCAACTCGTAGATGACTTGGCAGAGAAAGTGCAAGTGTTAATCCGGCCGCACCACTACCTACGATCATGACATCGAAATGATGATGATCTAATTCATTGTTAATTTTAGTGTTATCAGGTTGGCTAGTGCGATTAGGGCTGACAGTGGTTGCGCTCACGGTAGAATTGGTCGTGCTCACGGGCGAATGATGCCTTTTAAATCCAAATAAGAGATGAAGTATTAAAGATTTATGAAAGATCTGCAAGTGAAAAAGTAACCGATCTAAGCGTGCCCGTGGCGTTTTTTGCCTAGGATTTTTACTGATACGCTCGAATTGTGATTTGAAGTTGATGGACAGGTAAGAAAAACTGATCACGCTATAAAAGAGATTTGGTTTACATTAATCTCGTAATTGATTGAAATGAATCATACAAGTTGCAACGATTGCTAACAGAAGTTGCGCCATCGTTATGGTTAAAATCGTCTACCAAATCTCATGTTTTACGACATTTTTATTTATGATTTTTATGTATGGGAAAGTTGGCTCATGGACGCAGTAAACGTACAAATCACCGAAGGGAATTCGAGTAAAATCAACGTTAAAATTGATAAATATTTTGATCAAACATCACAAAAAATACCGCAAAGCTATCGAAAGACCGGCTTCAAGACGTTAGTTAAAGGCGTCCTTGTGACGAGTACGATGGTGGGTTTTTCAATGCAGGCAGCATACGCTACTGCACCGATTGATTTCTCTGATATTGTTGCTCAAGTTGCACCAGCTGTTGTGCGGGTAACGGTCGTTAAGAAAATGACCAAAGAAGAAGAAATGCAGCAGCAATTGCCTGAAATGCTGAAAAGATACTTTGGGAATCAAATTATTATTCCCAATCAGCCTAGAACTCCAACAGAGCAAAAGTCTTACGGTAGTGCATTCTTTATTAGCCAAGACGGTTATCTTTTGACTAATCGTCATGTTGTCGATGATGTCAAAAAAGTCACGGTGACGTTAAGTGATCGTCGTGAACTTGATGCTGATGTCGTAGGGAGTGATGAGCGTACTGACGTTGCGGTGTTAAAAGTTAAAGGAGATCATTATCCTTCACTGCAATTAGGCGATTCAGATAAGTTACGAGTGGGCGAGCCTGTTCTCGCAATCGGCTCACCGTTTGGGTTTGATTATTCTGCTTCGGCGGGGATCGTCAGTGCGACATCGCGTTCTGTGACTGTGGATAATGCTGTGCCATTTATTCAATCGGATGTTGTGCTTAATCCCGGTAACTCAGGTGGTCCTTTATTTAATCAACGGGGTGAAGTGATCGGAATTAATTCGCGTATCTTCTCAGGAACTGGTGGATACATGGGATTATCATTTTCCATTCCGATTGATGTTGCAATAGGTGTTGCGGATCAACTCAAAAACGGTGGAAAAGTCTCACGTGCTTATTTAGGTGTCTATCCGCAAGATATTGATCGAAACTTGGCAGAAGTTTATCACTTACCAAAACCAGAAGGTGCACTTGTGGTGAAAGTTTCTCCAGATTCGGCGGCGAGTGCTGTTGGGATTAAAGAAGGCGACATTATTCTTTCTTTTAATGATAAAGCGATTTCTCGTGCTTCTGATTTGGTAAATTATATTAATCGTACGCGTCCAAACACTGTGATTACGTTAGGTTTGCTTCGAGATGGTCAGCGTCTGATTTTGAATCCTAAGTTGAAAGCGGCAACCGCAGACGAGGATGCTGAGGAAAAAGTTGCAAGGGATGGTGTCGATAGCATCAATATTTTAGGTTTAAAAGCGCACGACATGAGCGATAAAGAAAGTGCAGATGCTACGATAAAAGGCGTAGTTGTCGATTCTGTAGAGCCTTATAGTATTGCAAATAATGCACAAATCCAGATTGGTGATGTGATTGTGCGCTTAAATGGTCGTCCGACACCGAACCTTGCTGCTTTTGCTACAGCCCAAAAAACGTTGCCGAAAAAAGGTGTTGTTGAAGTGATTGTCATACGAGATAAGATTCCGCGCAGAGCAGGTTTAAGAATCGAATGATCAGCTAATGGTTTGACTTCTGTTGTATCTGTTGTGAAAGACACGTTACTTGATAAAAGTAGCGTGTTTTTTATGAAAATCACATTGGGATTAAACCGTAATTTGGTGGGTGCAGTGGTCTGGTTTACATGTTGTATCTCTATGTTTTTCAGTTAGACTAGAAGTATATTTTTGTATGAACAATCAGGATGTTTACGTCGTGACATTAAGTCCAAATCAAAGTTCAAGCAATCGATTTTTAACATCTTCCGAATCACAACCACCGCGCTCGGATGCCGCTGTAGTCAACACGCTACTTCAAACTGCGCATCCAAAAATTGAAGCGGCATTGGTCGCGTTGCGTCATATTATCTTAGATAAACCTGAACAAATTAAGTTGTCCTTGACCTGTTTAATTGCGGGTGGGCATTTGTTGTTGCAAGATTTACCGGGTATGGGGAAAACCACGCTTGCTGAAAGTTTGGCACGTGGATTGGGGTTGACTTATCGTCGCGTGCAATTCACCAGTGATATGTTGCCTTCAGATATTTTGGGCTTTTCGATTTTTAATCCAGAGAAACAGCAGTTTGAATTTCGAGCAGGCCCTGTCTTTACTCAAGTTTTATTGGCGGATGAAATCAATCGTACCAGTCCAAAAACGCAAAGTGCGCTTCTTGAGGCCATGGAAGAACGACAAGTTTCTCAGGATGGTCAAACACGTGTCTTGCCGCAGCCATTTTTTGTGATTGCGACGCAGAATCCTTTCCAACAGGCTGGCACATATCCACTACCAGAATCACAGTTGGATCGATTTTTAATGTGTTTATCTCTAGGTTATCCATCAGAGCAGGCTGAGCGTGATTTGTTGCTGGGGTTGGATCGCAGACAAATGCTTGCGCAGATGCAGCCATTGCTAGATCAGGCCACATTACTTGAGTGGCAAGCGAGCTTACATCAAGTTCATTTGGCATCACCTGTGCTGGATTATCTACAGCGTTTAGTCGCAAAAACCCGTGAGTCTCGCCAGCATGTTGGTTTGTCTACGCGTGGTGTGCTGGCATTGAAGCGAGCAGCGCAAGCCTATGCTTTTGTGGCGGGACGTAGTTATGTGATCCCAGAAGATATTCAGGCAGTTTTTGCTGCTGTTGCAGATCATCGTTTGGGTGGATTGACTGATGGTACATCGCCAGCACAGCAAGTTTTAAAGCAAGTTGCTGTAGTAGTCTGATATTTTTATATAAATTCAGTATATGAATTAAGTTCAAGTCAATAAATGGATTTCTGATGGCTGTACAAATATCTCCAAGTTGGTTTCAAAAGAGATTCCGAGATTGGCAAAATCGACGCTTGCCTCCAGTCAAACAAGTTCGCCTGACACAACGTCAAGTTTTTATTTTTTTAAGTCGAGAAGGTGGTTTGTACGCCTTCATGATGTTGGCTATTTTTATTGCAGGCATCAATTATGCGAATAATCTGGTGCTGGGTTTATGTTTTTTTCTAGGAAGTGTGTTGGTCGTTGTTTTACATCATACCTTTAATAATCTATCAGGCTTATTACTTGAAGCGGTTGATGCATCTGATTGTGAAGCAGGAACACATACGGATTACCGAATTAGAATCACGCCTAAAGGTCGGCAGATTGCTTGTCAGATCAAGCTGGAGTGGGATGACCAGACTTTAACTATTCCAGTGTTAGATCGAGAAACGCTGATTACGATGCAGTTAAAAACACCGACACGAGGTAAGTTTTTACCACCACGTTTGAGTGTATCTACGGTTTATCCATTAGGCATATTACGTGCGTGGACTTACGTGCGATTTAGTAAGCCTGCATGGGTGTCACCTCAGCCTATAGAGGGCATGCTTGATGGACAACGAACACTCAGTGACGACGACGATGAGTCAGTCTTACGTATTGCTGGTCAAGACGAATTTGAAGACTTACGTTCTTTTATTGAGGGTGAATCATTAGCTCACGTGTCATGGGGGCATTTGGCGCGTGGGCAGGGGATACTGACGAAACGTTTTTCAGATCCGTGTGGTCGTGAGCAATTGCTTGATTATGATGCGATGCGTGGTCACCATGAGCTACGTTTATCGCATTTAGCTTATTGGGTGAAACGTTTGACTGAAGAGCAAGTTTCATTTGAATTAAAAGTGCGTCATCAATCATTGCCCGTGGGTCAAGGATTGCTTCACCAAAAAGCGGCATTGCGTTTGTTGGCGGAGGTGGAGTGATGCGCCCATCTATGCATTTGTCAGCGCGTAATGCATTGATGTTGACACAGCTTATGGTTGTGTTGCCGCATCTTGGGCATTTACCTTCTTGGTTAACAGTCTTATCGATTTTGGTGGTGTTGTCGCAATTAACATGGATTCATCAGAGAGTCTTTGGGGCAACTGAGCTAAATCAGCAAAAATCAAAGCAACAAAAGCCACGCCAAAAGATCGTACAAACTGTTGTATTTCTGGGGGGGATGTTCGGCATCTTTCAGTCTTACCATACGTTTGTTGGGGTGGACGCGGGCACTGCTTTTTTGATGGTTTGTTTGCTTGGCAAACTCTTTGAGGTCAATGCTTGGCGGGACATTTATGTTGTACTGACGTTTGATCTGTTTATCACCGCGGGTCAGTTTTTATTTGATCAGGACTTAATTACAGCAATTTGGGCGACCTGTACGACATTAGCGATTTTGCTGGCGATGGCGAAACAAAATACCCCGAGTCATGAACAATTGGAGTCCAAGCAAACTTCGTTTGTCCAAGAGAGTTTTATTCAGAAAAAACACCAACTCATGGGCTATCGAAGTAGCAGAGTTTTGGGGCTGGTCATTATCCAAGCTATTCCATTAATGGTCATTTTATTTATATTTTTCCCTCGGATGCCGCCACTGTGGACACTGCATCTGAATCAAGGGCAATCACAAACAGGGATCAGTGATTCAATGTCGCCAGGCGATATTGCCGATCTTAGTCAATCCACTGAATTGGCGTTTCGTGCAATTTTTGATGATGGTCAGCTTCCTCCAAGATCATCTTTGTATTGGCGAGGCTTGGTTTTAGGTACTTTCGATGGTCGAACTTGGCGACCATCCACTGATTCACGTTTAAAAGTGATAGCAATGGGTGGTAAGCCTGCGCCATCGTGGGTTACTCAAAGCATTAATTTTGCAGAGAGTAAGCCGAAGCAATATCAGTTAATGATGGAGCCAACACAGCAACCTTGGTTATTTTCATTGAATTTGCCATTTAGCATGGATTCGCAAGCAGGTTTGACGCGTGAATACACTCTGCGCGCTGATGATGCTGTTGTGTTGCAAACAACATTTCACTTGTATCAGGTTGATGTCAATCAGACTGATGTTGAGTTACCTAACTGGTTAGCCCAAGACACATTGCAGCTCCCGATAGGTATAAATCCCAAAGCTCGAGCTTTCGCCATTCAACTTTTTGCAAATGTACAGCACAATCCAGAAAGTTATGCTAATACGCTCATGGCATGGTATCGACATGAACATTTCGTTTATACCTTGAAACCTCCTACACTCGATGG
>JASLHI010000036.1 GCA_030149815.1 Aquirhabdus sp. | reverse complement strand
GCCATTTGGCAGATCGTGCGCGACGCCGCCGATACGGAACCATGCTGGATGCATGCGGAAACCTGTAATCGCTTCGATGACATCGTAGGCTTTTTGACGGTCGGTAAACATAAAGAAGATCGGCGTCATTCCGCCCAAATCCTGGATGTACGTGCCCAAGAACAACAAATGCGACGTAATACGGAAGAACTCGCTCATCATGATACGAATCGTATTCACGCGATCCGGCACAGTAATGCCCGCGAGTTTTTCAACAGACATCACATACGGCAGGTTATTCATTACGCCGCCGAGGTAATCGATACGGTCTGTGTAAGGAATAAAAGAGTGCCATGATTGACGCTCTGCCATCTTCTCAGCACCGCGATGGTGGTAGCCGATTTCTGGCACGCAATCGAGAATTTCTTCACCATCCAATTGCAAGACGATACGGAACGCACCGTGTGCAGATGGATGGTTTGGCCCCAAGTTGAGGAACATGAAATCTTCGTTCTTATTGCCACGCTTCATACCCCAGTCGTCTGGGTTAAAGCTGCCCGACTCTTCTTCCAACTTGTGCTTTTCAGCATTCAAACGATACGGATCAAATTCAGTCGCACGCGCAGAATACTCTTTACGCAGCGGATGACCTTCCCAATAATTCGGCAGCAAAATACGGCGCAAATGCGGATGACCCGTAAAAGTCACACCAAACATATCCCACACTTCACGCTCATACCAATTGGCATTCGGCCAAATTTTCATGGAAGTCGGGAGATTCGCATCACCTTCCTTCAAAGCGACTTTGATACGAATATCACTATTCCGCTCAAGCGATAACAAATGATAGAACACCGTAAAATCAGATGCAGGCTGACCTTCACGATGAACACGCAGACGCTCATCAACGGCAGACAAGTCATACAACATGACATAAGGCTTAGGTAATGTTCGCAAGAACATCAATACTTCTAAAAGCTGTGAACGTTCAACCCAAAGTGTTGGAAAATCATCACGTGTTGCCTGCAGCAACAACGAATCACCAAACTTCGCGCGTAACTCCTCAACCACAGAAAACGCAGGACGAGGATCTATAAATGGTGCAGATTGATTCGCATTACCTTGCGCATCAGGTGCTACCGCTTGAGCTTCAGCCATTGCTTACACTTCCCAAATAACACAAATTTTTAAATTCTTTGATCTTGAAAACATTAGATTTAAAGCTAAAAACTCAATCGAATTTCTATAAATCTCGTTTCATGCAAAACATATAACCACTCAGCGAAAAGCGATTAGCTTGATTCGTCTTGAGAACGTAAATTGGTTACAGCAATACGCTCAGCCTGTTTACGATCGCGCTCAGGTTGCATAATTGGACGATATAAGCCTTGGTCGCCAACAACGCTAGATAGCGGACGACGTTCTTTACCAATTGACTCTTGCAACAACATCAGTGCTTGAAGGAACGCTTCTGGACGTGGCGGGCAACCTGGAATATAAACATCAACAGGAATAAATTTATCAACACCCTGAACCACAGAGTAAATATCGTACATGCCACCAGAGTTGGCACACGCACCCATCGAAATCACCCATTTTGGCTCAAGCATTTGCTCATAGAGACGTTGAACAACAGGTGCCATTTTTACAAAACACGTCCCAGCAACCACCATTAAATCTGCTTGACGTGGTGAAGCACGGATAACTTCCGCACCAAAACGTGCCAAGTCATGTGGCGAAGTAAAAGCTGTCGCCATTTCTACATAGCAGCACGACAAGCCAAAGTTGTACGGCCACAGAGAATTTTTACGACCCCAGTTCACCGCCAAATGTGCCATATCTTCAAGCTTAGTCATGAAGATATTTTTATCAACTTGATCTTGAAGTGGATCATTTACGATTTGTTTAGAAGTATCTGGGTATTGCAGTGCTGTTTCGCCATCAGGAGTAGCACGTGTGAGATTGTATTTCATACACTTTCCTTTTGCAGCTTAGCTTGCTGTTCAGCATTTGCAGCTGCATCGATAGATTGACCTGGAATCATGCCGCGGTTATCGAGCTCAAGCTCCTCCATCGGCACAAAACGAGTGATCTCAGCGAGATCAAGCGGCTCTTGAGCACTACCATGTTTTTGACGAACCGCTTTTTCTTTAGCGAGACGTTTTTCAGGTGCCCAATCAAGCGCACCAATGCGCCAGATATAAACCAGACCAACCAAAAGCACGACGATAAACACCAAAACTTCGACAAAGCCTGTCCAGCCATTTTCGCGAACGGAAACGGAGTAAGCATATAAAAATAAGGCTTCAACATCGAAAATGACGAAGAACATCGCCACCAAGTAGAATTTTGCAGACAGTCGCAGGCGAGCACCGCCAACCCCCAACTGACCTGACTCAAACGGCTCTTCTTTAGAACGACCTACAGCACGACCACCCATTAACAATGGAACTGTCAGCATAAAACCGAGCAAAAAGACCACACCTAAAACAAAAGCAATCAACGACCAATAATGGGCTACGATGGCATTCATGCGGGGATTACTCCTGGCTTGCCAAGGCTTCAAAGAGCAAAGACAAACTTTACACTTCGAAGCATTGATTAAAAATTTTAATTAAAAATCCTAGAAAACAACGTGACAAAAACACCAAGATGTTTAATTAAAATTTATAGGGTGTAACTATACCTGAAATACAGAGCATTTTTCCATATAAGACTCGACCAAAACTTGAACCCAAGCGCTTTTTTTGCATCAATATAAGCAAGTTTCTCATATCTCGCCATTTTCAGCCCACGAAAGAGCAACGTACAAGCACCAAAATTAAGCAAACATCATAATATGACATATCACTTTAGTGCACGCCACTCTCAAAAAAGTGCGTCGCCCCATTTTATGCAGCAACAATTAACCGAATCACCAACTCCAAAACCACTCCACTCATCCGCTTAGAAATAAAAATGATCACTATCCAATTTTCAACAATTTTAAGATTACCTTTGCACAAAGACCCAATAATACTGTACGTTTACACTCAAAGTACCCAACCAGTATTACCCGCCCTAAAATGATGAAAAAATTCGCTTTAGTCTCATTAAGTATCATCCTCGCCTACTCTTCAGCAAAATGCCATGCAGAGTCTTGGATTAATGACCCAAATGGGTGCAAGGCGTACAATCCTCACCCTGTCGCAGGTGAAGATATCACTTGGAACGGCGAATGCATTAACGGCTACATCAATGGCAAAGGTACCTTAACGTGGTTCGATCAGAATCATGCTTTAAGTGAAAAACAAGAAGGCTTGTTTACCGATGGCAAATTAAATGGATCTGGAAGCTTTACGACGCTCGAAGGCTATTATTACGAAGGCCAATTTGTAGATAGCCAAGGGAACGGAAAGGGATTCATGACCACACCGACAGGTGATCGTTATGAAGGAGATTTCGTTGACAACCTACCAACTGGTAAAGTCACATTAACCACAACTAATGGCCTGCGTTTTGAAGGAGACTTCATCAACGGAGAACTGACAGGTCAGGGCACCATGACCACAACGCCCTCACTCCTACTCGATAAAACCTTAGATAATAGCCTGATCAACAAAATCATGATGACCTACTATCAGGGCAGCTTTATTGACACACGACCATATGGGAAAGGTACCGCTACATTTAGTAATGGGGCGCGATTTGAAGGGGACTTTTTCAACGGTCAACTCAATGGAAAAGGCGTACTCACTGCTACAAATGGAAGTCGCTATACGGGCGATTTCTCAGACAGTACATTTAACGGCAAAGGTCTGCTGGATCTAGCAAACGGTACACATTACGACGGGTCATTTACAAACGGCAAGTTAGAAGGCAAAGGAACCATCACTTTCGCCAATGGTGATCACTTTGTGGGTGATTTCACCGATGACGAACCTAACGGTAGAGGAACACTCACATGGCATAATGGTGACCGCTACACAGGCTACGTTACTCACGGAAAACCAAATGGTGATGGCATTCAAACCCTCAAAAATGGCGTGCAAATTATTGGGACATTTACAAACGGTCGAGCCACATCCGGTGTTGATGTTTTAGACCCTGAAAATCGTCCAATTACTGGCGTCAACAAATACAAATTTGCATGGATTACTGAATACTAAAATCACTCAACCCATCATTCAATTCCACACTGATTTCAAACAAACATTCTTGTACAAAAAATAATAGGGTATTCTAGATACCAAATGATCTGGAAATCAGACTCACAATGAAAACCATCTATCTCCAAAGAAAAGCATTTTCATCATCGTTGCATTATTATTTACTAATAACCGCCATATTATTTACAAACGGGTTGTTCTCACCACAAATTCACGCTTTAACCGTGCCTACTACAAAACCACCGTCAACACCAGAAATCACAATAAAACCCGAAAATACACCAACACCCACCACACCTCAGGCATGTACAGGAATTGAAGCCGATGCCACCCGACTTGCCTGCTACGACACAGCATTTGGTCGTCACACCACAATAGATACAACGCCAACATTAGCAACAAACACACACCAGACCAAAAACAACACCAAACCCTCAGGGAAAACAGATTTTTTCAGCACAGCATCGCAGATTAATCCAACCACATCTTTACTAGACAAACGATGGGAGCTCTCACCGACATCCAAGCTTGGAACATTTACATTACGAGCAAATCGTCCTGTGTACTTCCTGCCAAGTTTCTACACCAGCACTCCAAACAAACTACCGACCAGTCCAAATCCAGACAATCGTGTCTCAAGCCCTCTGGACATTGATCACAATGAAGCAAAATTTCAACTCAGTCTCAAAGCCAAAGCCTTAGAAAACATTCTAAACACGAATGGCGACTTATGGTTTGGATATACTCAAACATCGCATTGGCAAATATTTAATGCAGAGAATTCACGTCCTTTTCGAGAAACCAACTACGAGCCTGAGGCAAGTTTAATTTTTCCAACAGACTATAATTTCCTTGGCTTAAATGGGCGATTGCTCGGCTTTACACTGGATCACCAATCGAATGGTCGATCAACACCACTATCACGCAGTTGGAATCGCGCAATGCTCAATATTGGCTTAGAGCATGAAGACTGGGTCGTCATGTTACGTCCTTGGTATCGCATACCAGAAGATAAATCCAGCGACGACAACTCTGATATTAGTAACTACATCGGTCGCGGTGACATACAAATCACTCACAGATGGAATGGCCATGAATTCTCTCTTATGCTCCGCCACAGCCTCAAAGGAGGTGCCGATTCACATGGCGCGGCACAATTTGATTGGTCTTTCCCAATACACAACAATTTACGTGGTTTCGCCCAAATCTTTACGGGTTATGGTGAAAGTTTAATAGACTACAATCACGATTCCACCTCAGTCGGACTAGGCATTTCCCTACTTAACTGGTACTAATGCGATAAAATCCATTACAAACTCGGAATCTCGGCACACTCTAAAGAATCGCGACTAAAATCGTTCTTTAGATTAATTTAAGGCTTTTATCTAGATTTTCTTGCTTATTAAGCAATATATCCCTAGAATGCGCGCACGCACTTTTCACGTTCATGCCTGAACTTTTTTCATAACCTGCTTACTTAAAACAAAATCGCTTTAACACAGCAATTTAAGTAACTAAATCAAGCGTCCGCATTCATGAGAATGCATCAAACGCCAGAAGTCGATCCCTTATCGACAATCTTCAGGCCACGTCCAAAAGCATGAGTGTTTTTGTATATAAGCCCTGCATCGTCTTTTTCAGGAAGCTTCTCATTAGCAATGCTAATCAGACTAAAAGCTTAAGTTTAAAGAATTTAGGTCATCTATTTGATATGTTTCGTATGTAATGCTCAATGCAGCAATCATGGCGAACAAAAGTCAACACAACTGATGAACCCACATTCAAAACGATATGAGACACGTCAGTTTTTTAACTGAAATGTTTGTCTTTCATCCTGCTCGTATCGATGCGCTATTTTGATTTTTTAATTGGAGTGTCCAGAACTGGACAGAACCCCATGAGCATGACTTTTTCTGATTTTCCTTTAGCAGCAAACCTACAACAAGCCCTGACTGACCTTGAGTTCAGCACGCCGACCGAAGTACAAGTAAAGGCAATCCCTGCCGCGCTTGCAGGTGAAGACCTCTTGGTATCAAGCCAAACTGGTAGTGGTAAAACTTTTGCTTTCTTGTTACCAACTTTGAATGCATTGGCATCACAAGACCAACCATCCCTGAACGCACGTTTGAAAAACATGCCTTCACCAAATATCTTGGTACTCTGCCCTACTCGCGAACTCGCACAGCAAGTCAGTGCTGACGCGATCAAATTAGTTCGCCATGTACGCGGCGTGCGCATTGCAACCATCATGGGCGGTATGCCTTTTGGTAAACAAATTGCTCAATTGAAAGGCGCACAAGTAGTCATCGCAACACCAGGTCGCTTGCTTGACTTGGTCAATCGCCGTCAATTGGCATTAAACGAAGTTGATGCTTTAATCGTTGATGAAGCGGATCGCATGTTGGATCTCGGCTTCTCTGAAGACCTTGAAGCGATTAGCGATTTGGCATCAGGCCGCAAACAAACATTGATGTTCTCGGCAACATTTGCTGATCGTATTATTTATCTTGCAAAACGCATGATGAAAGAAGATACAACACGTATTGCAATCGAAACTGGTCACTCAACCAACCTCGATGTGACTCAAACACTGCATTATGCGGATGGTTTTGAACATAAGAAAAAATTGCTGTCACATTGGTTGAATGATGAAACCATGGATCAAGCCGTTGTTTTCGCAAGCACACAAGAAGACACTGACTCACTGGCTGAAGAACTCGCAATGGCAGGTCATCAAGTGGTTGCATTGCACGGCGCAATGCCACAAGCAGTCCGTATGCGCCGCATCCGCAGCTTGCGTGAAGGCAAAGTACGTATTCTCGTCGCAACTGATGTTGCTGCACGTGGTCTGGACGTTCCAGCGATTAGCCACGTCATCAACTTTGGCTTGCCAATGAAAAATGAAGACTACGTTCACCGTATCGGTCGTACAGGTCGTGCAGGTCGTAGCGGTCAAGCGATTACCCTTGCAACACATCGTGAGCGCAGCAAAATCCGCGCGTTGGAAGACTACTTACAAGCACGCATTAACGTCAGCGAAATCGCTGGTTTAGAGCCAAGCCCACCGCCAGCAGGCAGTGATCGTGGTCGTGGCGGTCGCGGAGGTTTTGGTGGCGGTGGTCGTAACGGCGGTGGTCGCAACGGTGGCTTCGGTGGTGGTCGTGATGGCGGTAGCCGTGACAGAGATGCAGGTGGTTATCGTGGCAACCGTGAAGGCGGCAATGCACCACGTGGCGACTTTAACCGTGACAGCAATGCACCACGTTCAGAAGGTCGTTTCAACAGCGAACGCCCACGTTTCAATGATGAAAACCGTGGCAATCGTTCAGATTCACGTCCATCAGGTGACCGTCCATATCCTTCACGTGACTCAAGCTTTGCTCCACGCAGCAACGGTTTCAGCCGTGATGGCGGCGCTCCTCGTGGCGAATTTAGCAGAGACAGTAACCGTGACTCTGCACCACGTGGTGATTTTAATCGCGACAGCAATCGTGATTCAGGTCGTAGCTTCAGTCGCGATAACAACCGTGATTCAGGTCGTGGTTTTAGCCGCGACAACAATCGTGATGGCGGCGCACCGCGCACATTCAGCAGCCCACGTGCTGGTGGCAATGAACGCAGCTTCAATTCAGAAGTAGGTGGTGGTCGTCCAGAAGGTCGTATCGTCGGTGAGCGCAACTTTAACCGCGAAGGCGCAGCAAATGCAGCACCAGCGCGTCCACGTCGTGATTTCCAAGCTGGCAACCGCGATGATCGCTTTGAACGTCAAGAACGTCGCATTAACGGCGATGCTGCACCACGCAGTGATTTCCGCAAAAAACGCGAATATTAATCCATTAATGCGAAACAGTTATCACTAACTGCGCGTTACGCATTATAAGGAGGCCGAATGTTGAAATCATTCGGCTTTTTTATTTACTGCGAAATCAATATCACGCAATAAGGTCTGTTTTTTAATCGACAAAACTGTGTTATGTTCGCAACTATAGTAAAAGCAAGAAACAGAAAAAGGAGTTTCAAAATGCCTTATTTATTTGTATTCCTTGTCGCACTGAATGCGAGCTATTTTGGCTACCAAGTGCTCCAAGAAAAAGATCCCGCTGCGTTACAACCGATTGCGAATATCACCCATAAAGACTTCCCAGTGACCTTAAAACTCATATCGCAGCGCACTGTACTCGATCAACTTTCAAGCATATCACTCAAGCCCAATCTTTCGTTAGGCTCAACAAATCACAGTTCATCATAAAAATTATGATATACCAACGATATGAATTAATAACTCAAATTAATAACATGCTGAATGGCTGGCCTAGGGTCGAATGAGATTTTAGTAAAATTAAGCTTTTTGACTATTTTCTGGAGGCTTTGACAGATTCCAAAGTGACACTACTCACCGAGTCTGTCGGAGTGTGCCCAATTTTCTAGAGTCTCTTTGTTTCCTCAAGAACATATCAAGTTCTTTATATTTCCATGAATCAAAAATCACTACTGCGCTGTGGTCTTGCTTTTTTTGAAAAAATTATCAACAATACATAGCACTTAGCTTACAATTCGTACAAAGATATACACTTTATACGAGCAGAATACACCTAAGTTTCATTTATTTCGTGCTACATTGGGCATTATGGTTCTTATCTCATTGGTTTTTGTTGCATGACGACTCTTTCTGAACAAGCTGTGTCAACCACATCACCCGTAAACACAGCGCAACTCAACTCTGAACAATATTTGGTAGAGGCACACGATGTCTCATACAGTTGGGGTTCCCGAGTCATCTACAGCAAACTTGATCTCGTTATTCGTCGTGGTCAAATCACAGGAATCATGGGACCATCGGGTACTGGCAAGACCACACTTCTCAAACTTATTGGTGGACAGCTTACTCCAAATTCAGGGCAAGTCTTGATTGATGGTCGCAATATTGCAGACATGGATAGGAAAGAGCTTTTTGCTGCGCGCGCTCGTATGGGTATGCTATTCCAAAGCGGTGCCTTATTTACAGACATGACCGTGTTCGAAAATGTTGCATTCCCCCTACGTGCTCATACTGACCTTGATGAAAATCTCATTCAAGAAATTGTGGGTCTCAAATTAGAAGCTGTCGGTTTACGTGGGACTGAAAACCTCATGCCCTCGGAGTTGTCTGGTGGCATGAATAGGCGTGTTGCCCTTGCGCGAGCGATTGCGCTTGATCCAGAACTCATTATGTACGATGAGCCCTTTGCAGGTCAGGATCCTATCGTTATGGGTGTTTTAGTCCGCCTAATCCGCGCATTACGCGATGCCTTAGGACTAACAACCATCATCGTATCACACGATGTTTCAGAGACATTATCCATTTCTGACTACGTCTATGTTGTCGCTGACGGTATCGTCATGGGCGAAGGCACTCCTGATCAACTACGCGCATCTCCATCTGCATTCGTACAACAATTTTTAAAAGGCGAAGCAGACGGCCCCGTAAAATTTCAATATAGTCAAGAACCCTACTTGATTCAAAATCATGATTCTGTGCAAAGGAATACCCCATAAATGGTCTCATCTTTAAAAATGTGTGCTGCGCATACAACAAGAGCACATCAATCATGAACGCCATACAACGACTTGGCCGAGAAGTCATTGATCGTATTACAGGCATAGGTGCCGCAGGTATTCTGCTATTACGCGCCGTCTCTACAATACCAACTTGGTCGGGTTTCAGATTATTCTCCGATCAAATGTATCGCGTTGGCGTCTTATCTTTGTTAATTATCTTGGTCTCAGGCTTATTCATTGGTTTGGTTCTAGGTTTACAAGGTTTCACCATTTTATCCAAATATGGCAGTAACCAAGCGCTCGGAACGATGGTCGCGCTCACCTTGGTTCGTGAACTAGGTCCAGTGATTTCCGCCCTACTATTTGCTGGTCGAGCTGGTTCTGCATTGACTGCTGAAATTGGATTAATGAAAACCACAGAGCAACTGTCAAGCATGGAAATGATCGGAGTCGATCCTATCCACCGCATTATTGCTCCAAGACTATGGGCTGGGATCGTTAGTTTACCAATGCTCACATTAATTTTTTCGGCAATTGGTATTTTTGGCGGGAAAATGGTGGGAGTTGACTGGTTGGGTGTCGACGAAGGATCTTTTTGGAATAGTATGCAAAGCAATGTAAGCTTCGCAGACGATATCCTCAACGGCGTGATCAAAAGTGTCGTCTTTGGTGTTGTCTGTACATGGATTGCGGTATATCAAGGCTATGCAGCAACGCCAACTTCAGCGGGTATTTCTACGGCAACAACAAATACTGTAGTTTATTCATCATTATGTGTATTGGGTCTTGATTTTATTCTGACTGCGGTCATGTTCGGAGGTTTATCATGAGAACTCGTAGTGCAGAGTTTAGTGTTGGTATTTTTACAATTTTGACAATTATCGCTTTCTTTTTTCTTGCGCTACGCGTCAGCGGACTCCTCAATGAAGTCCATAAAAGTGGCTATACGATAACTGCACACTTTCAAAACATAGGTGGACTGACACCTCGTGCTAAAGTAACACTGAGTGGTGTTGTTATTGGACGTGTGACTAATATTTCGATTGATCCAAAACGCTTAGATGCTGAGGTCACCATGCAAATCAACGATAGCATGAAAGAAATTCCAACCGACTCAACAGCAAGCATTCTTACAGAAGGTTTGATTGGTGGACAATATATCGGAATTTCACTGGGTGCTGATGACACAATGCTTAAAAATGGCAGTGAAGTTGATCAAACTCAGAGTGCATTGGTTCTTGAAGATCTGATCAGTAAGTTCCTGTTTAGTAAAGCAACAGAACCAACACCTGCAGCAGCAACGCCAACTGCGACAAGCCCTACACCTGCCGTAGCTGGCAGCGCCCAGTTCTAAGAACTGAGCAGAATCAGAAAGTACGTAATGATCGTTACGCATTAGATTTTGGGCTTTAATTTATTTGTTTTGTGTTTGGAGATTTTTTGATGAAACGCATCCTATTCCCTACAGCAACTGCGCTTGTACTCTCAAGCATTTTTTCAGCATCAACCGCCTTTGCTGCCGTAGAACCTGCGCCAGTCTTTGTTAAAAGAATTTCTGATGCGCTCATTGCACGTCTAGTCAGTGATCGCGGTGCATATAAAAAGAATCCAGCCGCACTGAACCAGATTGTGCAGCAAAATATCGAACCTTATGTTGATTTTGACGGTTTTGCACGTGGTGTCATGGGACCTTATTATCGTCAGGCATCACCAGAACAACGTACAGCATTTGCACAAACATTCAAACAAAGCCTGATTAGAACCTATGCAAAAGGTCTAGCTGCATACGACAATGAAAGCTATACCATTCGTCCTTTTGTTGAGGGTAAAGACCCGAGCAAAGCCGTAGTCAACATGGACTTTAAAACCGATACAGGCACAATCGTTCCTATCGCTTATCAACTCATCCAAAGCGGTGACTCATGGAAAGTACGTAATTTGCAGCTTAATGGCATTGATATTGGTTTAACTTTCCGCAACCAATTCTCATCAGCAGTTCAAACAAATAAGAACAACCTTGACCTTGCGATCAAAAACTTCATCCCTTCTGCTAGTGCATCAGGTCAGTGAGTGTTCTGAATTGAACAAACTAGCCAAGCAAAACAGAAAGAGTCATAAACGTGATCAAGCGACTGCGAGTCTCACACTCGCAGATAGCACACTCTCTATCAATGGCTCAGTTCATTTTAATAATGCAAACATCACTTATCGAGACGGAAAGAAAATATTAGATAGTCTGACTGCTCCACTGATCACCATTGATCTCGCACAGTTAACACAAGGCCACACGGTACTGCTCGCAGTCATCGTACAATGGATTCGTGGGCTAAAACCCAAGCAACGCATCCACTTGGAGAATGTCCCTCCAAAAATACAATCTATTATTCAAGCCTCTCGGTTAGAAGAAATTTTATAGTTCTCGTTGATTTAAACAGCACCAATGTAAAGTCAAACAGTGCTGATGCTAATCAGCACGATACTGATGCTGACTTGCAACCACGACCGCACTGACGTGATCCACACCTTCTGTTCGCAAATAAGTCGCTAAACTTAACAAAGTATTTCCTGTTGTCAAAACATCGTCTATGAGCACCAATCGTTTAGGCAAACGAACTGTTGAGTTTGGTTCGATTTCAAACGCATCTTCTAAATTTTGTAATCGCTCGCTACGACCTAATCCTTTTTGTCGAATACCTTCACGACGATTGATATGATTCAGAAGCGGAATATTCCAATAATCCGCCATACGCTTTGCGATTTCATGACTCTGATTAAAACCTCGTTCTCTTAAACGATCTAACGACACTGGAACAGCAAGAAGTGCATCAGCCTTGGGGCGTTCTAATTGACTCAGTCCATGCTCAAAAATAGGTCTAAACTCCAAACGAGCTTGATATTTATACAAATGAATTAACCGATCAATCGGCCATTGATATGCGAAAGCAATTTGAATAGGTAGATCTTGAACGTTAATCATCTCCCCGCGCCACGGTAAGTCTTCGGAGCAACCGATGCACAAAGGCTGACGAACCTGAACCCAATCAAGTTGACACAAAATGCAGCGAGGACGTAAAAAAGACCATTCAGAAAACTTAAAGAAAGAACGACCGGTCATAAGTATTTAGACTCGAGCATATCGTGGTGCTGTTGGGAGCCAACGTTGCATAAGCTCTTCACTTTCTTGAGGATATTTTTTCAAGATCATTGCGGCAACTCTATGCGCTTCAGGCAGCATACGCTGGTCTCTCTGGAGGACAGCCAATCGAAAATCGAGTGCTCCTGTCTGTCGAGTCCCTAATATCTCTCCAGGACCACGAAGTTCTAAGTCTTTTTCAGCAATCACAAAACCATCTGTGCTATTTCTAAGCGTTGACAATCGCTCAATACCATTTTCAGAAAGAGGGGCTTTATACATCAGCACACAAAAGCTGGCTGCACGTCCTCGTCCGACACGACCTCGCAACTGATGCAACTGCGATAAGCCCAGCCGCTCAGCATTTTCAATAATCATCAGTGAAGCATTTGGGACATCTACGCCGACTTCGATGACTGTTGTTGCGATCAATAATTGAAGTTCGTTCTGTTTAAAAGCTTGCATAACGAGCTGTTTCTCATCCGCCTTCATTCGCCCATGCACCAAGCCAATTTTTAGATGAGGCAATCTCGCAGATAACTCCTCATAGGTCGCCTCTGCAGCTTTGGCATCGAGCGTTTCCGACTCCTCTACCAAAGTACAAACCCAATAGACTTGTTTACCTTGCTCGCAATTTGCAGCTAATCGCGCAATCACTTCCTCCCGCCGCTCAAATGGCACAGCAACCGTTGTAATCGCAGTTCTACCTGCAGGTAGCTCATCAATCACCGAAGTATCTAAATCACCATAAACGCTCATGGTTAGCGTTCGAGGGATCGGAGTGGCCGTCATGACCAATTGATGAGGGCTCATGCCTGCAGCCCCCTTCTCACGCAATGCTAAACGCTGATCAACCCCAAAACGATGTTGCTCGTCAATAATCACTAAGCCGAGCCGAGAGAACTGCACGTTTTCTTGAAATAAGGCGTGAGTGCCAATGACCAACTGAGCCCGCCCACTTGCGACATCAGATTCCGCATTCAAACGCGCTTTACCTTTTTGCTTACCCGCCAACCACGCAATTTGAATACCTAAAGGCTCAAACCACGCCTTAAAATTATTAAAATGCTGTTCTGCCAATATTTCCGTAGGTGCCATGAGCGCGACCTGCCAGCCTGCCTCCAGTGCATGACAAGCTGCAAGCGCGGCAACCAATGTTTTACCCGATCCAACATCACCCTGTACCAGACGTAACATCGGATGCTTCTGCTGTAAATCGTTGCAAATTTCATCACTCACGCGCAATTGGGCATGAGTAGGCGTAAATGGAAGCCGAGCAAGTAATTGAGGTTCTAAAACTCGACTAGCTGGAATGATAGGTGCCGCTTTAACCTGCATGTAATATCGGCGACTCAACAAACTTGCCTGATGTGCAACCAACTCCTCAAAAATTAAACGGATCTGCGCTGGATGAGTGTAAGCCATCAATGCATCAACATCCGCATCGCGCTCGGGTTGATGCACTTCACGTAATGCCTGAGTCAGATTATAGGTCTGATTCGGCAATACATCATGAGGGATTAGCTCTGCAAGATTGAGCCTAGAACGATTAAGGACTTGATCAACAAGGCTACGTAACTTTGTTTGGCTTAAACCATCAGTTGTAGGATAGATTGGTGTTAATCGAGAAGGTGGTAAAGGAGTCCCTGCTGTCACAACTTGAATATCTGGGTGAGATATTTCAAGTCCACGGCTACCCATTCTCAACTCACCAAAGACACGAAGAGTTCGCCCGATGGGCATTTTTTCTTTTAGCCCAGGATACATCTGAAAGAAACGCAATGTAATCCTTCCAGTATCATCACTCAGTTGAACAAGTAAAGATGTACGGCCACCACGTGATGACGATAATGGTTCAACGGATTGCACCACACCTTCAACTAACGCACTCTGCCCTACTTTGAGATCTTGCATTAGGACAATCCGACTACGGTCTTCATACCCTCTCGGCAAATGAAACAATAAATCAATCGTATTATAAATGCTCAGTCGCGCAAGCAACTGGGCGACTTGGCCCCCAACGCCGTTTAATGTTTGGACAGGAATCTTCATAAAATTGAATTGAGCATCACGTAGCCACAATAGAACTGTTAGGTAAAATAGAATTGTTGTTTATAAAGCAAAATATTCATAAAAAAAGGAAGCCCGAGCTTCCTTATCACATCTTACTGGATGATTAGGATGCCGTTTTAGCTTTAGCTCCAGAAGTTTCAACTACAGTACTTGCAGTCGCTACAACAGCACTTTCTGGTGGCATAGCAGCAGTTGCGGCATCAGTAGCCGATTGTGCCGCTTGAGCAGAGCGATCTGCATTCGCCATGGCCGCATCTTGCTCACTCAAATCATCATGTTTCTGACAACCAAAAAGTATAACCGTTGATCCTAAAAATATAGCAAGGGTTATATTTCTTAATAAAATCGCTTTCGTTTGCATGCCTGAATCTCGAACGTAAAAAGGGTTGTTAAATATTTAGTTGCCATAAAATCCGAACAATCCTTATCAGTCAATCAAGCACAATACCCATCCTCTATCAGGAAGATATTTTTTTCCTAAACAACTTCGCATGATATTTTAAAATAACACGCATAAAAAAAGGAAGCCGAAACTTCCTTTTTTAAACAAAACTGTTCGATTAAGAAGCAGTTTTTGTTGCTGCTGGTGCAGAAGCTGTTGCTGCTGGTGCAGAAGCTGTTGCTGCTGGT
The DNA here is from genome assembly GCA_030149815.1 of Aquirhabdus sp. Taxonomy (GTDB): domain Bacteria; phylum Pseudomonadota; class Gammaproteobacteria; order Pseudomonadales; family Moraxellaceae; genus Aquirhabdus. Next base: position 116 of record JASLHI010000036.1, on the reverse strand, counting down.
GCAGAAGCTGTTGCTGCTGGTGCAGAAGCTGTTGCTGCTGGTGCAGAAGCTGTTGCTGCTGGTGCAGAAGCTGCTGTAGTTGCAGCTTCTTCTTTCTTTTGGCAACCAACGATAGC
>JASLHI010000042.1 GCA_030149815.1 Aquirhabdus sp. | reverse complement strand
TCACAAGCTTCTGAAGGTGTATCACTTGCAGACGGCTCAAAAGTTACGATCTCTGACAACATTGGTAATGGTGCATGTACTGATACAGCAACTGGCGCAACAGACAACAGCATCACAGGCAAATACGGTCTAGCAGTTATTGCGGGTACAATCGATCCAACCGCTGCTACAAATACTAAGGTCGTCGCAAATGGTTGCACCGTAACAATGACTTACGGTTCAGGTTCTGCAGGAAGTAGCGTATCTCCATCAATCAAAGGCCAAACTCTCGTCATGAATATGATGAACAACGGCTCATTTACTAACGACTCTAGCTCCACTCTTCCTGGCAAGTATATTCCAAAAGCATTGCTATCAAGCTAAGATCTGCTTTAGTAAAAATAGGCTGGTATACCAGCCTATTTTTTGGCAAGATATTTATATTGATGAGTTATATATATTTAAGTAGACTCGATAAACTATAATCAACCACTTTATGTAAATATGTCCGCTCGTATCAAAGCATTCCTAATACATCTTATTGGCTCTCTACTACTAGCATCTTTAGCACTTGCGCTTGTATTTCTAGTCTGGTACCCATCACCACTTGCTGAGACTTTTGGAGTAACGCGGATTTTCGCACTTATGCTAGGGATTGATGTAATTATCGGTCCGCTGCTCACTTTACTTGTCTACAAAGTGGGAAAGAAAACACTTAAATTTGATCTTACAGCAATTCTAGTTGTACAACTGGCAATGTTTGCCTACGGAATGCACACCGTTGCTATTGGACGTCCAATTTGGTTCGTTTTTAATATAGACGAATTTTACTCTGTTCGAGCAACAGATATAACCGCCGAAAGTCGGCAAATCGCAACGCCTGAATATCGGATAACCCCGTTTTTTGGTCCAAAATGGGTAGCAATTCATCTTCCAGACGACAAAAAGCTGCGGAAACAAATTATCTCAAATACACTTAAATCTGGATTAGGTCTCTTTTATAGTCCTAGTCTATATGCTCCGCTAGACAGTCAAATTGCAAATATTCAAGCGAATGCGCACCCAATCAAAAATCTGGAACAATGGAATACGCCTCAAGCAATCAGAACGGCTCTAGCCCAATCACCCACAGCCACAACATGGCTACCATTATGGAATGATCATCAAAGCATGACCGTTCTTCTCAACAAAAATGGACAAGTCGTTGCTATTACGAAACTACGCCCTTGGTAAGAATAACTTATATTATGTAGTTCAAGCCGAACCATTTATATAAATGGTTCGTAACTTTATGATCGCTGCATGCCGATCTAGTTTGACTATGATCACCTTACATTCTTAAACAAAAATGGTTATAATTAAACCAAATACAACATTCGCTCTGTAAAATCAATTTCTTATTGACAACAAAGGCTATCTGCGTGAATAAAACGCTCATCTCTAGCATTGCCGCATTATCATTACTTCTCTCGTGGCTAATTCCACACCATTACTACCCATGGTTAACGGGTAATAGTGAGTTTTTAGCGTTTAGTGCAGCTTTAATTTTAAGCCTCGTTATTCTTCACAAAAAGATTCAGATTCCCCGCTCTGCAGCTCTGTTTGCACTCACTGCATTTATTCCCTTAATTCAGTGGATGTTCGGCATTATTTTCTTTTCTGGTGATGCCGTCATTTCCTCATGTTACCTTCTCGGTTTTTCATCTGTTATTTTAATTGGCTACAATCTGACACAAGACGAATCGACTAGAACACAAAGTTATCAATCACTTGCATTATTATTTATTGTAGGCTCGGTACTCTCTGCGGTAATTGCATTAAGACAATGGCTAGGATTCAGTCAAGGATTTAGTTTTTTTGAAGCAGCAAGTTCAGGGTCACGTCCATTTGCCAACTTCGGACAACCAAATAATCTAGCAACATTACTGTGTATGGGGCTCGCCAGTATACTACTTCTTTTTGAACAACAAAAACTTGGAAAAATATCTGCAAGTACACTAGCCGTATTCTTAATTTTTGCGGTAGCACTCACACAGTCACGCACAGCATGGATCGGAGCTATTTTTGTATTAACTTGGTGGGCATGGAAAAGTAAAAACCTTCAACCGCGATTATCTTGGCACATGATAGCGGCTTGGATTGGTGTCTACACTGTTTGCATTATTAGTCTCCCCTTACTAACAAACCTTGTCACACATGGGCACAGTACAGTTAATCTGATTGCTCGTGTTCAAACTATAGACAATGGCCGTGGACTATTATGGCAACAATTTGCAACAGCCGTCTTACACGGCCCACTCTGGGGGTATGGCTGGAATCAGATCAGTGTTGCACAAGTTAATGTTTCAAATATCTTTCCTGTCAATATCATGACGACTTCTAGCCATAATATTTTATTAGATCTCTTAGTTTGGAATGGGCCAATTTTAGGTAGTCTGATTATTATTCTATTGATGACTTGGTTAGCACGTTTGGCGTATTGTGCCAAAAGCCTCAGTAGTGTTTATGCATTATTAGCAGTTGGGTTTGCATTGATCCACGGAATGCTAGAGTATCCATTGGAATATGCTTACTTTCTACTCCCCGTTGGCTTGCTTCTCGGTATGGCCTACGGTGAACTGGGTACAACACAGCAATACACTGAAACACTGCCTCTCGCAAAATACTTAAAACATTTACCCAAACTCTCTTGGGAATTACCACATGCTGTCTTTGCAAGCTTTATTGCAATTTGTACGGTATTTATGATCTGGCTTGGCTATGAATATCAAACGCTAAATCGCGATTATCGGGCATTTAAGCCCAGTGAACTGACACCCAACAAAGCTAGTACAGCCATGTACAATCCTGAGCACATCGTTTTACTTACACAGCTTCGTGATTATTTACAGTTACAATCTATCAATCCAACACCCAACATGACTGAACAACAGCTCGATTGGGCAAGAGACGTCGCATATCGTTTTCCACAAGTTGAAAATTTAGCACGTTATGCGACAGCACTTGCTCTGAATAACCAACCGATTCAAGCGGGTCAAGAGCTCAGCGAACTTCGCATTTTGTATGGTAATCATGTTTTTACAGAGGCTGCTGAAGCACTCACGGCTTTGCAACAAGAATACGCGGATCAAGCAACTGCAGCATATCGTCGATGTCATCATCGTCACCGTGATAATTGTTCACAATAACTCTAAGCAGTCATTACATAACATATTGCTTAGAATTAAGTTTGTAGCTCTGTTATTGAAAAGCCAACATAACTATCGCATTCTTTTTGAATCCGTCGCTAATATCGCTTATACTCCGCAACTAATTTTTTCATGTCGTAGCGCTGATTTGATGGGTGCGCGAACGTGAATTAACCCTCATTCTCTATAATCATTCTTTTCTAGGATCGAGAAAACCATGCAAATTATGACTGAAGTGGTCTCTGGGCTAGAACGCCGCCTGAATATCACCGTTCCAGCACAACGCCTTAAAACCCAATTCGACGCTCGCCTGAAGCGCGTTGCAAAAACAATTAAAGTGAACGGGTTCCGTCCAGGCAAAGTACCACTTTCACGCGTTCAAGCTGAATATGGTGCATCGATTCAACAAGATGTGATCAACGACCTCGTGCGTGACACAGTATTTGAAGCGCTTGAACAAGAAAAAATTAATGCTGTTGGCATGCCAAACATTGAATCTGTTGATGTGAATGATGAAGGCTTAGTCTACAAAGCACTCGTTGAAGTTTATCCAGAAGTCACTGTAAACAGTTTCGATACCATTAATGTTGAACGTCAAGTCAGCACTGTGAGCGATGCAGACGTTGATACGATGATCGATAATCTACGCAAACAACGCCAAGTCTTTGCACCTAAGAAAAATGGTAAAGCAGCTGATGGCGATCAAGTCACTTTTGACTTTGAAGGCAGTATTGACGGTGTACTGTTTGATGGCGGCGCATCTAAAGACTTCAAATTGGTTCTTGGCTCAAACAAAATGATTCCTGGCTTCGAAGCTGGCATTATTGGTATGAAAAAAGATGAAGAAAAAGTCATCGACGTAACGTTCCCAGCTGACTATCAAGCTGAAAACTTGGCTGGCAAACTTGCTCAGTTCAAAATCAATGTTTCACTGATTGAAAGCGCAAAATTGCCAGAAATTGATGCTCAATTCCTGCAATTATTCGGAATCGAACTTGCGCCAACAGAAGGTGGCATCGACAAGCTGAAAGCAGACGTTCGTAAGAATATGGAACGTGAAGTCAAAAACAGCCTGCGTAATCAATTGAAACAACAAGCATTTGATGCTGTATTAGCTGCGAATGAAATTGAAGTTCCTAAAGCAATGGTTGCTGAAGAAATTACTCGTCAACGCAAAATGATGTTGCAACAATTTGCTCAACAATTTGGTGGTGCTCAGCAATTTGACGAAAACATGCTGCCTGATGAGTTGTTCCAAGAGAAATCTGAGCGCTCAGTGAAGCTAGGCGTATTGATCAGCAAAGTCATCGCTGATGCAAATCTTCAAGTTGATCAAGATCGCGTCAAAGCAATGATCGCTGAATCTGCTGAATCTTATGAAGATCCTGCTGAGGTGATTGAATACTACACCAACGACAAGCAACAACGTGCTCAAGTTGAAGCGGTTGTTCTTGAAGATCAAGTTGTTGATCATATCCTTGCGGGTGCAAAAATCACCGAAGTAACAGTTGATTACCAAGAGCTTTTGAAGCGTAATCAGCAACAACAAGGTTAATTCACAAGAACTTCACTTGGAAAATATTATCTTCTAAGCGAATTCGTAAAAAAAGACGCGAAATGCGTCTTTTTTTACGAATAAATCGTACAGATGCCCTTTGCAATTTCGCACCATATCCCCCATATTTAGAGACTAGCTGTACTATCTATTCGCTCAATCGATGAGCCCAGTCAAAAGGAAGAAATAAGGTGATTGACTTGCAAAACGCTTTAGTCCCAATGGTCGTCGAACAGTCCGCGCGCGGTGAACGCTCTTTTGATATTTTTTCTCGCTTGCTACGTGAACGCGTGATTTTCCTGACTGGTGAAGTCGAAGATCATATGGCGAACTTAGTTGTTGCTCAGCTCCTTTTTCTAGAAGCAGAAAACCCAGATAAAGACATTCATCTGTACATTAACTCGCCTGGCGGCTCAGTCACCGCAGGGATGGCGATTTACGATACGATGCAATTTATTAAACCAGATGTATCGACGATTTGTATTGGACAAGCTTGTTCAATGGGTTCATTCTTATTGACAGCGGGTGCAAAAGGTAAACGTTTTGCTTTGAGTAATTCACGCGTCATGATTCACCAACCATTGGGTGGATTTCGTGGACAAGCATCGGATATCGAAATTCATGCACGTGAAATTTTATATATTCGTTCAAAGCTGAACAGCTTGCTTGCACACCACACAGGTCAGTCTGTTGAAACGATCGAAAAAGATACTGATCGCGATAATTTCTTAAGCGCAGAAGCTGCTTGTGATTATGGTTTAATTGATGCAGTTTTAACGAAACGACCAAGCAGTCCAGAATAAGCTGAATCGTTGTTGTTGTCTTATTGATTTTAATATTGTTAACACCTTGTATTGTTATTGTTGGGAGCATCCATGTCCGATCTTACCAAAAACTCTGGTCATAGCGATAAGAGTTGTTCATTCTGCGGTAAGCGTCAGGATGAAGTCAAAAAACTGATTGCAGGTGAAGACGCTTATATTTGCAATGAATGTATCGACATTTGCATTGACCTCGTCCAAACCCCGACTTCAACCACCTCTGGAACGTGGGCTGAACGTCCGTTGCCAAGACCTGTAGAAATCCGTGCTGCACTTGATCAGTACGTGATTGGTCAGGAGCAAGCAAAGAAAACGCTCGCCGTTGCGGTCTATAACCACTATAAACGCCTCAAAGCATCGCATAACGTGCCCTCCAAAACTGGTGCGCGCGATGCAATGGTTGAGCTATCCAAAAGCAATATTTTGCTCGTTGGCCCGACAGGGTCAGGTAAAACGTTACTAGCTCAAACCTTGGCACGCTTGCTTGATGTTCCTTTTGCCATGGCTGATGCAACAACGCTGACCGAAGCAGGTTATGTCGGTGAAGATGTTGAAAACATCGTGCAAAAGCTATTGCAGAAAGCGGAATACGACGTCGAAAAAGCACAAATGGGGATTATCTACATCGACGAGATCGATAAGATTAGCCGCAAGAGTGACAATCCATCCATCACTCGCGATGTTTCAGGCGAAGGCGTACAGCAAGCGCTATTGAAGATGATTGAAGGCACTGTGGCTTCAATTCCACCGCAAGGCGGACGTAAGCATCCTCAGCAGGAATTTGTTCAAGTCGATACATCTAACATTCTGTTTATTTGCGGAGGTGCATTTGCTGGACTTGAAAAAGTCGTGAAGCAGCGCAGCGAAAAAGGCGGAATTGGTTTCGGCGCAGACGTGAAGAGCAAAGATGCGACCAAAACGCTTGGTCAATTGTTCCGTGAAGTGGAACCTGAAGATTTGATTAAGTACGGTTTGATTCCTGAGTTCATCGGTCGTTTGCCTGTATTAGCAACCTTGGAAGAACTGGATCAAGAAGCATTGATTCAGATTTTGACTGAGCCGAAAAATGCTTTAGTAAAGCAATATCAACGTTTATTTGAAATGGAAAATGTCGACTTGTCGTTTGATCAAGCCGCATTACAAGCCGTTGCAAAAAAAGCATTGGATCGCAAAACAGGTGCACGCGGCTTACGTTCTATTTTAGAAAATGTGCTGCTAGATACCATGTATGACCTGCCATCGATGAAAGATGTTGGCACAGTTGAGATCAACGAAGCAGTAATTAATAACAGCGAAAAACCAACGCTGAAAGCCGATCGCGTGCCACATCGTGCCAATGATCAAAGCAATGATCCCGCTGATCACTTAAAAGTCTTGGATACCGCACAGAAAAGTGCATAACAGACCATTATCAAAAAACCGCCCAAGAAATTGAGGCGGTTTTTTATTATAGGACAGGTTTAGAATCTGCATTGGTATAAATTATTCAGAAAACCTAGCCAATACTTCATTCAAATAGTTAAAACCTAATGGCGTACATTTCAATACGTCAGGATTGTCATCCATTAATTTTTCTCGTTGTAGTTGCTGCACGGTTTCATGTACCACATCAAATGCCAACCCAGTACGTTCTGCAAAGTACACTCTCGGCACACCACCCACCAACCGCAGTGCATTCATCATAAATTCGAATGGTAAATCTATGGCGTCCACAGCCTCATACTGCAAAGCAGGTGCAGGAATCTGAGCCAAATAATCTTTTGGGAGACGAGACTTCTGGAAACGATAGATCGTTAACGGCTCATCATGACCAGCGCTAACTCCAATTAAACGTGTCACCTTGCCATGCGCACCCGCACCAATCGCCAAATAATCCCCAAACTGCCAATAATTCAAATTATGCTGGCTTGATCGTTCTTTTGCCCATGCAGACACTTCATATTGAACAAATCCATGCGTACGAAGCAGCGCCTCGCCTGCCGCTTGAATATCCGCTAAACGATCCTCATCGGGCAAAACTGGTTGAGTACGGAAAAATACCGTATTTGGCTCAATCGTCAACTGATACCACGAAATATGACTTGCACCACAATCAATCGCACTTTGTAAGTCAAACAACGCCTGCTCAACAGTTTGCTCAGGTAAACCATGCATCAAATCTACATTTAATCGCGTAAAGCCATCGGCTTTGGCGCGCTGAATGGCGTGTCTCGCCTCCTCTGACCCATGCACACGCCCTAGCGTTTGCAAAAGCGCATCATCAAATGTCTGCACACCCAAAGACAATCGGTTAATTCCAGCAGTTAAATACTCCGCAAAGGGTGCATGTTCCAATGTCCCTGGATTCGCCTCTAAGGTAATTTCACAATCATCTGTAAACGTAAAGAGCTTGTGCAGCTCGGCAAATAACCACTGATAACCTGCTGCAGAAATCAATGACGGCGTTCCACCGCCGATAAATACGCTCGACAACGCACGCCCAGCAGCCCATTCAACTTGCTCTGCTGCATCAGCAACCAAAGCGCTTAGATACTCTTGCTCTAAACTGGAAGATAATGTGCCGTCAACGGAAAATGTACCTTGTGGCACGGCATGTGAGTTAAAATCACAATAAGGACACTTTTTCACGCACCAAGGCATATGAATGTACAATGCCAATGGAATATGATGCGAACTATCTAAAAAAAGACTCAAAATAGGAACATCCTATGGCCTACTGGCTCATGAAATCTGAACCTGAAACATTTGGAATTGAACATCTTAAAGCGCGTGGAACCGCACTATGGGATGGCGTACGCAATTACCAAGCGCGTAACTTCTTACGACAAATGGCGGTTGGTGACGAAGCGTTATTCTATCACTCAAATTGCAAAGTGCCGGGAATTGTCGGTCAAATGACAATTAGTCGTGCAGGATATCCAGACCCAACGCAATTTAATCCCGAACATCATTATTATGACCCAAAATCTACGCTAGAAAATCCACGCTGGACAGGTGTTGATGTCGTTTTTGGTGAGATCTGGAACAAGATGATTTCTCTTGAACAACTTCGCAATATGCCAGAACTGACTGATCTTGCTTTAGTTCGTCGTGGCAATCGCTTGTCATTGATGCCTGTAAGCGCTGAGCAATGGCAGGCCATTATGCGAAAGCATCAGCACGGTTAATGGTTGAGAATGAGATTATGATAAATCAAACTCATACAGAAATCCCAAATCGAGAGTTTCCATGTCCTCGTTGTAAGAAACCCGCACGTTGGGCAGACAATCCTTTTCGTCCCTTCTGTTCAGAACGTTGCAAGATGATCGATTTAGGCGCTTGGGCAAATGAAGACTATCGCGTTCCAGTGAACGATACGTCTCGGCATCCCGATAATCAGGATCCTGACTTTTCAGAAGATTGATGCTTTTCAACTTAAAATGTTGAATGGAGTTGTTTACTCGGTGTCCGAGGAAGATCATCAGAATTCATATTCTGATGTGTGCTTGTCGATGTTGGTTGATGTAATGGTTCGACATGATGGTCATTCAATAAATGATTATAATGCACCACCTGATCGCGCCCTTGATCTTTGGCTTTATAGAGCGCCTGATCGGCTTGAGAAAGTATCTGATCAATACTGGTCATACCAAAAGGCGCAAACGTAGACACACCCACACTAGAAGTCACTTTGATCACTTGGCCTGTTGCTGTCTGAACACTGATTTCAGCAATACGTTTACGAATACGCTCCGCAACACTCATCCCTATTTCGTATGCAGAACGATATAAAACAACGATAAATTCTTCGCCACCAAAACGCCCAGCTAAATCATTCTTGCGCATCGTCGATTGTAATAAATGCCCCACTTCGCGTAGTACGCTATCCCCTGCGATATGCCCATAGGCATCATTAATTTTCTTAAAATAATCCAAATCAAGCAGCAAAATCGAAATTTGATCGGATTCCGTACTCATCTCAAGTAATCGCTCTAGATGCTGATTCACCGTTCGGCGGTTATACAAATTGGTTAGAGAATCTAATTGACTTAACAACGCCACCTCACGACCGCGATCATGCCATTGTTTTAAAACAAGATCTGTCGTTAGCAAAATAATAATTGCTGGGGGTACAACAAAATACATCTGGCTGTAGAAGTAAAATGTCGATTGGAGTTTTACATCCAATATATTATTTGAAAACATCGGGGCATAAGGAATCCAGCCCGAAACTCCTGCATACGCCAATCCAGTCATCGTCACTGCGGACATAATCGTGCAGAATAAAATAATTTTTCTTGGAAATAACGCAAAACCAACTAAAGACGTTCCCATCAAAAAAACACCAGTCGCAGGCCCCATCGCACCGACACCATAGCCTGTACTACACATCGCAATCACATAGAAGAAAATACTGATTGGAGGTAAATACTGCTCAGCCCAAGCCCGCGCTCGCCAAACATAACAACTTAAACCAAATATGATAGCCAAAAGCGCGATCAGGAGATCTTTCCAAATGAATATATGGAATAGCTCAACGTTGATATAACGATACCATTCATGATGCTGAAGAACGACATACATGTACAACACATATGAAAAATAAAGAATAAATGTAAACACATGAAGTAATATACTTTTTTGCAAGTAACTCCATTCCATCACAATCACTGAACCCAGCGTGCGACGGTATAATTCGACAAGGCTATTTATAACTTTTATTTCAAGGAGCGTCATGTTCCTTCCAACCCAGTTATAGGCATATCTATAGCCGAAGATTGCATAGCTTCGATATCGAGATACCATCATTTTTTTGTTATTTCCGATGAGCAACGCTTAAAAGTTAATCATCACTATTTGTTTGTCGCGCATCCTATAACATTGATCATTTTTTAACAACATCAGCCACTCTGCTCGTTACAATACAACTACTTAAGTGACTTTTTTGATGCTTTTTTTGATAACTAATTATCACATTTCGTGCAAAAGACTCTTAAATTGAATAGTTGCATTCCATATGGAAAACTTGACAGAATGTAATTTACAGCAGGCCTAAATCCCTGATACTTTAGCCACTGTAATTCGCCTTTTTATTCTTAAAGCATGATGTCATTATCATGATTCATCACGATATGATTCACTAGGAGTTTTGACCTCGATATGTGCCAACTTCTCGGCATGAACTGCGCAACACCCACAGATATTACCTTTTCTTTTAAAGGCTTTACGCAGCGCGCAGGCGTGACATCAGATCACTCTGATGGCTGGGGCATTGCTTTTTTTGAGCACAAGGCGTGTCGATTATTCGTCGAAAGCCAATCAGCAGTAGACTCTCCAATTGCCAACTGTCTACGCAATCATCCGATTAAGTCAAAGAATGTGATCGCACATATTCGTAAAGCGACTCAAGGCAAAATTGAGCTAGAGAATAGCCATCCATTTATGCGCGAGCTATGGGGGAGACACTGGATCTTTGCCCATAATGGTAATTTAGAAAATTATGCACCTGAACTTGATGGCAGTTTCTTGCCTGTTGGAACAACGGACAGCGAGCGTGCCTACTGTGCTATCTTGCAGAGTTTTCGTCAACGCTTTGGTTATACCGAGCCCTCGCTAGAGCAGATTTTTGAAGCTTTGACAGAAATTTCACCACAAATTGCTGCACACGGTACATTCAATTTTATGCTATCGAATGGACAAGCTCTATTTGCTTATGCAACCACTAAACTTCATTGGCTGATTCGCGCATGGCCATTTAGTCAGGCGCATTTGGTCGATATGGATGTCGATATCGATTTTAGTAAATACACGACTCCCGAAGATCGTGTGGCCGTCGTCGCGACAGAGCCATTGACCGATAACGAACAATGGACGGCGTTTAAGTGCGGAGAACTACTGGGATTTGTTGATGGTCACTTACGTCACCATATACAGACTCAGGTGACACTTTTATCATCGGTTGATCAAAAAACAGCTTAAATGCTTCTCTCCTTCTCCATCAAGGGGAAGGTCGGGATGAGGATAGTTTTAGAGTAAAATCAAGATCATCTTCATCTAAATGTTCCCCTTGGAGGGGAACATTTGAAAGCATCCGATAAATCACAACATTCAAATTTCTATAAATATCTACGCCGTCAGCCCATCTATCATTCGCGCGACTAAGCTCACCATCATGTCAATATGCAATTCATCAACATTGAGTGCGGGAATATAGTCATAAGACTGACCGCCTGCTTGTAAAAACACATCACGATTTTCTACAGCCAATTCCTCCAAGGTTTCCAAGCAATCTGCTGAAAACGCGGGGCTAATGACTTGTACCGATTGTACTCCTGCTTGTGCCCACTCGCTCAACAACATATTGGTGTATGGTTTCACCCATTCTTGACGACCAAAACGCGACTGAAAACTTATCGCCCATTGCTCACTGCTTAAACCTAACTGATGGGCAAGCAGCTGTGCGGTCACATGACAGCGCTCTGCATATGGGTCGCCACGATCGGCATAAGGCTGAGGAATGCCATGGAATGACATCAACAACTTTTCAGGGACACCGTGCTGTAACTGATAACGACGAACACTATCGGCTAATGCGTCAATATAAAGCGGATGATCACAATAATCTTTATTGAGAACCAGTGATGGAAGATTCCGCTGGGTTTGCAGCCAGCGACTAGTTACATCGAAGACTGCCCCCGTCGACGTCGCTGAATACTGGGGAAACAAAGGTAAGACCACAACATGCTCAACGCCACGCTGTCGTAAGTCATTCAAGGCAGCTGTCATTGAAGGATTGCCATACGTCATCACAGGCAGCACTTCAACATTTTTTCGTCCAAGCATTACCATTCTTTGCGACAAAGTTGCGGCCTGTGCGATCAAAATTTTGCGCATAGGAGAGTCGCCAGCCCAAATTGAGGCATAAGCATGGGCAACACGTTTAGAGCGCAGCGGAATCACAAAAAGATTGAGAATTATCGCCCAAAGAATGCGCGGAATCTCAATCACACGAGGATCAGATAAAAACTGTCGTAGATAACGACCAACGGCTTGCGGCGTTGGTGTATCAGGAGTACCCAAATTCACCAATAAAACCGCAACAGGAGAAGACATGTCAGAATCAGTTCGATTCATTATGAATTAAGACTCAACTAAGAAAAACAGATGACGCACGTTAAACGTAGAACTATGAACCAACTTCCAAGCTTTTAACCGCCATGAGTTTATTCAAGCGTTCTTCGCCCAGTGCAGATAAGCCCCACAGAATATGATGACGAGAATCACGTCCAACTGGCGCAATCCATTGATTATTCTTGAATTGAACTTTGATCGCATGCAGTGCCCGAACATTAATCTGACAACGTGCTGTTGCATGAGCTCGAGGCATCGTTTCCTGTACATCTCTTAAGGCAGAGATATTCAAATATTCATTCAACAGACGCGCAAAGTTTTCTTCTGGCGCTGGTGGACGGAACCCTGGTCCAATCGCAACCAAGAGTTCATTCCAAGTCATCTGTCTACGCGGACGTAGTTCACGGAAATTACCATCTTGATAAGCGTGTACACGATAATCAAACGACATCAGTTCATCACCGCGGACTACAGGGACATCTAATGCACCAGGCTCACCCATCGTCGCAGAAATATCATCATCCAAACTTGAAGTTGAACTTGCTGCACTTCGACCGCGACCGCTCGCCATCAGTTGCGCATTTTTTTGACGTAACTTCTCATTCTCAAGTTGCAAAGCTTGCATGGGTGCATCATTTGGGCGAACCCAACCTAATGATGGATAACGTTGCGTCAACTGAGGCATTGCATGACGTAAGATGACTTCAAGCTCGCGAGGCTCGCGGAAAGTGACCACCATATCGCGTTCGCGCTGTAACTGACGGCGGAAATCTTCAAACTTGCGCTGTCCTTCTTTAGTCTGCTCTTGAACTTCAGGGGAACGACTATCTGGAGACTCATGCATAATCACTAAAACAGGCTTTTGTTTTGTGATCGCGTAAATATATTCGAGATGAACATAGCTGACTCCTGATGCGGACAGATCCCCATAGCGAGATCCAAGCAACAGGACAAAATAATCACAATCATCAATCTGACGACGTGCAAATGCGGTAGTGAGAGGCGTCCGCGTCTCTAAACCCCAGGAAAAGAAACCTAGACTTGCTAAAGTTTGCGCCAGCACTGAACGCTCAGGCTGCATATCTGCGCCTGTCGTGCTGATAAAAACATGATACCGCTTATCGATCATCTGATCGCCCCTACTTATATGACCATAAATCATCCGAGGATCTGGATGCCTGAATGATCTCAGCAAATAGTCCATATCACTGACATTCAACAGTGTAACGTTGCCTCAATAGACGCGCAACTAGATCATGACTATGCCCAACAAAAAACGGGACATTTTATGACATTAGAGAGCAATATTTGTCAAAATATTAGACAAAATTTCACCTTTATAACAAAAATCGCCCTATTTTTACATTTTTTATGACAAAAAATGTCACTGCCGACTTTGCGTCATCCGAATCAGTAATTGCAGAAATCCTTGCATGAAAACCAATTCCTCATCAACCTGACGCACTGCCACATAAAGTGTTCGGCGTAACCCTTGGGCTCCAGTCTGTTTAAGAACTTGCTCACTCGGCTTAGGCGTTAAACGACGGCTGACGACCCAACCTTTTTGTTCATACTCTTTCACAACCCAATCAGGTAGCGCTGCAATCCCACGGCCACTCGCAACAAGCTGAATCAACATCGGAGTCAGTTCAGTGGTTCGCAATTTAGCAGGCTGTAAACCATATGGCGCAAGATAACCCGCCACGATATCCAATCGAGTTGGCTCAACAGGATAAGCAATCAGTGTTTGGGCAGCAACATCTTCTGGCGCGACAAAGTCTTGGGTTGCAAGTTGATGCGATGGAGACAAAACCAAACGCGACTCATAATCAAATAACCGATGATATTGAATTCCCTTCATCGGTAGACAATCTGTCGTCACTAAAAGATCAATCTCGCCCTGCTGTAGCTGAAGATGAGGTTCAGGCTCAAAACCACTCGCAAAATCTAAATCCACATCAGGAAAATCATGACGATAACGATTTAAAACAGGCATCAGCCAATCAAAACAGCTATGACATTCAGATGCCAACAACAACCGCCCCGTCTGTCCATGCGCCAAACGAGCCAGTTCACTACGCGCATTTTGCACCAGTGGTAAAACTTGATCGGCTAATTGCAATAATCGCTGTCCTGCGGCAGAAAACTGTAAGGGCTTCGTTTTTCTACTCAGTAAAGACAAAGACAGCCATTGCTCGAGTTCCTTTAACTGATGCGATAACGCAGAAGGAGTCAAATGCAGATGCTCAGCAGCAGCAGCCAAAGACCCCTCTTCACGCAAAGCATGTAGTGTTCTCAAATGACGAATTTCAATCATAATGAACTTCCCTCATGCTCTTGAAAGCGCTGTAATCTGATGTCTCAGGACGTTCTCAAGCAACACTTTTATAATTAATAAAATTCATTTTATCATAAAAAAAAATGAGTTATATTCACCAAAAGATAAAATCACACTGCCTCAAAACGAAAGATTGTCTTAATGATTAATTGCACTGAACCAATTCTGGAATGACTTTCGGTTTATCAATCTGGATTCGCTTGATCTTTGACGTTTCACCGCTCAGCAAGCTCACATTGCGGATTGGCACGCCACATAACTTGGCTAAAAATGCACATAGCGCTTGATTCGCCTTACCATCTACAGGCGGCGCAGCGAGGCGTATTTTAAGCATTTGCACAGGTTTACCCGATGCAGGATGCTCAACGATTTCCACACCAATAATTTCAGTCTTTTTTGCCGCAGGCTGAACCTTGATCCATAAGATGAGCTGATCAGGCAAAGACTCCTTGAAATTACTCATTATTCCACACTTAATATCTGCTCAACCAAAAGTCTCTCAGAACAAACAAACTCATGATCAAGAACAAATTAGGTTAACCCTTGTAATAAAATCCCATGCGCCTGTGACAACAGGGCTCGTGAAATATAAATCGCCAACAACGCCACGATAGGTGATAGATCCAGTGGCCCAAGATCAGGCATAAATCGTCTAAAAGGTGCGTACAAAGGCTCAGTCATCTGCATTGCCAACACAATGATCGGTGTATGATTTTGAGTAAACATCAGCACTAGACTTGAAATAATCGATACGTAAATTAAAACCTTACACATCAACAAAAAGTCATCTAACAAACCAAAAATAAGCTGTAAAAGCAGGACATCTGGCCCAAAACTAGTCACGCCATTCAGTAAGTTATTGCCTGCTAAATCCACCAGTCGAACTAAAACCATCAACCCCAATGCAGCAAGATTTACACGACCATGACCCACCGTCGGCAGAATACGATTAAAAACATCAACAACATGTGTAGCCTGTACGGTTGACATGACGATTGGATTATAAGGATCAACTTGTGTGAGTTGCATCATAAATCGTAGAAATAACAACAACATCGCCACACCTGTGACAATATTAAATATCTGCAAAAGCAATGAATCCATACCACCGTTTCCTCATATTCATGCTTTCAATCAAGCAATGAAAGGCCACATTTAAAAAATAAAATCTGTCGATTAGTCCGCTGTCATTAACTTCCCGACAACGCGATACTCCGCTGACCTGCCGCTGATAACGCATCGATAATATGCTGGCTCACTTGTTGAGCGTCTAAATGCTCAATCGCTGCAGCTGTTGTACCATTTGGTGACGTAACATTCTTGCGTAATTTTGTCGGATTATCGCCACTGATAATCGCCATTTGTGCCGCACCTAAAGCGGTCTGCAAGGTTAAGGCTTTTGCGGTTTTTTCATCTAAACCTTGTGCGATACCCGCCGCAATCATCGATTCCATCAAATAAAAGAAGTACGCAGGGCCTGAACCCGAAACCGCCGTCACCGCATGCATCAACGCCTCATCATCCACCCACAGTACCAGACCAGCTGCGCTCAAAATATTCGTTGCACTATCACGATCTTTTTGGCTGAGCGTGGCTGGCGCATAAAGACCTGTTGCACCAGTTTGAACCAATGCAGGTGTATTCGGCATGGCACGGACAATACGCGCATGACCAGCCAAACCACTTGATACGGTGGCAACAGATACACCAGCTGCAATTGAAATCACCAATTTATCAGCCACATGTGCAGCAAGTTCTTGCAAAACCGTTTGGATAATCTGAGGCTTAACCGCAAGCACCACCACATCTGCACTCGCAACCGCCTCAGTTGCTGTCGCAAACACGCCCACACCACGCAGCGCTAGCGCCTCACGTAATTCAACGACTGGCTCAGCAACGCGAATCATTGTGGCAGGTACCCCTTCCGCAAGCAGACCACCAATCAGTGCTTGCGCCATATTTCCGCCGCCAATGAAGGCCACAATCTGAGATGATTTTTTAGAGTTCTTTGGGTGTTGTACGCTCATATCATAAAATCCGATCAATATTTTAAAAATTCAATGCTATATCACACTATTGTCACAACTTCGTGACAAATATTACGCATCCTACACACCAGCCGCACTCAGTGCACGAGTCAGTGCATTCATGGCATAACTCGCATCCCATGTTTTACGATCAATCGCTTCGCCCATCCGCATAACCACCAGATCATATTGAGGACTGACAAAGACATATTGACCTTTTAAGCCTTCAAAATAAAAAGCTGTCTCATCTTCATGTGCATGTTTTGCAGGTAACGACTCAAACCAAGGAATCCCTCGAACTAACCCCTTATTTTTGGCTTTCAACCAGATCTGATAACCGTAAAAACCATAATCAGCCGCACCCGCATCTAATCCACGTTCCAACGTATTACTTGGGGTGATCATTTGCTTTAACCATGCGCCCGATACAATTTGCCGTATCTCACCATGAGCCGCCTCATAACGACCTTCAGTTAAAAATAAATTCGCGATTCTGAGCCAATCTTCAGGTCGTGCAAACAACGCAGCAAACGCACGCGCTTTGCCACCTTCGCGATCCAACCATAATGCTGCATCATGGCAATCAAGTGGCTGAAAAATATTTTTGGAAAAGAAATCTGCTAACGGCATGCCAGATACGCGCTCTAAAATCACGCCAAGCAAATGGGAATTATAGTTATTGTATTCAAAATACGTTCCAGCTGGCGCAACGACTGGCAAGGTGAAGACTTGTCGTTCAACATCAATCCCATAGTACAGCGGAACAATACTCGGAATTCCACCTAAGCTCATCAACGTATCACTCGTCAATCCCGACTGCATCGTAAGCAATTGCTCGATGGTAATATGCTGACGCTCATCCGCCTGAAATTCTGGCAAATATTTCGCCGCCACATCGTGAACGCTACCGATTAACCCTTGCTCAATGGCAATTCCAATCGCTATAGCCACAACGGTTTTCACCAGTGACATCGAATTAAACGTGTCGGTTTTCTTAAAGTCACGATATTGCGCATGGACCAATCGACCTTTGTGCATTACCAGAAATGCCCGCGTCTGATGCAACCATAAATAATTCCCAATCTCGGTTAAAACTGACTCAGGGACAGGAAAATCTGAATGTAATAGTAATTCAACAGGTGTAGAACTCCCTTTAACAGGCGTGAGCGGCTTATACCAATCCGCTTGTGTCACTGGACTAATCATCAAACCATGCACTGCTTGGCGAATAGATGTCGGATTGAGCATACTTCTCATATTCGACATGTTCATTTTTAACATTTTCATTGATTTAGAACCTTCGCTTCCACAGCTTAATTTAAAATTGGCATCAAACGGCAATGCTTTTTCAACGCCATCACACCCGAACCAAGCCCCATCCTGAAGACTCAGAATTACTCTCTACAGCCTGAGCCGTCAGCCAAAAGCCTGCTGCACTCAGCAATCCAAGCGGCTGACCTTCTAATGTCTCTAGAATTTGCACCTGTTCGCGTTGCCACGGCGGCAACTGCAAGGACTGTAACAGCTTTTTCAGTGGCCAATGCCCCACACGCCCACTTAAATGCAATAACTCGCCTTCTCGCCTTGGTCGTAGACGCAAAGATTCATCGAATAATGATAAAGGTAAACCCTGCTCAATCAACTCAACACGCCAACTCCCAGTGACCAAAGCCACTGCTTGCATCATACTGAATTGACAGATTTGTGTAGTTGCTTTCGGCAAGTCGAGAGGCAGCCGATATAATTGACCTTGGTAGCGACGAAATTGCAAATCGCAATGTTCTGCCCGCCAAATCACTTGAGGCATTGCATCAATTCGCGCCTCCATCATCTGACGAACCGCATCGACACGACTCAGTGGCGGCGCATAATGCTGCTCACCCTGCATCCACCGCGCTAGCAACCAGCGCACACGCGCTTTAGGTAATGTCAGAACCTTTTCGATATCTAACGATCCATGAGCAGATAGGACCGCCACTAAATCAGCCTCGCCTTGCGCCACTAAAACCGATTCCGCATCAGCCATCAGGCTCGCCGTACGGACGATAGCTGCCTCAAAGCCCTGCCAATGCTCAGCCAACACAGGCCAAACCTTTTGCCGCATCACCACACGATCAAAACTCAAATCGGCATTTGCAGGATCGTCAACCCATTGTAAATCATGATTTACAGCAAATTGATGAATCTCAGCTCTAGGAGTATTGAGTAGTGGTCTAAAAATTGTGAGCTCATCTTGTGTTTGCACCGTACGCATCGCTGCCAAACCACTCACACCACTGCCACTCAGCAAGCGCATGAGTACCGTTTCCGCTTGGTCTTGTTGATGATGCGCTAAAACCAACACCTCATCTAGCGCAATCACTTCCCGAAATGCTGCATAACGGGCACTGCGAGCTTCATTCTCTAAATTTCCAGCAGCAACTTGAACTTTTTTGACAATAACATCAACGCTCAAAGCTTCACATTGCGCAGCAACTTGCTTTGCCCATGCCGCAGAAGGTGCTTGTAAATCGTGATCGACATGGATCACACGCAGATGAGACTCACAACCTGTTTCAGCCAAAATTCGATATAAAGCAAACAACAACGCCACCGAATCCAAACCACCACTACAGCCCAACAAAAAACGCTGATTCGGCGTAAACCGTTTCAGCGTTTCCTCAAGCTGTTTTTCCAAGCTGGATTTGATGTTCGCTCGCGCGACATCTTTAGGCGTATTCAAAACTCATTCCGCGACGGGCAAAGCAGGCGTATGACTACCAAATTTCATCAACCGCTGGTAACGCGCTTCGATCAATTGATCCATTGGCAAGCTACTCAGTACATCCAGTTCAGCAGTGAGCGCCGCATGTAGTGCCTTTAACGTCAACTCGGGCGTCACATGTGCACCTTCACCCTCTGCAATCACTCGGTCGATCAAGCCTAATTTGAATAATTTATTTGCAGTCAGACCCAGCGCCTCACTGGCACGTTCGGCTTGCTCATTGGTTTTCCATAAAATCGAAGCACAGCCTTCTGGAGAAATCACGGAATACATACTATTTTCAAGCATGAATACCTTATCTGCTAATCCAATCGCCAGCGCACCGCCTGAACCGCCTTCACCAATGACCGTAGCAATCACAGGCACTTTCAACGTCGACAATACTGCCAGACAACGTGCAATCGCCTCGGCCTGTCCACGCTCTTCTGCACCAACGCCTGGATACGCACCCATCGTATCAATAAAATTCAATACAGGCAGACCAAAACGCTCGGCCATTTCAAACAAACGCATCGCCTTGCGATAACCTTCTGGACTCGTCATACCAAAGTTATGCTTCAGACGCTCAGACGTCGTTCTACCTCGATGTTGTCCAACGACCACCACAGGACGACCATTAAATCGCGCCAAACCACCAATCAAAGCCTGATCATCACCAAACGCACGATCACCATGCAATGAGTCAAATTCAGTAAACAATCCCGCCACATAATCCAAAAACTGTGGACGATTCGCATGACGTGCGATCTGTACGGTTTGCCATGCACTCTTGGCGCGCTTTACTTCTGCATTCATTCTTACATCACTCGTTCTTAATGACTTCAGTTGCACAGGATTAATAATTTATCAGCATTATTCAATGACGTTATGCGTCAATTTCTGCCGCAACTAATTGTACGACACGGAGCTCTACACCCCAATTTTCAAATTGCGTGACTTCGGTTTGTAAATCCGCCTGTAACATCGGCCACTCAGCACCGCTTTGATCCACAGATAATTGCCATGCTTTAGCCGATTGCACAGATAGCACAAAACTCGGAACCACTTGATCATAGCGAGAATGATGAAACAACACTGCCAATCTCAACAATAAACATAATGTCACGAGTGAAGAACCACCTGCATGTTTAACCAGTGCTAACGATTCCTCTTTGAGCTTACGACGATGCAATCCCACTAAATATGACAAACGTAATTGATCAACTTTAGAAAAACCCGGTACATCAGAATGTTCAAGCAAATAGGCGCCATGACGATGATAACTGCCATGACTAATCGCTAAACCAATTTCGTGCAAATAGGCGGCACGACGTAATAAATCACCATCTTCTTCATCCAGCACCAACGCATCCGCGACTTGCTCAAATAACTCACGCGCGGTCAGTGCCACTCGTTCAGCTTGACGTGGATCGGCGTAATAACGCGCCATCAAGGCCTGTACACTGCGATCACGCACATCTTCATGACGGAATCGTCCGAGCAAATCGTACATGACACCCTCACGCAAAGCTCCATCAGAATAGCTCATGCGCTCAATGCCAAGAATCTCAAACAAACCGATTAATATCGCTAAACCTGCTGGTAAAACCGCTTTACGATCTTCTTTCAGACCTTCAAAACTAATGTCATCGGTATGCTGCCATTTCAAAATCTGGTCACGTAAGGTGATCAACGCAGGATAGGTAATATGACCTTGCTCATCCGCCAAACCTTGCTGCATGAGCAATTGACGAGCGGCTTTAATCGTACCACTCGATCCCACCACGGTATCCCAACCTGTCTCGCGATAAATCGCTGCAATCGCTGTTACTTCTTTACGCGCAGCGGTTTTTGCACGTTCAAACGCTTGTTCAGTGATTCGACCATCAGGAAAAAATTGACGCGTAAACGCAACACAACCCATCTGCAAAGATTCAGTTTGCAATGGCTCAAAATCTTGACCAATAATAAATTCTGTCGATCCGCCGCCAATATCTACAACTAAACGACGACCACCCGCTGCAGTTGTATGAGAAACACCCAAGTAAATCAAACGCGCTTCTTCGCGCCCAGCAATAATCTCAATCGACTTTGGTAATATTTTTTCTGCTTTATCAATAAATTCTTGCGCATTCGCAGCTTCACGCAAGGCATTGGTCGCCACAATCCGCATGCGCTGCGGCATCACACTGCCCAATCGCCCCACAAAACGAGATAAACAATCCAAACCACGTTGCTGCGCCTCAAGACTCAGCATTTTATCGGCATCCAATCCCGCAGCCAACTGCACTTTCTCTGACATAGACGCAACCTTACGCACTTCGCCATGATCCAGACGCGCAATTGCCAAATGAAAACTATTAGACCCTAAATCAATTGCGGCCAGCAGTTCTTCTTCAGGAAAAAAATCAGCCATCAGTACCTAACCCCAGACACAAATAAAAAACGCTAAAAAATGATTCAATCCATGGTGACGAAAAAGTCACCAACAATCCATCGCAGGCATCTATTGCCTAAACGATTACCTAATTCATGCCAAGACTTGGGAACATTAACATCCCACAACGCCACGCTTCCACCTTACAACCATGAAATCTTGATGACAAAGCCAGAGTTTAACGCGAAAAGACACCAAAACCCACTCAAAACACCATCAAAATCCTTCAAACATCATCCAGAGAATGTCATATTTCATCTATCAGAACTCATCTATGGCGTCTAACACCATAAATTCTCAAGAGTGTGGATTGATATCTACTTCTGCTTTTATCGACGAAACCGATAAACACCATCAATAGAGACCATTTGACAGCAGACACTTTAACCTTGAAAATCGAGCCATTCCCCTGCATATCCTTTGTTATATCTTGTTATGCAGCCGTACTCACCGATGAAACAAGCGAGTACACCACAGCAAATTCGATATTTTGTGTAATTGAACCTTACAACACAGAAGATATGATTTTTGCTAAATCTATACTTTGGAGCACGCTATGAGCGACATCATCAACACCACTGACAGCAATTTTAAAGCTGACGTACTCGATTCTGACATTCCAGTTCTCGTTGACTTCTGGGCAAGCTGGTGTGCGCCATGTAAACAAATCGCACCTGTGCTCGAAGCACTATCTGCTGAATACGATGGCAAAATTAAGATCGTCAAAGTTGACGTGACCGCCAACGAACAAACCTCTGCAGACTACAACATCCGCAATATTCCAGCACTGTTGATCTTCAAAAATGGCGAAAAAGTCGATCAAAAAGTTGGCTCAGCACCTCGCTCACAACTCGTGTCGTTCATCGAACAACACATCTAAGCCTTGATTGCCTTAGTACGTGACCTCATGGTCGCGTACTAAAATGTATAACTAAACATCAAAGAACTGCAATTTCGATCCCCTTATAAATTTATTGTTATTTTTAATCCAACATTGACATTTCAACATCAAAGGTTTTATAGTAACTGTCAATGAAAGGATTTATACATTTTTAGCGGGTTTATCGCTACTTTAAACAAATAGACCAGTCGGTCAAACCAGATTCTTTGCTTTAACACTCGTGGTTTCAAAAATCTTCACATCATCGGTTTACTCAATGTTTTTAGCATGATGATTGAACGTTTTTACGTTTTACTATTCGGTTTTGTAGTTTCGACACATCTTTAACCAAGATTTGCCTTCGCTCTAAAACCGTTGCTGTAGAGAAATCGTCAACAGTGACTTCCTCATTGCCGTGATTTCATTAGCTGTTTTCAATGTATCCATTTAAGCGACTTCATTTTTTTAAATAAGACACTACATGCATTACTCTCTGTATTCATTCATCACTGAACCTGACAATATGAAATTCGGGTCTGTACAAAGATGCAAAACACAATCCACTTCTAAAATAATGCAATTTAAATCAGATTTTACCAACCAAATTAAGCAATACCTGTTGTTTCTCTCTACTCCCCTCAAACTCCTTTCCACGAATCCTGCTCTATGAATCTTACTGAACTAAAGAAAAAACCAATCAGCGCACTAGTCAACATCGCTGAACAAATTGGTCTGGAAAATATGGCGAGAAATCGCAAACAAGACATTATTTTTGCGTTGCTTAAACGTCACGCGATGAACGGTGACGAAATTTTTGGTGATGGTGTTCTCGAAATTTTAGGGGATGGTTTCGGTTTTCTCCGTTCTGCCGAAGGTTCATACCTCGCAGGACCTGACGACATTTATGTCAGTCCAAGCCAAATTCGCCGCTTCAACTTGCGTACAGGCGATACGATTAACGGCACAATTCGCCCGCCAAAAGAAGGTGAACGTTATTTTGCATTGCTGAAAGTGAATACGATTAACTACGATTCACCAGAAAATGCCCGCAATAAAATTCTTTTTGAAAACCTGACACCACTATTTCCGACCGAACAAATGGTCATGGAAATCGGTAACGGTACCAGTGAAGACCTCACAGGTCGTGTCATCGACTTGATGGCACCGATTGGTAAAGGTCAGCGCTCGATTGTGGTTGCACCTCCAAAAGCGGGTAAAACCATGCTGCTGCAAACTCTTGCACAGTCCATTACGCGTAACAATCCTGAAGCGTACTTAATCGTTCTATTGATTGATGAACGTCCAGAAGAAGTCACCGAAATGCAGCGCACTGTACGCGGTGAAGTGGTTGCTTCAACCTTCGATGAACCGCCTGCACGTCACGTCCAAGTCGCTGAAATGGTGATTGAAAAAGCTAAACGCCTTGTTGAACACAAGAAAGACGTGGTCATTCTGCTCGACTCGATTACACGTCTGGCTCGCGCTTACAACACGGTGATTCCATCCTCAGGCAAAGTGCTAACAGGTGGTGTGGATGCACATGCGCTAGAACGTCCAAAACGTTTCTTTGGTGCAGCACGTAACATCGAAGAAGGTGGTTCATTGACCATTATCGGTACTGCGCTGATTGAAACAGGTTCAAAAATGGATGAAGTCATTTTTGAAGAGTTCAAAGGGACAGGTAATCAAGAAATTAACCTTGAACGCCGTATCGCTGAAAAACGCGTATTCCCTGCTATGAATATCAAGAAATCAGGCACACGCCGTGAAGAACGCCTGATGGATGAAGATACCTTACGTAAAGTCTGGATTCTGCGTAAGTTGTTGCATCCTATGGATGAACTACAAGCGATCGAATTCTTGCTCGACCGTATGAAAGACACCAAAACCAACGATGACTTCTTTGACCAAATGAAGAAAAAATCAGCAACAGCTTAATTAGTCGCTGACATCAAAAAACCGCACTCATCAAAAGATGAGTGCGGTTTTTTATTGCAACTGAACTAGCCAGCCTATTGAGTGAAGTCGAAATACACGACGATCGAATGTATTTCAACAAATACAATTCTAGGGATTAGATTAAAATTAAGAAGCAGCTTTATTCAACACCAACTTCTTCAACGTATATAACGCTGGATGCACCGCATCTAATGGCTGGCAAGAAGGATCGTATTTGATAATCGCATCGGAATGCACCGCAAAGCAGGTGATATTCCCTGGTACAGCACTGTCGATTTGAAGCTGAATCAATGTCTGATCTGTATTCACAATCCAGCTCCCATTCGCTTCCGGTTGCTTTACCTCATTTAAACCTTGTCGAATATAGGTTTGATTTAATGTAAAGGTTGCATCTGCATTTAGAGTAATCAAAGTTTTACTCGTCATTTGAGGGTCATTGGTTGGCAGTACACCTTCATATTGACCCACAATTGCTGCTGGGCGAATTGCAGCTGGCGTTGGATTAGGTCTAGCTGCATCTTCTCGTTCAGCTTTTTCTGCGTTTTCACGTTTGCCACAAGCCACACACAAGCTCGCAACCAACAAACTAACTCCCACCCAACGCATTGACGGACTAACCTTCATACAAATCTCCAAGACTGCAAACTTTCTGTTCAACTTGTAGATATGATAACAAGATATATGACAGCGCTATGCCATTTGAGTATCCATTTTAAATAAAACCAAACAACTCTCCTTGTTGCACAACCTCATCAGGCTCAACAAAACCAGCCAAACCCACACCCACTAAGCGATAACGTGTCGTCTCAGGTAGTTCAATTCGATCACGTAACACCAACGCAATTTCAATCAATTCTTCAATAGAACTAATCAAATGATGTGGCGTATAACTTCTGGTGAGGATTTGAAAATCGGAAGTTTTTAATTTTAAAACCACGGTACGACCCACACGTGTGGTTTTTCGAGTTGCATGCCATGTTTTTTCGGCAAGACGACGAATCGCTTCATCAAGCTCAACCAAGGTCACATCAGTCGAAAAAGTATCTTCAGACGAAATCGATTTCACACGTTGATTCGGCTGCACGATGCGCTCATCAATCCCCCGTGCGCACTCATATAATCGCTTACCAAAACGACCAAATCGCTGTTCTAGCTCATGCAGCTCACGCAATCGTAAATCACCTACTGTCTCAATACCCAGCGCTGTCAATTTCGCTTGCATCACTTTGCCCACACCATGAATTTTACTGACGGGCAATGGCTTCAAAAACGCTTCAACCTGACTTGGGCGAATGACAAATAAACCATCAGGCTTATTCCAATCCGAAGCAATCTTTGCCAGTAATTTATTTGGTGCAACACCTGCCGAGGCGGTGAGATGAATTTCTTCGCGGATCTGCGTGCGAATCATTTCCGCAATCGCAGTGGCTGAACCTAAATCCAGCTTGGGCTGCGTCACATCCAAGTAGGCTTCATCCAGCGACAACGGTTCAATCAAATCGGTATGACGATGAAAAATCTCATGCATCTGCTTAGATGCCGCTTTATAGCGCACAAAATCAGGCGGCACAAAAATCGCATCAGGACACAGTCGCTCTGCGCGAATCGCCGACATTGCTGAACGAATACCGAATTTACGCGCCTCATAAGATGCTGCGCAAACGACCGAACGCTCGCCTTTCCATGCGACAACCACAGGTTTACCCCGTAAGCTAGCATCATCACGTTGCTCAACTGACGCATAAAACGCATCCATATCAATATGAATGATTTTTCGCTGCTTCGACTGAGTTTCATCGCTCATGATGCGTCAACGTCAACGATTATTCTTCAACAATAATTGGCAAACCCGCAGCACGCGCACCGCGTGTACCACCTTTTAACTCAACATATTCACGGGTTGGATCAAGTGATTCGAGCAAAGCAATTGCACGACCTGCTTTCGTTCCGCCACCACACAGCACATAGACAGGCTCGCCTTCAGGAACATCTGCTAAGACGGACGCATCTAAATGCTCAATCGGTTTATTCACTGCGCCAACAATATGACCTTCGGCAAACGACTTGGCATCACGCACATCCCAGACTTGGGTTTGTGATGCTTTTTCCTGAATCGCAGGAAAATCGGTAATGGCTACTTCACGAATCATGATTTATTTCCTTCTCATTGAGATGAACAGCACACTATACAACTGAACGGTAGAGTACACATTCATCTCGTGTTCACACATAACTTTGCAACTAACTTGGTAACGCAATTTGCTATAATCGCATGATCTGTAAAATCATAGTCTGTAAAACTTAAATTGTAGAGATTAAACCATGCCATCACTCGATATTGTCTCAGAATTAGAACTTCCTGAACTGAATAATGCTGTACAAAACACTCAAAAAGAAATTCAAACGCGCTTTGACTTTCGTGGTAAAGAAATCAGCATCGAACTCAATGAAAAAGCTAAAGAGATTAAAATTGTAGGCGAAAGTGAGCTGCAAGTAGAAAACGTCTTTGCGATGCTCGAAAACCACATGATGAAGCGCAAAGTCGATATCCAAAGCCTCGATGCGCAAGACATGAAAGCCTCTGGCAAATTCATCCACCAAATTATTAAGCTCAAAGACGGTCTTGACTCAGATACTGCAAAAAAAATTAATAAAGCCATTAAAGACAGCGGCATTAAAGTCCAAGCTGCAATTCAAGGCGACAAAATTCGTGTGACTGACAAAAAACGCGACACCTTGCAGCAAATTATGGCATTTTTGAAAGAACAACAGTTTGGTTTGCCATTGCAGTTCAACAACTTTAAGGACTAATGTCGATACGTCCTCATCCCTCAACTGGAAAATTTAGCATGAGCAAAGGTAAGAAGAATTTAATCGCCAAAGTCGCTGGTGCAGCGGAATATCTCCCACAATCCGTCCGCGCTAAAGTGCTGTCTAAAGCCTTCGGTACGGTTGTACCTATGGTAGGTACTGCTGGGATTAGCTACGATTTGGTGACTGCAGATAAGGTGATTTGTAGCATTAAAAATCGTCGCCCAATGCAAAACCATATTAAAGGTGTGCATGCGGTTGCAATGGCACTGATTGCAGAAACAGCAACGGGTTTTGTTGTGGGGATGAATATCCCTGACGACTCGATGGTACTCATCAAATCATTGAAACTTGAGTACAAAAAAGTCGCTAAAGGTGACCTCATCGCGACGGCAACACTCTCTCTTGCTGATCGTGAACGCATTGCAAGCACACCAAAAGGTGAAGTCACTGTACCATGCATCATTACTGACGCAACTGGCAACAGCCCTGTGGAATGCGAAATGATCTGGGCATGGGTGCCAAAGAAACGTCCAGCTAAGACTGCATAAAATAGACCGTTTAGAAAGCCGCGATATATCGCGGCTTTTTTATACCTCATCGCGGATAAACAGAACTCAACGTAACACCAGCAATTTATGATCAAAATAATGGCATAATCAAATAGATTTCTTGTAAAAATAAGTTTCTTTGAGATGAGTATGAGCTTGTGACGGTGCGGATTTTAAAGTTTCCCCGACGTTTTTCGATTACCACAAAATTGTTTATGTCAATTTTGGGAATCAGTGCACTTGTGATTCTTGCGATGGGCGGCGCAATGTCATGGAGTCTTAGACATAGCTTTAATGCCTATAGCGCTCAACAAGACAGCCAACGCGCACAGGCCATGACAACCACACTCGCTGATTTTTATGATGACAAACAAAGCTGGGATTTTATCCGAAATAATCCTCGGCTTTGGCGAGATATTGTGCGCCCTGATTTAGGTCGACGCGAGCTCACTCCTGAACAGATGAAACGCGAACTTGCTGAGAAACAGAGTGATCACGATAAAGATGAGTTCGATGAGTTTAATTCAAAAAGCAACCTTAAAAATAATTCTGACCAAAGAAACAAGCTACCTATACAAAGACGTCCATCTCATTGGAGTTTATTAGATAAAGCTGGATTAGTCATCGCAGGTAATCCCGAAGTACCAGAAACAGCTTTGCGCTATCCAATCCAAGTTCATGGTAATACTGTGGGTTGGATTGCAGTCTCACCACGTGAGCGCCGCATCACACAAGGTGAATTAAAGTTTCTCGCAGAACAGCGCCAATCAAGTGTCTATATCATGATTGCCGCCACACTTCTCGCGATTGTAGCCGCGTTACTGCTTGCCCGACTTTTTCTTGCGCCTGTGCGCCGACTCGCGGAAGCGACTCAACAGCTCATTGCAGGTCACTACGAGACACGAGCTCAAGTACAACAACAGGATGAACTCGGACAACTCGCGAAGGATTTTAATCAGCTTGCATCCACTTTGCAGCGCAATGAAACCATGCGTCGTGAGTTTGTTGCAGATATTTCCCATGAACTGCGCACACCGCTAGCGATTTTGAAAGGTGAGCTAGAAGCGATACAAGATGGGATTCGCCAGCCTGATTCTACCGCAATCATGTCACTGCAGTCCGAAACTCAAGCGCTCAGCCAACTGGTGGATGATCTTTACCAGATTTCGCTATCCGATGTCGGTGGCTTACACTACAACATGAGTTCAATCAATTTAAATGAATGCATTACGCGCGTCGCTGATCTGTTCCAAGAGCGACTCGCTACAAAAAGACTATCATGGTCGCTCTTTCTACCCCAATCTCCGATTATCCTGCGTGCAGACGAACGTAGACTTGCACAGCTTTTCAAGAATTTACTTGAGAATACATTGCGCTATACCGATGCGGGTGGGCAGGTACAACTCAAAGTCACCACAGATCAATATCAGATTTTGATCAGTCTGCAAGACTCTGCACCTGGTGTATCAGATGAAGAATTACCCAAGATTTTTGAGCGGTTATATCGTGTAGAGAGCTCACGCAATCGCGCAACAGGCGGTGCAGGTTTGGGTTTACCATTATGCCAAACCATAGTCCAAGCCCATGGTGGTCAAATTCACGCACAACACTCGCCATTAGGTGGGGTGCAAATTAATATCATATTGCCATTGAATGGCGCAGATGCAGCATAAAAGAGGAAGAGAACGTGATTGATTCTAAAATGTTAGTTCTTGTGGTTGAGGATGAGCCTAAACTTGCACAAGTGCTATTGGACTATCTTGCCGCCAATAATTATGCGACGGTATGGATCTCTGATGGACGTGAGGTCGCCAAATACTATACGGATCACCCTGCGCACGAACACCCTGATCTCGTCCTTTTAGATCTGATGCTTCCTGGGCGGGATGGTTTAGATGTTTGTAAAGATATTCGTCGAATTAGCAATGTTCCGATCATCATGATTACTGCGCGTGTTGAAGAAATTGACCGACTGATCGGTCTCGAAATTGGCGCAGATGATTATATTTGTAAGCCATTTAGCCCACGCGAAGTTATGGCGCGTGTGAAAGCAATTTTACGCCGAGTTCCTCATGCGGAAGTTGGCGCAGTCGCAACTTCACTGACCAACTTACAACTGGATGAAGCTCGCTTTGAGGCGCGCTATCACAATCAACTTCTTGAACTCACACCAGCAGAATTCCGTTTGCTTAAAACGCTCGCTGATGCTCCTGGCCGCGTATTCCAACGCGACCAACTGATCAACCATGTCTATGATGATCAAAGAATTATTACTGATCGAACCATTGATAGTCATATCAAAAACCTGCGCCGAAAAATGTCTCTGATTTCACCTGAGGATGTGATTCGTTCTATCTATGGTGTCGGCTATAAACTCGAGTTGTAATCAAAACTCCTGTAGGGGCGCACCTTTGTGGCCGCCATTCGATATCGGTCTAAAATTACAGCAAAGGATTTCCCATACATCAAATCGTAATCGTTCTCAGCATAAATAGAACATTCTACATTCGTGCACAGAAGATCCTATAGAACCGTTGAAAGATAAACTCTCATGACAATTCAAATGAAAAAACCTCCCCTGCTTCGCCTGACTCATGCCATACAAGTCGCGACATTCGCCTTTGGTTTTCACACCGTAGGTGCTTACGCCGCAAGCCCATGTCCTCCTGATTGGGAAGCAGAAATCTGCCAGCTTAAAGATGTTGTCGAAACCATCAAAAAAGACTCGTACACCCCGATTGATGTCCATGAATTTCTGAATCAAGGCATTAAACGCACGGTTGACACGCTCACACACGGTCAATTTATGGATAAAACCGAATATGCCGATATGTGGAAAACATGGCGCGCTGAAGGCTACGTTGGCATTGGCGTCGTCGTTGGACAAGAAGGCGATGGGTTACGTGTTTATCAAGTGCTGGATAATAGTCCCGCTGAGAAAGCAAATATTCACCCAAATGACCTGATTGTCGAGGCAGATGGTGAAAATTTTAGAGGAAAAACCTTCAAAGAAATGACCGAAAGCATGGCGGGGCCAATCAACTCAGTAGTCAAGATCACGGTACAACGCATGCCAAGAATGCAAAAGACCTATTTCAGCATTACGCGCGCAAAAATCAAAACTGAGACTGTTTATCATCGAATCGTTGCGCCGCATTATGGTTGGGTACGGATTTCCTCATTTGATGAAAATGTGGTTGCAAAAACGGTTGATGCACTGCAAGACCTTGCTAAAACTGACCCCAACCTCAAAGGCTTAATTTTGGATCTGCGTAACAATGGTGGTGGATCTTTGAATGCTGCTGTTGGCGTTGTTTCTATTTTTGTTCAAGGCAAACAAAAAGCCGTACTGATTAAAGGCAACTCAACCGAAGGGCAACGTTATCTTTACACCACACTGGACGACTATAAAACCGCCTCCAATACCAAAAATGGCGCCACGCAAGACCCACTTGCCAACTTACCAGAGCTCTATAAAACCATTCCACTCGTTGTGCTGGTACACCACAATACAATTTCTGCGCCAGAACTGGTCACGGGGGCACTCCAAGACCTGAAACGCGCAACGATTATTGGCGAACCCACGTTTGGTAAAGGGTCAGTACAAACCATCTCGCCTGTCATCAATAATACTGGGCTTCGCCTCACCACAGCCAACTACTTCACACCATCTGGCTGCCCCGTTAACGGTTACGGCGTTACACCTGATTATCTGGTGAGTGAACGCAAAAATGGCGACCTTGACGATGCACTGAACTTTCACGAAGTCGACTACGCTCATCCGAAGTTTGAGGGCCTTGACTCAAATAACCCATTGGAAAAAATTCGTAAAGAACGTGTCGCAAAACGCACAGAAGTTGTGACAGCGATGAATCAACACAAGCAAGATATGCCGCCACCAATTTTGGCAAAAACCTATGCCACGGCAACGGATTATATGTTTACACAAGCATTGCGTTATTTACAAGGCAAGGATATTGATCAAAAACAAGGTCAACCCAGCACCTATAATGTTCATACATTATGCGGAACTTTGTAGAAATTAGACTTTCTTTTTCTATAGTGGAGTGAGGCCTAATACTGTTTTGTACGAGGTCTTGGCTGTAATTGTGTGGCAAAATAAACTTTTATCACACATTCATACATAGCTCCTTATTTCCTCCTTATTTCCAACAAACTCTACCGACATTTCAGCGCTAACTTAAGCCATGTACCCACTTAACGGCAGCATGTCGGAAACGGAGTTAGGCCATGAAACAATCTCACTTGAAACAACCTCAAAAAAAACTATTTAAACATTCAATCATTGCAGCATTGGTGATGAGTCTAGGCGGCATTTCATTCACGAGTTTTGCTGAAACGACGAGCGCACCAACAGCAGCAGTACCAGCGACACCAACAACCGCAGCGCCAACGACTGACGACCATGCGGCTCGCAAAGCACGTTGGGAAGAATTCCGTGCTAAACATGAACAAGAACGCACCCAACGCCGTACTGAAATGTTCCAGCAAGCTGACACCAACCATGATGGCAAAGTCAGCCTCGCAGAATGGCTCGCATTCAAGCCGCCACGCCCTGAATATCGTCCGCATGATGGACAAGAAGGTCCGCGCGATGAACAAGACCAGAACGATCGTTCAGACGGTAAGAACCTGACAGAATGGCTAAAAAAAGTAGATGCCAATCACGATGGGCAGATTAGTAAAGCAGAAGCTGAATCCTATGCGCCACGTATTGCTAAGCACTTTGATGAAATCGATACGAATCATGACGGTTTAGTTAGCCAAGACGAGCTCAAAGCATTCTTTGAGGCAAAAAAGGCCAAGCATGAAGAGCGTATGACGAAGCATCACACCGAAGAATTCAAAAAAGCGGATACCAATCACGATGGACAATTGACGCTGGAAGAATGGTTAGCATTTAAACCGCATCACCACCACGGTTTCTGGCAGCGCTTTGCATTCTGGCGTCATCATGGTGGAGAACATCATCATGGCGATCGCCATGGAGGCTTCGAGTCTCGTTTCCAGCAACTGGATACCAACCATGACGGATCGATCAGTTTGAGCGAGGCACAAGCGGGTGCGCCTGAAATTACCAAACATTTTAATGAAATTGATACAGATCATAACGGTCAAATTAGTCAAGATGAGCTTCATGCATTTTTTAAAGCACAGCATGAAAAGTCTCCATCTTAAGTGATAGACTTGCTTCAGTAAGTGAAATAAAAGAGGTGGTATTTTGAAGAACCGATCAAGTCTCGCAACACTCAAATCGAGTCTAAAAATGCTTACTGTCGTGAGTTTGTGTGCGAGTACATGGCAACTCGCACAAGCAATTCCACAGAACGCACCCAAGAACGTACCATATAAAGCACTTTCTGCACATGATGCCGCATGGTACAAAGCGCATCCGAACTACAAAGCATCGCCAAAACGCGGATGGATTAAAGCCCTTCCACACCGCTATCGTATTGTAAAAGTGAACAAACAGACCTATTACTACGCGC
The DNA here is from genome assembly GCA_030149815.1 of Aquirhabdus sp. Lineage (GTDB taxonomy): Bacteria > Pseudomonadota > Gammaproteobacteria > Pseudomonadales > Moraxellaceae > Aquirhabdus. The sequence continues at coordinate 16,571 of JASLHI010000042.1, read as the reverse complement.
ATAATACTTACTATCAACGTAGTGGAAATGGATATGTCGCCGTAAAAATTCCCTTTGTGTCACGCTAATTCAGCTCGCTAAGCGGCATAAAAGCTCATCATTGATGGGCTTTTTGCGTACTGGATTCTCTGCATAATCGGAATATACTTTCCTCCGCATTCATGATTTTCGCATCTTGGTAGCAAATTTAGCTACAATGTCGGGCGAATTGTGGAGACGACTTCTACACACCGCTTCAAATATTGATCTAATCCTAGGCTGCTTGAGATCCAACAGCTAGGACACATTCTCGAGGAGTGCTTTGATGTCAAATAGTGCAGGTAAACGTTTTAGAGAAGCCTTAGCAGCCGAAAAACCATTACAAATCATGGGAACGGTCAACACCTACGCTGCTATGATGGCAACGCAAGTGGGCTATAAAGCCATTTATTTATCAGGCGCAGGAGTTGCAAACTACTCTTACGGCTTACCTGATTTAGGTATTACCTCACTTGAAGATGTGCTCATCGATGCACGTCGTATCACCAGTGTTGTCGATACACCGCTTTTAGTTGATATTGATACCGGTTGGGGTGGCGCGTTCAACATTGGTCGCACAGTTAAAGAAATGATTCGTGCAGGTGTTGCTGCAGTTCATATCGAAGATCAAGTTGCACAAAAACGCTGTGGCCATCGTCCAAACAAAGAAATCGTCTCTAAACAAGAAATGGTGGATCGCGTTAAAGCGGCTGTCGATGCAAAAACGGATTCTGATTTTGTCATTATGGCGCGTACTGATTCATTACAAGCTGAAGGCTTACAAGGCGTGATTGATCGTGCTTGTGCATTCGTTGAAGCAGGCGCAGATGCAATTTTTGCTGAAGCGATGACTGACATCACCATGTACAAAAAAGTCTGTGATGCGGTCAAAGTTCCAGTTCTCGCCAATATCACTGAATTTGGTGATACTCCGTACTACACCGTTGAACAATTGCGTGAACAAGACATTGCGATGGTGCTTTATCCACTTTCTGGAACTCGCGCGATGCAAAAAGCCGCACTGGCAGTCTTCGAAGCAGTACGCAAAGAAGGCACCCAAGTCAATGTGCTCGATTTAATGCAAAAACGCAAAGAACTCTATCAATTCTTAGATTATCATTCGTACGAAGATAAATTAGATGCGTTGTTCAAAGCAGATAAATAATAGGTTTTTTTAAACCTTTAACTTAGATCCATCTCTTTAGTTTCTATAGGAATTAACAACATGGCAGAAGCAAAAGTACTCTCTGGCGCAGGCTTACGTGGTCAAGTTGCAGGTAAAACTGCATTATCAACCGTCGGTAAAGAAGGTGCAGGCCTGACTTATCGTGGCTACGACGTACGTGATTTGGCAGAACATTGTGAATTTGAAGAAGTTGCGTATTTGATTTTCTTCGGTGAACTCCCAACCAAAGCGCAGCTTGCGGCATATAAAACAAAACTGAAAACCTTACGCGGCTTACCACAAGCCCTAAAAACCGTTTTGGAAAACATTCCAAAAGAAGCGCATCCAATGGATGTCATGCGCACGGGTTGTTCAATGCTCGGGAACCTTGAAACTGAACTTAGCTTTGCAGAGCAACAAGACAAAACTGACCGTTTGCTCGCGGCATTCCCATCGATCATCACTTATTGGTATCGTTTCAGCCATGACGGCGTACGTATCGAGACTGAAACCGATGACGACAGCATTGGTTCACATTTCTTGCATTTGCTGAAAGGTGAAAAACCTAACGCATTGCATGCACAAACCATGAACGTTTCATTAATTCTGTACGCAGAGCATGAATTCAATGCTTCAACATTCACTGCTCGTGTTTGTGCATCAACCTTGTCTGATATGCATTCTTGTATCACTGCAGCGATTGGTTCACTGCGTGGTCCATTACACGGCGGCGCAAACGAAGCTGCGATGGACATGATCGAGAAATTCACCAGCCCAGATCATGCTGAACAAGAAATGATGGCGATGTTGGCTCGTAAAGATAAGATCATGGGCTTTGGTCACGCGATCTACAAAGACAACGATCCACGTAACGGCATCATCAAACTGTGGTCAGAAAAACTAGCCGCAGATGTCGGCGACACTGTGCTCTACCCTGTGTCTGTCCGCTGTGAAGAAGTCATGTGGCGCGAGAAGAAACTGTTCTGTAATGCAGACTTTTTCCACGCTTCTGCATACCACTTCATGGGTATTCCAACCAAACTGTTCACGCCAATTTTCGTGATCAGCCGTTTGACTGGTTGGGCTGCACACGTCATGGAACAACGTGCTGACAACCGTATCATTCGCCCAAGTGCCGAATATACAGGTCCAGAGCTACGCCAAGTCACTCCGATCGCGCAACGTGGTTAATCGGTTTTGATGTAAAAAAGCCCTCAACGAGGGCTTTTTTATTGTGCAAATATTTGAAAGAGCAAATAAATCACACCTCTTGAAGCTCAACATCAACCTCATCAGCAACAACCGCTAATCGACTTTGAATCAAATCATTGAATTCACCGATTCGCAGAGGATGACTCAGTAAATAGCCCTGTATGGTGAAACAGCCAATACTACGCAAAAACTGGCGCTGTTCTTCAGTTTCCACCCCCTCCGCAATGACATCCAACTCCATATTGTGCGCGAGCGATACCACGGTACGGACAATCGCTTCATCTTGTGGACTAGATAACATCTCACGAACAAACGACTGATCGACTTTCAATTGATCTAAAGGCAACTTTTTCAGATAACTGAGTGATGAATAGCCTGTACCAAAATCATCCAGTGAAATGCGTACCCCTGCGGCTTTGAGTGCAGTCATTTTGCTAATAATATCATCCACATCATTCACCAACATACTTTCCGTCAACTCTAATTTGAGTAATGAAGGCTGAGCACCTGAACGCTCAAGTACCGACAAAACCTGAGCAACATAATCGCTTTGGTTGAACTCTTGTGCACTGACGTTAATGGATAAAGACAGCTTTGCGGTTTCTGGTTTGTTTGACCACTTCACCAGTTGAGCGCAAGCTGTCCCCAACACCCAATGGCCTAGTGGGCGGATGATGCCGATTTGCTCGGCTAATGGAATAAATTCGTTCGGGGTAATCATCCCTCCCGTTGGATGAATCCAGCGGATTAACGCCTCTGCACCAATGATTTGTCCACTTTCACCCGCTTGCGGTTGAAAATAAAGTACAAACTGATTATGAGATAACGCCTTCAGTAACTCGACTTCGATCGCATTGGTTTTTTTAGCATTGCTCTGCATCACATGGAACAGGATATACATGAGGCTTAAGGCAATAATATTATTTAGCCACACACAAATCGCCCGCTCTTGGGGATTCATCGCAGCTGAGGTCTCAATACCCCATTGACTACTACCAAAAAAAACAAACGCGACAAAACAAACTAAAGGAAAACCATACGACAGCACATAATGTTCATCTTTAAAGCCAATAAAACAGGCAATACCAACCAATAAAAAGAAGATATGTACCGTTCGCTGAGTATGCTCGGTGGGAACATCATAAATAATACTCAAAATACAGAACACAACAAATGACAGAGTCGCCAATACAACACATGCTCCCAGTACCTTCCCCTTTCGGATCAGTACAAAGGCCACCGTGCCTGCTGTAATCAGCATAAACCTGATGATGAGTTGTCCCCACTGCTCATGGGAAATATTATAAATTCCCCAAAGCACATCTACACCGATGAGCACCATACAACACGCGTACAGCATACGATGTAAACGAAATTCTCGGTTTAAATCTTGACTCATCAAGTGAAACCGAGGTGCATTCTGCCTATCCATTGGCTGCATGACTTCAATCCTTTCTCAAGTACTGCCGCACATATTCTTCTTAAATCGTGCTACTTATCGCCTTCCGTGAGCAGCGCCTCATGCGACAAACTCACGAATTTACTCAAGACCGATAACGTGACTTTTTGGATTCTAAAAGAACTCAATCATCGTCCGTCACACACAATCTGAGTCTCTTATGGTAAAAAATTGATCATACAAGACTGCAATCTATCTTATTTTGTAAATAAAAAGGTAAAAAAAATACAAATAGACAAACATTCTCGAGCAAAAACTCTAAAAAATGCCAATTAGCGCACTATCTACATGAAATATAAACGATTTGGGAAATGGCATTTTGAAGGAGTACAATACGATCACTTTCTTAAAAGCACATCTTGATAGAGCCAAATCGCCATGAATACAGCCTACCGCAAACACTTACCGAACACTCAACTTGACTACTTTGATACGCGTGCAGCAGTCGAAGCGATTCAACAAAACAGCTATGACACGCTCCCATATACATCAAAAGTTTTGGCGGAACAGTTAGTACGCCGCTGCGATCCTGCAACTTTAACCAATTCGTTAAAGCAGCTCATCGAACGTCGTCAAGATTTGGATTTTCCGTGGTATCCAGCGCGCGTAGTCTGTCATGACATTTTGGGTCAAACTGCACTGGTTGATTTGGCTGGTCTGCGTGATGCGATTGCTGATCAAGGTGGTGATCCGTCTAAAGTGAACCCTGTCGTTCCAACACAATTGATCGTTGACCACTCACTCGCAGTGGAATGTGGTGGTTTTGATCCTGATGCGTTTAACAAAAACCGCGCGATTGAAGATCGTCGCAACGAAGACCGTTTTCACTTTATCGACTGGACGAAGACTGCGTTTAAAAACGTCGACGTGATTCCAGCGGGTAATGGCATCATGCACCAGATCAATCTGGAAAAAATGTCGCCAGTCATCCAAAACCGTGACGGTTTGGCATTCCCTGATACTTGTGTGGGTACCGACTCACACACACCACACGTAGATGCACTTGGCGTGATCGCGATTGGTGTTGGTGGTTTAGAAGCAGAAACCGTCATGCTCGGTCGTGCATCGATGATGCGTCTACCAGACATCGTGGGTGTGGAGCTGAAGGGGAAACGTCAAGCTGGCATTACCGCAACCGACATCGTCTTGGCATTGACTGAATTTTTACGTAAAGAACGTGTGGTTGGCGCGTATGTCGAATTCTTCGGCGAAGGCGCAGACAGCATGACCATTGGCGATCGTGCGACGATTTCCAACATGACACCAGAATACGGCGCGACTGCGGCGATGTTCTACATCGATCAGCAAACCATCGATTACCTCCGCCTCACTGGTCGCGAAGAAGATCAAATCGCTCTCGTTGAAAACTATGCAAAAACTACAGGTCTGTGGGCATCTGAGATGACCAAAGCCGTTTACCCGCGTGTCCTGACTTTTGACTTGTCGACTGTCACGCGTAACATGGCTGGTCCATCGAATCCACATGCGCGCGTGGCAACTGCTGATTTGGCTGCAAAAGGCATCGCGGGCAACTTGGATGCGGCAAAAGCACAAGAAGCCGAAGGATTAATGCCTGATGGTGCAGTGATTATCGCAGCGATTACTTCATGTACCAACACTTCTAATCCACGTAACACTGTCGCCGCTGGCTTGCTGGCACGTAAAGCCCTTGAACTCGGTTTGGTACGCAAACCTTGGGTGAAATCTTCTTTTGCTCCTGGCTCTAAAGCCGCTGCACTGTACTTGGAAGAAGCTGGTGTTTTAACCGATCTCGAAAAACTCGGCTTTGGTATCGTTGCTTACGCATGTACCACCTGTAACGGAATGTCAGGTGCACTCGATCCAGTGATTCAACAAGAAATCATTGACCGCGACCTGTACGCGACTGCTGTGCTATCAGGTAACCGTAACTTTGACGGACGTATCCATCCGTATGCAAAACAAGCTTTCTTAGCCTCTCCGCCATTGGTAGTGGCATATGCGATTGCGGGTACAATTCGTTTTGATATTGAAAAAGACGTGTTGGGCACCGACAAAAACGGCAATCCAATTTACTTAAAAGACATCTGGCCATCAGATGAAGAAATTGATGCGTTGGTCGCGAAAAGCGTCAAGCCAGAACAATTCCGCAAAGTTTACATCCCGATGTTTGATCTCGGTACAGTTGAAGAAGCAGCGAGCCCACTCTACGACTGGCGTCCGATGTCGACTTATATCCGTCGTCCGCCTTACTGGGATACCACAGGTATGGGTGCGCTAGCAGCCAACCCACGTACTCTGACGGGTATGCGTGCGCTGGCTGTACTACCAGACAACATCACCACTGACCATTTATCGCCATCTAACGCAATTATGATGGACAGTGCTGCGGGTGAATATCTACACAAAATGGGTCTGCCAGAAGAAGATTTTAACTCTTACGCGACTCACCGTGGCGATCACTTGACTGCGATGCGTGCGACTTTTGCTAATCCGAAACTGATGAACGAGATGGTTCGCAAAGAAGACGGTAGCATCAAGCAAGGTTCTCTTGCACGTGTTGAGCCAGAAGGCAAAGTCATGCGCATGTGGGAAGCAATTGAGACCTATATGGATCGCAAACAACCGCTCATCATTATTGCGGGTGCGGATTATGGTCAAGGCTCTAGCCGTGACTGGGCGGCAAAAGGCGTCCGTTTGGCAGGTGTAGAAGCGATTGCAGCAGAAGGCTTTGAGCGTATTCACCGTACCAACCTGATTGGTATGGGCGTGCTGCCACTGCAATTTAAAGCAGGGACTACACGTTTAACACTGGGTCTGGATGGTACAGAAACTTATGATGTGAAGGGCGAGCGTAAAGAGCGTCAAGACCTGACATTAGTCATTCATCGTGCAAATGGTGAGACTCTTGAAGTGCCTGTGACTTCACGCTTAGATACTGCGGAAGAAGTGCTCATTTATGAAGCAGGTGGTGTATTGCAACGCTTTGCACAAGACTTCTTGGAAGGTAATGTCGCTTAATTTCTCTTGCTGAAATAAAAGAACCCTATATAGATGATAGGGTTCTTTGTTTTTACGAGTTGCTAAATCTTAGCTATCACACCAAGCATCACACCCAATAAATCATTCATCATTCATTGAACATTCAATATTCTTAGAATCATTCATACAACGCATCTTTTTCGCAATCGATGCCATATGCTTATCATAAATCCCTTTCTGTTCAAAATTTATACGCACTTGGCGTAAAATTCTGTCATATCCTTTTTTATCGAGCTCAGGCAGATCCTCCCAAAGCCGAGGATCGATACTATCCTCCAGACGCTTATTCGTTTTGAATAAACGGTCCAGTTGTCCAGCAACCCAAGTGCGGCTTCTTTGTCCATAATTTTCAGGGAATTTATCACGGCGAACCACGATCTGTACGGTGATATATGCCACTGGATATTTCGCGATCGCACCATTTGCGCCCATGCCTTTGCTGATATCCAATGCTCGATATGCATAAGCAGGTAAAAAAATCAGATCCAACTTGCCAGAATTAAACATTGTTCCGATGCCAGCCAAACTCGTGGCGACAGGGATACCCCCTAACTTTTCAACCGTTTCCTTTTCGGTACTATCAAAATCCAAGATCCCAAAACGTTTACCCATCATTTTACTCATCGTATTGATGCTGCGATCATTCGTCATGGGATACAACATGCCATAACCAGAGACACCGACGATTTCCATGTTTCCTTCAACCATTTCTGGTGCAAGTTTAGGATTCGCCATCAGTCCAAGTAATGTTCTGGCCATATTTTCATTCGGCACTTGACCAAAACTATCGATCGAACCAGTGAATTTATTAAACTGACGAATACGATAGCCGATCGACGATAAACCATCACACTTCCCATCATTAAAATCATCTGTTGCTTTCTGATCACTCACATAAGGCTTCAAGGTGACGTCAGCACCCCATTGTTTTGCAGCAAGGGCATAATCTTTCATGAGAGAATACGAATCGCCTTGCGTTCCAGCAGGGTCAAAAACACAGATTTTTTGGGCATAAGATGTTGCAGGGAGAGTAAAAGCAAGTAGAGTTATAGCGGTTAATAAACGATCTTTGATATTCATAGAACTCCATCCATTGAAAACATTTCGTTTTACACGACACCACGACGAACAAGTGCGCCTTCCGATAACACAGCCGATTTATTGGATTAAACAGATTGCATTTTGATCGAACTTATCTTGAATCATGCAAGCCGTCAACTCCGATTCAATCAAGGATACAAATCTCTGACTGCTGGAAATTAGTACATTGGCATAGGCATTTATTTAGAATGGCAACGAATGTCGATGACAATTTAGAGCGTAATTACAGCACGGAGAAATTCCATATTCTCAATGAAGAACCTATATGTATTGATGTGAAGAATATGTGAAGGTGCTGGCTAAACGACTCCAAAACAATTTGCACAAGAGTTATTTATTTAAAGAGAATGTGGTTGAATTCGTTATTTTCTCAAAACAAAGAACCCTATCTACTTAGATAGAGTTCTTTGTTTTTAAGGTTAGCCTAATATTGATCATTCACCAGTAAGCGAGCATTCGACATTATTGGGATCATCCATACAGCGCATCTTTTTGGCGATGGATGCCATGTGCTTGCTATAGACTCCTTTTTGTTCGAAATCGATGCGGACTTGACGAAGGATTCTGTCATAGCCTTTTTTATCTAAGTCAGGGAGATTCTCCCATAGTCGAGGGTCAATACTATCTTCAAGACGCTTGTTATTTTTGAATCCACGATCAAGCTGCTCTGCAAACCAAGTCCGACTTCGTTGTCCGTAATTTTCGGGGAATTTGTTACTGCGAACGACGATTTGCATCGTGATATACGCAACGGGATATTTAGCAATTGCGCCATTCGTCCCCATGCCTTTTTTGATATCTAATGCTTGATAGGCATAGGCGGGTAAAAAAACCAAATCCAGCTTATTTGCATTAAACATCGCGCCAACACCTGACAAACTCGTCGTGATTGGTATCCCGCCCAGCTTTTCCACAGTTGCCTTTTCAGTATTATCAAAATCCAAGACCCCAAAGCGTTTACCCATCATTTTGAGCATGGTATTGATACTGCGATCATTGGTCATGGGATAGAGCATGCCTAGAGCTGAGACTCCTGCAATTTCCATATTTCCTTCCACCATTTCTGGTGCAAGTTTAGGATTCGCCATGAGTCCGATTAGGTTTCTGGCCATCGTGTTACTGGTGACTTGCCCGAAACTGTCGATAGAGCCTGTGAACTTATTAAATTGACGGATACGATAGCCGATGGACAATAAGCCATCACATTTCCCATCTATAAAGTCATCCGTTGCTTTTTGATCGTTCACATAGGCTTTCAGCGTGATATCTGCGCCCCATCGCGTTGCGGCAAGGGCATAATCTTTCATAAATGAGTACTGATCACCTTGCGTTCCTGCGGGATCAAAGACGCAGATTTTTTGGGCATGGGATGCGACTGGGATAACGCAAGCGAGACTCATCGCAATCAAACACTGCTTAATTTTCATATTCCTCCGTTCCTTGGAAGCATTGTCTTTTATACCGTAACGAGCAACGGCGCCATCTCATTAAATCCATTTATAAATGAGACTGAACTGTTTTTTTAGTGTGATCAAACTTATCGCTAATAGTTAAAAACGTCAACTTAGATTCTATTGAGGATACAAATTTCTAGGTATTGGAAATACTATACTGATGTATAGATATCTGTCTTTGATCATTTATCATGCGAATAGTGAAACCATTGAAGTGCCTGTGACTTCACTTCTGGATACTGCGGAAGAAGTGCTGATCTATGACGCAGGCCATGTTCCAGTACTTTGCACAGGACTTCTTGGAAGGTGCTGTAGCTTAAATTCAAGCTACAGGTTAAGTTAAAGAAAGCCCGTCGAAAGATGGGGTTTCTTTTTAGAGCAAGGGGTATTATTGATAATTCTATGTTTGAAATTAACTTTTAGCTAAGGTTTGAAGAAATGGGAAACGTACATCCAATAGTTATTGCAAACCCAAAGCCTTTTCGTTTGATTTTGAGAGACGAGAGTGATAAATGGCAATGTACGACAGACCAAATCAATAGTTCAAACTATAACTATGTAAAGTTGCATAGAGCAACCCGCTTTATTGATGTAGATCTTATCGAACCATTTACACTTTGCTTAGGATATGACGGCAGTCTTATTTTACCGTATTTAAAAGAATACGCTGATACAAACACGGCATTAGATGAGTTTAATAGGATTATTGCAGCTTGCTTCATTGGTGGATTGTATATCGAAGCTGTCTCGCCCAACGACCTATCATTAGGGCATATCGCAAATTGTGGATACTATAGACATGAGTATTGTTTTGGAGACAACGCTGAGTTACATCGTGCAATCGGTGAGAAGGGAGCAGGTAGTTTGTACAATATTAAGCTTTATAGCCCTCCACAGATATTGGCAGATGATTTTGAATCAGCATATAACGTTGGAAGTCGGATCTTATCTCTTATTCCAACCTTATCCCCTGCATTATTGACAACAGCTTTTACGTACTTTCTTACTTCGCAATTTAGAGAGTCAATGACCCATGCGTGGATATCAGTTGAGCAGATCATTGAAAATATTTGGTGTGAGAAAGTAATAGAGCAAACAAAAGATAGCTCCATTCCAAAACGGAAAAAATTTCTTGAATCTCAGCAATGGGGATTTGCTCATCGAATCGAATTATTATTTACCCTCAATATCATCGATGAAGAGTTATATCGAGATTTGAATGTAGCTAGATTTGAGAGAAATGCGTTTCAACACACGGGAAAAACTCCATCTCGGGAGGGTGTGAAATCATCTCTAATGGCGATTTCAAAGTTATTAGCTTTAGTATCTACAGGGTATGACTGTCAGCTTATTACAAGGTATTTGGCTAATGAGAATGGTCGCTCTAACATGCCTACTATTGCGATGGCAAAAGTTGATAATCTAAAAGAGACAACAGTATCTCATTGGAGATCTCCAGTTCGTATTCCTGGTTTCAGCAAATGGGAAACGGAGTTTGAGACATATGATGATATTCAATTAAAGGAACTTTAGACAAGCTGGGGCTCGCCCCAGCACAGACTTAAACACCTCGACTCTCAAGTTCACACCCTACCTCCATCCCAATGATAATATCCTTCGCCAACAGTCACCCTCGACATGGCGTCGGAAATCAAGGAGAGAATACATGTTTAATCACATCATGGTCGGATCGAACGACATTGAACGATCCAAGCAATTTTACAATGCAGTGCTTGGCGTACTCGGCGCAGGCGAAGCAGTGATCAACAAAGCACCGACAGGTCATACACGACTTTTTTACCGCCACGATGGCGCTTCTTTTGGCGTGAGCGAACCAATCAACGGCGAAGAAGCAACCTATGCCAATGGCGCAACCATCGGCTTCAAATGCAACTCTCCCGAACAAGTTATCGCATTCCATGACACAGCAGTCGCACACGGCGGTATCTCGATTGAAGATGCACCAGGCTTACGCCAAGGCAGTCTAGGCGCGATGCACCTTGCCTACGTTCGTGATCCAGATGGCAACAAACTCTGCGCAATCTATCGCCCTAAGTAAACTGCTCCAACACGATATTCATCGTGATCACTAGCACGCTTGAAGTGTATCGCACTGTATTCACGATACAGCACGATACACTTCGCAGTACTCAATCGTTAACCTAATCCGTTGACACGCTAGTCCTGCATTGCTATGTTGCGCATCGTTTATTCATCTCGTTCTTCACTCCCATGCCTCTCAACGACAACTTCGTTTACACGCCGCCACAAGAGCCATTGCAGATTCTCTATGAAGACGATGACCTGATTGTCATTGATAAACCCGCGGAATTATTGTCCGTCATGGGGCGTTTACCAGAACATCAAGACAGTGCCTATTTGCGTATCTTAGAAAAATTCCCACAAGCAAAAGTCACCCACCGTCTAGACATGGCAACATCAGGCATTCTCATGTTTGCCAAACACCGCGACGCCGAAGTCGCCATCAGCAAAATGTTTCAAGCCCGAACGGTCAAAAAAAACTACATCGCACTGGTTCAAGGACATTTAGCAGGACAAGGCAGCATCGAAGCCCCACTCATCACCGACTGGCCCAATCGCCCGAAACAAAAAGTCGATTTTGAAATCGGCAAACTCGCCCAAACCTTATATCAGCATCTTGCCTATGATGCTGAGCAAGACATTAGCCGTATTTTGCTTGAGCCGATTACGGGGCGTTCGCATCAACTGCGCGTCCATCTGGCACACATTGGACATCCCATTACAGGCGATAAACTCTATCACCCAGAACCGACCCGAAGTCCATTAAATCGCCTCGCATTACATGCCAGCTATTTGGCGCTTGAACATCCGTTGTTAGGTCATTTCTTGGAATTAGAATCAAACGCACCATTTTAGGATAACCAGCCCATGAGTTTACTGTTGTGCAAAACCGCATGGGCATCATAAAAGTCGCTATAATTGCTCCAATTCAACTAACACATTTAATCCTTATGACACACGCCCCTCAAATCAAAATCCCTGCAACTTATATTCGTGGCGGGACCAGTAAAGGTGTTTTTTTCCGCCTACAAGACTTACCAGAAGCTGCACAAGTCGCAGGCGCAGTACGTGACAAGATTTTTATGCGCGTGATCGGCAGCCCAGACCCATATTCGGCGCATATTGACGGTATGGGCGGAGCAACATCGAGTACCAGCAAATGCGTGATCTTGTCCAAAAGCAGCCAACCTGAACATGATGTCGATTATCTGTATGGTCAGGTTTCAATTGATAAGGCGTTTGTCGATTGGAGTGGTAACTGCGGCAATCTGTCTACTGCAGCAGGTGCATTTGCGATTCAAGCAGGTCTAGTTGACCCTGCTCGCATTCCTGAAAATGGCACATGCACTGTGCGTATCTGGCAGGCAAATATCCATAAAACCATCATTGCTCATGTCCCTGTCACCAATGGTCAAGTACAAGAAACAGGTGATTTCGAACTCGATGGCGTAACCTTCCCAGCAGCAGAAATTGTTCTCGAATTTATGGATCCATCCGATGATAGTGAAGATGGCGGTTCGATGTTCCCGACTGGCAATCTGATCGATGACCTCGAAGTACCGAATGTCGGCACATTTAAAGCAACCATGATTACCGCAGGCATCCCCACTGTATTCGTGAATGCTGAAGATATTGGCTACACAGGCACAGAGCTACGCGAAGCGATTAATACAGATCCAGCAGCACTCGCCAAATTTGAGGCAATTCGTGTTGCAGGCGCATTGAAAATGGGCTTAATTAAAGATCCTGCCGAAGCGCTAACCCGTCAACACACACCAAAAATCGCTTTTGTATCCAAACCTAAAGATTATGTCGCATCCAGCGGCAAGCAAATTAAAGCAGAAGAAGTCGATCTGCTAGTCCGCGCGCTCTCAATGGGCAAACTGCATCATGCGATGATGGGTACTGCAGCTGTGGCGATTGGTACTGCAGCCGCTGTTCCCGGCACATTAGTGAACTTGGCAGCAGGTGGCGGTGAACGTCAAGCTGTCCGTTTTGGTCATCCATCTGGCACGTTACGTGTCGGTGCAGAAGCCAAACTGGTCAGTGGTGAATGGACCGTGACGAAAGCCATTATGAGCCGCAGTGCGCGTATTCTGATGGAAGGCTGGGTTCGAATTCCTGCAGATACGTTTTAATATCCAAATAGTGATTTAAACCCAAAAAAGCCCTGCTAACGAGTAGGGCTTTTTTATTGACTCCAACCTAATCCCCTGCAACATGTTAAAATCGCGCATATTACCAACACATTCACATCTCAATCAAAAGTCAGTCTGTTATGAATCCAAAAACAAATCTCAATTGGTTTCCCGGCCACATGAGCAAAGCAACCAACGACATTAAAGAACTGCTGCCAAATATTGATGTGATGATTGAAGTGTTGGATGCACGCATTCCCTACAGCAGCCAAAACCCTGTGATTGCTGAATTTTCAGGCAATATTCCGCGAATCAAACTCCTCAATAAAGACGACCTCGCCGATCCTGAAATCACAAAGCATTGGATAGCTTATTTCGAAAAAAATCCAACGGTTAAAACTCTGGCTATCAACTCTAGTCAGCATCTGCGTGTCCAAGCCCTGACTGACCTCTGCCACCAACTCGTGCCACGTACCGCAAGCCAAGTTCGCAATATCAAAGCCATGATCGTTGGTATCCCCAACGTCGGAAAATCAACGCTAATTAACATCCTCAAAGGCCGCAAAATTACCGTGACAGGTAATGAACCCGCCGTCACCAAAGCCCAACAGCGCATCAAACTTGATGAAGAAATCGTGCTGTTCGACACACCAGGAATTTTATGGCCGAAGTTCCACAATCAAAACTCAGCCTATCGCCTTGCAATTACAGGCGCGATTAAAAACACCGCCGTGACCTTTGATGACATCGCCTGCTACGCAATGGATTATCTCATTCAAGCTTATCCAGAACGCGTAAAAGAACGTTATGGTCTAGAAGAACTTCCTGCAGATGCTATGGATTTCTTTGAAATTGTCGGAGTTAAAAAACGCTATTTCTCAAGCGGTAAATGCGTCGACTATACCCGTCTAGGGGAAATGGTTATCCATGATATTCGCAAGCCACTGCTTGGCAGAATCAGCTTTGAAACCCCAGAAATGGCTGAACTTGAAGAAGTGCTCGCGCAAGAAGCCAAGATTGAACGTGAAGCTAAAAAAGAAGCCCATCTCGCAGGCAAGAAAAAGCGCCGTCCTACACCACCATTGCAAAAATAGGATGCATATAATCTCAAAATAGCGATTTTTTTATTAAGGCAGTGAGCTCGTCATTTAGAATGAAATAGCCAATCCGAATATACCTATGAAGACGGTGATTTGCCCATAATGCAGCCATGAATGAAATAAAAACGCGTTAGCAAGCGATGACATTATTGCTGTGATTAAAGACCTTAAAGTCAAAGGTCGATCAAAAAAGCCTAAACACTAGAACTAGAGTGGGAGTCATTCCAACTATAGACTGTTGTGAATTTAGATGTCTTGATGGTGATCATTTTATGGTCAAAAAAGTATAAAATGATCGCATTTAATAAAGAGAGCATCAGCTCATGGAAAAGAGATTATTTGCATTTTCCGTATGCATCTGCCTAGTTCTGCTGAATGGCTGTATGTCACGTGAAGAGGCTGCAAAGCATGTCACAATTACGCTCATTCAGTCACCAGAAGCATCACTCGCAGAATGGCACCCCGTCGAAATAAAAACAGCAGAAACACAACGCTTCGAGTCGCCACTGGGCAGTGTTGAAATCACACGCACGCCTACAAAACTCACATCAACTTCGCAATCTTCGTTGAACAATAATTTTGAGGCATTCAAACAACAAGTTGAAAAACAGATTTTCGCAGCTCAATCGAGTTTAATTCATCCTGCTGATGACGATCTATTACAACTGGCAGAAACAGATTTCCTTCATACAACGTATCATACTCGAGATCAAAATAACCAAAGGCAACGCATTGAGTTATATCTCGCACCAATCAATCAGCAACTTATCACCATTACGGTCCGCATTGGCGATGACGTAGACATGCAAAGTTATAATGAATTGCAAACGTTCTTAACTCAACAGATTACTCAAATTAATAAGATGGTTAAACCAACTTAGCCAATCAACCAGTTTAATTTATATAAAGGCTGTTCAATGTAGAGAGGATTAATGACAAAAATATGCAGAAAGTGTGTACAAAAGCGTAATCTTGATCAAATAAATGACATATGTTTACATAGAAAAAACAGCTACGCTACATTGCAAAATTCATCGTTGTCGTATAATGAACATGTCGATTAAGACAACGAAACCCCTTTTCAGTCCGCCTCCCCCGGCGGACTTTTTTTATGCTAAACCAATGATTGTCTATTAAGTTGCATCAGAACCAAGTTGAGTTTGAGTATAGTTTTGAATACCTATACGTTCAATGAGCTCTAACTGAGTTTGTAGCCAATCAATATGTTCCTCTTCGCTTTCTAAAATATCACTAAAGAGATCTCGGCTCACATAATCCCGAACTTTTTCACAATGCTCAATCGCATCTTTCAAATCAGGATGCGCATTCATTTCCATCGCTAAATCACTGGTCAAGATTTCTTTAACATCTTCACCAATCCTTAATTTACCGAGCTGTTGTAAATTAGGCAGTCCTTCTAAAAATAAAATACGTTCAATGAGACGATCAGCATGTTTCATCTCATCAATAGACTCATGCCATTCATGCTCAGCAAGCTTGGTAATGCCCCAATTCTTGAACATTTTAGAATGCAAAAAATATTGATTAATCGCTGTCAGTTCATTTAAAAGAACTTTATTTAGAAAAGCAATAACTTGAGGATCGCCGCGTAATGCCATGGTCTTACTCCCTTTTTATAATTAAATAACAGGAGTAATTATAAACCTCTACGCTGTTAGGTTAAAACAGAATCATAGTGAAAATGTAGCCCAGTTTGGGCAGCCCCAAATAAAAGCCCCCCAACTAATTAAAGTTGGGGGGCTTAGGAATAAATGAGCTGAGGATGCCCTACTCTCACATGGCGAATGCCACACTACCATCGGCGCAAAGAGGTTTCACTTCTGAGTTCGGGATGGGATC
>JASLHI010000010.1 GCA_030149815.1 Aquirhabdus sp. | reverse complement strand
AACCACTTAATTACACCGCAAAATCAACCACAAAACACACCGCAAATCTTCTAAGCTATTGTTTAATCTACTTATTTAAAAGCACATCACCGTCGCTGTGGGGTGCATTCTATACACTTCCTCAACCATGTCAAACCCTTTTTATAGTTTTTATATCGAGTGCTCGGTTTGTAGGCAAAATCCCACTATATCGTACGTTTTTGACTCAAATTAAGTATTTTTAAACTAAAAAACAAGAAACCGTTCATAGGAAGTGCGCTGAACTATTTCAAGAATAATTCAGGATTCAAATCTTATTGTTTATTAACCCGCTAAGAAGTCACCTAATACGCGAACAAATTTGCGTGGTTCATGGAAGAAGGGCGTATGACCAGAATCATCGAACTTCACGACTTTGACATTTTGCGCACAATCCGCAATGTGCATTTGACCCTGAGCGTGATACAGCCTAGAACTCATCCCGACAATTTGTGTAATAGGAGTGGTGCATGTTTTTAGGCTAGCGCGATAATCATGGCCTTCGCCGCTATATGCAGCAAAATAAGCGCGAAGATGATCAACTCGCGTCAGTGGTAACTTATGGGCGAAAGGTAAAAAAGCAAGAATAATAGGTCTGAGCCAAGGTTTAAGAAGAGATTCACCACTTAACAAGGTATGGATCTGCTGAAGTTTATCGACGATAGAGCCTCGCATTAATGCAGGAATATCTCCCAAATAAGTCGCTGAGGGATATTGTTCAAGCAACGTATTTGCTTCGCGCATGAGCGTAAATAATGATTCTTGCTGCGCTCCGAGCAAGCCATAAGGCCAGTCTGCTTGATTATGTATACAAGGTGTTTGATCGATATGGAGATAGCGCTTTACACACTCAAACTGCCCCGCACGCTGTAAATGCATCGCTGTCGTCGCCCCCAAAGAGTAGCCAACCAACAGCATATCTTTGAGTTTAAAATGACTAATGACGTCTTGAATGTCTTCCATATGATTTTGGAAAACATCGGCTTGATTAAATGCTAACTTCGCAGACAGTCCACAGCCTCGCAAATCAGGCAAATAGAAACGATAACGTAATGCGTAAGGTGCAATCATGGGTAGCCAATGACTTGCACTCATGCCTAAGCCAGGGAGCATAAGCACTGATTGCCCCATAGTTGAACCAAATACACGAACCTGAAGTTGCTCTGCATCGCGCAAAGGGACGGCAACAGTGTGGGTAAATTCGTCAAACATCTCTCGAACAATGGCAAGTGGCATTTTTCTTATATCCAAAGATCAACATAGAGATCAATTAAAACAAGCTGAAAGTATAGCTTGTCAACAAACAAGGTTTATATTTGCTTTGTTAAAAATTGATTCTGCGCCAGTCCATATTGATCTGTAAAATTAATGCCTCTCTGCCTGCTGCTGACGCCACATCGCTGCATATAGACCATCGCTCAGCAATAAGCTGGCATGTGAGCCGCGCTCAACGATCTGTCCATCCGCCATCACCAGAATCTCATGAGCATCAACAATCGTCGAAAGTCGGTGAGCAATGACTAAAGTCGTATGTCCGCGACTCACTTCTCTCAAATTCGATTGAATTTCTCGTTCAGTGTGCGTATCAAGCGCACTTGTCGCTTCATCAAACAACAAAATCGCAGGATTCTTTAAGATTGTCCGTGCAATGGCGACACGCTGTTTCTCACCACCAGAGAGTTTCAAACCACGCTCGCCGACAACCGTGTCATAGCCATCAGGCATCGCTAAAATAAACTCATGAATATGAGCAAGCTTTGCGGCTTGTTCAATTTCAACTGCTGTTGCGGAAGGATTACCATACGCAATGTTGTAGCGAATCGTGTCATTAAACAAAACCGTATCTTGCGGCACGATACCCAGCACAGCTCGCAACGATTCTTGCTTTACGGCGCGAATATCTTGACCATCAATCAAAATCGCCCCATCATTGACATCATAAAAGCGAAATAATAAACGGCTTAATGTTGATTTTCCTGCGCCTGATGCGCCAACAACTGCCAAGGTCTGCCCTGCAGGAATACTAAAACTTACACCTTTTAAAATCTGACGGCGCGGATCATAGCCAAATTGCACATTTTTAAACTCAACCTGACCGCCTGTGATGGCTAATGTTGGCGCGTTAGGCATATCGGCAATTTCGCGATTAACCGCGAGCAATTCAAACATTTTTTCCATGTCAGTAAAGGCGCGTTTAATCGCACGATAAACAAAGCCAAGACCATTCAATGGCGCATAAAGTTGTAGCAAATAACTATTCACCAAAACAAAATCACCAATCGTCATCTTTCCCGCATGAATGCCTTGAGCCGCCATCCACATCATGATGGTCAGACCAACCGAAATAATGAAACCCTGACCGACGTTAAGCAGCGATAAGCTTGATTGGCTTTTAACTGAAGAATCTTCTAGTTTCTTTAATAAACTGTTGTATTTACCCGCCTCTAAAGCTTCATTACCAAAGTATTTGACCGTTTCAAAATTTAATAACGAGTCAATTGCTTGAGTATTGGCACGACTTTCATCTTCATTCATTTCCCGATAAAACTTGGTGCGCCATTCGGTAATGGTAAAGGTAAAAATCAAATAAGCGGCGACCGTCATTAATGTGACTAAGGCAAACCAGCCATTAAAAAGTTTCCATAAAATGACCGTCACCAGCCCGATTTCAAATAATGTTGGGACTAGGCTAAACAGCAGATACGACAGCAACGTATCAATCGCACGAGTTCCGCGTTCGATAGAGCGATTCACACCACCTGTTTGCCGCGATAAATGAAATCGAAGTGATAAACGATGCAAATGATCGAAGACTTTGACACCAACCACACGAATCACATGCTGCTGCACACGCGCAAACACAGTATCGCGCAGTTCTGCAAAAAGCAGCGCCATCACGCGAGTCATACCATACGCAACAATCAACGCAACTGGCACGACAAATACAGCGGGATTTTTTAGACTGAGCGCATCAATCGCGTGCTTGTAGAGAATCGGTAAATAGCTGGTCGTCAATTTGGCGACAAATAAAAGAATCAGCGCAACGACGACACGAACACGCAAACCGCGCTCATGCTCAGGCCAAAGGTATGGCAATAATGACCTGATAATCGCAAACCCGCTCATTTCCTTCGTGGGTAAAATGGACTGGGCATTCGACTGGGTCGGTTTAGGCTGTGATTCGATATTCAAAAGTCATCTACAACTGAAGGAGGTTTTCAAGTTAATAGGGGCAATGTTGCGATTTACCATGCCCCACATTGAATGATTTATGGTGTTGGTAATTTTTTTTGCTTGCGCATCCAGAACCATAGACCACTTCCGAATGTACCTAATAACATCACAACCACAGCAATATAGATCGCATGTTTATGCGAACGTAACACATTCTTTAACGCATACCATTGATATTGCAATATCTTACTGCGTGCAGTATCAAAATCTGGCACAGGACAACCATGACCAAAATCCTCAGCCCACGGTAAATAAGCGCCTTGACGAACATAGCGTTGATAATATTTCTTCGTTGCAGCTACATCAGTATCCGCAACCCAGCCTGAAGCCTTACAGAGCACCGCAGCAAATGCCTGACTGCGCGCTGGCAAGAAGTCAGCGGATTGATTGGCAAGTTCGGCAGCAGTATTGCGGTAATGCCAACGAATATCAGGCTGTGCAGCACTGGCTTGTTGGCGCTTTGCCTCATCTGCGCCTATCCAATTTGATGCTTTAGGTTTGTCATCACCACCAAAATCCCCACTCCAGATTGCATAATCTGGGGCGTTCTCATATCCCAAAAGTTCAAGACCATCTTGTCGGGCAATCTCCGCCGCACGATAAAATGCTTCGGCACGCGTCGCCGCAAAATGCCAACGACTTGCCGCAGTTTCTCGCGCAGCAATATAAGCCTCAGCTTTGACTTTTAAAGTAGGACGGAAGTAAGCCGCAGCGCCATCATAATGACCATCGCGCAACATACGCCGACCAAGTAGCTCTCGCAATTTGGCTTCTGGAGATAACTCCACATACTGATTAGGATCTTTGACACTCCGATTTGCGGGCACAGGAACGTGTTGATCCACGTACGACTTGAGTTCATCTAAAGTGAGTACTCGCTCTGCAATATCCGCAGCATCTTGCCAATATTGCGCCCGACCTTGCCACATTTGATCGAATGCTTCTAGATAGTCGCCTTGTTTGAGTGCCACAATGGCACTCTCACCTTCAACACGGCAGTAGGGATTAACCATCTCACTCACATAATCTGGGTTACGCCGTTCGCCCCAGTCTTGGTCTTTTGGAAACGAATGTGCCGCTTTTGCATAGGCCGCTCGCGCGTCCAAGAGTCGCCCCTCACGTAAAGCAATTTTGGCGCGTACCCACCATGCTAATCCGCCATCACCTGCATACGGTAATATCTGCTTGGCGCTCGCATAATCTGCATTTTGATACATCAATGTCGCCAGCCGCTCAGCAAGTACAGGCTCGATATTTTTTGTTTGTGCGAGTGCTTGGACAATCTGGCGATAATATTTTTGTTGAGCTGAATTTAGCGTATCGGAAGACTGATAACCGTACTGACTGAAATTACTCAATAACCATGAAGTGAGTAAGCGTTTCACCCAAACATCGGTTAATAATGGCTGGAGTTGTTCAGGTGGAAGTACCATGAGCTCGGAAGCAACCATCGCCAATGATGCAACACCGCTCGGATCACCCTGCGCAGATTGCGCAGCATACAGCGCAATCGCTGGGCTCCATTGTTCGCGATTTTTATGAACACGCGCCTCTTCACCAAAGCTATCTACCGCCAATGCCAGATCATCATCCGCACCAGCAATAGTACGCGCCCGAACCTGCTGGAAACTTTGTATTGCCGCAGCCTCATTCCCTTGCCGAGCTTGTAAACGCCCTAACGTATAAAGCGCCCACAACGCATGTTGCTTTTGCTCTTGCGCAGGCAGCTGTAGAACTTTTTGGAAATATTGCTGAGCTGTCGCTTGATCGCCGAGTCGCAATGCCGCAGCACCCTCAAGGTAGAGACGTAATTCTGTAGGTAATGCAGCCCCTTGCGTTTCAATATCAGCAGGAGACAAAGTCCGCAAGCGTTGCACCAAAGCCCAATCCGCAGCGCTCAATGACTTCTGCTCTACAGCATCTCTATTCTTGACTAAAGTTTCCGCATCCAACCCATAATAATTCGACTCTCCCGTAAAAATCGCTAATTTAAGCTGAGGTTTTAAAAAGTGTTTCGCCTCAAAGGCAAAATTACTCTCAGGAAATTCATTTAATGTCGCAGTTCGATCAGCCAATAACCGCATTGGAAAATCAGGTCCACACGCATAAGCAGGGATGGACACAACCAACATCGCGGATAAAAGAGAACGATGGAACCAACTCACATGGATCAATCGATTGGTTTTCTTTATCAGCTGCTGATTTGATTCGTTCTGATTTGACGAAAAGTCACGACCTTGCATCACGCGCATAGGAAAAATCCTCTTTTTTTAATTCTACACAACGCATCCAGCCTACTGACCGCGCAGTAGATGCATTGATTCTTTGGTTATTTTGAATTGTTGAAGGTGTTAAATTTGATTGCCCAAAAACCCACTGATGTGTTTGTCGATTTAATGAGTAAGGTAATAACGCATCGCCAGCGGTACATCCATGATCTTGAACATGAATCTGTGCTGGCAATTGGGCATCCAGATTACCAGAATTCGTCAATACAATATCGTACAAACCCACGATTTGTGGCGATGATTTCAAAATGATCTCGAATTCAGACTTCAAAGATTGTTGTTGAATCACTGCATTCAGCGTCGTCCAAGACCATGCGCGCTCATCATCGGCCAACGGCAAGCGAAACCAGACAAATCCGCGAATTTTTGGATCATGCTGACGTTGAACAAACTGCATAAACTTGGCAACTTGATGCGGATCAACGCGCAGCTCTTGTCGCTGTCCTGCGTATGATAATCGCACCTCGCTTTCCACTCGCCCATCAGTCGTCAATCCTGCACTATATGCTGGCAGCGCCACATAAAAATCATGTCGACTGCGCTTTGCATAAGCCGCAACCCAAGATTCAGCTTTAGCTTCATCAAAGAGTCCTAACTGCACGCGTTGTACGGCATGTACTTGTAAAACTGAACTATCGACAATTTCAAGCAGAGGATCTAGTGCAAGGCTATCAAGCCAAGCTGGCAATGCCGTAATACTCAACCGTAAAGGCTTAGGAAGTTTTTCCTTTATATGCTGAAGCAGCACGGCATATTCAGGTAAACGCCGACTTGCACAGTCATAATCGATTTCAATCCCAACCAAATGCACGCCTTGAGATTGCCAAGTTTGGATCACTTGCTGAATTTGCTTGGAAACTTCGCTATTTTTTAATTGAGCAAGCTGCCCATCTAAACGAATCACCGCAATCACTGGGCGCGCGTCCTTGCGAAGCGTTGCAAAATCAATATGCGCATGAATCCAACCTTCTGTTGGATAGGATTGTGCAGCCAAGACACGTAACGTAGAAAATGTTTGATGGGTTTGTGCAAGCGCAAGCGTATGGTTAGGCGTCCATTGCCGTTGCCAAATATAAACTTGCTGATCCAAAGCTAAAGGTACTTGAGAATGACAACTAGATAACAAAATCGAAAATAAAATCGCCAGACCAATATTAATTACATGCCAAATTTGCATTCTCTTCAAAAGCATATCATCATGACCTATAAGCTATTCTGATCCGCTAATAAACGATATAACGACGTGTATTATCACTCAGTCAGCTTGGCATCAACGAAGTTTTTTGTTTGGCTGTTGTGCCATAACAATGACACAAAAATGATGTAAAGATACGATGCACGAATCAAGGACGAGGTTATTAAGCTGAATCCTTCTGGTATCATCACAGAACGATCCAGCTGCAATCACCTAATGCATTTTCCCGAAAATGAAGAGCTGTAATGACAGGTAAAATCCTAAATATTCCTAATATCCTCACGCTATCACGGATTGCGCTCATTCCAGTTTTTTTGCTGATCGCTTATTGGCCACCTGCAATTGGTATTGCAGGACATTCTGGCAGTTTGATCCGACACAGTGTTCTAGCGAGCTTATTTGCTTTGGCAGCAATCACCGATTGGCTGGATGGCTATCTTGCACGTGTCATGAACCAGAGCTCTGCCTTTGGACGCTTTCTTGATCCTGTTGCAGACAAATTAATGGTCGCGGCATCTTTGGTTGTACTTGTACAATGGCAACCGAATATTTATATGGCATTCGCTGCGATCGTGATTATTTCACGCGAAATTACTGTTTCTGCACTCCGCGAATGGATGGCCGAACTTGGTAACCGTGCGAGTGTTGCGGTTTCTATGGTTGGAAAATTAAAAACGACCTTTCAGCTCATTTCGATTACTGTATTTTTGTTGAATATCGACAAACTCGCCATCTTGTCTTATAGCCTACTGTATATCGCAGTGCTTTTAACCTTGTGGTCGATGATGATTTATCTCAAAGCCGCTTGGCCTTATTTGAAAGAAGAATAAATCTCGAAAAACGTATTGTATTGCTCAGTGTATCCAGTTGTATCGTCGATACAGTTGGATACAACTCACGATACATCGGTTATAAATAAAAAGCTCCCTCAGAATTGAAGGGAGCTTTTTTAATGGAGGCCTGAAATACTTAGCCTTTCAAAGCCGCCAGCACTTTGCCATGCAAACCACCAAAGCCACCATTGGACATGATCACGACGACGTCACCATCAGTTGCTTCAGCTTTGATACGGTTAATAATCGTATCCAGATCATTTGCAACTTGTGCAGAATTAATCGCCGCAGCCACAACAGGCTGTAAATCCCAATCCAATCCCGCAGGCTGATACCAGATCACTTGATCCGCAACACGCGCAGACTCAGCCAATTGCGCTTTGAAATTACCCATACGCATGGTGTTTGAGCGCGGCTCGATAATCGCCCACAAACGACGATTGCCAATTTTCTTGCGAATCCCATCAAGAGTCGTTTCGATTGCCGTTGGATGGTGTGCAAAATCGTCATAAACATCCACGCCGCGCACTGTATCCAGCAGTTCCATACGACGCTTAACGCCGCCAAAGTTAGATAATGCCAAACACGCTTGTGCAGGTTCAATATCAATGTGATGCGCCGCAGCAATCGCAGCAATCCCATTGGCAACACTATGAAGACCCGTCATCGACCATGTTACAGTTCCAACTTCTTTGCTTTGATAATGCACAGCAAATGAACTGCCGTCTTCGGCTTTGAGAACTGCCTGCCATTCCGCAGAACTACTTTGAGTGGTATTTGCAGTTTGAATCGCGGT
Organism: Aquirhabdus sp.; assembly: GCA_030149815.1. GTDB lineage: Bacteria > Pseudomonadota > Gammaproteobacteria > Pseudomonadales > Moraxellaceae > Aquirhabdus. The sequence continues at coordinate 18,531 of JASLHI010000010.1, read as the reverse complement.
TTTATGCGTTGGCGTCCAGCAGCCCATCGCCAACACTTCATCTAATGACGCAACACCTTCAGGCATAATAATTTGCCCACTACTTGGAATGGTGCGAACAAGGTGATGGAATTGTTTTTGAATCGCGGCAAGATTATCAAAGATATCCGCATGATCGAACTCAAGATTATTCAAAATCACCGTGCGGGGATGATAGTGGACAAATTTGGAGCGTTTATCAAAGAACGCTGAATCGTATTCATCCGCCTCAACGACAAAATAATCTTTGCCGTTGGTTTTACTACCGCCCAAACGTGCGCTATGCGTAAAACCAAGTGGTACGCCGCCAATCAAGAAGCCTGGATTTAAACCTGCTTGCTCAAGAATCCACGCAACCATTGTCGTCGTCGTCGTTTTACCATGTGTGCCAGCAACCGCCAAAACATGTTTGCCATGCAGCACATGATCAGCCAAAAACGCAGGGCCAGACGTATACGCTAGACCTGCATCGAGCATATATTCGACTGCAGGAATGCCACGTTTCATCGCATTACCCACGATGACCAAATCAGGATGAGGCTGTAAATGACTTGCCTCATAGCCTTGCATTAAAGTAATGCCTGCATTTTCGAGTTGGGTAGACATCGGCGGATAAACATTTTGGTCAGATCCTGTCACAGTATGACCCAGCTCACGCGCCAACAGTGCCAGCGACCCCATAAATGTTCCACAAATTCCCAAGATATGCAGATGCATGACCGCTCCTTAATTTCCAATATTTACTGCGTATTAAATTTGCCCCATAGCCCTGAAGCCTTGGCAAATCGAACACCTTGATCGTTTTTAATTGGACAGCACGATAGCAAGACAGATCGGTAAAAGATACTATTTCAACGTCGTTGTTTACGATATTGCAGTCAATCTACAGCTAAGTCATTGCCCGAGTATAAAACCCATGTTGAATGCTTTTCTAAACCAGCCTTATTCGCCGTTTGCATTATTGGTTCTATCGAATATTTTTATGACGGCAGCTTGGTATGGTCATTTAAAATTTCTGCACAATGCCCCTGTTTGGCAAGCTGTATTGATGGGGTGGGGACTCGCATTCTTTGAATATCTATTTATGATACCCGCCAATCGACTGCTCGAATCGCGCGGATTCAGCTTAGGGCAAATGAAAATTAGCCAAGAAGTGATCACTTTATTGGTTTTTGTGCCATTTATGCTCTTTCTATTCAAACAGCCTTTCAGGCTTGACTATTTATGGGCAGCATTGTGTTTATGTGGTGCAGTTTTCTTTGTGTTTCGTAGTGCTTAAACAGCTCCAGTTTATTGAAATAACCGCTTTATGCAACAAAATATCGTAAAAAACGCGCGAAATGTCATCGAACGCTTGGTTGATTGCGTGAAATACGTCAAACTAGGCGGTCTATTTTACAGTCAATTTTACATGATATCGCCATGACCCAATCCGCAGCTTCAACACATTCATCAGACGCAATCGCCAAACCATTGGTGGGCATCATCATGGGTTCGCAATCTGATTGGGCGACTCTGGAACATACCGCGCAAATGCTCACACAACTCGGTGTGCCATTTGAAAGCGAAGTAGTTTCGGCGCATCGTACGCCTGACCGTTTATTTGAATATGCAGAACAAGCTCGCGCACGTGGTATTCAAGTGATTATTGCAGGTGCTGGCGGCGCAGCACATCTTCCTGGCATGTGCGCGGCCAAAACTGATCTGCCAGTTCTTGGTGTTCCTGTTCAATCATCAATCTTGAATGGTGTCGACTCTTTGCTCTCAATCGTGCAAATGCCTGCGGGAATTGCCGTCGGTACACTCGCGATTGGCAAAGCAGGTGCAACAAATGCAGGGCTGCTCGCAGCGCAAATTATTGGATTAAACCATCCAGCCATTGCGACTGCGGTTACTTTATTCCGTGAACAGCAAACTGAAAAAGTGCGTAAAAACCCAATCCCTGGTCAAATCAATTAATCCAATTGATTTAGATATTAATTGCAAAACTCTTGTATGAAACCCAAGTGATGTTGTTGAACTTATGAAAAACGATGCGATAAATAGTGTTGAAAAAGTTGGTATTTTTGGTGGTGGTCAGCTCGGTCGAATGTTGGCACAGGCTGCCTTACCTCTAAATCTGAATTGCGTATTTTTTGAAACTCATCAAGACTGCCCTTCAGCCGTTTTGGGTCAAGTGTTTGATGCAACGAACGGTGCTGAATTACAGCAATTTATCAAAAGTTCAGATGTTTATACGCTTGAATTTGAAAACACACCGCTCGCTTATGCCGAAGCTTTGGCGGCTGCAAATAAAGAATTACATCCGCCCCGCAACGCACTGGCGACAGCTCAAAATCGTTTGGCAGAAAAAGCGTTGTTTGATCAACTCGATATTCCAGTTTCTGCATATCGTAACGTCGAATCTGAAGCGGACTTACAAAAAGCCGTCGCAGATTTAGGATTGCCAATCGTGCTGAAAACTGCGATGGGTGGTTACGATGGTAAAGGACAATTTGTTCTGCGTGATGCGGCGCAGATTAGCGAAGCATGGCAAGCACTGGGCGCAGCAGAGATTCTCATTGCAGAATCGTTTGTAAAATTTGACCGTGAAGTCTCGATTATTGCCGTTCGTGGTCAAGACGGCGAAGTCCGCACTTGGCCACTGGCAGAGAATCATCACCATCATGGGATTCTGTCACATTCCATCGTACCTGCACCGCATAGTGAAGCTTTGCAACCAATCGCTCAAGACTACATCACCCGTCTACTCGATCATTTAAATTATGTTGGTGTCCTCACGCTGGAGTTGTTTGTCACGGCAAATGGTCTACTCGCCAATGAAATGGCGCCTCGCGTACATAATTCGGGGCATTGGAGTATTGAAGGCGCAGTATGTTCTCAGTTTGAAAATCATATGCGTGCAGTAGCAGGCTTGCCACTCGGTTCAACGGAATTGATTAGCCCATGCATGATGGTCAATATCATCGGTCGTCATCCAAAACGCGAAGACGTGTTGAAACTGTCAGGCGCTCATTTGCATTTTTATGGCAAAGAAGAACGTGTTGGTCGCAAACTCGGTCATATCACCTTGATTCCAACGAAAGGGAATACCTTAGAAAGTTTAAGTGCTGCACTTGCGAAAGTCTTGCCTGAGCCATTGGCGTTGAAAGGGTAAAACCAAAAAATATAGGGGCACCCCCTTGTGGTCGCCCCTACAGTCAAATTCACAGCGTCAAAATCACCCATAAAAAAAGCCACTTAATCAAAGTGGCTTTTTTACATCAGCTTAAGTCAACTTCAACATTATTTTGCTGGTGACAATTTTGCCAACAAATCGTTAACAAAAGTTTTTAAGCTGCTTTTTGCTTGCAAAGTTTCGATGTTACCCACTACTGCTGTACGCAATAATGAATAATCATTTTTCAATGCTTGCAAGCCGTTTGTTTGAACTTCTTTTAACAAGTTAGCCGCTTCAGTGCTGATGTCAGCAAATGACTTTTCAGATTGAAGAGTTTTCAATTGAGCGATCAGGCCTTTTACTTTTTCAACAACGCTGTTTGATTCAGCTTGTACACGATCAGAAACTTTCTGAACCGCTTCAGTTGCAGTTGCTTTCACTTCTTCAGCCAATTTCTCAGCTTTAGCAACTTCAGTTTCTACAGCTTTTTTTGCTTTAGTTGCAGTTGCTTTCGCTTTTTCAACGGTTTCAGTTGCAGCAACTTTCGCTTTCTCTACAGTTTCAGTCGCCGCTTGTTCAACTTTAGCCAGAGTTTCGGTTGCAGTTTGTTCAACTTTAGCTAGGGTTTCAGTCGCAGTTTGTTCAATAGTCATAATAGACTCCAGAGTGATGATGGTAAGGTCATAAATTTTTAATTAAAGCTGCCATCCTGAAACGATTACCGTACCGCATAACCGCATCCCCAAAATGGACAAGCCCAATACATTTCGCTTGGTGCTATCAGGCATCCTTACCATGCACTCCATGCGCTGGTTTTACAGCGCCAAACCGAATTTCAGTGGATTGATTTTGACGAGTTTGTCATTCAGTCAAAAAATCTGACTGATCCGAACGAAATCAAATCACAATTTCGCATCAACTCAAAAGTAGATTTCAAGCTAAGAAAACCAGCTATTCATCTAAATCTCATATCAAAAACCGTAACTGACATCCACAACATCAAAAAAAAAATCAGTAAATCAAAAAATTGTTACAGACAAAGTAGCTTGAGATTGAATAACATCGCCATACTTTGTAACTGTGAACGCAAACGCTAAAATTATGCAATTTGCCTAAATAAAGCGCATTACGTGAAGATGTTATCGGATATATAAACTGTCTATTCAATACTTTGTCAGACAAACAGGCAGCTTATATAAATTACGACAAATGGTTACTAAACGTTCAACGCAAAAACCTATCACTTTAAGATCAATGGAATATGAATATGAGTAGATTTGCTCCTGTTGCATTCGCAGTTATGTTAGCAGGTGGTGCACTGGCACCGATGCTCGCAGCACACGCAGCAACCCCTGATTCAAAGAAATCATCAACAGCAAAATCAAGCATCTCTGCAAGCAGCACGGATAGTCAAAAAGTCGGCTATAGCTTTGGCTATTACATGGGCAAAGGCAATGCTGATGCAATCCCTGACCTCGATACCGAAAAATTTATCGCAGGCTTCCGTGACGGTTATGGCAAGAAAACCAGCGGACTAACAGAAGAAGATATGCGTAAAACATTGATCGCGTATAAAGAAAAACACGATGCCGAGGCAATGAAAGAAATCCAAAAACTGGCAGCAGATAACGCAACCAAAGGCGCAGCGTTCTTAGCAGAAAATAGCAAAAAAGCGGGCGTCACCACCACTGCTAGCGGCTTACAATACGAAGTTATCACCGCTGGAACAGGCGCAGCTCCGACTGCCGATGACCAAGTACAAGTCAACTATGAAGGCAAAATGCTCGATGGTACTGTGTTTGATAGTTCGATCGCGCGTGGCCAGCCAGTGACATTCCCTCTGACAGGGGTGATTGCAGGTTGGACCGAAGGCCTGCAACTCATGAAAGAGGGTTCTAAATATCGCTTCTTTATTCCTGCAAAACTCGCTTATGGCGAAACAGGCGCAAGCACTATTCCACCAAACAGTGTGTTGATCTTTGAAGTTGAATTATTGAAAGTGATTAAACCAGACACTGATACTGCAAAATCAGATACAGCTAAACCAGCTACTGATAAAAAATAATTTTTCTGATTTCAATAAAAAACCGCTGATTCAATGTCAGCGGTTTTTTATTCCTCACTCATTCCTCTTAGTGTTTTTCTGAAAAAACACCATTAAAAAATTCACGCATCTTTTGCCATGATTTTTTATCTGCCACCGCGTTATAGCCCACATCGATTTTATTTTCTTTCGCTAAACGATCCGCATCTCGGCTTGAAAAACCATGCTTGGCATTTGGATATACCACAAACTCATATGGGACATTGGCAGCTTTCATTTCTGCTTTAAATGTAGTGACATCTGCAGCAGGAACCATCGTATCAGCCGCGCCATGCAGCACTAATATTTTTGCTTTCACGATACCTTCTTTTGCGGGAGTTGCGGTTGCGAGAACCCCATGAAAACTCGCGACACCATCCAACGGTAAACCTGTGCGAGCCATATCAAGAACAATCTTCCCACCAAAACAGTAACCAATCGCACCAATCTTCGTTGGATCAACTTGCGGCTGTGCTTTAAGCAACTCTAAACCCGCTTTCGCGCGAACCATCGATGTTGAAGCATCATTAAAAACACCATGCATCATTTCCATCGCTTCACTGGCTTTTTCAGTATGTTTGCCTTCCCCATACATATCAATCGCCATCGCCGCATATCCCAGCTTTGCCAATTCTGTTGCACGGCGGCGCGCATAATCGTTTAGTCCCCACCACTCATGCACCACAAGAATTCCTGGACGCTTCATTTTAATCGCGTCATCGTAAACGTAATAGCTAACCAATTGGCTGCCATCTGCAGCGGTATAATGGATTTCCTTACTCTGAATTGCAGCAAATGCCATAGAAGCATAAAGGCTTGCACACAATGCGAGCGAGATTTTAATCATAGATTTCATCACATCACCATGAAATAAGTTAATGCTTGATTAAAGCGGATTTTGATGCAGATTGCGACAATGAATAAATGCATTTTTGTAGAATACAGACAGAATTAAAATTAAAAAAGATACGAATCCATGATGCACAGTAACAGCTATTCTCAAATCATTTAGGCGCTTTATTCAATCCCAAATAAACAAAAAACACCCACGCCCAGCCCAAAAGCCAACCACCTAAAACATCACTTGGAAAATGCACCCCGAGATAGATTCTAGATAGTCCCATCAGCAGCATCCATGCAATCGAAAATACCCAAACTATCCCACGCCATCGCATTCGCCAGCTCAAGATGATAAAAACACAAGCAAATGCGGCGGCATAAACACTATGCCCACTGGGGAATGATGCGCCATAATCTTGGACCAATCTCGGCCAAAGCATCGGTCGCGGTCGATTCACTAATGCTTTCAACAACCAAGATAAATTCGCCACCCCAACCATGGAAATCAGCATAAATAAAGTCTGGTTTGAACGTACCTGATGCGCATAAATCAACATCGCCAATAACATCACGCTCGCAGCAGGCATCCCGCCCAAATAAGACATGGAAATAGCGGCATAATCATAAACAGGATTCGCAAACTGATGGATTTGCCACATCAGCGGCAAGTCAAAATCAAAAACCTGATGCTGAATGAATGCAAATGTTAGAAAAGTGAGAAACAACAATGGCAAAAGAACACAACATGAGAAGAGCATTTGGCGTTGAAGGGCGACATATCGTGCAGAAGGCTGAAGATCTTGCATGAGGTGCTCTTTATTTTTATCAATCATGCCTGTCATGAATAACTATGGCAAAACACCGACAGGTTCACGAAACCAGCTCTCTATTAACAAAACTGCCGCCATTGAATCAGCAGCAGGTGCTTTACCGCGACGCTGCGCGCTAATTTGACGGACATCTTCCCGTGCTTCTCGTGTCGTCAAACGCTCATCCACCATCCAGACAGGCTTATTCAGGCGATGCTTTAAACGACGCGCAAATTTACGCGCCCGTAGACAGAGCTCAGATTCGGAATCATCCATATTCAAAGGAAGCCCCACCAAACAGGCGTCGGGTTGCCACTCTGCAAGAGTTTTCTCAAGGTGATTCCAATCAGGGATGCCATCTTTCATGACCATCAATGCTAATGGTGATGCCGCTCCAGTAAGCGACATCCCATAAGCCACACCCATTTTTTGAGTTCCAAAATCAAATGCCATGATGCTGCGGTATTCTAAATGGCCGCTTAAGTGACCCTCTAAATCAGGCATGACCGACTTCACTCGATAACCACGGCGAATTCACACCAAATTTAGCTGCCGCCGCCGACCAGCGTTCGTCGTAGGGCAAATTAAACAATAATTCCATATCTGGTTCACAAACCAGCCAATCGCCACGTTTGATTTCTTCTTCAAGCTGACCAGGCGCCCAACTGGCAAATCCCAGCATGATTTGATAATTATCAACGCCTTCGTTATGCGCAATCGCTTCTAGAATGTCTTTGCTGGTGGTAATACAAACGTTCTCACTCACCGCAATCGATGAATGCCAAACAGGTTGTCCTGTGTGCATCACAAAACCAACTTCTGGTCGTAATGGTCCACCTTGTAGCACGGCATGGGGATCGACAAGATCTGAAACAATTTGCAAATCAGACAAAAGCTCACTGATGCCCACCGAACTTGGACGATTCAGCAACAAGCCCATCGCGCCGTCCTCATCATGCCGAGCAATGTAAATAACAGCTTCTGCAAAAAAATCGTCTCGTGCAACTGCTTCCGCATCGCGCGGCGCAATCAAACAACGGTGAGTTAGGTATTTAGGCACTGATTTATTCTCCCATAAAATCAAAACAAACACGCTTAAGATAATAATTGGAGTAAATCTATAGTATTGCAAGTTAGGTATATCTTAAAACTAACAAAATTCTTCACCTTTAGCTAGCTCAGTCGCTCTAAACGGTAGGATCGAGCCGATTACTGAGCAACCCGCGCGCATGCGAAAGCGTCGCGTCATTAATTTCGACACCACCCGACATCCGAGCCAACTCACTGACACGCTCATCATCCGTGAGCTGGCGTAAATGACTTGCCGCCTGCTCGCCTTGCTGTTTCTCAACCAAAATATGCTGGTGACCCTGCGCTGCAACTTGGGGCTGATGGGTAATACACAGCACCTGAACATCATCCCCCAATGTCCGCAGTAAACGTCCAACAACCTCTGCCGTTCCGCCACTAATCCCCACATCCACTTCATCAAACACCAAAACAGGCGCCTCCGCATGAGCTGCAATCATCACCTGCATAACCAACGCAATCCGTGACAACTCTCCACCTGACGCCACTTTGGCTAAAGGTTGCAGCGGCACACCGCGATTCGCACTGAATAATAAACGAACCTGGCTCACGCCATTTGCACTTGCCACCGCAGGTGAGAACTCAAATTCAAAACGCGCTTCGGGCAATGCCAATGGTTTTACCTGATCTGTTAGGCTTTGAATGAGAGGCTTACTCGCCATTTGACGCGCTTGATCAAGCTGCGCCGCTGCCTCATGGTACGCTTGGCCTGCTTGCTCAACTTTTAACTGCAATGAATCTGCATCCGCCAGATCATCCAGCTTCTCTAATTCCGTCTGCCACGCCTCACAATCTTGCTTTAACGCTTCAGGAGTCGTTCGATACTTTCTCGCTAAACGATGAAACTCTCCAAGCAACTCATCAATTTGAATCAGTCGCTCTGGATCTAACACCTGCTCATCAGCAAACTGCCGCAAGGTTGATACCGCTTCTTGTAGTTCAGTTTGTGCCGACCCCAAACCTGTTGCCACAGCATCTAACGCTTGTGCACGACTCGCCTGCATTTCTGCTCGGCGCAATAACGATCCCAGTTTAGACAGGATATTATCTTCGCCATCATCCAAACCATCCAGTAGTGCAGAGGTATCCTGCATCATGCTTTCAAAATGACTCAGTCGATCATGCTCCTGCTCGATTTCAGCATAATCGTGTTGCATCAGTGGTCGCACATCTTCGATCTGTGAATTCAATAATGCCTGTCGGGCTAATAATGCCTCACGTTCACGCTCCGCATTTTGTTGTTGCTTAACCAGTGTTTGCCATGATTTATATCGTGTCCGTACCTGATCAACCTGAGGTTGTAACTGCGCCGCTGTATCCAGCCAATGCATGGGATATTCAGGTTTCAGTAATTGTTGCTGGCTATGTTGACCATACAACTGCACCAATAACTCGCCCAGTTCACGTAATTCACCTAAGCTGGTTGGCGTACCATTAATCCACGCCTTGCTGCGTCCTTCAGCCAGAATGACACGGCGTAGCCGCACTTCGTTTTCATCATCGATATCGAGAAGCTCTCGCTCATGCAGCCATGCCCGAGCCGCATCGCTTCTATTCAAATCAAACTGAGCAGTAATATCCGCTTTTTCAGCACCAAATCGCACACTTTGGGCATCCATTCGTTCGCCCAAGCATGCCGCAAGACCGTCTAGCAAAATCGACTTACCGGCGCCTGTCTCACCCGTAAGCACCGTGAAACCCGCATGTAAATCCAAGACAACATCCCGTGCCAAGGTGAAATTTTGCAAACTTAATCGCGTTAACATGGGCAAACTAGCCTCTTAAATGATAAAGACACATCAACTATGGAAAACAAATCTGTATCACTATATCTTACAACAACCCAAATGAAAACTAGCAATCCACGATGATGACATTAAAATTTTTTACAATAAAATTCTTCAATCAGAGTCAATAGCCATCATGAATCATAAGGCTTATCCGCCGTAAAGAAGAGTGACTATTCAACAATAAACGCATTCGACTTCATGTGACTGATCGATGTCTCTGATGAAAATCACAGAATATTGAATCAAAGATATGAATCATATTATCGGCTTGTTATGTTGAGAGAATATTCTTATTTTTTACCGTTGTTTAAGGCTGGCTCTCATGTTCTAGGGTTGTTAGAATAGCCGCATCTTTCTGGAGAGTGTTATGACCCCTGCGCAATTCGATCAAGTCAGCGTCATCAAAAAATCTAATGTTTATTTTGATGGCAAATGTATCAGCCATACCGTTTTGTTCGCTGACGGAAGCAAAAAAACCATCGGTGTCATCATGCCATCCAAATTAACATTTAATACTGGTGCACCAGAGCGTATGGAGATCATCTCTGGTGAATGTTCAGTGACTCGCGTGGGTAAACCCACCGAACAGTTTCGCAGCGGACAATCTTTTTATGTCGATGGCAATAGCAGTTTCGACATTGAAGCCCTAAGCGTTGTGGACTATGTTTGTCATTTTGAAGGTTAAGAAACTTTCCCTTGAGAAGCACTGATTCGACAAGTGCTTCTTAGATATACTCTTTATAATAAGAAAGATATTGAGCAAGTCTCTAACTGTTATACATTCCTGCTATAGAGTCACCATGTGAATTATTAGACAATAAAAAAGCACATGATTGACGTTGTTTTTTTAAATACAGTGATTCGCAAAAGCAGTACCTTTCGAACTATTTCCATTCTTGTATGATTAACATCCCAAAGAATTATGCTCATCAGCATAATTCTCTCAATAAACGAGCAATAATTTTATGGATTTCCTGAGTTGGATTAATGACCCTGAAGCATGGGTGACCTTGTTGACCCTAACAGTACTCGAAATTGTACTGGGGATTGATAACATCATCTTTCTGACGATCTTAGTCGCCAAAGTCCCACAACGTCTGCAACAACGTACGCGCATGTTCGGGCTTGCGCTAGCAATGATCACGCGGATTATGTTGCTCTTGTCCATCTCATGGGTGATGCGTTTAACAGATCCGCTTTTCGCACTGGCAGGACATGGTTTTAGTGGACGGGATCTGATCTTAATCGCAGGGGGATTATTCTTAGTTTATAAAAGTTGCACAGAAATCTTCGAAGAAACAGATGGTGAAATCGAGCATGACGACCCAAGCGTACGCGAAAGCGCAGAAAAAGGTGTGCTCGGAATTGTGATTCAAATTGCCATTATCGATATTGTGTTTTCGCTCGATTCTGTCATTACTGCTGTTGGTCTATCCAATCAAATTGCGGTCATGGTTCTCGCCGTTGTTGCATCCGTTGCGGTGATGATGTTTGCAGCAAAACCGATTGGCGAATTTGTCGAACGGCATGCTTCCATCAAAATCTTAGCATTGACCTTCTTAGTCATGGTTGGTGCGGTCTTGATCATCGAAGGTTTCGGTGTCCATGTGGTCAAAGATTATTTATATGCGGCTATGGGATTCTCCTTTATCGTTGAACTCCTTAATATTCGCAGACGTGGTAAAGCACATCGCCATGCGAAGAAAGTACATTCATAACTTCTCCTCTTCATCAAAAACCGACTCATAACGAGTCGGTTTTTTTGTTCATGAGCTTCCCATTCTTCCGATTATTTATAAAGAACATGCCCAAGATTTCATAATCAAATTCATGAGCCTCTGTACTATCCTGTACAATCCTGCTCAGATCACAGCATCGCTGACCACTTTGAACAAACTCTTGAGAAAACCATGGCAAAACCTACAAAAACTGTCGAGCATCATTTCGGCCTACACGCCGTTGAATCGCTGCTAAACACCATGCCTGAACAAATTCTCGGCTTATTTGTTCTGCAAGGTCGCGATGACGAGCGATTACATGCTCTCGTCCAACAAGCAGCTCCGCATGGAATTTCGGTACAAAAAGCCAGCCGCGATACATTGAATAAAATGTCCGAAGGCGCGCAACATCAAGGGATTGTCGCTGCCGTTCGCCCTGCGCCCACACTCGATGAAACTGACTTAGCACGACTCGTTGAAAAAAGTGAAAATGTATTTTTACTTGTCCTCGATCAAGTCACCGATCCACATAATCTTGGTGCATGTATGCGTACTGCAGCAGCGATGGGTGTACATGGTGTGATCGCACCCCGAGATCGTGCTGCGGGATTAACACCGATAGCCCGCAAAGTGGCTGCGGGTGCAGTCGAGCTTGTCCCATTCTTTCAAGTGACCAATCTCGCTCGCACACTGGTTGCGCTTCAGGAACAAGGCGTCCAAACAGTCGGCACGCTATTAGATGAAAATGCCAAACCCATTCATCAAATTGACCTCACAGGAAAACTCGCCATCATTATGGGTGCGGAAGATACAGGATTACGTCGTCTCACCCAGACGCATTGCGATTATCTGGCTTATATTCCAATGTCAGGAAAGCTACAAAGTCTCAACGTCAGTGTCGCCACAGGAATGGCGCTCTATGAAGCTTGTCGACAACGACAAACATCGTAACGCATATATTTCTGAGGTTCAGCCATGCAAAATACTGAAGATCAAGCACAACAAAATCTTTCAGCACCTAATTCCGATTCCGCGAATAAAACTCGCCTTGTTGGCTACGCCCTACTTGCGATTACTATGATGATTTGGGGAAGTTTTACCCTCATATCGCGCATCGGTACCACACAAGTAATGACGACGTGGGACATTGGAGCACTACGTTTTATTACCGCGAGCATCGTCCTGATCCCCATCCAAATTTATCGTCGTGAATGGCGCTTCTTGTTCGATATTCGCGTGCTAGGTTTAGCGCTTGTTGGCGGTATCGCCTATACGACCTTTGTCTATGAAGGATTTAGTCACGCCCCAGCAGCACATGCAGCGATTTGGATGAATGGATTATTACCTTTCTGGACAGCCATCGCGGCATTGATCATCTTACGCGAGGCACTGAGTCGCGATAACTGGATTAGTCTGATCATTATTGCAATCGGTTTAATTGGCATGAGTTCACTCATGTTTGAGGAACACGAGTTTACCCCTGGAATTGGCGATCTATTCTTTGTATTAGCTTCGATGTCTTGGGGAATCTACACCGCTTTACTGAAACGCTGGATGTTGCCCCCTTGGCAAGCAATGGCTGGCGTGGCGTTACTCTCTACAATTATTTATATGCCAGCTTATTTATTATTTTTACCGAGTAGATTGGCAGAAGCAACGATTTCCCAAATCCTCATCCAATCGATATTTCAGGGTGTATTTGTCGTGATCATCGCGATGCTGACTTTTATTGGCGCAGCGGAACGTTTGGGTGCAGTCAAAGTGGGTAGCATTCTCGCTCTTGCACCGCTCCTTGCAGCACTGGCAGCCGTGCCACTATTAGGTGAATCCTTAACGCTGGCAGTACTGATTGGGCTCATTGCTGTCAGTATTGGTGCATTACAACCTTGGCGACTCTTTCGCTAATATTCTCAGTCCACTAAATTGATGAATACGTCTGTTGCCATTCATCAATCACTTCCTGCGCTGCTCGGAAAGCTTCTTGAGCCGCAGGCGCCCCACAATAAACGGCACTATGCAGTAATACTTCTTGAATCTCACTCACAGTACATCCGTTATTGAGCGCACCGCGGACATGTCCTTGCAATTCTTTTGGAGCCTTTAGGGCGGCAAGCATAGCGATCGTCACTAAAGAACGCGTTGCTCGCGGTAAGCCCTCTCTCTGCCAAGTCGATCCCCATGCGTGCTCATTGATCCAATCTTGCATGGGCTCAGTGAGTGCAGTCGTATTTTGAATCGCGCGCTGTACAAAAGCCTCACCCATCACTTCGGTTCTTACTCTCAAGCCATTTGCTTTCGATTGATCAGACATCGTGATGCTCTCCATCGCTTTAGAGTTGGCAAATGTTTTATTAGAAATATTTAACGAAAAAAGAATTAAGCAGCGCTCATCTGTAAATAACGCTCATGCAACAATTCTAACTGCTGATAAAGATGTTGTAGATTTCCATCATTTAATACCACATCATTCGCACCAGCCACACGATCAGAGCGTGCGATCTGTACTGCCATAATACGATCAATCGATTCAGGAGTTTGTCCATCACGCGCACCAGCACGTATACGTTGTAATTCTTCTGGCACATCGACCACCAAAACTCGTTGGCACAGACCAGCCAATCCAGCTTTACCAGATTCTAATAATAATGGTGAAACCAAAATCACATAAGGAGATGTCGCAGCTTGTAGCTGCTGTGCCATAGCACTATGAATACGCGAATGCGTAACCTGTTCTAATTTTTTTCGATCTTCGGGATGTTCAAACACATGCTGGCGCAGCGCTGCTCGATTCAAGGTTCCATCAGCAAGCAACGCCCAATCACCAAATATCTGAACAATTTCAACCAATGCAGGCTGACCTACTGCCACAACCTCTCGTGCAACGACATCTGCATCGACAACAGCAATACCCTGCTCAGCAAACCAATCACTCGCCGCAGTCTTACCACTGCCAATACCACCTGTCAGCCCAATAATGAACATTTCTAGTGATACATTCCCAAATAACCAGCAACCAATGGATTTCCCCACATCAAGGAAATCCAGCCCGCAATCGCAATATAGGGACCAAAAGCAAAAGGTTGACTCTCTTTACGTACCTTGAGCAAAACAATACCAATAATCATCCCAACAAACGAAGACAATAGAATAATCAATGGTAATTGCAGTGGACCCAACCAAGCGCCGAGTGCTGCGAGTAACTTAAAGTCACCATACCCCATGCCTTCTTTGCCGGTGATCATTTTAAATATAAAATAAACCACCCAAAGGACAAGAAAACCTATTACGTAGCCCAAGATTGCATATGTTGGAGAAACAAATAGACTTTGAACATTCACCAGCAAACCTGCCGCAGCCAGCGGTAGCGTAATACGATCTGGTAATAACTGCGTATCAAAATCAATTCCTGTCAACGCAATCAATGCCCAGGTTAAACCCAACGCACACACCATCTTGAATGTTGGACCAAATACACACAACACAGCAAGTGATGCAATCATCGTCAATAACTCGACGATCGGATAACGAATACTGATTGAAGTCCCGCAAGCACTGCATCGCCCACGTAAAGCGATCCAGCTTAATAGTGGAATATTTTCATACCAACGAATTTTATGTGCGCAGGATGGACATCTTGATGCTGGCTGACTGAGCGTCATATGGACATATACTGGCGGCGTGGAGTTCTGATCCAATTGATCTTTCAGAATAATACAACAATCGTTCCGCCACTCACTCTCCATCATACGTGGCATACGATAAATCACGACATTCAAAAAACTGCCAACACACAGCCCGATAAATCCAACCACAAGCGATGCCAGCCATGGCGTTGCCACGATGACATCAAGTAAATCTTGTAAAGCCTGCATTAAACCACCGAACCCATCTGGAATATTGGCAGATACATCGCAACAACCAAACCACCCACTAAGATACCAAGAACAGCCATAATCAGCGGCTCCATCAGCGATGTTAAACCATCTACAGCATTATCAACTTCGTTTTCATAGTGTGTCGCAACTTTATCGAGCATCGCATCTAAAGCACCAGACTCTTCACCAATCGCAACCATTTGAATCGCCATTGATGGAAAGCGATTAGTCGTACGCATAGCAAACTGTAATTGTTGCCCTGTAGACACATCATCTCGAATTTGCAGACATGCTCTACGATAAAGAACGTTATTGGTCGCACCAGATGTTGACTCCAAAGCATCAATCAATGGGACACCTGCCGCAAAGGTAGTTGCTAAAGTCCGAGAGAATCGCGCAATAATCGCTTTATAGACTAAATCACCAAATATCGGCAATTTTAATGCGAGCTTATCCACAAAATCACGGAATTTCTCACTCCGAGTATTCGCCTCACGCAATACACCAACAGTAATGACAATCACGCCAATTAATGCCCACCAATAGGATTGCATCCACTTAGACATACTGACAACCATTTGAGTAAATGCAGGTAACTGCGCACCAAATGACGAAAATAAATCTTGGAATACAGGAACAACCTTGAGCATCAAAATAATGGTCACAACCAAAGCGACTATAATAACCGCTATCGGATATTTCATTGCTTTTTTAATTTTTTGCTTCAAGAGCTCACTTTTTTCTTTATAGATCGCAACACGATCCAACATAGTTTCCAGCGCACCAGACTGTTCACCAGATGCAACCAGTGAACAAAATAATTCGTCAAAATACTGCGGATATTTACGCAGCGCACCGGCAAAGGTATTCCCGCCCTCAACTTCAGCTTTGATCCCTAAAACGACTTCTCGCATTGCTGGATTGTCCAATCCTTCTGCAACAATTTCAAACGACTGTACCAAAGGAACACCTGCTTTCATCATAGTCGCCAACTGACGCGTAAAAATAGCAATATCCATCGGCTTAACTTTTTTCTTCGAGAGAAACTCCAGAGGATTCTTGGACTTTTTCCGAATAGTCGTAACATTCACACCCTGTTTGCGTAATACGGCCTTAGCCAAGGCCATATTTTTGCTCGGGAGCTCTCCTTTTATCTTTTGTCCACGCCGATTCGTCCCTTCGTAAAGAAATATTGGAAGACCTTCA
Source organism: Aquirhabdus sp. (assembly GCA_030149815.1). Lineage (GTDB taxonomy): Bacteria > Pseudomonadota > Gammaproteobacteria > Pseudomonadales > Moraxellaceae > Aquirhabdus. The sequence continues at coordinate 1,943 of JASLHI010000010.1, read as the reverse complement.
GTTTGATTTTCATTGGCAGCCATGTCTATTCTCTTTTTTTAGCGTATCACCCAAAGCAATACATAATCCTTAATTTCGAAGTTGCTCACAAAGAAGCAAGTTCTCTCAAAATTCAAATCTTACACAACATCTTTTATATCAGATAGTTGTACAAAATATTCAGAATCTATTCATTCCCTGTCACACGATTAATCTCTTGTAAACTGGTGACACCTTGCATGACTTTTTCTAATCCGGAACGACGTAGATCATTAAAACCCGCCCGACGTGATGCATCAGCAATATCAATCGAATTACCTTCTTCCATGATAATACGTGCAATCTCAGGAGTCACCTTCATCACCTCATAAACACCCACACGACCTTTATACCCGTCTCGACACTCTGTGCAGCCGACAGGCTGATATATTTTAAACCCTGTCGCAAGATCAGCATCTGTAAAGCCCATTTCTTTTAGACTGGCTGCTGGAACATCAACAACCGTTTTACACGCAGAACATAAACGGCGAGTTAATCGCTGAGCAATTACCAAGTTCACAGAAGTTGCAATATTAAAAGAAGGAACCCCCATGTTTCTGAGACGAGTCAAAGTTTCTGGAGCACTATTGGTATGTAGCGTTGACATCACCATGTGACCTGTTTGTGCCGCTTTTACCGCAATTTCTGCGGTTTCAAGGTCACGAATCTCACCCACCATCACAATATCAGGGTCTTGACGCAAGAAGGCGCGTAACGCGACAGCAAAGGTTAATCCTGTTTTGACATTGACGTTAACCTGATTAATACCCTCAAGGTTAATTTCCACAGGATCTTCTGCTGTTGAAATATTCGTATCAACTGTGTTGAGAATATTCAAACCCGTATACAAGGACACCGTCTTACCAGAACCGGTTGGACCTGTGATGAGCAACATTCCTTGTGGCTTCTCTAACGCCTCCATAAATAGCGCTTTTTGAGCTGGCTCATAACCTAGCGCATCAATACCAAGCATAGCACTTGATGCATCCAGAATACGCAATACAATTTTTTCACCAAACAATGTCGGTAAAGAGTTCACACGAAAGTCAATTGCTTTAGTCTTCGATATTTTGAGTTTTATCCGTCCATCCTGAGGCATTCGGCGCTCTGAAATATCCATTTGTGACATGACTTTCAGGCGCGACGACAATTTATTAGCCAATTGAATAGGTGGGCGCGCAACTTCACGCATCATGCCGTCAACCCGATAACGAATTCGATAGCTTTTTTCGTATGGCTCAAAATGTAAATCCGATGCTCCCATGCGGATCGCATCGACCAGCATTTTATTAATAAACTTCACAACAGGTGCTTCATTAGCGCCAGCTATACCGTTATCGGCATTATTATCGTCGGTACTTTCCGTTTCGAGGTCTAAATCTTCTCCACCAAATCCACTGAATTCAGCAGTGCTCATTCCTTCATATTGACGCTCAATGAGCTTAGCGAGCTTATCCTCTTCAACAACAACTGCCTCGACAGCAAGGCGACTACTAAATCGAATTGCTTCTAACGCATCGGCACGCGTTGGATCACTCATCGCAACAAAGAGTCGCGAGCCTCGTTTAAAAATGGGAACTGCTGCAAACTGCCGAACAATTTTCTCGTCAATAATATCTTTTGGAATGACTGATGGATCAAGCATATTGAGATCAAACAGAGAGTCTCCAAACTCTCGCGCAATCACCCACGCAATCTTGTCAGCTTTGGCAAGTTTTTTCGTCACCAAATAATTGATGAGAGTGACTTTCTCCATCTGAGCATCGGTAATCGCGCGCTGCATTGCTTCAGCACTGACGAGTCCCTCATTGACAATCTGACGGGCTAACCCACCAAAAGATATTGGTTGTCCAGACATTCACTCAATCTTCCATAGTTATCAGGTATCTCACACCTGTGAGTCTTCTGACTATAACGTACTCAGT
>JASLHI010000055.1 GCA_030149815.1 Aquirhabdus sp. | reverse complement strand
GCAAATCTTCTAAGCTATTGTTTAATCTACTTATTTAAAAGCACATCACCGTCGCTGTGGGGTGCATTCTATACACTTCCTCAACCATGTCAAACCCTTTCTTCGAATTTACGCTCGGTTGTTCGCTTTTCGAGCGCTTTAACGAAATTTAGGGTCGAAAACACCACATTAAATGAATAATGTTTGACGGAATAATCGAAATAAATGTACCTAAAGGATGGTTTTACTACTTTCTGTATAGACAAACTTTTCAATAATTTAAAAATGCGCTCAAAAAAATGCTGACTCAATAGCATTAATGCTCATTTTTTAAAACATACTCAAGATAGCTTTTGATCATTAAAATTTCGCTATGTTGTATTTGTGTGATTACTTATTGATCTATATATCCATCGATTAAACATCTCTTTAGAATAAAGTTGTTTTTGCTGTATTTAATAAATTTAAAATTAATCATTAAATTAAGGTTATTACAATGAAGGCATACGGAGCAGAGTTCTTCGGAACATTTTGGTTAGTATTTGGTGGATGTGGTAGTGCCGTTTTAGCCGCAGGATTTCCTCAGCTGGGTATCGCCTTTGCTGGTGTCGCTCTCGCATTTGGTTTAACGGTACTGACGATGGCTTATGCCGTAGGTCATATTTCAGGGGGTCACTTTAATCCAGCAATCTCTATTGGTTTATGTGTAGGTGGGCGTTTTCCTGCAAATCAAGTGATCCCGTATATCGTTTTTCAAGTATTAGGCGGCATTGCGGCGGCGGCGGTATTATGGGTAATCGCAAGTGGTAAAGCTGGTGTTGATGTCACCAATTTATCACACCATTTTGCTTTAAATGGCTATGGCGACGGATCTCCTGATCACTATTCAATGATTTCTGCGCTTGTTATTGAAATCGTATTAACAGCTTTCTTTTTAATTGTAATCATGGGTTCGACCAGTAAAGGTGCGCCTGCAGGTTTTGCACCGATTGCCATCGGTTTGGCTTTAACTTTAATTCACCTAATCAGCATTCCCGTAACAAATACTTCCGTTAATCCTGCTCGCAGTACGGCAGTTGCTGTTATTTCGATGGATACTTTAGCATTGCAACAACTTTGGTTATTTTGGGTTGCACCAATTATTGGTGGTGTGCTTGGCGCAAGTATTTATCGTTTTCTTGATAAAAATGATGCTTAAAAATTACTGATCTGATTCAAACCACATAAGGCTGCTCATTCTTGATGCAGCTTTTTTATATTCTAAATATGAGCAATGTTTGCGATGTCGCGTGAAATTAGATCTCAACTATGCCATATTTAATCGTTTTTCATTCCTTTGATCAATCTAATCAATATGTCGAGCACGATTCCGCTAGTTCTTTTCGGAGGTTCTTTTGATCCGATCCATGAAAGTCATTTATGGATTGCGCATACGGTTTATCAGCAACTGACTCATCATGGTATTCAATCTGAAATTCGTTTTTTGCCAACCGCGTGTTCGCCATTTAAGACGACTCAAACGAGTGCAAAGCATCGATTGACGATGCTGAAACTCGCATTACGCGATACCCCTTTTTTAATTGATAAAACCGAAGTTCATTTGCCACCACCTAACTTCACGATTGATACATTGACATTGATTCGTAAACGCGTTGGTTTAGATCGATCACTGATTTTTGTCATGGGACAAGATAGTTTAGAAAGTTTACCGCGCTGGAAGGGTGGCTTTGAGTTATTAAATAAAACCCACTTATGGATTTTTCCACGGATTAATAACGATAAAACAGAAACTGTTGTATTAGATGATGAACTTCAAAGCAAACAAGTATTAACGGTTGAGGCACTCACTGAATCAGCTAACGGTTTGATTTTTTTAGATCATCAAACTCCTCCATACTTAAGCAGTAGTAAAGTGCGAGAAAACGCCAAAACATCTGATTTTGTGAAGTTGCTTAAAAAATCGCTACCGCCGCGTGTTTTCGAGTATAATCGCAAAACGAAAATTTATGGTGGAACATCCCCGTATGAATCTTGAACCTACATCAGGTCATTCATCCCCTGCATCAAGCAACTTGAAACAAAGCACAGCGAAAGAACGTACTCTAAACGAATCCGCAGCACCTGAATCAAATACACCGAGCTCTCTGACTAGCGCACAAGAAGTTGCAGCTTGTTTAGAAGTTGTACGTTTAGCACTTGCTGACGTCAAAGCTCAGAATGTTGTTGAACTTGATGTTCATGGCATTAGTAATGTCTCCGATGTGCTGGTGATTGCCAGTGGTACATCAACTCGTCATGTCAAAGCACTCGCTAGTAACGTTGCTGACGAATGTAAAAAAGCTGGATTTCGTCCAGTTGGCATCGAAGGTGAACGTGATGCAGAATGGATTTTAGTCGACTTCGGTTTAGTGGTCGTTCATGTCATGTTGCCAACTGCACGCACTTTCTATGACCTTGAAAGTCTATGGAAACAAAAAGGCTAATTTGCCCATTGTTTTATCAATATGAGCCGCTTTGCGGCTTTTATTGTTTTTGGTCTCTTTTAATATTAGGTAACTTTGTATGAAAATCCGTCTTCTCATGATTGGTCAAAAAATGCCTGATTGGGTTCAAGAAGGATTTGATGATTATTTCAAACGTGTTCAGCCATTAATTCCTGTACAGCTTGTCGAACTACCAATGGCTCGACGTGGAAAGTCAGACTCCGTTGCTGAAATTCAGAAATACTGCCAAATCGAAGGGCAAAATATTCTGAATAGTTTACAACTACGCGAAAGACTGATTGCGCTAGAAGTCGGTGGACGTAATCTTTCAACCGAAAAACTAGCGACAACAATGCAAAGTTGGATGCTGGATGGACTGGATATTGCACTTGCTGTTGGCGGGCCTGATGGGTTATCCGATGAAGTTCGACAAAAAGCGGAATGGCATTGGTCACTCTCCCCGCTGACCTTGCCACATCCCTTAGTGCGTGTGATTCTAATTGAACAACTCTATCGCGCTATGAGTCTAAATAAAGGTCATCCTTACCACAGAGCTTAACAATTAACATATATAATATTAGAAATACTAAACAACATATGAAGAACTCAATAGCTTTACTCTGACGCTATTGAGGCACATCATATCGAAAACTTTAACGAAGAATTGTCATGACTTTTGCTACGCTCCCCGCGCTTTTTATCTCTCACGGCTCGCCCATGATGGCGGTAGACGCTGGAGAAGTTGCAGATGCAATGCATCGACTGTCAACTAATCTACCTAGACCCAACGCAATCGTGGTGGTTTCGGCGCACTGGGAGAGTGATGCGCTGGAAGTCTCGACCGCAACTCGTCCAGAAACATGGCATGACTTCAATGGCTTCCCAGAGGAACTTTATCAAATTCGCTACCCTGCACCAGGTAGCCCTGCGCTGGCTGAACGAATTATTCACATGCTGATAGATGCTGGATTGAATGCACATGGCAATTCATTGCGCCCACGTGACCACGGGGTTTGGGCACCATTACTGCATCTTTATCCTGAGGCAGACATTCCTGTAATTCATATTTCAATTCCAAGATCATTTCGTCCGCAGCAGCTCTTTGAGCTTGGACAAGCTTTATCAAGCTTACGCGCACAGCAGATTCTCTTGATTGGTTCTGGAAGTATTACGCATAATCTCCGCGAACTTTCATTCCGCGATCCGTATGCTGCGCCTCCGAATTGGGCAAGTAGCTTCAAAAGTTGGGTGATTCAGAAACTGGGAAACAGCGACTACACCGCTGTGCTCAATTGGAAATATGAAGCTCCGAACGCTAAACAGAATCATCCAACGGATGAGCATCTTGAGCCGTTATTTTTTACGATGGGTGCGGGTTCTCGGTTTAGTGTTGTGCATTCCAGTTTTACCATGGGTTCGCTGGGCATGGATATTTATCGGTTTGATTAGAAGTAAAATCAAAAGCACCCCCATCTAAATCTTCCCCCTCAAGGGAAGACTTCAAAGCAAAAGCAGTTTGTGATGACCTTACGGCATTAACTCGTTAAAATACGCCACACTTTAAAAGCTATACTTTAAAACCATGCTTGAACACCAACTGCACGACAAACAAAAGCTCATCACCTTAATTGACGCTGCACTCCCTCAATGGCAATGCGGTCAGTGCAATACGCCTGGTTGCCTGCCCTACGCTGAAGCAATTGCGGATGGTGAAGCGATTAATTTGTGTATTCCTGGTGGCGAGCCAATGGTTAAGATTTTGGCAGAATTAACTCATCGCCCGATTGAACCAGTCGCGCTTGGCCCGTTTCCGTTGCAATCTGACGGCCGCCCGCAAGCCATACGCGCTGTCATTCGTGAGGCTGAATGTATAGGCTGTACCAAATGTATCGATGCCTGCCCTGTCGATGCAATTATGGGTACGGGAAAAATGATGCACACGATATTGACTGACCTATGTACAGGCTGTGAGTTATGTATTCCGCCGTGCCCTGTAGATTGCATCGATATTGTGACGATTGAACCACTCAAAACTGAGTTTAATGCGGAATATGAAGTACAACGTGCAAACCAATTCAAACAAGATCAAATCAACTTACGCCAACGCTTCGAAGCTAAGCATGCACGTGAAGTCGCAAAGCAATCGATTAAACTATCCGCCTCTCGCTTTGCCAATCAACCTTCGGTAATTGCCAATGTTGCGGCACCAGCACCGACTCCAGCAGTGAATATCGAAAAACTATCCAGCGCATCTTCGCTGCAATTGGCAACATTACGCAGTCAAATTAAGAAATTAGAAAAACAACTTTCTGTCATGCCAAACGATGCCAAGAAAAAAGCTGATCTTGAACGACTGAAAACTGAACTCGCCCAACTCGACTCTGACGATGCCTCATGAAAAAAGCTGACATTGAAGAATTTTTCGCACGCTTAAAAGAACAACGCCCAGAACCGCGTACTGAACTTGAGTACACCACGGCGTTTGAATTATTAATTGCGGTTTTATTGTCAGCACAAGCAACAGATGTCGGTGTGAATAAAGCCACAGCAAAACTCTACCCAGTTGCCAATACACCTGCCGCAATTCTTGCTCTCGGATTAGATGGGTTAAAAGAATATATAAAAACCATTGGTTTATATAACTCCAAAGCTGAAAACATCATGAAAACCTGCCAGATGTTGATTAATAAGCACAATGGCGAAGTTCCTGATACGCGTGAGGAATTAGAAGCATTGGCAGGTGTTGGGCGTAAAACAGCAAATGTGGTACTCAATACGTTCTTCGGTCAACCGACGATGGCAGTTGATACGCATATTTTTCGGGTGAGTAATCGTACGACTCTTGCGAAGGGAAGAACTGTAGAAATCGTTGAGCAGAAATTACTGAAAGCAATTCCAACGCATTACATGATGGATGCGCATCATTGGTTAATTTTGCATGGGCGCTATACCTGCAAAGCGCGGACGCCACTGTGTGGGTCATGTATTGTCAGTGATTTATGTAGTTGGAAAGAGCGGTTTGATTATGGGGTGAACAGTCCGATGGTGGAGTAAAATGGGTGCAAAACCATAGGTTAATGCACCCAAATAAATTATTGCTTATTCAATTCAGCAATTCTGTCATTATAAACAGCAGTAATACATGATACATCCTTACAAGCATCACGCTTTGCACGCCATTCAACTCCAGACTGCGCAAATGTAACCTTATCATAAGCAAAGAACTGTGCCGATGAATTGGCTGCACTTAAACGAACATCAAGTAATGCAAGATTTGGAGATGAACAAATCTGATGCTCAACGAATGTTGATGCTTTATCACAATTAAATGATGGTTTTCCTGTTAAAAACGTCTCTTTTTCTCGTGCACAAGATTTTGTCACAGCTAATGCTGCCAACTGTTTAGCTTTACTATCATCAGCATCACTAGGTGGATTTGCTTGTTGTGTTTTCCATGTCTCGTAACGAGTATTATATAAAGACATTTTTTTCGATTCACAATCACTTCCAGCTACTACTGGCGGTTGAGCGGTCTCGACAACTGGTGTTGGAGCAGGAGTATGCCCTGCTGATGCTACCGCTTGTGCACCTTGAGTCACACTTGTACTCTGTCCAATTTTATTTTGCGAGTAAACATCTGATAAATGGTTAATATCATCCTGTCCAATCGAACGTACAAATGACAACTCAGTATCACTTCCATCATGGAATGTTAAAAGTAATGTATAAGAACTATCTGTTGAATTAATTTCTTTTTTAACAGTCCATATCGCTTTTTGATTATTATCATTGCGAACCACAATGATATTCACAGTACCTTCAGCTACATCAATATCGCCAATATTTGCAACTTTCGGTACATCGTCAACCATTAACTGAAATTTATTATCGTGAGGATAAAAATACACTAAAGTATTACCATCACTCCATACTCCAGAAATATCAGACAGCAATTCCTGTGCAGGTGACGCAACTGGTTGAAGTGGTAAATTAGATTGCGGGGTCGTTTCGGTGTTAGTACTATTTGATTCACTTTCGTCTTTCTTTGTACATGCACTTAAAACCATAATAAGAATACCAATTATTAGATATTTTGTAGGCATTATTAGTAATCCTGAAAAAATGTTTAAATGATCTTCGACTCTAGTTGAAGTACTTTGATTCTGTAAAGAGATTTACAATAAATAAACTTAAATCTTATAAGGCCATGCTCCCCTACTCACAAGGCGCATTTGTTTTAATATCCAACGCATCACTCACCCACACAATATGCCAGCCAAACTTCGATTGAATCGGATGTGATAACCGTTTCAAAGGTAAATGAAAGACCGCCGTTGCAAAACTCTTATCGAAACTGGCAAATTTAATATAACCCAGATCACCACCAACATTCCGCGTGGATGAATCAATACTTTCCTGTCTCGCCGTCATCATCAACTGCAAATATTGCATCTCAGGGCTATAGGCACTTAATTTTGCATACGCCTTATCCGCAGAATCTTGGTCAGCATACATACTATGAAAAACTCGACGCTTCTGATCCTGAGGGAACTGACAGTTATGTGGCGCAGCGACAACAGCTGGTTCAGGGATGATATTTTTTTCAGGGGCGACACTCGGATGATTGTTTGCACAACCAAACAGCAAAAGTGGAATAACCGCAATAATAGAAACGTTTTTCATAAGTGATTTTTAAATCCTAGAAAACATTAAACCAACTGGCACAGAAAACAAAACAGCCAATCCGAAGATTAGCTGTTTGTAGATCAAAATGCTGAATTACTTTTCTTGCAACTGCTGAATAATCGCTGGATTTTCAAGTGTTGAAATATCCGAGGTAATCGCATCACCGCGTGCAATGGAACGCAGCAAACGACGCATGATCTTACCGCTGCGTGTTTTTGGTAAACCATCCGCAAAACGAATTTCTGCTGGTCGGGCAATCGCGCCGATTTCCTGAGCAACGAAGGCTTTCAAGACTTTGACCATTTCCCCAGCTTCATCGCCAGTCGGACGCGCGCCTTTCAAAATCACAAACGCCACAACCGCCTCGCCTGTCAGCGCATCAGGACGACCGACTACAGCAGCTTCGGCAACCAAATGGTTTGCAACCAACGCAGATTCAATTTCCATCGTACCCAAGCGATGACCTGACACATTCAGCACATCATCAATACGACCAAGAATCCAAAAATAGCCCTCTTCGTCACGCATCGCACTATCACCAGCGACATAGCGACCACCAAACTCTTCTGGGAAATATGCCGTTTTAAAACGTTCTGGATCACGCCATAAAGTACGCACCATCGATGGGAATGGGCGCTCAATCACCAACGTACCTGATTCACGCGGTGCAGCGGTCTGCATGGTTTCATCAACGATGTTAATCGACAAACCTGGTAAAGGCTGCGCACATGAGCCTGGTTTACAGGCTATCGCACCCGGTAATGGCGTCATCATTTGTGTGCCTGTTTCAGTCTGCCACCATGTATCCACAATCGGACAACGTCCACCACCCACCACGTTGTAATACCAAATCCACGCTTCAGGATTAATTGGCTCACCCACACTACCCAAAATCCGCAAAGACGATAAATCATATTGCTTCGGCAAATCAGCGCCGAGTTTAATCAATGAACGAATTGCAGTTGGCGCGGTATAAAAAATCGTGACTTTATGCTTTTCAATCATTTGCCAAAAGCGTGATGCATCTGGATATGTTGGAATCCCTTCGAACATCACTTGAGTTGCACCAGCCGCTAATGGGCCGTACGCCACATAACTATGTCCAGTCACCCAGCCCACATCGGCTGTACACCAGAACACATCATTGGCTTTATGGTGTTTACTTGCCGTTCCGCTATCCATAGTCGAATCAAACGTCCACAGATAACTTTGCACAGCACCCAGTAAGTACCCGCCTGTAGAATGCTGCACACCTTTTGGTTTACCCGTTGAACCTGATGTATACAAAATAAACAACGGATGTTCCGCTGAAACCCAAGCAGGCTGGCAGTTAGCTTCTTGTTTTGCTGTTAAATCATGCCACCAAATATCACGACCCGCTTGCATGCTGGTCTCAGATTGGCTTTTTTCAGAAGAATCACGTGCAAAAACCACGACATGTTCAATCAAACTACCCGTTTGAGTCAGTGCCTCATCGACGGTTTTTTTCAGTTCAACGGTTTTTCCACCGCGATAACCGACGTTGGATGTGATCACCACTTTTGCTTCTGCATCAATAATGCGTTCTGCAACGCTCTTCGATGAAAATCCACCAAACACGACTGAGTGAATCGCACCAATCCGCGCACATGCCTGCATCGCGACAACAGCATTGGCAACCATTGGCATATAAATAATCACGCGATCACCCGCTTGTACACCCAATGATCTCAGACCATTCGCCAGACGACAGACGCGCTCATACAATTGCTGATAGCTAATATGTTCAACCGTGCCATCATCCAACTCCGCAATCAGTGCGGTTTTATCAGCGCGGGTTGCTAAATGACGATCTAAACAGTTATACGAGACATTCAGTGTGCCATCAGCAAACCATTGAAAAAATGGTGCATTGCTTTCATCCAAGCCTTTATTAAAAGGCTTTTCCCATGTGATTAAATCACGCGCACGCTTACACCAAAACGCATCGAGATCAAGTGCCGCTTCGCGGTTGAGCTGAGCAAAAATATCGGCATTCACTTCAGTATTAGCGATAAATTCTGAAGATGGTGGGAAATGTCGCGTTTCATGTAACACAGATGTATGGCTGTCAGAATGATTGCTGTTGGATGTCATCGTGAAAAATCCTTATACGTTTTATGCGGTCATTTGTATATTGAGATGCTTGGGCTCAATCTAACATAAAAGATGGTCTGTAAAGCACCAGCGCCAAGCACAATAATAGCCTCACGATATGATAACAATAACTGAAAATGACATTGTTGTCTTAAATCTAACTTTCAGTATATTTTAAGCCAACTTATTGATCATTTATGCCGCATTTACTGTTGAATCAGACTCAGAACGTCCCCGCGCACGCAATATCAATCGACGGATCGAGTCCATGCCGACAAAAACAATCGGCGTGGTATAGAGCGTCAGAATCTGACTGACAATCAACCCACCCACAATCGCAATCCCCAAAGGCTGACGCATTTCCGCACCATCACCATGACCTAAAGCAAGCGGAATCGCACCCAACAATGCCGCCATTGTAGTCATCATAATTGGGCGAAAACGCATCTGACAGGCTTGGTAAATGGCATCACGCGCACTGAGCTGATGACTCCGCTGTATTTGCAAAGCAAAATCGATCATCATGATCGCGTTCTTCTTCACGATACCAATTAGAAGCAATACGGCAATCAGTGCAATAATGCTGAATTCAGAATTAAACAGCATCAATGCCAGCAATGCACCAATCCCAGCAGAGGGTAATGTCGAGAGAATGGTGATTGGATGAATATAGCTTTCATACAGCACGCCCAGCACAATATACATGGTCAATAAAGCTGCCAAAATTAAGAATGGCTGAGAATTTAATGAGTCCTGAAATGCTTTAGCATTGCCTTGGAAACTACCATGTATCGTTGCTGGTACACCCAGCGTTGCCATCGTGTCATTAATCACTGTCGTTGCATCGGATAATGACTTACCTTGTGGCAAGTTAAATGAAATCGTTGTTGCAACAAACTGTCCTTGATGATTCACAGCCAAAGATGTAAATGTCGGCGCATAATGAGCAAACGCAGCCAAAGGCACTTGTTTACCTGCTGACGTAATGACATAAATATTTTTCAGTGCTTCAGGACTTTGCTGATATTGTGGAGCAACTTCCATCACCACGTGATACTGATTCAACGGCATATAAATCGTCGAAACTTGTCTTTGCCCAAAGGCATCATTCAGCGTCGCATCCACTTGCGATACCGTAAGACCTAACCGCGCTAGTTGATCCCGATCCATGACCAACGTGGTTTGTAAACCTTTGCCTTGTTGATCTGTATTGACATCGGCAAGCACTGGCGATTTTGCCAATGCAGTTTGAATTTTGGGTGCCCATTCATTCAACGTATCAATATCATCGGCTTGTAAAGTGTATTGATACTGCGCTTGGCTCGGTCGACCACCTACACGGATATCCTGCACCGCTTGCAGAAACAGTGTTGCACCTGGTTCATGAGCCAGTTTTTTACGTAATCGTGCGATGACTGCATCGGCATTATCGGTGCGTTCAGCAACGGGTTTGAGCGCAATAAACATATTGCCGCTATTCACTTGTCCGCCGCCTGTAAAACCCACGACGGTATCAACATCGGGATCTTTTTTGACGATGAACATAAAGTCTTTGAGCTTTTGGCTCATGGCTTGAAACGAAATACTCTGGTCAGCCTGAATCTGTCCCATGATTCGCCCAGTATCTTGCTGCGGGAAAAAGCCTTTTGGAATGATCATGTATAGATAAACATTGAGACTCACGGTGATGAGCAAAATGATCAGCATTACTGCACGATGTAACAGTGCCCATTGTAAAGAACTTCGATATCGTGCCAATAGACCATTAAACAGCCCTTCGGTGAAATGATAAAACCGACCATGTTTTCGCTCGGAAATAGGACGCAGTAATCTCGAACACATCATCGGCGTTAATGTCAAAGAAACGATCAGTGACACGAGAATAGCGGCAGACAAACTCACGGCAAATTCACGAAATAATCGCCCAATAATTCCACCCATCATCAGAATCGGGATAAACACTGCAATCAATGACAAACTCATTGAAACGACCGTAAAACCCACTTCTCGCACGCCTTTTAAAGCGGCCTCCATCGGCGTTTGACCTTCTTCAATATGCCTTGAAATATTTTCCAAAACAACAATCGCATCATCCACCACAAACCCTGTTGCCACGGTTAACGCCATGAGCGACAAGTTATTTAAGCTGAAACCCGCCAGATACATCACAGTAAATGTACCCATCAACGACAACGGGACAGCAACACTCGGAATCAATGTTGCTCGGCCATTTCGCAAGAACAGAAAGACCACCATGATCACCAAACCAATGGAAATCATGAGCGTCTCTTCGACACTCAGTAATGAAGCGCGAATAGTTGGTGTACGATCATTGGCAACGGTCACATCAATTGCACGAGGCATCGATGCTTGCATTTGTGGGAGTAAATCACGCACTCGCTGCACTGTTTCTAGAATATTGGCACCGGGCTGACGACTGATAATTACGAGTACCGATGGCTGACCTGCTGACATCCCTGCATTGCGTAGGTTCTCGACGGAATCAGTGACGTCAGCAACGTCAGCTAATCTAACTGGATTGCCATTACTGTAACTGACGATCATCGGCAGATATTCTTTGGCGGTTTTCGCCTGATCGCTGGCATAAATTTGCCAATGTTGATCTTTGGATTCGAGCATTCCTTTAGGACGATTCGAATTAGCAGCAGCCAGTGTCGTACGCACCGTTTCTAAAGCAACACCATATTTATTCAGTGCTGTTGGATTCAACTCGACGCGTACCGCAGGCAATGAGCTACCACCGACATTCACCTGTCCAACGCCTTCGACTTGTGAAATTTTCTGCGCCAAAATTGTAGATGCCGCATCATAGATTTGACCCTGACTCATCGTCTTAGACGTTAAAGCCAAAATCATGACAGGCGCATCAGCAGGATTGACCTTACGATAATTCGGATTACTCGGCATACCTGAGGGTAAAAGGCTGCGAGCAGCATTGATCGCTGCCTGTACATCACGCGCAGCACCATCAATATCTCGACTTAAATCAAATTGCAGCGTGACGCGAGTCGAACCGAGTGAACTACTCGACGTCATCTCCGTCACACCCGCGATACGGCCCAATGAACGCTCAAGCGGCGTTGCGACTGTGGATGCCATGGTCTCTGGAGAGGCGCCAGGCAATGAAGCTGACACTGAAATCGTTGGATAATCCACCTGCGGAAGCGGTGAAACAGGCAATAAGTTAAACGCAACTAATCCAGATAGCGCAATCCCGACGCTGAGCAACGTTGTCGCTACAGGTCGCTTGATAAAAATGGCAGAAAAACTCATGACTGTTGGCTGCCTGATTGATTGCCTGATTGGCCATCGACAGTATGGTTTTGCACAAAACAACCATTTCTATGATTGCGCCAATTTTCAAATCGCAAACGCGCACGATCAAAAGCCAGATAAATGACAGGTGTCGTAAATAAAGTCAGAACCTGACTCACAAGCAACCCGCCGACCATGGTAATCCCAAGTGGATGACGAAGTTCAGAACCTACACCCGTGCCAACCATTAGGGGCAAAGCACCCAATAGCGCAGCCATAGTCGTCATTAAGATTGGACGGAAACGTAGCAAACACGCCTGATAAATTGCCTCGCGCGGTGTCTTCCCTTCCGTTCGCTCGGCTTCAACCGCGAAGTCAATCATCATAATCGCGTTTTTCTTCACAATCCCAATCAGCAAGACAATACCAATAATGGCAATTACGCTCAGATCAGCACCACCAACAAGTAATGCGAGTAACGCACCGATCCCAGCAGAAGGGAGTGTTGAGAGAATCGTGACTGGATGAATATAACTTTCATAGAGCACGCCTAAGACGATGTACATCGTCACGACGGCAGCAAGGATCAACCAAAGCTCATTAGCAAGTGCAGCACGGAATGCCAATGCAGAACCTTGGAACTGCGTCTGAATTGTCACAGGCACAGCAATCTCTTGTTGTGCTGCCTCAATCGCCTTCACCGCATCACCCAGTGACGCTCCAGAAGCGAGATTGAACGAAATGGTATTCGCAGGGAATTGCCCCAGATGATTGATGACTAATGAACTCGGCTGCTGCACAACATGGGCAACCGTTGATAATGGCACCTGCTTACTCGTCACACTCGTTGTAGTATTGGCCGTTCCTGATGATCCTGAACTCGATGACTGTGTGGATGTCGTCGTGGTATTTGCGGTCACATACAAATCATTGAGCGAGATCGGGCCTTTTTGGAATTCAGGCTTTACTTCGAGCACGACACGATACTGATTTGACTGAGTAAAAATCGTCGATACCAATCGTTGTCCATACGCACTATACAGTGCACTATCAATCGTCGCTGGTGTAATCCCTAAGCGCCCAGCCGCATCACGATCAATATCAATATAAGCCTGTAAACCTTGGTTTTGCATGTCGCTGGCAACATCTCGCAACTCAGGAATCTTACTCAAGCGATCAACAACTTTAGGTACCCATGCCGCAAGTTCTGCAGGATCAGCATCTTGCATTGTGAACTGATATTGCGTTCGACTCACACGATCTTCAATCGTCAAATCCTGCACTGGCTGCATAAACAAAGTAATGCCTGAAACATTCGCCAATTCAGGCTGTAAACGTCGAATAACATCCGATGCAGAGGAGCGCTGACCATGTGGTTTGAGGTTGATCAGCATCCGTCCACTATTTAATGACGTATTGGTGCCATCTACACCAATGAATGACGTCAAACTCTCAACATCTGGGTCTTTCAAAATGACATCCGCTAACGCTTGCTGACGCTCGGCCATCCCCTGAAAGGAAATCGACTGTGTCGCATCCGAGATTCCTTGAATCACGCCTGTATCTTGGATCGGGAAGAAGCCTTTTGGGATAAAGACATACAATACAGCTGTCAGTAAAAGTGTCGAGACCGCGACGATCAAGGTTAAACCTTGGCGGTCTAAAACCCATGTCAACATCTTGCCATAGCGAGCAATCACTCGATCAAAGAACTGACCACTGGCATGATAAAAACGCCCCTGCTCCGCTTCTGGAACATGCTTCAGTAACTTGGCACACATCATCGGTGTCAGGGTTAAAGACACCACCGCAGAAATCAGAATAGACACTGCCAGCGTAATCGCAAATTCACGGAATAAACGACCGACCACATCACCCATAAATAACAATGGAATCAAGACTGCAATCAAGGAAATGGTCAACGAAATAATCGTAAATCCAATCTGTGCAGAACCTTTTAAAGCCGCTTCTAGCGGCGAATCACCTTCTTCGATATAGCGCGAGATATTTTCAATCATCACAATTGCATCATCGACGACAAAGCCTGTTGCAATCGTGAGTGCCATTAGCGTGAGATTATTAATCGAAAATCCAGCCAAATACATCACACCAAACGTACCAATCAACGATAGCGGCACGGCAATACTTGGAATAATCGTTGCAGGTAAGTTTCTTAAGAATAAGAAAATCACCATCACCACCAAGATAACCGCCAACATCAATTCAAACTGCACATCACTGACGGACGCACGAATCGTTGTGGTACGGTCGGTCAATACCTGCACATTGACAGCTTGAGGTAAACCTTGCTGAAGTTGTGGCAGCAACGTCTTAATACGATCTACCACATCGATCACATTCGCGCCTGGCTGACGCTGAATGTTCAGAATAATCGCTGGGGTTTTATTTGCCCACGCCGCAAGTTTGGTGTTTTCTGCACCATCCACCATATCCGCAACATCAGATAAACGAATCGGTGCACCATTACGATAGGCAAGCACCAGATTTTTATATTCATCAGCAGTTTTTAATTGATCATTGGCATCAATCGTCGATGCACGCATCGGGCCATCAAAGCTCCCTTTTGCCTGATTAGTATTCGCATTGGTAATCGCTGTGCGAACATCATCAATATTCAAACCATAGGATGCCAACGCAGTTGGATTCGCCTGAATACGCACAGCAGGACGCTGACCGCCAGACAGACTGACTAACCCTACACCTGAAATTTGCGAGATTTTTTGCGCAAGTCGTGTATCCACCAAGTCTTCGACCTGCGGTAAAGACATAGTTTTTGACGTGACTGCAATGGTCATAATTGGCGTATCGGCTGGATTGACCTTGTTATAAATCGGCGGCATTGGCAGATCAGTCGGCAGTAAATTACCACCCGCATTGATCGCTGCCTGAACTTCTTGCTCAGCAATATCTAGACTCAGTGACAAATCAAACTGCAACGTAATCACTGACGCACCGCCAGAGCTCGTTGACGACATCTGATTCAAGCCTGGCATCTGTCCAAATTGACGTTCCAGTGGTGCGGTAATTGATGATGTAATCACATCTGGGCTTGCACCCGGATACAACGTCACTACCTGAATCGTTGGATAATCCACTTCGGGTAATGCAGAAACGGGCAACAAGCGATAAGCCATAAAACCAGCCAGCAAAATCGCTACCATGAGCAGCGATGTTGCGACAGGTCGCAGGATAAAAATACGTGAAGGATTCATTGTGAATTAATCCTTACGACGCTGTTTTATGACGATGGTGACCCTGATGAGCACCTGATGATGGTTCGGTTAAAGCAGCTGCCACTTTTGGATCAATCACTTTGACTTTACCACCATCTTTGAGCTTATCAGCACCATCAAAAACCACACGCTCGCCCGCATTGACGCCACTCAATACAGCAGTATTATCACCATCGACCGCACCAAGTGCGACAGTGCGAGCCATCACCGTACTATCCGCATTCACCACATACACATACGTTCCTTTCACACCGCGCTGAATCGCAGCGGATGGCAATAACGTCACATCATGCTGCGTTTCAACCAGCATACGGACATTTACAAACTGATTTGGAAAAAGATTATTAGCCTGATTAGCAAATTCAGCCTTGAACTTTAATGTTCCTGTCGTCGCATCAATTTGGTTATCTAAACTTTTGAGCTTACCTGTATCTAAAACATTCTTTTGCGCACGATCAAATGCCGTCACTTGTAAGACATTGCCTGCATTCACCTGTTTTAGTACGCTTTGCACTTGATCTTCTGGAATCGCATAAGTCACATCAATCGGTTCAAACTGATTGATTACCACCACACCATTTGCATCAGATGCATGCACGATATTCCCCGGATCAACTTGACGTAAACCCAACTTTCCACCGACAGGCGCAGTCACACGACAATAAGAGAGATTCAAATTAGCAGCATCAACCTGCCCCTGATCCGATTTCAACACGCCTTTATATTGATTCACTAAAGCAATTTGTTGATCAAGTTGTTGTTGTGATACAGAGCCATTTTTGATGAGTGATTGGTAACGAATGAGATCTTGCTCGGCACTTGCAAGTGTTGCAGTATCTTTCGCCAACTGACCTTGTGCTTGGGTCAGCACCACTTGATAAGGACGCGGATCAATCTGCATGAGCAAATCACCCTTCTTCACCACCTGACCTTCAGTAAAATTCACCGAAACCAATTCACCATCTACACGTGGATGGACCGTTACCGAACTTCTCGGCACAACACTGCCTAATGCATCGATAAAAATATGCAAATCGCCAGAAAGTAGCGTTGTCGCCTGAACAGGCATCACCTGATTCCCGCCACCAAATCCACCACGTTTACCCTGCCCTTTACCAGCACTTGCTGCATCGGCTGGATGAAAATATCGCCAAGTCAGCACAATAATTACGACCAGAACTGCAATAAACAGAAGCCATTTGATTGCACGTTTCCAACGCGACTGTGATGGAGGCATTGAGTCCTTTTTAGGTTCTAATGGTGATGGAGTGCCTAATTGCGATTCGAGAGACATAGCAAGCTCAGTATAAGAACAGGTTTATAGGTAAAAAATCTTATCAAACAATAAGAACATCCGTCTCATCTTTAATAGATATATAAATATGATCGTTCGATATTTACAGTCTGATGAAACTGACAAATTTTATTCAATTTTATCTTAAAGATAACGCCAACATCATCGCAAAAAAAACCGCAGAAAATATGGAGAAATGATGGGAATGTGTAAGGTTGGCTAAAAGGTACGCTTCGGATTAAAACAGTGTACGCCTTGTAATAATGAATATGGAAAGATGAATACAGGCTACTCTTACGGTTGCCTTAAAACAACAGAAATCAGGGCAATCACAAAGGATTGCCTTGGCTTTATATTCTAATCTTAGAACTAGGCAAAACTCCCTAATCCAACAGCTTTGCGTAAACGCGCCATAAATGGCGACGCCTCATCACGCGCACGTGCTGCACCTTGTTGCAAGACTTTTTCAATGCCAGCAGGATCTTGCATCAGCGCCACATAACGCTCACGCGGTGCAGACAAGATTTGATTGAGATACTCAAATACTTCAGTTTTTGCTGCGCCCCAACCAATACCTTCCTGATATTTCACGCGCATCCCCGCGACCTCCTCAGGTTTTGCAAATGCTGAATAAATCTGGAACAGTGAACAATTTTCTGGATCTTTCGGCTCACCCGGTTCAAGAGAATTGGTCGTGATTTTACGAACTAATTTCAGCAATTCTTTTTCCGTCGAAAATAGCGGAATCGTATTGTTATAGCTCTTAGACATCTTACGACCATCTAGACCCACCAACACATCCGTCGTTTCATCAACAACTGCTTCTGGAATGGTAAAAAACTCATCCTTAAATAAATAGTTGAATCGCGTCGCCATATCACGCGCCATTTCGATATGCTGAATCTGATCGCGACCCACAGGTACTTTATGCGCATTAAACAACAACATATCCGCCGCCATCAGCACTGGATAGCTGAACAGCCCCATTGTTACGCCTTTATCATCATCCAGATTTTCAGCTTGATTATCTGCAACGGCAGCTTTATAGGCATGTGCACGATTCATACGACCTTTGTCGCATACGCATGACAACAACCACATCAGCTCAGTCGTTTCAGGCACATCGGACTGACGATAAAACACCGCATTTGTTGGATCTAAACCCAGCGCAAGCCAAGTCGCCGCAATCTCTAAACGTGACTGCTGGATGCGTGCTGGATCTTGGCTTTTAATCAGCGCATGCAAATCTGCCATGAAATAATAAGACTGTACATTCGGATCAAGACTCGCCTGAATCGCAGGACGAATTGCACCAACATAATTACCTAAATGAGGAGTACCAGTCGTTGTAATACCCGTAAGGACGCGCGTTTTAGCCATAACAATAAAATTCTTTAATCAATCAAATTTGAATGGGTGTAAGTTTAACTGGAAGTCGCTAGTTACGCGATAATAGAGTGTAGACAAAATGATTTTTTCGGAGAAAAATACTATCCAGCTTTGCCTTTAAGACGTCCTGAGCAACTGTCTGAGCCAGACGAGAAAAATTCAATTGCATGACATTTTGGAGAAACCTTTATTTTAAAAATCCCTCCCTGCACGCGAGTTTTGCGAAGGACACGGTTTGGCTTACTTTTGCCAAGACAAAAGTAAGGCCCGCGGCAGGCGACTCCTCCCATTAAATATCTCAATGAAAAGACACCCACAAGGAAAAGCTTTTTCTTTTAATAGAATATTAGCGACCCAAAAACAACAAAGCCCGCATCAATGCGGGCTTCATTTAACAACTCAATCGCTTACTCAGCTTCTGGCTCTTGAGCTGCCTCGCCACTTTCAGTTGGCGCAACTTCAACGACCGCATCAGCATCAACCTCCGATGCAACGCCTTCAATTACCTCGTCATCTACTACGCCTTCCAAGCAGACGACACCAACTAAAGTTTCCTCTTCAGCAACACGGATCAGCATCACACCTTGCGCATTACGACCGACCGAGCGAATCTCAGAAACACGTGTGCGTACCATCGTACCCGCATCAGAAATCAACAGCAACTCATTGCTATCATTCACCGGAACCGCGCCAACCAGCTCACCATTACGTTCGCTAGTTTTAACCGCGATCATGCCTTTACCGCCACGACCTTTGGTTGGGAAACTATCTACAGAAGTACGCTTACCGAAGCCATTAGCGCAAGCAGTCAAAACTTCACCACTTTCAGGCGCAACAACCAAGGAAACAACACGACTGATAAAGCCTGTATCACCTGCATTATCATCTACATCATCTGCGATCACATCATCATCTGACTCATCCACATCAGTCACAAGACTGACGCGCATACCACGAATACCTTTCGCGGTACGACCCATGACGCGGACTTTGTCTTCTTTGAAGCGAACAACCTTACCTTCATTGCTAAACAACATAATCTCTTGCGTACCATCGGTAATGGCAACACCAATCAGCGTATTTTCACCTTTGAGATCAATCGCGCGTAAACCAGAAGTACGCGGACGGCTAAATTGTTCTAATTCAACGCGTTTGACCGTACCATCAGCAGTCGCCATAAACACATAATGATCTTCTGGGAAATCCATCAACGGCAGAATCGCGGTGACGCTTTCACCATCTTCAAGCGGCAACAAATTAACCAATGGACGACCTTTTGAACCACGACTTGCTTGCGGCACATCGTAAACTTTCAGCCAATACACCTTACCGCGGCAAGTGAAACACATCACCGTCGCATGGTTCGACGCAACGACTAAATGTTCAATGTAATCATCTTCCTTCATGCTAGTTGCGGACTTACCACGACCACCACGACGCTGTGCAGCATAATCTGCCAATGGCTGAGTTTTCGCATAACCTGTTTTAGAAACAGTCAGCACGACTTGTTCTTGTGGAATCAAATCAGCACGCGAGAAATCGACACGCGACTCAACAATCGCAGTACGACGCTCATCGCCATACTGAGCCAACACGGCACGTAGTTCAGTACGGATAATATCCATCAACTTATCAAAACTATCCAAAATTGATTGGAGGTGCGCAATATCACCCAAAATTTCAGTGTATTCGGCAAGTAATTTATCTTGCTCAAGACCCGTCAAGCGATGCAGACGTAGCTCTAGAATTGCCCCCACTTGTGCAGGTGACAAGCGATATTGATCATCAGTCAAGCCAAATGGATTTGCAGGATCTTCTCCTTCAATTACATCAGGACGAATCGAACGCTGACCCGCTTTTTCAAGCAGTGCCAACACGCCGCCAGCTTGCCATTGTCCATCCAGCAAACGTACACGTGCTTCGCTTGGATTCGCAGAAGTTTTGATTGTCTCAATAATGCCGTCAATATTAGCCAGTGCAACCGCCAAACCTTCCAACAAATGACCACGTTCGCGCGCTTTGCGCAATTCAAAAATCGTACGACGCGTCACCACTTCTTGACGATGACGAATAAATGCAGCAATCAGTTCTTTGAGATTTTTTAGACCCGGTTGACCATTTTCTAGGGCAACCATGTTGATGCTGTAAGACGTTTCTAGCGGTGTATTAATAAACAAATTATTAATAATCACTTCCGCATTTTCATTACGTTTTAAGTCAACAACGATACGCATGCCTTCTTTATCGGACTCATCGCGCAGCGCACTAATTCCTTCTAATTTCTTCTCTTTGACCAAGCTTGCAATGTGCTCAATGAGCTTTGCTTTGTTCACCTGATAAGGAATTTCAGTGTAGACGATACTGGTATTACCTGACTTGCTATCTTCTTCGAGATGGTATTTACCGCGAATGTGCAAGCGACCGCGACCCGTTTTATACGCATCAACAATACCACTTTTACCGTAAATAATACCGCCCGTTGGGAAATCTGGACCTGAAATATGCTCCATCAAACCTTCAATCGTGATATCGCTATCATCGACATAGGCCAAGCAAGCATTCAGCACTTCAGTAATGTTATGTGGCGCCATATTGGTCGCCATACCAACCGCGATCCCTGCCGACCCATTGATCAGCAAGTTTGGAATGCGCGTTGGCATCACTTTCGGAATACGTTCTGAACCGTCGTAGTTATCTTCCCAATCGACAGTTTCTTTCTCAAGATCGACAATGATGTCATGCGCGAGGCGTGTCATCCGAATTTCGGTATAACGCATCGCCGCTGGCGCATCACCATCGACCGAACCAAAATTACCCTGACCATCAACCAGCAGATAACGCAAGCTAAACGGCTGCGCCATACGAACTAAAGTGTGATAAACCGCCGTATCACCATGTGGGTGATATTTACCGATGACGTCGCCAACGACACGCGCGGACTTTTTATAAGGTTTGTTGTAATCATTACCCAATTCGCGCATCGCAAACAGCGCGCGACGATGTACAGGCTTGAAACCATCACGCACGTCAGGCAAAGCACGTGACACAATGACGCTCATGGCGTAGTCCAGATACGACTGTTTGAGTTCGTCCTCAATAGCAATCGGTAGGATGTCTGAATCGCTCATGTATGCTCCTTTGGGCGTAGACTCGGGTCTTCACACAGACTCAAAATACTTGAGTCACAAATATAAAAATAACGAGAGACTCGGAGTCATAATCCAAGCCCGCTATCCTGCCAATATTTTTAGATTAAAAACTAAACGAAACTACCCAGATTTAAAAAACAGGGGCAGCAAATTTGGTTTAGAAAAAGGTCTTCGATAGTAGCATAAAAGCACCCAAAAGGGTGCTAAAACACAGCAAAGAATCGAACGAATGTCGCCTAAAAAACCATCACTCAGGACAGTTCTAAGACACGTTTCAACAACATTGCCGCATGGCCTGCTGGACTGACTTTACGCCAGCTTTCAACCAATGTACCACGTTTATCATAAAGGAATGTACTACGTTGAATTCCCATGACAATTTTGCCGTACATATTTTTTTCTTTAATCACATCATAATAACGACAAAGAGCCTCGTCGCCATCACTAACAAGTGGAAATGGCAGACATTCATTGGCGGTAAATTTTTCATGCGCTTTCAGCGTATCGCGCGATACACCAATAATTCGCACACCTAAGGCCTCAAACTCAGCCATTAAATCACGAAAATCACGGGCTTGAGTTGTACAGCCTGGTGTCGCATCTTTTGGATAAAAATACAAAATTAAAGGCTGCCCCACCAACGAACTCAGATTCAGCACACCCTGTGTCGTTTCAACACTCAGATCTGGAAGTCTAGATAAATCATTAGGCTGTACTGTATTTTCCGTCATGCGTGTTACTCCTTGCTCTCTTTCATGTGAAATCTATTGATTCCGCTCATAAAAAAAAGCAGACTTCTTCGATGAATAAGTCTGCTTTCCTATTCTCGTACAATTTAACACGGTAAATGTGCTAAATGGTTTCTGAAATATTACTTCGTATCAGGTGCTGCTGGTGCAGGCGCTGCTGCTTGTTCTGGTGCATTAAACTTAATACCTTCGCGGCATTTATCCAATTGCGGCTGAATACGCTTCAATGCTGGCAAATCACGAGGATCTTTGTTATTCATTGCCATACTTTGAATGGCCCAGAATTCACCTAATTTCAGATTATTTGCTTGAACACCAATTGTACAGGAGCAAACTTTCTGGGCACTTTTTGCATCAGTAATCTTTGCTGAAGTCGCTTCACTGGCACAACGTTGTACCATCACTGTTTGAATATCAACTGGAGCCTGAGCCGCTGCATCCTTAGCTTCCTTTTTAGCAGCTTGCGCAGAAGTCGCTAGCAATCCTGCCAAAATTGTTGCTGCACCAATTTGTGTTGTCAGCATCATTGCTTTTTTCATGACTGTTGTTTTTGCAGAGAGAGTATTCATAAGTAACCTAATAGTTAGATGGTTCAACATCGCAGAGAATAACATTAAAAATAATACTGATAACAATAATACTATTAACAATAACTGCAACCAACGTCAAAGATAAATCTCTTTAGCCTTGATAAATCGTCGGATCAATCAGTCCAGCATCGATAAAACCTTGGCGACGTAATCGACAACTATCACATCGACCACATGCACGACCATTAGCGTCTGCTTGATAACAAGATACGGTCAACGCGTAATCTATGCCTAAATCCGTGCCTAACTGAATAATTTTGGCTTTAGACAAATGTAAAAGTGGTGTCTCAATCGCCAGTGGATTACCTTCTACACCCGCTTTAGTTGCTAGTGCCGCCATACGCGCAAACGCATCAATGTATTCTGGACGGCAGTCTGGATAACCAGAGTAATCAACCGCATTAACGCCGATCACAATCGCTTGACTATTTGTAACTTCAGCAACAGCTAATGCATAGGATAGAAAGATCGTATTACGCGCAGGAACATAAGTGACTGGAATCCCTGATGGTTCATCTTCTGGCACGTCAATCGTGTCATCAGTCAGTGCAGAACCGCCCAGACTACGCAGATCAATATTGATAATTCGATGCGGTACACCGACAGTTGCAGCAAGACGTTTTGCAGCGTCCAGCTCGCTGGAATGACGTTGACCATAAGCAAAACTTAGCGTTTCACATTGATAACGCTGCATCGCCCATGCCAAGCAAGTTGCAGAATCGAGACCACCAGAGAGGAGTACCACCGCGCGAGGAAGAGTTGTCACAAAGAATTACCTAAACAAAATCACAAAAATTCATAGGCGAATTATGCGTGAAATCCTTTATTCATGCTAGATCATAACGACTCAGACAATAGAACTGGTACGTCAATTATTAGCACATCGAATCACTAACTACCCGCACCAGCCACTTGACCATTTGCTAATCGCCCTTGATCTTTCAGCGCGGCCGTCACATCAGGCGGCATATATTTTTCATCATGCTTCGCCAAAATCTCGTCCGCAATAAAAACGCCATTGTGCAACTTGCCTGTACCCACCATACCTGAACCCTCTTTAAATAAATCAGGCAAAATTCCTGTGTACTGAACATTGATTGTCGATTTGAAATCTGTGATCTGAAAACGGACATTCAATGAATCAGTCGGTTTAACAAGGCTGCCTTTCACAACCATACCGCCCGCTCTAATACGCTGATCACTCGGCGCAGCACCACTCGTAATCTGTGCTGGCGTATAGAAATAGTCACTCTGCGCACGCAGTGCATACAAAATCAGTCCTAAAGCAACAGACACACCCACTAAGCCGCATAGCACCACTATTAATTTCCGTTTGCGTTTCGGATTGATCAGTTTCATTTGAGCGAATCCTGTTTTAAGCGATCTGCCCTAGCTTTCTGTAGATGAGCTTTAGCCTGCTCTTCGTTAAAAAATTGTTGACGAACATAACTAGATTGCAGGACTAAATAGGTGATCGAGAGTAAAGCAATCAACCACGCACTCCACACATAAACACCGTACTGCCCCATCGCCATAAAATCATGAAGATTATCAAATGCAAATTTCATGATTTGATCCTTGAAGCAATCAATGCTTTGACCCAACTCTTGTTTCGTTCACGAATCAAAATCAGCGTACAGCTCCGATAAAGAACCAATGCCGCGACTAAAAAACAGAATGCAAAAAACATAACCACGAGCGGCATATACATGGTCGGTGGCATTTTCGGTGTAGATGCTAAGCTAAATGTAGAACCTTGATGTAAGGTATTCCACCACACCACCGAGTATTTAATAATCGGCAAATTGACAGCACCCACGATTGATAAAATTGCAGCGGCTTTACCCTGATTTGCGGTGTTTTTAGAAGCGTGGTCATAGGCATGAAACAGCGCAACAACACCAACGTATAAAAAAGCCAAAACCAGCATACTGGTCAATCGACCATCCCACACCCAATAAGCTCCCCACGTCGGCTTACCCCAAATCGCACCTGTGATCAGCGCGACAAGACATAAGACCAAACCGACAGGCGCTGCTGCTTGCGCCACAATCGATGCCGTTTTTATTTTCCAAACTAAGCTAATGACACCCAATACAGCCAATGCCAAATAAATCGACATGGCTAAACTCGCGCTCGGCACATGAATGAAAATAATGCGGTAACTATTGCCTTGTAAATAATCTGGCGGTGCAAATGCTAATCCCCAAATCGAGCCGATCAGCAGCAAAACTAGGGCAACTGCAGCAAGCCATTTGATCCACGGATTAAAAATTTCATAAAACGGCTGCATCCCCACAGTCTGTAAAAAACCATTCCACAGACGTAATAAAATACCCTGATCACTGGCAGAATCAGTCACTGGTTTTTTGTGAGATAAATCTATATCAGACATTTATATTCGGCTCAAATTCCACATTTTATAAAAGTTACATGAAACGAAATATCATTAAATCGCCGAACGCAAAGCGGCAGCTATCGCAAATGGAACGAAAATCACAGCTAGAATCAATCCCGCAGCAAGTAACGCAAATATCGGTAATATCGCACCTCCTGCACGAAAAACCTCAACTGCCCCCGTTGCAAAAATCAAAACTGGCAATTGCAACGGCAGTGCAATAAGTGACATTAATACACTGCCACTGCGTAGAGATACGGTAAGAGCAGCCGCAACTGAAGCTAGCAACGTTAATACAGGCGTTCCAAGCAATAATGAACAAGCTAAAACACCCGCTTCATTCTGATTCAACCCAAAAAGTGGCACCGACAATATTGACAGCAAAGCCAGTACAAAACCACTCGTCAGCCAATGCACACTCACCTTCATCAACGCCCATAATGCAATGGATTGCCGAGCAACAATCAATTGTTCCAATGTGCCATCTTCAATTTCACTACGAAACAAACCATCTGTACCCAATAAAACAGACAGCACTGCTGCAATCCAAATTGCAGCGACACCAACCTGATTTAAAAACTGTGCATTTGCACCAATCGCCAAAGGAAAGAGCAGTAAGACCAATATAAAAAAGCCCAGCGCATAAAATCCACTGCTTAAATTAATAAAACGTAGCTGCAACTCACGCCTGAAGAGAACTCCGATCAATTTAGATACTCACGATCGGCATTTTCAACCTCAGTATTTTCATCATTTTGCGACAAAGCAAACTGTCCTAAATCTAATGCTTGCACAGAAATCGTTAATGCTTGATGACTGGTTAAAATGACGCGGCCTCCACGCGATACATGCTGGTCTAAACGCTCAGATAAACGCCTTATCATCATCGTATCAAGTGAATTAAAAGGTTCATCCAATAACCACAAGGCATCTGGACCATTCTCCATCCATAATCGAGCCAAACTCACGCGACGCTTTTGCCCAGAAGACAAACGAGAAATAACGACTTCTTCATAACCAGACAGGCCAACCATGTCTAATGCTAGACTTAAGTTCGCGTTTGAATCGTTGATTCCTTGCAAAAAAGTAAGATTCTCACGTACCGACAATCCTGCATTCATCCCCGCCAAATGCCCAATATAAAGAATAGGCCATTCAGACGTAGACATACCTGCCCAATCCAATGATCTATTTTTTAAGTGGCTTTCAGGAGTTGGCAATAAACCTGCGAGTATCATGAGTAATGTTGTTTTTCCAATACCATTCGGACCTTGGATATGTAAAATCTGACCGCCTACAATCTTAAAACTCACCAGCGAGCACAATTGCAGATCACCACGTTCAATTGTTAAATTCTGTGCAACAAGCACACTTGTCCGCCAGCTCAATTTGCCCGCAGACTCAGTCGACTCATGACTTACAAGACTCACCCGAAGAAAACTCCAAATTCTTTTGATCACAATGTCACAACAGGCTCAAGTGATGAAGCACTATAAGATACTTATAAATTCAGTGTGCGAAATTGCGCGCTAAACTACAATACAATTTTGCAGTGATTTGTACAGGGGTTTCACTCAACTCTTGGCAAAAGTTTCGTCCACCATTCTTTCAGCCACTCTCATTTGAGTAAATTGCAGCTATGCCTTTAATCGATTTTATCTTACATATTGATCAACATCTAAAAGAACTGATTCGCACAGATGGAGTCTGGATTTACGGAATCATTTTTCTCATTATCTTTTGTGAGACTGGCTTGGTCTTTATGCCATTTTTGCCAGGTGATAATTTACTGTTTGCAGCAGGAGCATTGGCTGCAATTGGACAACTTGATCCTTGGCTGATTAGTACCGTGTTGGGTGCTGCGGCGATCATTGGTGATAGTACGAATTATTGGATTGGACGAAAATTTGGCTCACGTCTCTTTAGCGAGACTCGTAAATTTCCAAGCCGTAAACACCTGGCAACCGCTGAAGAGTTTTTTGAGAAACATGGCGGTAAATCCGTACTGATTGGCCGCTTTATGCCTTTTATTAGAACCTTCACGCCATTTGTTGCAGGCATGAGCGAAATGCCTTACGCGCGCTTTTTAGCGTTTAGTGTGGGTGGCACATTCCTTTGGGTTGGAACACTCGTTCCTGCAGGTTATTTCCTTGGACAACTCCCCTTCGTCAAAAATAATCTCACCCTCATCGTTTTATTTATCATTGGCCTATCGTTATTACCGATCTTTATTCATGGTATACGACGTTTCTTTGCCAAGAGAAGCCAGACCCAACTGGAAGAATAAGCAAACACCTCGTTGAAAATCATTTGATGTGTACAGCAATTGACTTTGATCGTGTAAAAATACGCACTCAAAGTCAATGCAACTCTATCTTGATATGATAGTCTTGGGCGCAATGAAGGAATAATTATTGATCATTTATTCAGGACGAAATCTATGCAAACCACCTTACTCAAGACTTCTTTACGTAAAATCGTATTATCCATCGCGCTAATTGCCCCAATCCTTGCCTCAACCATTCCTGCGGCACATGCAGTGGACTTCCAAACTGCAATGACCGAAGAACGTACATGGGCTGGACTGACAACAAAACATGCCACAGCAGGCGACGTCAATTGGGCATATTCCGAAGGCGGTAATCCAAGTAACCCAACAATTCTATTGATTCACGGTCTTGGTGGCAGTCGCGACAACTGGAATCGCGTCGCTCACCATCTGACACCTTTTTATCATGTCGTCATTCCTGATTTACCTGGTAGCGGCGACTCTACGATCGCAGCTGATTATGATTTGCAACCTGCCACGATGGCAGAATCATTACGCCGTTTCACAGAAACTCTTAAAATTGAAAAGAACCTCAATGTCGCAGGTCACTCGATGGGTGGCTCAATTGCAGGACTCTACGCAAGTTTGTATTTTTCTGAGACACAAAGCCTATTGTTAGTAGATCCTGCGGGGGTCTTTGCAACGACAAAAAGCCCATATCTCAAAGATCCAACCCTGCTACGCCAATTGATTGTGCAAAAACCGGGTGATATCAAGAATGTTCTGAATATTGCAATGCAAGATCCACCATTTATCCCAGCTGATATTTTAGCGGGTCAAGAAAAAGTCATGATTGATCACGCGCCGACCATGAAAAAACTAGTAGAAAAATTGATTGTATTAAATCAATCTTATACACCTGATTCATTTGCAACTGTCGTAAAATCAATCGAAGCACCGACATTGGTCATTTGGGGCAAAGACGACAAAATTATTGATGTCGGCGTCGTTCCTGAATTGATGAGTGAATTGAAAGATAAACGTCCACCCGTCATCTTGGATGGCGTAGGACATACTGCGATTTTGGAAGCAGAACAACTTGTTGTGCAGGCTTATTTACCGTTCCTGAAACAAGCCATTGCAACACCGAATAAATTTGCGGCTCCTGCGACACCAGCACCCGCTGCGCAATAATGTGATAAAACACCCAATAATCGCTCTTTATGAGCGATTATTGTTATGTAAATCGTTAAATAAAAACTTCTTTTTGTTTTCACCTTTAAGGAATGTACAACATGACATCTACTCTCTCCCCAAAAGCTGAAGCTTTACTTCAAGCACATGTCGAACATACTCTTCAGCAGTTACAGAACTTTGATGTCATTCGTGCCGAAGTTGCGGCATTTTTTGCTGAATTTACTGAAACACCACTTTCTACACTGGTACACCTAGAACGTATTCAAAAAATTGCGCTAGAACGTGTACTCGGCATCGCACCAAGTAATCAGCTCCGCACTGAAATCGCCAATATCGTTAAAGATGCATTAAAAAACTCAGAAGGTAAAAAAACGCTCATTTCAGATCTTATCCCTGATGCAACTGCTGAAGCCGTCATCAGCATGATTTCAAGTGATACTGAACGACGCAACACCATCATTCATGAGATTTTCAGCAACCCAACCACAGGCGAAGTTCTGTCAACGACCATTAGCCATGCCATCAAAGATTATATGGAAAACAATGTCGTCACCAAGAAAATTCCTGGTGCTGCAGGTTTGATGAAACTCGGAAAAGGAATGCTGGAAAAAGCAACTGATAGTAATTTTGATGACGCATTACAAAACTATCTGTCACGAAATATTCGTAACATCATGACGATGAGTGAGAAGAAAACTCAAGAAACGCTAAGTAATAATAAAGTGCATCGCCTTTCTGCTGACATTTGGGCAAAAGTAAAAACAAAAACTGTTGATAGCATTGCACAACTGGTCGATGCACCAACCGTCGATGCCAGCTCACATATCGTTGTCGTGGTTTGGAACCATATTCGCACAACTAAATATGTGCAATCGCTTGTATCAGAAGGCGTTGAAGGTTGGTATGCACGTAACAGCAATCGTAGTTTGGTTGAACTTCTTGCTGATGTGAATGTAACACCAGAATTCATCGTTGCAGAGCTAGAACCCGCACTAACCCAAACGCTAAAACACCTTTCAGATAATGGCTATTTACGCACCCGTATTGAACCGTTATTGCGTCAGTTCTATGCGTCTGCTGACGTAGCAAAGATTATTGCTGAATAATCTACTTAACACGTCATGTTGACAACAAAAAACCGCTGTGCAAATTCATGCAACAGCGGTTTTTTATTGGATTAACAAAACGTTAGTCTATCCAAATATCACTCATAAATTACACGAACAGATTTAAACAGCATAAACAAAAGCAGAACTTAAAAGCTGTTTAACTTTCGAGGCATCTATTGGCTTTGAAAAGAAATAACCTTGCCCATAATCGCAATTTAATCCTTGCAAATGCTGAACATGCGCTGCCGTTTCAGGACCTTCAGCAATAACATCCATTTTCAGATTATTCGCTAAACTCATAATGGAATGAATAATTGGTGAGCACTCTGGACTTTCATCCATACGAGACACAAATGAGCGATCAATTTTGAGCGTATCTGCAGGGAAACGATGTAGATAACTCAAGGATGAATAACCCGTACCAAAATCATCAATGCTTAAATGAACACCGAGCTCTTTCAACTCCGTAAGGATTTTTACCGAGCGCTCAGCATCACCCATGATCATACTTTCAGTAATTTCTAGTCGTATAGACGATGGTAAAACCCCAGAAACAAGGATAATCGCACGAATTTGTTCAGCGAGATCGACTTGTGCAAATAAGCGTGCGGATAGATTTACACTCATCGTTAGAGGTTGTTCACGCGGAAAATCACGTTGCCATTGAAGCAATGTGCGGCAAGCTTCTTTTAACACCCACATATCTAGCGATAAAATGAAACCTGTTTCTTCTGCAATATAAATAAAGTCATTCGGATAGACCAATTTATCTTCGGTTCTCTGCCATCTCACCAAGGCCTCAAAGCCCATGATGACGCCCGTCTTTAATGACACGATCGGCTGGTAATGCAAAATAAATTTATTTTCAATCAATCCGCGACGCATATCGCTTTCTACAATCAAGCGGTTCATTGCTCGGATTTGCATGCTTTGATCAAAGGACTCTGAGCAAGAACCTCCCAAAGTTTTAGCACGATACATCGCAAGGTTGGCATTACGCAGTAAATCTTCGGCTGCAGTTTGTGCATCAGCAGTGGTTGCAAGTCCAATACTGGCAGTCACATAGACATCCTGACCATCCAAATTAAATGGAAAAGTCACCAAAGTTCGTTGGATGCGCTCCGCAACACGCAAGGCATCATCAGGAGAACGAATATCATCCAAAAGCACCACAAACTCATCGCTACCCAAACGCGCCAAAGTATCCTTATCACGGAGATACGCAAATCTCGCAACCGTATCTTCGGTACGCACAATTGACTGTATTCGATGCGCAACTAAGGTCAATAACTTATCGCCAACTAAATGCCCCAAGCTATCATTCACCACTTTAAAACGATCAAGATCAACAAATAACACCGCGACATGATGCTTTTTAGCATTACGTTTTTGGTGGGCAATCGCATTTTGTAGTCGATCAAGAAAAAGAATGCGATTCGGCAAACCTGTTAATCTGTCATGCATCGAATCATGAACTAAGCGCTTTTCTGCGGTACTGCGTTCAATCACACGACCCAATTGCGAGCACAGCTGAATCATGATCCGCTGTAAAACTTGATCGGGCTCCAGCGCTGCCGTACCAAAAAATTCAAGCACTGCAGCCACTTTTCCACCTGCCAGCACAGGAAAAGCAAACGCTGCTTTTAACCCTGCATCGTATGTAAGATCTGCTCTCGGAAAATTTGAATCATTGACAATATCCAGAGCCCATGCTGCTGCGCCTGTTTCCATCACACGACCTGGCAAACCCACACCGCGATGAAAACCTCGCGCCTCAGTTGACTGAATAAATTGATCAATCACAGAACTTGAGGCGATATTTTTGGACCAGATTAAAGTGGATTGTAAATGCTCTTGAGATCCTGAATCGGCTACATAGGCATGACCCAAAGCCCAATCCGTAAATTGGCAAATTTTTTGGATAGAAAACTGTAAAACTTCGGTTAAATCACTGGACTGATTAGCCTTCCCCGCAACAGCTTCCAAAAGCTCTAATTGACGTTGCCGTTGATGCAACTCACTCATATTTAATTCGGCAATGCGCTCAGCTTCTAACCGCGCACTGCGTTCACGCTCGACTTGACGTTGTAATTTAGAGAGCTCAGTGAGCTCTTGATCTGGCATGAATACGTTTGACATAAATTAACAAATCTTCGGCAATGAAATTTGAAACAAACTCTGATCATCGCAAAGATGGAGCGTGACGACTTCTTCTAATAACTTAGAACTGATTCCTTTCATATTTTTCTCAAAAATAATTACAAACTCAATAAAACCCAGAATTTTCTATAAATACAGTTTGGTATGAAAATAATGGTAAACGCATCACACACGATGCAACGTTGTTTAATACCATAGCGTGAATGGGATAATCAACTAAAAAGAAGCTTTATACTCAATTATCAGACCTATGGTGAATCGCTCACCAGAACATCAGTATTTTGACAATCTTGAGCTAATACTTACGCTGACTATCTAACTCCACATGTACACCATATTGCGCATACAATTCCTGAATTTTCAATAAATCAGCTTTCATTGAATCACTTGGAATCACCTTGGCAAAGGCTCGTCCAATCTTCTTTTGATTATCGACACATAACAATACAATCGGCACATTCACCGCTTTTGCAATACGCCAAAATCCCGTATGAATCGGATGTGGTTGATCTAAATTCTTACGCGTTCCTTCTGGAGAAATGAGTAACGTAAATTTCTCAGATTTGGCAAACTCTTCTACCATTTTTTGTACAAGATGCTTGGATTGACTGCGATCCACGGGAATACAACCTAACCATTTCAATAAATATCCAAGCGGAAACCAAAACAACTCTTGTTTCGCTAGAACATGGTGATCTAGCCTCATCAAAATCGAAAATGAAATTGCACGCACACCATCTAATGGTGACGTGTGGGGGAAACCAATAATTACTTGTTTAGGGTCATCCAAAACACCCTGACCAATCTCATACTGCCAGCCACGAAAAACAACTCGATATAATAACCGTCGCAGCATTATTTTTTATTCCTTGGATGACATAGCCCGATCTTTCTCACTTTAGTCTAAACCTGAGAGATCTCTTTTTATTTCAATAAACAACATCATTATGTATAAGAATGCAACCAAAACACAAAGTGGAACAAGTCTCGTTAAGCTTTTCCCTTTATAATAACTTGTATAAATAAACAGGTGGAACAGTTCCGATGACGACATTAATTGATCAGGTTCGCGCCCTACTGGACGCTGAAAAACTTAAGTTTGATGAACCCAATATCCCAACTAATCCTGATAGTGAGGTCATTGCAACCTTTCGCATGCCTGTTCGCGGCCTACATGGAGAATGGATTTGCATCGTGCGCGTTTTTCCAGAAAGTGAACGCCTACTGGTTTATAGCATCTTGCCTGAAAATGTGCCTGTAGATCGCCGTCCACGTCTTGCCGAGCTATTTGCGCGCATTAACTACGGTTTAGTCGTCGGTAATTTCGAAATGGATTGGGCTGATGGTGAAGTTCGCTATAAAACCAGCATTGATCTTGAAAGCATTATTCCGACAGCCACTGTCGTTCGGAATCTAATCTTTAGTAATTTTTTTAGCACTGATCGTTATTTTGAAGTGATTGAAGAATCGATCCATACCGAAGCTTCTTTAGTTGACTTACTGACGGCTGCGGAGGAGTCAGATGGGCTCGAGGATGTTCGTCGTGGTTTCGATTTAGTCGATGATGCCGTTCACTAATTAATCGTTTACTCCGTGCGTCCATTCAATAAACCGACTTAAAACTGATTAGGTAAAATTGAATGATTGACGCACTTTTGTACAACTGGTGTTAACTGCCCTCTTTTAGATCAAAAACTGATTTAGTTATGCACAGAAATCGCCCACAGTTTATGCACATGCATTTTGCAATGGTTGACAGAGGGTTTTTATGATTTTTATTTAAAAATTAACTATTGCATTATATAAGTTATTATATTTATTTAATTTTTTAATAGGTTAAATTTTGATCAATTTGTTCACACCCCTTATGAAACACCACATCAAGTTATCATTCATTGAGTTTCCCACAACGTTATCCACAGGTTTTGTGGACAAGTCGCTAAACCCTTGCTACGACTAGTAGATATTGATGACATCACCATGACAATTGCACAAAAGTTCACAAATACGCAAAAAACAACAAATTACATGAAACGAGACTTTGCTGATTATAATGTAAGCATTTTCCTACAACACTTCTGACATGATCAAATCAACCCTATTTTTGAGAAAATCAGGCATAAAAAAGAGAGCATATTTGCCCTCTTTTTCACCTCAGATGAATAAATTACTTTGCACGTAATCTGGTACTCATTGGCTTTTTGCCAAGCAGCATCGCTTGAACGCTGCCTTTAATGTAGTGCAAAAAGACAACCAGTGGAGATAGCTTTGGATTTGGTTTTTTACCATGTCCAATTGCTCTAAATTGCGCGGCATACCAAATCACTTCCATCAACGCTAATTTATCAATCGGTCCAATACCCGTTTTAATCGGTTCAACTGCGTACTTCACATCTGCACCAGCAATGACATTGTCAGCAACATCAGTCTCAACTGCGAGTGGACGAGCAATACCGATGAGATCACAAGCTCCACTTTGCAGCGCTGCATCCATACCTGCACGCGTACGGAAACCACCTGTCACCATCAAATTCGTTTTTACTTCTTTGCGTACTTTCTCAGCAAAGTCGAGGAAATATGCTTCACGTTGGATTGTACTTTCTTTTTTCGGCGCAGCTTTACGCTTTGCGCCAGCCATTGCAGGAGCTTCGTAAGTACCACCAGAAATCTCGATAAAATCTACGCCCAATGCATCGAGTGCTTTAAAAACAGTGACTGAATCATCTTCGCTGAACCCACCTTTCTGAAAGTCAGCAGAATTCAGTTTTACACCGACAATAAAACCTAGGCTGGTTTGTTTACGAATTTCTTTGAAACATTCCAATAAAAAGCGCATGCGATTTTCTAAGCTACCACCCCACTGATCCGTACGGTGATTATGCTTCGGCGATAAAAACTGACTCACTAAATAACCATGCGCGCCATGAATCTGTACACCCTCAAAACCAGCCTTTTCGCAAACACGTGCTGATTCACCAAAGCGTTTGATGATGTCATAAATTTCAACTTCCTCTAGTGCACGAGGGACACCGAAGAAAGAGGCCATTGCAGGACCAAATCCAATTGCAGATGGCGCAACAGTTTCACGATTTAAACCCTTAGGGCATTGTTTACCAGGATGCGATAACTGCACGATTTGTGGCATGTTGTACTTTTTGCCGATCTGTGCCCACTCTTTTAAACGCGGTAAATCACTTTCATCCTCGACAACAACCACACCTGGTTCATTTTTGGCACACGCATCCACCATGACATTGCCAGTAATAACAGAACCTAATCCACCTTTACCCCATGTATCGTAAAGCTTGATCAATGGCGTAGTCACTTTACCTGTTGATGTTGCCAAAGCTTCACTCATCGCGCCTTTGATCATGCGATTTTTGAACAGAAATTTATTGACTTGAATCGGTTGACCTACATTTAAAGTGTTCGACGACATGATGACTCCATCAATTTGGTAGACAAGTAAAATTTTTACTTGGGCGAGTTTAACTTAAAAATACTTTTTGACAATAAGTAATGTCAATTAATAATGCCTGACGAGTTCACACGCGTTTCTGACTCAACATGCCCTACTCTTTTTGACCTTTTACAATTTCAAACCGATAAACGACTTTCGGGTTGTCTGCTGAAATCGGTAACTCTTGCTGACTTTGCAACAGATGACCCAAATGAATACAGAACTTGGGAATATCACGCATACTCGACGGATCAGTCGACTCGACAATCAAAAGCTCCCCCGCTGTAATCTTACGAATTGCACGATGCAACATCATGACAGGCTCGGGACAAATTAACCCTTTCGTATCTAAATAATGCGGCTCTGACACGTTCAAACATCTCCACTTATAGCAATTCTGGTAAGACTAGCAGGTTTATTTTGCTTTATTTAAAACAAACATCATTAATTTATTAGCGATTCATGCATCTGTCGTCAAGCTTAGGCTATTATGCAGGCTACTTTATTTTTTTAAAGGCAATATATGAGTAGTGAATCTGGTTCGGCGTGGACGATGCGCGGCCTTAAACGCTGGCTGTCGGCTACGCCGGAAACTCGGGATGATTTGGTACAGCTCCTTGAGGACTCTAGACGTTTCCTAGAACCTGATACTGTAGACATGCTTACTGGTGTACTTGGACTTCCAAAAACACCAGTACGCGAGATCATGACACCGCGTCCCTCTGTGGTTGGCTTATTTGAAGATGATGAATTAATGGAAATTTTGCCTGTTCTGATTGAATCAGCACATTCACGATTTCCTGTATTTTCACGTGACGGTCGAGATAGTGTAGTTGGCGTCTTGCTTGCAAAAGACTTACTACGCTTTATTCAAACACCGGCAACGACATTCGATCTTCATCACATGCTACGCCAACCTGTGTTCGTGCCAGAAACTGCACGCTCAGATCAACTACTCGGCATGCTGAAACATACGCAAACGCACATGGCTGTTGTTGTTGATGAATATGGCGCAACAGCGGGTCTGATTACCCTTGAAGATCTACTCGAAGAAATTGTCGGCGAGATTGAAGATGAACATGATAACGCTGACCCGCTCGCAGATTGCATTATTCCAGATCCTGAATTTAAAGGATCATGGCTTGTTCAAGCGCTCACACCAATTGAGCACTTCAATGATGAATTAGGTGCGGACCTTGAAGGCGAAGGCGTGGACACCATTGGTGGACTCTTGCTCGAAAAAACAGGGCTGGTCAGTGAATTAGCTGGACAAACTGTCGACATCGAAAACTGGCAATTCACCGTACTTGCAGCAGATTTAAGGAGTTTAACCTTACTTCGCGCACGTCGTGCAATCCCTATCACAATGTCGTAGACTAGCGCGTTGAGCAATTAATACACTGAATAGTTTTTCATCGGTCATAGTTATTCACTAGTAATAGTTATTCAATCGCGATAGGCCTTCAGCAAGTGAGAAAAAAGTAAGTGAGCAAAACGGTTAAAACGAATCAAAGCAAGAAAAAGCAGCCTACGGGTGCGACAGCGAACTATTCAATTCATCGCGCTGATCGCAGATCCCAACGTACAACATGGTCTTTTGCGGACTTACCGATGTTGATTGCAGCTTTAGCTTGTCTATTGATTGGTGCAATGTTGCCGCTCGCATTTGCTCCTTATCATCTTTGGCCAGCTGCTTTTATCTCCCCTGCTCTATTTTATTTGTTACTCAACCAACGCACACCAGGCCAAGCCTTTGTTCTTGGCGAAGCCTATGGTTTTGGGCTATGGGCTGTTGGTGCATTTTGGCTATTCACGTCGATTCATCAATACGGTGATACTTCAACGCCTATCGCTTTACTCATGATCGGGTTTGTTGCATTGGTGATGGGTTTATTCAACGCGATTGGTGCTTGGATATATCGTCGATTTCTCCCAGAATCACCGCTCACATTCGCGCCGCTTTGGATTGTTATAGAGTGGACAAAGACATGGTTATTTACTGGATTTCCATGGTTGTTCGTCGGTTATGCTTTAATCGGTCGTGGACTTGATGGTTATGCGCCTGTTGCTGGTGTATTTGCCGTGACAGGTGCAGTGGTCTTAATCGGTTGTGCCGTCATCGAAATACTCCGCAAACGTTTATTCTGGATTCTGCCCATTATTATTGTGATTGGTGCAGGCTTAGGTCTGAATCAAATTCGCTGGACAACAATCAAGGCTGCACCTGCACTTTCGGTTTCTCTCATCCAAGGGAACATTCCACAGAATCTCAAATGGCTCACAGAGTATCGTCAAAAAACGATGCAAATTTATGAAAATTTGAGTAAAAATGAATGGGGACGCGACTTAATCGTTTGGCCAGAATCTTCGATTCCAATGTTCCAAAATGATCCCGATGCCATTCCTTTTATCAACGAAACCAATGCCACTGCGATCGCCCATCACTCAACATGGGTCACTGGGATTCCTTATATCGACTTGAGCCATGCAAGTGCCGATGTTGAACCACCCTTTTATAACGCGATTGGCGCGCTGGGTGATCACGGTAGTGGTTTGTATGAAAAACAACGCCTTGTTCCCTTTGGCGAATATATTCCTTTTGCAGGAACACTCGACTGGATATTACCAAGCCTGAGCAAAACAGGCAGCTTTACCGCAGGGCCCGCAGGACAAGATCCTTTAGATATTAAAGGACATGCTCTTGCAGCTTCAATTTGCTACGAAGTGGCTTATCCAAATCTCACTCGCTTAAATGCACGCAATAGCGACTTCTTAGTCACGATTTCAAACGATGCATGGTTTGGCACATCAGATGGTCCATTACAACACTTGCAAATGGTTCAAATGCGCTCAAAAGAAACAGGGCGTTGGTTTATTCGTGCAACCAATACGGGCGTCACAGCATTCATTAACGATCAAGGTGAAATTGTAAAACGCACCGAACAATTCAAAGCAGAAGTCCTGCGCGGTAATCTACCCGCAATGACTGGTGAAACACCTTATATGCGTTGGGGTGATTTGCCTATTCTATTACTGAGTGGATTCCTCATCCTGCTTGGTTTCTGGGTCAAGTTACGTTATCAGCGATAACGATCTAGAATTAAAAAACCGATTGATCACATTCAATCGGTTTTTTATGATTTTCGCTTGCAATGTCTGTAGCAACTGTTTGAGCCAAACATTCATCAGCTAGATGATTAATATTCTAAATAAACCGAATTATTAAGATTTTCTCCCCTTACGCGAGTTCTGCGAAAGACACGCTTTTGCTTACTTTTGTCAAGACAAAAGTAAGGCCAGCCGCAGGCGAATCCTCCCATATATCACCAAGCCTTAAGACTCCCATGAAAACTGCCAATGAATAATAGCTAAACATTTACTCGACAAGCCATAAACGCTTGCTCGTATTCATCCCAATCTACATAAGGTTGTGTGATGATTTCCAAACGATTATCTTCATTGCCAGCATGACTGGTAAAACTAATCTGCGCTGGAATTAAATTTAAAGCCAGCCACTCTGATTCTTTTTGCGCGCTATAAACACGAATGACTCCTTTAATTCGCATCCACCCCTGCAAAGACAATAACCACATCAACAAACGGTCACGGTCAAAAAACCAATCAGCTGGTAATCTCCACCCACCTACAGATTGAGCTAAAGCCTCCTCATGATAATGATATGGCAATGCTACAATCGTCTCCCCGCTCTCCTCCCCTGCTAAATCTTGAGTAAGATTCATCTTTGGCTGAGCAAGATGTAATAACGACCGCCGCGATTGACGACCTAGTTGGCGAGGATGATCAATTTCTGCCAAATCCAGCTCACCTTGATTGGCAAATAGTAAACTTGGTGCAACTACCTTAATTTGCAAAAGTTGATCTTGCATAACAACAAGTTGCTGATGATCTTGAGTCGTCATTTGATCTTGATGTGAAACCACTAAAATATCGGCTAATGCCAATTGCGCCTGATAAGTTTCGTGCATCGTCAATTTCGTTTCAAATAATCGTGTCCCATCAACCACACTCACAATCGCTCGTAAATCCAAAGCCCGAGCCCAGTGCGGCTCAGAGAGTTGCTCTATCAATTGCAAAGGATGACCTAACCCTGTGGGTTCAATAAACAAACGAGTGGGCTTCGTTTTAGTCAATAATCTTGATAACCCAACCTGCATCGGAAGTTGACTGGTGCAACACAGACATCCACCAACAACTTCATGAATTGCAATATCTGCATCAGCGTCTAACAGTGCACCGTCCAGACCAATTTGCCCAAATTCATTGACCAAGACAGCCCAGGTTTCACCTGCTGGTTTTTGAGCGAGTAGATGCTTGAGTAAAGTTGTCTTACCTGCCCCCAAGAACCCTGTAATGATGTGTGTCGGAACACGATCAGCGATGAGGGATTGCACAGGAGAAGATTGGTTATTCATAATGCGATCATCTTGAGGTAATAGACTATTGTAAGCAATAAAGACACATAATCCAGATCTAGATGATAAGCAGATACTTAAGATGAGCTAATAAGTATCATTCTACGATCCATATTTAAACATCACACTAAAAAGCATAGACTACAAGAGCTTATAAAATTTTAATGAACAATCGAGAGCAACCATGAGTTATATCGTGCATAAGAATGAAAACCGCGGATACGCCAATCATGGCTGGTTACATGCGAGACATAGTTTTTCATTTGGTAGCTGGCAAGATCCACGTTACATGGGTGTTTCAGCGCTTCGTGTGATTAATGAAGATCGTATCGAAGGACATCGTGGTTTCGGTATGCATTCACACGATAATATGGAAATCTTGACTTACGTCATCTCTGGTCAGCTCACGCATAAAGATAGCATGGGAAATGTCGGGCATCTTTCTGCAGGTAATTGGCAACTGATGAGCGCGGGCACAGGTGTAACACACAGTGAAATGAATGACGGTGATGAGCCTGTACATCTCTTTCAAATTTGGCTATTTCCCAACATCAGTAATCCAGCGCCAAACTACCAAGAACTTGCGTTTGACATCCACAGTCAACCTAATCAATGGCATCTAATTGTTGCATCAGAAGAAAACTCTCCAAATGACTTTTCCAACTTAATTATTCGACAAGATGCTCGTATATTGGCCGCGTCTCTAAAAGTAAATCACTCCCTCACACTGAATGCTGAGAAAAAAACGAATTATCTACATATTATCAGTGGCAAAGTACAAATTTCTAATGACAAAGAAACGAAAGAACTTTCTACAGGTGATGCTGTAATCTTTGATAGTTTTACATCATCAAGTACCGTCATTGCAGGATCTGATGCGCAATTGTTATGGTTTGAACTCCCATAATCCTACACAGATAGTGCCTTGATCTGCAGCGGAAGTTAAATCTACATAAAAAAACGCCTACGTTATAGGCGTTTTTTTATTATCTCGGTTTCATATTCAACGCTACACTCAGCAACGTTGAATATCGATCAGTTTTTAATTGCTCTTTATTTCAGCACACCACTGACACCGATTCGTCCGCCCATACCATATTGATCACCAGCAAGCCCACCTTCAATACTCCAAACCCCATTATCAGAAGTTCGACGGACTGTGACACCAAATGCACTTTGACCACCATATGTCGCCCCGCCAATGTAGTATGTAATTGCACCTGCAACAAATGGTGAATTACCCATGGACATTGCAGCAGCTATACCTGCATTAGCCTGATTTTTAACATCATTAATGCGGTATGACAGAGTATTAATATCGCTATTGATACCCGCCGTAGCACTCTGCAACTGTGCTACGTTGACTGCATCTGTTGCGGCTGTACCAGCGGCAACATTGGTGATCTGTCTCTCATTTCCAACAGAGCCTACAGAAACAGTGTTTGGTCTGGTAGCAATCGAACCCGAACCCAAAGCAACGGAATTCGGTGCTCCTGCCTGAGATCCAGCACCTAAAGCAATCGAACGATCACCAGATGCCAAGGCATTTGGACCAACTGCCACACTATCAGAGCCTGTTGCAGAAGCATCTGCTTGGCTTGTGTTGTTAATTCTAATACCGATCACGCCCGTGTTTTCGATAGTAGACACCCTCACATTGGTATTACTCAATCCACTACTTACAGCAGAGAGAGAGACATTTGTTTGACTTAGTCCGCTAGATACAGCAGATATCGCACTAGATGAATTACTCATACCGCTACTTAAACTGCTCAAGCCACTACTAATACTCGAAACAGTGGAATTAGTGGTACTCAAACCGCTCGACAGTGTTGACACTGAGGAGTTGGTATCACTTAAGCCACTGCTGACACTCGAAACAGTAGAGTTCGTTGTACTCAAACCGCTCGACAAGGTTGACACTGTCGAATTCGTATCACTCAAGCCACTACTGACACTTGAAACTGTAGAGCTAGTATTACTCAAACCACTACTGATACTCGAAACAGTGGAATTCGTGGTACTCAAACCGCTCGACAGTGTTGACACTGAGGAGTTGGTATCACTTAAGCCACTGCTGACACTCGAAACAGTAGAGTTCGTGGTACTCAAACCGCTCGACAACGTTGACACTGTCGAATTCGTATCACTCAAGCCGCTGCTGACACTCGAAACAGTGGAATTTGTGGTACTTAAACCGCTCGACAACGTTGACACTGTGGAGTTCGTATCACTCAAGCCGCTGCTAATACTTGAAAC
This sequence comes from Aquirhabdus sp., assembly GCA_030149815.1. GTDB lineage: Bacteria > Pseudomonadota > Gammaproteobacteria > Pseudomonadales > Moraxellaceae > Aquirhabdus. The sequence goes on along the minus strand of JASLHI010000055.1, from coordinate 15,321 downwards.
AGTGGAATTTGTGGTACTCAAACCGCTCGACAACGTTGACACTGTGGAGTTCGAATCACTCAATCCGCTGCTGACACTCGAAACAGTGGAATTCGTGGTACTCAAACCGCTCGACAACGTTGACACTGTGGAGTTGGTATCGCTCAAGCCACTACTGACACTTGAAACAGTAGAGTTTGTGGTACTCAAACCACTCGAAACAGATGACGCTGAACTTGTTACCGCACTAATTCCGCTTGATATTGCTGAAATAGTTGAATTGGTATCACTCAAACCGCTCGACAATGTCGATACTGTCGAATTCGTATTACTTAAACCACTCGATACCGATGACACAGAGCTTATCACAGCACTAATGCCACTTGATATTGATGATACGGTTGAATTGGTATCGCTCAAACCACTTGACAATGTTGAAACCGTTGAATTCGTATTGCTTAATCCACTCGATAAGGTCGACACTGTTGAATTTGTATTACTCAAGCCTGTTGATACCGTAGAAACATTGCTGTTGGTATTGCTCAAACCAGTTGAAACGCTACTTAATGCTGCTGATACACTGCTTAAGTTCGTTGAAACAGCACTTAAACTTGTAGAGACGGATGATACTGAACTATTTGTGTTACTCAAACCACTCGATAATGTTGATACCACTGAGTTAGTTGCACTTAAGCCGCTCGATACGCTGCTCAAGTTTGAACTAACTGCTGAAAGTGAAACATTCGTATCACTCAAGCCACTTGATACCGATGACACTGAACTTGTCACAGCACTAATGCCGCTCGATATCGATGACACAGAGCTTGTTACAGCACTAATGCCACTTGATATGGATGAAACGGTTGAATTGGTATCGCTCAAACCACTTGACAATGTTGAAACCGTTGAATTCGTATTGCTTAATCCACTCGATAAGGTCGACACTGTTGAATTTGTATTACTCAAGCCTGTTGATACCGCAGAAACATTGCTGTTGGTATTGCTCAGACCAGTTGAAACGCTACTTAATGCTGCTGATACACTGCTTAAGTTCGTTGAAACAGCACTTAAACTTGTAGAGACGGATGATACTGAACTATTTGTGTTACTCAAACCACTCGATAATGTTGATACCACTGAGTTAGTCGCACTTAAGCCGCTCGATACACTGCTCAAGTTTGAACTAACTGCTGAAAGTGAAACATTCGTATCACTCAAGCCACTTGATACCGATGACACCGAGCTTGTTACAGCACTAATGCCACTTGATATGGATGAAACGGTTGAATTGGTATCGCTCAAACCACTCGATAGTGTTGATACCACTGAGTTAGTTGCACTTAAGCCGCTCGATACACTGCTCAAGTTTGAACTAACTGCTGAAAGTGAAACATTCGTATCGCTTAAACCGCTTGATACCGATGACACTGAACTTGTCACAGCACTAATGCCGCTCGATATCGATGAAACTGTTGAGTTGGTATCGCTCAAACCACTCGATAGTGTTGATACCACTGAGTTAGTTGCACTTAAGCCGCTCGATACATTGCTCAAATTTGAACTAACTGCTGAAAGTGAAACATTCGTATCGCTTAAACCACTGCTTACACTTGAAACAACTGAATTCGTATTGCTCAAACCGCTTGAAACACTGCTAAGACCACTAGAAATATTACTCAGGCTACTGAGACCGCTACTTAAACTACTCAAACTGGTGCTTAAGCTACTAATACTACTACCGACGTTAACGCCATCTAGAAAAAGTGAGCCATTAACATATGCATCGCCACCAATCGAAAGATTCGTTGGGTCTGCACCTGACGCACCACCTGCAGCCGTAGGGTTATAAAATAATATACGATTAGTTTGAGTTGCCGCATCACTAGATACACAACCAGCACCATTGGCAGATGTCAGAACGCTTGCTAAGGCCGCAGTGTTTACAAGTGAAGTTCCTGTAGTTGCAGCGGCTGCGCTTGATGTTATAGATGCCGAACTTGGCAAATTAGTTGTTAAGACAACTCCCAATAATGGGATTGAACCAGTCAAAGTATTTAAAGCTCCACCAACATTACCAATCGGCGTAGCTAATGAGTTGATAAGCGGTGTCAGCGGAGATGTCAACCCAGTAGCAAGCAATGTAGAATCTGTTGATTTCAAACAGTTTGAATCGGTACCATCATTAATATAAATCCCGCCGTCCGCATAAGCAGTATCTACTAGCGCACCGCTGATACTGAGTACTAATATCGCCGCAGATAAAATATTTCGACTAAATAATGAACTACCCATTTTTTCTTTTTCTTCAGTAGCGACTTCACCATTTAGTGTTACCTGAGAATGGCTTTTGCCTTGAGCCTTAGCAATTTCAGATACCGCAATCCAAGTATTCTGAGCTTTACTCCAGATCACACGATATATTTTATTCATTTGCGCATCTCCAAAACATTTTATTTTAAATTCAGTGTCTTAACGGAAAAACGACCCCCTACAGCCATAAAAGACCATATAAATGGGGTTAATGAAAATCTACTTTCTCAGAGAGCGAAGACGTGACAGCCTAGACTATAAAAAAATAGTCTCTCGATGTGATTGTGTTAAAAGCTTCATTTCAAGTGGCACTCCACGCTCGTCTGCGTATTACCTATTATTTTCTTTACTTATTACTTTTTTGTGGTATTGAAACCAATTATTCTTATGCTCAGCCAAGTAGCTTTGCTGCACTAGAAAGCTGAACGCCTCTTTTTTATTTATAGCAGCTCACGTAGAACAGAACGTGTATCTGCTACCGTTTGATAAAACCACTTTTTTTATAGCAATGCAAATTCATTTTTTCATAAGCAATTAAGTAATATTTCACATCACATTATTTAAAAAATCACATTTCTCTTAAAAAATGAAAACGTCAATCGTTTTTAAATGATTTACGATACTTATTCGCTTACATTCCGTACAATTAAAGCCAACAAATTAATTACATTTCGTAAATTCAATAGATTCTTTGTAAAAAATATGACTATTTATGCTGTTATTTACCCTTCTTAGGATCATATGAGATTTCCGACGAGCGGTATAAAAATGAACATGAACACAAAGCTGTTCACACCTAATCTCTCATATACAGTAACACACACATAAAATTGTCCTTAGGTATGTCATTTGGATAAAAAAAACTCTAGGACATAAGCCTAGAGTTTTCAGATTTCGTTATTTGAGTGAAAATCGTTGATTACTTACTGCTGTAAATAAATATCCGCGGCATCATCATCACCCCCCTCTTTACCATCTGAACCAAACGAGTACAGATCATAAGGTTTACCATTACTACCTGGGGCAATATATTGCAAATCGTTACCCCATCCATCTTTAGGCATTCCGCCTTTAATATACCCGCCATTTGGCCATGTTTTCGCATCCGCTGGTTTGTGCACTAGAGCATCTAAGCCTTCTTGAGTGGTTGGATAGCGGGCATTATCTAATTTGAATAAGTCCAACGCACTCGCAGTTGTCGCTAACACTTGCTTCGTCGTACCGACTCGAGCTTTATCACTTTGACCAATCACATTAGGCACAATCAGTGCGGCAAGAATACCCAAAATCACGATCACAACCATCACTTCGATCAAGGTAAAACCTGTCTGACGTGACATTGATAACTTTTGGTGCTTGTAAAAATCCATATTGATTTAAAACCCTATACTTGATTCAAAAATTTGATAAAGTGATTCAAACATATCTGACGTTATTTAACCAGATTGTTCATGTTGACGATTGGCAACATCACGGCCATTACAATCATTAAGACAATTCCCGCCATAAAAATCAGCATCAGCGGTTCGAGTAATGACAATAAAGTCGCAATGAGAGTACTGACTTCTCGGTCTTGCATGTTTGCCGCACGGGCTAACATATTTTCCATCTCACCAGACGTTTCACCACTACGAATCATCTGTACCATCATCGGCGGAAAATAACCTGAACGCTCTAATTGCGTTGCTAAAGCACCACCTTCTGTAACCTTATCTGCAGCCAATAAAATAGCATCACGAATCAACCAATTACTTGATACTGCTGCACCAATATGCAATCCATCAACTAAAGGTACACCAGACTGAGCCAAAATTGATAACGTACTTGCAAAACGGGCTGAATTAATTCCACGGCTTAGTTTGCCAAATAAAGGTAAGCGTAAGACAAATCTATCTAGCGCATAACGCCCCGTTTCTGTACGGATAAAACGCATGAGCAAAAAACCACCGCCAATCATCGCAATCAACATAAACGGCCATGCTAACTTCACGAAACTACTTGCACCCATCAACATCCGCGTCAGCAAAGGCAAAGCCTGATCCGTATGATCAAATACTTTCACAATATCAGGTACAACAAAAGTCATCAGCCCCATGACAATTCCAAAGGACATGATCAGCAATAAAATTGGGTAAATCAAAGCTCCCTGAATTTTTTTTTGCATCGCAAAACGATTTTCAGTGTAATCCGCGAGCTGATTAAGGATAAGGTCCAAATGCCCAGACTTTTCCCCAGCCGCAATCGTTGCAATATAGAGCGGTGGGAAATTACCAGACATCCGCAATGCCTGTGCTAAAGAATGACCTTCCATCACCTTGGAACGCACGGAAAGAATCAAACTCTGCACATGTGGCTTATCACCTTGCCTAGCAACAGCACGAAGCGTTTCCTCCAAAGGAATACCTGCTGCAACCAAAACAGAGAGTTGTCTCGTTAATAACGCAAGATCATAAGCATTCAGACCACGTTGAAACCATTTCTTTCCCATCCCTGAAGTTTGAGTCTCTTCAACAGGTTCAACTTGGACAGGCATCCATGTTTTATCACGCAACTGTTGACGAATCTGTCTAGCAGAGTCACCCTCAAGTACACCTTTATGCTGTTTTCCTGCGGCATCTATAGCAATAAACTGGTAAGCAGGCATTCCATTACCCTAAGTGATTAATCATAGAAACGATCCCAACATAATATAAAGCTGCGTACAATTAAATAAACTAGCTTTCAAAACAATCTCGTTTTCACGCTATTGTACCGTCGAAGACACAGCAAAATCATGACAAAAATGGATCGGTGACAAAACTACCGAACAGTATGCTTTCAAATCATTTTCGTGTAGAACACTTATACAAATGCATTCGCCACATGAGCAGAAGACTCAAGCTGACGAACTAATAATCCAAGCCGTTTTCCCTGAGCGACACACAATGCTTTTTCATCAGCACTCATGGACTGATCATGCTCTGTACCACTGACATGAGATGCACCATAAGGTGTTCCACCGCGCTGAGTTCTCGACAACGCGACTTCAGAATATGGAATACCTAATAACAACATCCCATGATGTAATAAAGGAATCATCATCGTCAGCAAAGTGCTTTCCTGACCGCCATGCATCGATCCTGATGCCGTAAATACACATGCAGGTTTACCTTGTAAGCTACCTGCCAACCAAATGGTTGCCGTTTGATCCCAAAAATACTTCATTGGCGATGCCATATTACCAAAACGGGTCGGACTCCCCAGTGCAAGTCCTGCACAATCTTGCAAATCATCAGACGTTGCATACAACTCCCCTTCCAAAGGAATACTGGGTGCAATTGCTGTCGTTACACTCGCAACTTCAGGAACGGTTCGGATTCTCGCCTTCACACCCGCTTGCTCAATCCCTGCAGCGATAGACCGCGCCATTTGACGAGTTGTTCCGTATTTGCTGTAGTACAACACAAGGACATAAGGTTCATGATTTACAACGGTCACGATTTATACTGCTCTATCAATTTTTAATTTATATATTATACACAAGCAAGCTAGTCTACTGCCTCAACTAAACGGTTATACAAACTATCACATTACTTATGTAATATCATGATGAATAGTCACAGATTGTTTTCAGATATACTGAAGATTATTCAGCATCATTTTGACACACCTTTATTTAATATTTGGTCTTGATACACCTATGGACAACTACTTAAAAAAACTACCCTTTTATCACCGAGAATGGTTTCAATTCTTAGTATTTCTCATTACTCGATTTGAGAAAAACTATTGCAGGGAACGCTCTGCTGCATTGACCTATACCACCATGCTCTCCATCATTCCGATGCTGACGGTTTTTTTAGTTGTACTGTCCACAATTCCAGCACTCGCACCAGCACGCGTTAAAGTTCAAGAAACTTTATATAGCTACTTATTACCAGAATCCAGCTCAACCGTAACCCAATATCTCAATGACTTTGCTGAAAAATCTACAAATTTAACCATTATCGGCATCATTTTTTTATTCGTGACGTCAATGATGATGCTCTCAAGCATCGAAGATGCTTTTAATAAAATCTGGCACGTCAAAAATTTACGCGGCGGTGCGATTGGATTTATGCGTTATTGGATGGTAATTTCGCTCGGTCCTTTATTCCTTGGGATCGCCTTCGCGCTTCCTTCAGCAATTGCATCAATTGAAATTCTAAATAGTAACTTTAGAGGATACTCAATTGACTGGTCTGTATGGCTTAAACTAATTTCTGTCGCGACCACGCTTATGAGCTTTACGTTCATGTATTGGATGATTCCAAATCGTAAAGTTCCTTTAAAAAATGCTGCTTCTGCTGGTGTAATCGCAGGCGTTTCTTTTGAATTACTCAAAATCGTTTTTAGCTTTTTCATGAAACATTTCACCAGCTATGAAATCGTCTATGGTGCCTTTGCTGCACTTCCCGTATTTTTATTATGGATCTATCTATCTTGGAATATTGTCTTATTGGGTGTTGAAATCAGCTATGCACTCACGATGTTTAGGCACTCTGCGACACCACCACGCCACCCATTATTATCTTTGATGTATATTTTGCACTTGCTTTACATACGCCAAAAATTTGGTCTGACCGTAAGCGAAGCAGACATGATGTCATTACTAGGTAAAAAAGAAATCGAAGATTGGCCTGACTTCATCGCACTTCTCCAAGAACAATCTATGGTCAGAAAAACGGATAAAGGCGACTATGTTTTATGTCGCAATCTCGATCAAATCGACTTCTGGACATTCTATCAAGGGCTTCCATTCCCACTTCCTCGTCGCGAAGATCTCCACAACTGCAATATCACCACACTAAGTGGCGATGAGTGGAGCAAACAACTTCTTCCTTACCTCAAAGAAAGTGATATTTACTTGGCAAAACATTTAACAATTCCCTTATCTCAACTACTCGACAATCAAACTAAAACAACTCAATAGCCACCATCAATCTATAAAAAAAAGACAACCCTTGTTGGAGTTGTCTTTTTGAGATTCAATCATCTTACCATGTGAACGGATTCCACCATCTCACTGGAATACCCAAAGCAACATCCTGTTTTCTTTCCAGTCGTGCATTAGGTACAGGCTTACCTTCTTGTCCATTAAACGATGCATAATCACCTTTCGCAACGTCTTGTTGAGCAAGAACTGGTTTATCTGGATCTTCAACAAAACTATAGCCAGGTGTTTTTAACGTTGTTGTACGAATTTCTTGAATTGCATCTTTTTCAGGAAGTTGATTTAAAGGACCTGCGTTCAATAAACCTAATGCTGGATCTGGATGACCATGAGAATTTTCCTCATCGTAGCGCAAATAATAAGTCTTACCCGCTTCAACTTGGAAGTCAGCTACCGTGCCTTTTTGAAAATAGATAAACCCTAAAGGACGACTCACTCTCATCCGGTAAGTACCCGGCTTCATTTCAATCCAGTAGTAGCTATTATTCAGCAAGCTCGGTATACGAATACCGTTAATAAAAATACTTGCAGCTAAAATTTCTCCCTCAGCCCAACGACTTTGCGGACGATAAAAATATACCAAAGCATATTTTTGATCGAGGACTGGCACAGGTTGAAAAAGCTCGCCTTGATCTTTACGGAACCGATCGACAGCCCAACTCCCTAAAGAAAACCAATGCGGCGTAAAACGGCCTGTATCTACTGGCTGACTCACATCAAAATTTGGGAGTTTACGTGGCTCAACAATCGTTGGATCACTTCTTGTACCACTCTGAAGACCCATAGACGGTAAATGTAAATAGCTGCATCCTGACAGCATCAATATTCCAGTCATCGTGACGGTCACTGGAGCAATAAACAAATGACGCATAACATCCCTCAGCATTTTAATTTTGTTGTTGGCAGTCCATATTTACGACAATATCATCGCAATCAAAGTCAATATCGCCAATCCTAACACTCATCACGAGTTTGACAAACTATTATCATCTGAAAAAATGCCCGAAAATACAAATCTGAACATGTTGACCTGTGAATAACAGCGATTTATCGATTACCTGCATACGATTGCAACACGTTTTGACCACTATAAATACAAAAAACCGATCGAAATCGGTTTTTTGTATACAGCATGAGTTATATAAATGAATGCTTATTGATATTGAGCTGGCGCTGAAGCTGGTGGATTGATACTGAGCTCTACACGACGATTTTGGCTACGACCTGCTTCTGTTGAATTATCTGCAACAGGATTGTTCATACCATAACCAACCGCTTGTAAACGACTTGAAGCAACACCGTTACGTACCAGATAATTCGCAACGCTATTAGCACGATCTTGTGATAATTGTTGGTTGAATGCAGCATTACCTACGTTATCAGTGTAACCACGTACAGTGATTGTCTGCTGAGTATTTTGATTCAAAGTTTGAGCCAACTGAGTCAAAGTACCCGCAAAAGATGGGTTAATATCAGAACGACCCGTCGCAAATGTGATCGCGCCAGGCATGATTAGATCAACAGCACCAGTTTGCGCATTACGCTGAACATCAACACCCGTACCTTGCATTTGCTGACGTAACTGCGCAGCTTGGTGATCCATATAGGCACCTACACCACCGCCGAGTACGCCACCAATTGCAGCACCTTCCAGCATACGTGAACCACGATTTTTACCTTTGCTTGTTGCTGCACCTGCAAGTGCGCCCAATAATGCACCCGCGCCAGCACCCATACCTGTATTTCTGTATGCAGATTGACCAGTTTGTGGATCTGTTGCACATCCTGACAATGTAATGCCTGCTGTTAATGCAGTGATCATTAATAAACGCATGAACTTTCTCCAAAATTTAATGTTTTTTAACAAGCACATTGTGATAGCTACCACGCTATTCACGCCATATACTTTTTGTTAACAATAATACATTTTGTTACATGGCAAATGAATTAACAATGGCAGATTATCTTATTTTTCAGACTCAATCTGAGCTAAAAATAAAAAAGACGGATCACTAGATACGATAATATTTTCCATAAAACTTAAAATAAATCTAAATGTTACAAAACGACTTAAAGCTCAACTATCTAAAAAAGCATTAATATACACATGCGCATTTTTGACATTGCCCTAACCGTACTTAATCAATATGATAGTGCAAACTTAATTTTAAGCTGTTTATTCTGATCGGAGCTAAACGATGGCACGCATTTCAGCATTATCATCACAACCTTCATTAATTGAGCGTGCGCGTGGGACTCTAATCGGTGCAGCGATCACTGCCAGTACTTTTACGTTAGGTCCTCCAGTGTTAGCAATCGGACTAGTGCGGGCTCTCACACCAACCCGTTTAGCTGGGGAAACGCTAGATCAGTTGGCTATTAACATCACCAATAAATGGCTAGGTATCAATAGTTGGCTTATTGACAATGCTCTTCCTGAAATTGAATGGCAACTCACCATGCCAACAGGCTTGAGTCTCGATAAACAATACCTGCTTATTTGCAATCACCAAAGTTGGGTTGATACAACGGTCATGCAACATATTGGTCTACCGCGTATGCCATTGACGCGTTTTTTTACGAAATGGGAGCTGATTTTTATTCCATTTCTAGGCTTAGCCTTTAAAATTTTAGGCTTCCCAATGATGAAGCGACATAGCAAAGAAGCTATTGCAAAGAATCCAGCATTAAAATTACAAGACATGATGGAAGCAAAACGCGCGTGTGAAGGCTTATTAAATCAGCCGTTTACCTTACTTAACTATTTAGAAGGCACACGATTCACGCAAAAAAAACATGCTGCACAGCAGTCACCCTATCCTAACTTGTTGAAACCAAAAGCTGGAGGTTTAGGGTTGGCTATTCAAATTTTAGGGCAACGTGTTGATGGTTTGATTGATATGACGATTGTCTATCCAGATGGCATCCCAGGATATACAGACTTCTGGATGGGGCGTGTTCGACGGATTGGTGTCGATTTACGTGAAATACAAATTCCAGATTGGGCCTTAAATGGTGATTACGAGGAAGATCGCGAATTTCGAGCACGTTTTCACACATGGGTTGCTGAATTGTGGGCTAGTAAGCAACGAACTATTGACCACATGTTGAATCGTTTTAACCATGTAGACGATGCGCTTGCACCTGCAAATATTCAAATCAATGCAAAATAGAGCAAATCTACAATGATTTGACCATCACCAAAGATTGATCAATACTGGTGATTAAGCACTAAAGGTCATACTAAATGTCACTTGATTCAATCTCCTCCTCGGCTAAAACTGAGGAGAGTTCAATATCATCTCCACGCCCACAGCCAAGCAAAATTAGCCTAGTTTATGACATGCTCATGGTGGTGAGTGTTTTAGCCAGTCTAGTTCTATTGACTGCTCAATATATTCTGCATGCTGATTTTGGCTGGATACAAGATTTAATGGGGCTTTTGAATGTCTCTCCTACACAAGAGCTTCTTCTAAACAAAACCTTAAAAAACACCAATCACTTTATCACTGGCTTTTTAGTCATTGAAATTTCAGTTCGCTGGTTTCTTGCAATTATCCAGCGACGTTATTTTCGCTGGTTTTTCTTTCCTTTTATTCACTGGTACGAGGTTTTAGGGTGCTTACCTATTCTGCGCCCATTACGATTATTTCGAACCTTTATTATTGCCTATCGTCTTTATTTATTAGGTTACTCCATCCTCCCTAGCTCTTGGATTGTTAAAGGTCGTTTTTATTATGAATTAGTGCTTGAAGAACTCTCTGATCGAATCGTCTTACGCGTTCTTGACGGCATATCATCCGAACTAAAAGAGAATAAAACACACTACGTTCTATTAGATCGAATTATTGATACTCACCGACCTCAACTCATTAAAGTCCTTACAGAAATATTGGAAGCTAATTTACCAAGCTACATCCAAGAACATCAGGAAATCCTCAGCCAATATGTGACAAATGCCGTTGAATACTCGATACAAAACACGCCAGAGCTACAACAAATGCTGAATTTGATGCCTGTTATCGGAAGTCTTATTTCTCAACGTTTGGAATCAGTGAGCGTGAAACTCGCAGAAAATATGACTATCGAATTATTGCAGCCATTTATTCAGCAACCTTATCCAATCTATTCAGAAGTTGCGCACCATATCGGAAGCCTACATGTACACACACCAGAATTTGAGGCTTTAGTAAACTCTGTGGTTATCGAAGCCATCGATGTCATTCGAAAACAAGTTTCCATTCAACAATGGAAAACAGCAGATTACAGCTCAACAAATCATGAGAACACTTGATAAGACTCTATTGATCAACGGATAAGATTAAGCAAAATGATCGAAGTTAGAATTCTCATAGTTTATCTCTAGCACTTCGAGATATTTTGCTCTACGATGCGAACTGCGTCAGTCCGTGAGGATAAATTTCACTCACGCACATCTGGTTGTCATATACGCATTTTTAGTTAATAAATGGTCACTCATTAAGCTGTTGACCTTAAGGACATCTCGACTCATGAGCGATATTCGCCTGAATGGCAAAATGGTTAGTTTTACTCGAATTACATTAGAAACTGACAACCTCGCAAATATAGAACGCGACATCACCAATCTGGCAAGTAAACTTATCGGAATGCCTGTGATTGTTGATGCCACAATTGAACTTCCTTTAGACGATCTCTTAGCCCTACTCCGTCAGCATGGATTACAGCCTTTTGCGGTTGTGGAAGGCTTACTTGCAAATCAGGCTCGTGCAATTCAATTCCCAGTACTCGCCGCAGATCCAGCAATGCAACGAATTACACCAACAGAACCTGCAGCCGAACCTAAAAATGGATCGTTTGGCGTAAAAAAGAAGCAAGCTGTTGAAGAGGAAACAACTGGCGATACACTTCACACAGAAGTATTGCGTACAGGGCAACGTCTCGTCATTGAACAAGGTGATCTGATTTTAATGGCAGACATGAATAGCGGTGCTGAAGTTATTTCCGCAGGCTCAATTCATGTTTATGGTACAGCGCGAGGACGTTTAATGGCTGGTGCATCAGGCGCACTGAATGTACATATTTTCTGTCAGCGACTTGAAGCAGAGCTCGTTTCAGTTTCAGGAACATTTTGTGTAGCTGAAGACATCCCCACAGAAATGATCGGAAAAGCAGTTTATATCAGCCTATCTTCTGAAGGCACTCTAGAATTCAATCTGATCAATCCGTCTTAATGGCACGCCATTTGAATCAAATTTAGACAAAGATGCTAAAAAATACGGTATTTTTCGGTAACAATGTTGCGATTAAACCAATTTTAGTATACTGATACGCTTGATTGATTTTTTTGATTTACGATACATAGTGCACTTTAATTTAAGTGCTATTTTTTACAAAAGCTGATGCTGTCATCGCAAGATTCAATATCAGGGAAAGGAGTTTAATGTGGCAAAAATCGTTGTCGTAACCTCAGGTAAAGGCGGCGTCGGCAAAACGACGACTAGCGCATCATTTGCCACTGGTTTAGCCCTACGTGGTTATAAAACTGTTGTTGTAGATTTTGACGTCGGCCTACGTAATCTCGACTTGATTATGGGCTGTGAACGCCGCGTAGTATATGATCTTGTTAACGTCATTCATAATGAAGCTCGCCTTTCACAAGCCTTAATTCGTGATCGCGAAATTGAAACGCTTTATGTATTACCTGCAAGCCAAACGCGTGATAAAGACGCACTCACCGATGAAGGCGTAGCACGTGTTATTGAAGAACTTTCTGCAGACTTCGATTACATCGTATGTGATTCTCCAGCAGGTATCGAGCGCGGTGCAATTCTCGCAATGTATCACGCAGATGAAGCACTGATTGTCACCAATCCTGAAATTTCCTCAGTTCGTGACTCAGATCGTATCATTGGCATGCTACATAGCAAAACCAAGAAAGTTGAGCAAAACATTGGTCGCGTACGCGAACATCTTGTGATTACCCGCTTCGACCCAGATCGCGCTAGCCGTGATGAAATGATGACCATTGATGACATTTCAAAAGATATTCTCAAAGTTCCAACACTTGGTGTTATTCCAGAATGTACTTCTGTACTGAATGCATCAAACCAAGGTGTTCCAACAATTCGTGATATCGATTCAAAAGCAGGTCAAGCCTACGATGATCTCGTTGCACGATTCTTGGGCGAAGACCGTCCATATCGCCATATTCAGCCACAAAAACAAGGCTGGTTGGCACGATTCTTCGGAGTTCAATCATGAGCTTTTGGGCAAACCTATTTAAATCAGAGCCTGCACCAACGAGTCGTAAGACTGCAGCTGACCGTTTAAAAGTGATCATCGCGACCGAAAATCGTTTGGGTCGTCGTTTGTCTCAGGAAACGATTAATCGTATGAAATCTGAAATTATGGAAGTCGTTAATCGTTATGTTCGCGGCGTCAACACGAATGATATCCACATGACTATTCGTTCCGAAGATAATATCGAAATGTTGGAAATGAATATTAACTTACCTGAAGACCAACCGACTTAAGGTAAATATGCAAAAACAATACTGCATATGATTTGATGAATAATCATATGCAGTTCTTTTTCTTTATTGATGAAGAGAATTAAGGCAAAATGACACACCTCGCAGTGCATGTCTTTTTGCCTTTTTTTATGATCTAGCAGCACGTCAGTCGTAAACAAGATTTATTAATTCTGGAGTAATTATGGCTTTTAATCAGCCCGCAACATTTAACGAAGAATGGTCAGACAAGCGCGTATTTGCATTTCTAAATCACTTACCACCAGAAGGCGTTGATGCTGATTTCCATGTTTTATACGATGCCTACAAGCACATGCGTCCGTTTGATTTTGAACGTCTCCTTGTAAAATTCAAAGAACTAGGGCGTAATGTTAGTGCGTTAGACCAAAAAGGTCGTACTTTAGCCCAAGTGATCTCAGCTCACCCAAATCAGAATACACAGTTCCTTGAACTCCTCACAAAGTATGCTTAATCTAATGAATGTCGTGCAATCATGATGAATAATGACGTATTACGCAGCATACGCTATATGCTCAACATTTCTGACAGTCGTATGGTCGATATCTTTGCGTTGGTAGACTACCGTGTTGCCAAAGCTGATATTACAGATTTCTTACGTCCAGAAGATGATGCCGAATTTCTAGCGATACCAGACGAAACAATGCTGTACTTTTTAAATGGCTTAGTTATTCATTTACGCGGTAAAAAAGATGGTCAACCGTCTCCGCCTGTTACATTGCCAAATTCAAATAACCTGATGCTGAAAAAGCTACGAGTTGCTTTTAATTTGAAAGATGAGGACATGCAAAGCATTCTGCAATCAGTAGACTTCAATATCTCCAAACCTGAGTTATCTGCTCTGTTCCGTGCTGAAGGTCATAGTAATTACCGAGCTTGTGGTGATCAGTTTTTAAGAAACTTCTTAAAAGGTTTGACCTTACGCATTCGTAAGACATAATCCAATTCAGCCAAATAAAAAGGCCGTAACTCTGAGTTACCGCCTTTTTTACGTCTAGATTTTCATAATCATTTGATTATAAATATCCCTATTTTTCAGCCCTGCGCCAAATAAAAGCCCCCCAACTAATTAAAGTTGGGGGGCTTAGGAATAAATGAGCTGAGGATGCCCTACTCTCACATGGCGAATGCCACACTACCATCGGCGCAAAGAGGTTTCACTTCTGAGTTCGGGATGGGATCAGGTGGTTCACTCTCGCTATAGTCCTCAGCACAACTGTTAGGCTCGTTAGTCGCACGCTCAAGGTAATCCTTTCACTGCTTTTACTACGTTGCCAATTTGCTAGATTGGGCTGACTGAGTTGTCGTTAACTGATTATTTAAATCATCTAAATCTGAATCAAGCTTTGTGCTTTCGCTTTGTTTGATCATTTAACCTTTGAAGCCATTTTCTACAACAACCGCTTGGGTGTTGTATAGTCAAGCCTCACGAGCAATTAGTAATCGTTAGCTTCACGTGTCACCACGCTTCCACACCGATCCTATCAACGTCCTAGTCTCGAACGGCTCTTTAGGGGGTAAACCCCAGGG
>JASLHI010000018.1 GCA_030149815.1 Aquirhabdus sp. | reverse complement strand
TCTTACTGGCAGCAACCAACTGCATCGCACGCGTAATTTTCTGCGTGCTCTTGATGCTGACCACTTTGGCGCGAATTTCTTTTAGACTTGCCATACGCTTACCATGCCCTGCAAATATGAAAGCCAGAAGGGTTTTAACATTCGAACTCTCTTTTTACAAAGTTTCAAATGCTAAAACCCGACTGATTAATAGGCTTGAGTCGCTTTAAAGGCTTGAATCCCTTTATGCAATTCAGCTTCGATGTCTTTGTCGTAGTTTGCAGTGGTATCAATCGTGGTCATCAACTGACCATGTTGTGAACGCATGAATGCAAGCAACGCAGTTTCAAAGTCACCAATTTTATTTACTGGTACATCAGTCAGATAATCTTCGTTTGACGCGAAGATCGCCACAGCTTGATCTGCCAATGAGAATGGTGCGTATTGTTTTTGCTTCATCAACTCAGTCACACGTTGACCGTGTTCAAGTTGTTTACGTGTCGTTTCGTCAAGATCTGACGCAAACTGAGCAAACGCAGCTAATTCACGATACTGTGCCAACGCGGTACGGATACCACCAGACAGTTTCTTGATGATCTTAGTTTGAGCAGCACCACCTACACGCGATACCGAAATACCCGCGTTAACCGCAGGACGGATGCCTGAGTTAAACAGTGATGATTCCAAGAAGATCTGACCATCAGTAATCGAAATTACGTTGGTTGGAACGAATGCAGACACGTCACCCGCTTGGGTTTCGATGATTGGCAATGCAGTCAATGAACCTGTTTGACCTTTGACTTCACCGTTGGTAAATTGTTCAACATAGTCAGCAGATACACGTGCAGCACGCTCAAGCAAACGTGAATGGAGATAGAACACGTCACCTGGGTACGCTTCGCGACCTGGTGGACGACGGAGAAGCAAAGAAATTTGACGATATGCAACAGCTTGCTTAGACAAGTCATCGTATACGATCAGAGCGTCTTCACCGCGATCGCGGAAGTATTCGCCCATCGTACAACCTGAATATGGTGCAAGGAACAAGAGTGATGCTGGATCAGAAGCACTTGCTGCAACAACAGTAGTGTATTCCAATGCGCCTGATTCTTCGAGTTTACGCACTACGTTTGCAATGGTCGATTGTTTCTGACCGATCGCAACATAGATACATTTAATACCTGAAGATTTTTGTGCAATGATCGCGTCGATTGCCAATGCAGTTTTACCTGTTTGACGATCACCAATGATCAATTCACGTTGACCGCGACCCACTGGAATCATGGTATCAACAGCTTTATAACCAGTTTGAACTGGCTCATCAACTGATTGACGCCAGATTACGCCTGGAGCAACCTTTTCGACTTTATCAGTCAATTTTGCGTTAATTGGGCCTTTGCCATCGATTGGGTTACCCAGCGCGTCAACAACGCGACCAAGTAGCTCAGGGCCGACTGGCACTTCAAGAATACGACCTGTACAACGTGCTTTTTGACCTTCTTGTAAGTTCAAAAAGTCACCAAGTACGATTGCACCGACTGAATCCTGTTCCAGATTCAGTGCCATGCCATATAAGCCGCCGTCAAATTCGATCATCTCACCATACATTACATCAGCCAGACCATGAATCCGCACGATACCGTCAGATACCATAACAATGGTACCTTCGTTGCGGGCTTCGGCGCTGGTGTCCAGATCGCTGATACGCTGTTTAATGAGCGCACTGATCTCAGAAGGATTCAGTTGTTGCATTGCGCTTTCCTCAATGATTTAAATATTCTTTAATATTGCTGTTGATGGACTCAAAAAAGAATCAACCTGTCAGCAAGCTAGTGCGTAATTTTTCCAATTTGCCAAGGACTGAATCGTCGATGACTTGATCGCCTGCGCGAATCACAACACCTGCAATTAACTCAGGCTTAACTTCGACCTGAGAATTAATCTTAGTACCAAAACGAACCGCCAAGCGATCAGTCAAGGCTTGCTGTTGTTCAGCGGACAGTGCAAAAGCTGTTTCAATGACGACATCAGTTTCATGCAGGCCTTTGGCTTTTTGCAGCTCAAACTCTGCACTTACTTGTGGCAACAATGACAAACGATCATGTTCAGCAAGCTGCGTCAAGAAGTTACGAAAACCAGCACCCACTTTACCGAGCTGCTCTGCTAACACCACAACAACAGCTTGAACTTGTTGCTGATAAGACAGAGTTGGACGTGCCAAATACGCAGCAAAGGTCGGATCCTGCACAACTGCACTCGCATTAGCGAGCGCAGTTGACCACGCTTCGACACCGCTCGCTGTTTCTTGCTGTTCTGTCGCATACGCAAATGCCGCTTTGGCATAAGGTCGCGCTAGCGTTGAAAGTTCAGCCATGATTTGTCTCGATTACAGTTCAGCAGCTAGCTGGGTGAGCATAGCAGCATGGGCATTTTGATCGACTTGAGCTTTCAGGATTTTCTCAGCACCTGAAACCGCCAAAGCCGCAACTTGGCTACGCAACGCTTCACGTGCTTGATTAATTTCTTGATCAATTGCTTCACGTGCTTGTTGACGAATACGCTCACCTTCAGCAGTCGCTTGTGTACGCGCATCTTCAATCATTTGCGCAGCACGACGATTTGCTTGTTCGATCAATTGAGCCGTTTGCGCTTTAGACGCATTCAGTTCATCTTGAACCTGAGTATGAGCAGTAGCCAATTCAGCTTTCGCCATTTCAGCAGCATTGAGTCCATCAGCAATTTTCGCCTGACGTTCTTCGATTGCGCCAATCAGTAGCGGCCAAATGAATTTCATGCAAAATGCGACAAAAAGCACAAATGCAATAATTTCACCTAGCAGGGTTAAATTAATATCCATGATATTCCCTCTAGTATGTTAAGGGGAAAGGATTAAGGCGCTACAGCAGGTGCAACAGCAGCAACAGGTGCAGTCGCAGCAGCTTGTTTAGCTTGCGCAACAAACGGGTTACTGAAAATGATGAACAGACCCAAACCAACAGCGATCATTGGTACAGCGTCAACAAGACCCATAACAACGAAGAATTTAGTTTGCAATTGTGGACCGAGTTCTGGTTGGCGAGCAATCGCTTCGATGAAACGACCACCGAGGATACCAATACCAATCGCCGCGCCCAATGCGCCAAAAGCTAGAAGAAGTGCGCCAGCAATAGCTGATAAACCGATTAAACTTTCCATTTAGAGTGACCTCAAGGTTGGTTAAAACAAAAAACAAGTTAGAAAACAAAAATCAAAAAAACAATTTAAACGTCGCTACGAATGCCTACAGCGCTTAGTGTTTCTCGCTCGCCATCGACAAGTAGACAATCGTCAACATCATAAAAATAAATGCTTGCAAGCTGATGATCAGAATATGGAAGATCGCCCAAGGCACAGACAATGTCCACTGTAACCACCACGGCAACAAGCAAATCAAAATAAAGATCAACTCACCTGCATACATATTACCGAACAGTCGCAAAGCTAATGACACTGGACGAGCAACAAACACCACAATCTCTAAGAAAAAGTTGATTGGGATCAAAATCAATTGAACCGCCTTGTTCTTAGCAGAAAATGGATGCAACGTCAGTTCACCAACAAATCCACCCAGACCTTTTTCTTTAATACTGAAGAAAATAATCAGTACAAAAACAGACAAAGACATGCCCATCGTGACGTTCGGATCTGTTGTTGGGACAACTTTCATGAATACATGATGTTCTTCAGCACCGAAGAAGGTTGCTGCAGCCCATTGCACCGCTTTTGGAATAAAATCAACAGGGATTAAGTCCATGAAATTCATGAGGAAAATCCACACAAATATCGTCAGGGCTAATGGTGCAATGAGTTTTGATGTTCCATGATATGTATCACGTACGCTGGTATCAACGAATTCAACGACCATTTCAATCGTTGCTTGCAATCCGCCTGGCACGCCTGCAGTTGCACGACGTGCAACTAACCAGAATAATGCACAGAAAATAATTCCTAGACCGATTGCCCAGCCCATTGAATCCAGATTAATGGCATTAAATCCCATCGCATGTGCTTCAGCAGCATCATGTGCAAGTGACCATTCGCCAGTGACTGGATTTTTACCATAAGTCAAATGAGTCAAATGGTGGGAAATATACTCGGAGGAGGTGAGTGTCTGCTGTTCAGCCATTGGGCACACCTAATAAAGACTAAAGTTAATATAAAAGCAAAAAATTTTGTACCTAGTCGTCAATCGGACAAACCAGCATACCTAAATCAAAACTCGAATTCTAAAAGCGCACTGATTAAATCGACGATTCGTCGAACTCACAATGTCGCATTACTTCTTTCTTTTGACCAAATTGTTCTTTCACAAAGAATCAACGCCAAAATACTCTAAACACTACAACACCTATTTTCATCGTTTTTAAAGACATTTCGATGAAAAAACAGTTAAAAAAGCATCAATCCAAACTTTCTAGCTGTATGAGCTACGACTTTCTTGACGCCTGTCCAAGCCAAACTGGGTATGCCCAAGCCATCGCTTGTATCACCGCAAAGCCTGCAAATAGCGCACTTGCTGACAAAGGATTGATTGTCCGAAATGCGATAAAGAACCCAGCAATCACAATCACGAACTTACCAATCACACCTTGGTAAAAGCTCGCCAACATGAGTTGACCATTTCCACCAAAACGAAATGATTTCCATGCGGCGTAACCACTTCCTAACCAACCAATCAGCGCACCAATCGCCGCACTTTTTGCAGCTAGAACACCAAAAAGTTGCCAAGCAATCAATCCCGCACAAGGAATAATACACGCCTGAGCCAGAACCAACCCAACAGGAAATTCACGCTGTATCAATGGACTAGGCTTACTCATACGCAACATTCATCCGCACTGCGACATTTGACAGTTTTGACAAAAAATCGTTTTGGACAAAATTTCACCAAATTAGGGCGCGCTCATTATAGTTATGTGTCAGGTTTGTTGCAAGGGTAAGCAAGAAAATGATTGATTTTTTATTAAAATACGCGTGCGTTTTTTTGGATGCGCCCTCTAACGTTTACACTCTTCCAAACGATGCGCCAGAAATTGCCAGCCTTGGACAAAATCCGTGGAATTTGCCATCACTTCATCAATTGGATAATAGTGAATTGGACTTAATTTACTAGTCAATGCGACTGTTGGCTGACGCTCTGCAAACAAGCACATACTTTCTGCATGGGGTCGGTTTTGGTTCAGCCAGATGAGTTGCCCAATACTCGGTGGTAACTCAGGATCTGCAGTCAATGCACCCGCGAATTTAAAGTTTAACGATGACTCTAAGTAATGGTAGGCATCGTGATATGCCCAATAGGATCTAGAGGTCTGAGACTTCTCGGCAGCCACAGCGGCTCGTAATTGTTCCGCAAAGCGCTGAGCATTATGCTGATATTGCGTCGCATGCGCGGGGAATTGTCGACTGCGAACCAAAGCAATGTAATTGGCAATAGTGATGGCATTGTCAGGATCTAACCAGATATGTGGGTCAAGCGATTGAGGAATCGCCCCTCCTTTTAGATCTCGGAGCGGTAAACGACGGAAGATTTTTAAATCAAATAAAGAGATAGCATTCTGTTGATTTGCCAATAAATCATACAACGGTGCTTCGTAATCACGACCAAACCAAATGACAAAATCAGACTGCTTGAGCAACAAACGATCTGACGGGCGCAGATTAATATCATGTCCACTCGATGCAGGTGGCAATAACAGCACTGGATTCTCAACACCCATCGTCACTGCTTTGGCAATTAAATACAGTGGATGTGTACTCGCAACCAAAATCCCAGCTTGTGCTTGCGTAAGGCAAGTTAATATTGCAATTACAACCGAAGCCAACAGACGATGCAGAGAAAACATGAGCGCGCCAAGCATAATTTCAAAACTGACCGAATATGTTACACTATTACATTATATTTGCGTAGCTCACAGCGCACCTAACTCTCGTATTGCTCAACAAACATTGGTCGTGATAAGAATATGAATAAAGACATATCATTTACCCCACTTCAGACTGCTACGCATGATGCTGCGTCTTGCGGATACACGCATCACAGCCACGATCACAGTATCACGCAGCATAGCCATGACAATAGCGTTCACGACACACATACACATTCAATTGCACGGCGAATCGCTGACGCTGAGCAAGAGTGTCAACGCCGTGGCGTGCGCTGGACTACGCTGCGTAGCGACGTACTTAGTTTAATATTACAAGCACCGAAACCCGTGGGTGCTTATGATTTACTCGCCAAAATGGCACATCAAGGTCGGCCACCTGCTCCACCTACAGTTTATCGCTCATTAGACTTTTTGTTGGAACAAGGTTTTATTCACCGACTCACGTCTATTAATGCGTTTGTACCGTGCTGCCATCCACGCAATGGACATCAAGCGGCATTTTTAATTTGCCAGCGCTGTCATCGTGTCGATGAAGCTGAATCGTTGAATTTACAAAACAGCTTACAGATGATCGCGCAACAAGGTGGCTTTCTAGTCAAACAAACCACCATTGAAATCGCGGGCTTATGTGTATCTTGTCAGCACGAATCGACTTCGGAACAATATACAACTTCTCAAAGAGTCAAACCATCCCATGACTCCGCCGAGAAAAATCAGAAAAAACGTAGAAAAAATCATGAATAAACCGATCACAGCGCATCAACACGATGCTGTCGTACTCCCCGCATCACCAGCACCATTGATTACAATCGATCAAGTTTCCGTGCGTTTCGATCAACGATTAGTGCTCAATAACGTCTCTCTGGCGATTGCACCACAAGAAATCGTCAGTTTAATCGGTCCAAACGGTGCGGGAAAATCGACTCTCGTCAAAGTCGTTCTCGGACTACAAAAACCAAGTAGCGGCTCAAGACAGATTCATGGCGAGTTAAAAATTGGTTATGTCCCGCAGCGCTTTCATTTATCCAAGAGTATGCCGCTGCGTGTGCGGGATCTGTTTGATCTCATTCGCACCACATCTGACTTCCGCAATCAGATTTTGGAAGAAACAGGATCAGCAAATTTGTTGAATCGCGATGTTCAAGACTTATCGGGTGGCGAACGTCAGCGGGTTCTATTGGCTCGCGCACTCTTGATTCGTCCGAATTTATTGGTACTCGATGAGCCGATGCAGGGCTTGGATATTCATTCTGAAGAAGAGCTGTACGCGTATGTGCGCACGCTGCCTGAACGCTATGGCTGCGCGGTGCTCATGGTGTCGCATGATTTGCAGTGGGTGATGCAAGGTACGCAGCGTGTGATTTGCCTCAATCACCATATTTGCTGTAGCGGTACGCCAGCCAACGTACTCAAAGACCCTGCTTATCAAGCAATTTTTGGCACTGAGCGTGTGCCATATGAGCATCACCATGATCATTGTCGTCATGAGGATTTGCACCATGAGCACCATCACGATCATGCAAACTGCGATCATGCGCACGACTTACCACATATTCATCCCGAAGTCGCAATCGACTTGCTGGACACCCCTTTAAAAGAGACTGACCAATAATGGAGTACATCAGCCTACTCGCCCCTGCATGGACAATGGGCGCATTATTGGTTTTTCTGACTGCACCACTCGGTTGTTTAATGCTCTGGCGGCGCATGTCTTTCTTTGCCGATACACTCGCGCATGGCACATTGCTCGGCGTGGCAATCGCTGGATTATTGGCGTTACCTTATTGGGCTGGCGTCCTTAGCATTTCAGGTCTTTTAGTGTTGATTTTGTGGGTTCTACAAGATCGTCGCTTACCGACCGATGCGCTGCTGGCGCTTTGCTCCTCTGCGTTATTGTGTAGTGGTTTATTACTTGTAAATCAAATTCCTGCATTACGTCCTGAATTAATTGGCTATTTGTTTGGTGATTTGCTGGCTTTAAATTGGTCAGATCTACCGATTTTGCTGACCGCGATTATTGCGGGAGTCGGCATACTGGTCTGGAACTGGAAATTTCAGCTTCGTCTAGCAATTGATGCTGATATGGCAGCCAGTGAAGGTGTTCACGCTGGCGGTCAACGTTTGATTTTTATGTTGATTTTGGCGTTGTTTACAGTACTGGCACTGAAAGCAGTCGGCACGCTGCTCATGGGCGCGCTGCTGGTAATTCCTGCTTTGACCGCACGACTCTGGGCGCGTTCACCGTATCACATGGTCGGACTGGCGTTTGTTTTTGCGCAGATTGGGATTGCGGGTGGTTTGTGGGGTAGCGTTTGGTTGAATATCGCAACTGGTGCTTCGATTGTGTTGGTGATGGCGTTGGTGTTTGGGGTGTTGTTTGTGGGGCAGAGGGTGAAGGCGAAACGAAGGGTGCGACAGGTTGTTTGATGAGCGTGACCAATAAGTACATGTGTACAGGCACTCCGACCTTCGATCCTCGTCATGTCATTATTCAACAATAATTTTTTGAAATACAATAGTTAAGTTTTTTATATTTTTAAATCAAACAAGTTAGCTTATGAAGCAGAAATTGGGAGCTTATATGCTACTACTGCCGCATAAGAGTAGTTAGGGAAATGCAAAGTGAACGAAACTCTTAAACTGATAAAATCAGTTAACTCGTACGAAGTTGGCGGCAATAGCTACGACTCAATCGAATGGCTATCAATATTATTCAATCGATTTTCATCGCTTAAGTACGCAACATCATGGATAGACCAAGGGACATACGCAGGTACAGACGTAAGACTTATGGTCCTTTTTAGGATAGAAAGCGCTACTTTGTGGTATGAACAAAATTTGATTTCATCCTCTAACCTTTATGAGATATTTGCATCAAGAGTAGAGGAGCACGGCTACTCAAAAGGTTTAGGGATTTCTCATATTTCAATTCAGAGAGAAGTTCAAAATAGAATTGGTTTCTTGGATTCTGTGTATTTTTCAATTGATTACTTTATCAGCCAACTATCCGAAATACACAATATAACCCAGTCAGGTCAGAGAAAAGTGGATCACTTCTCCAATTTACTTAAGCACTTTAACATTGAAAATTCAGGAAAAACTCGAAATAACATAATGAAGGAACTAAAATCGCTTCTTCCAAATAGCATGAGTGCGTCAGAAGCTGATTTCACAGAACCAAGCAGTGCCAAACTTCCTTATCTAAAAGCTTTTGAGTATCTAACTCTTATTAGAAACTCTTTGCATAACAACGGATTTTCAAACAAAAATATGGATAATTTATCAATCGGTCCGATCAAATATACCGACATTCAAAGAAATCAAAGCTTAAACTGTATGGGCTTGCCAAACTTAATATTGCTTATCTTACAAATGATCAATGCAATTGAGGAGTTGTGCTTATTGTCAGTAGTAGAACAGCCCGCTGAACGTGTTGATCCTCACTTAAATTTCATGAAAGACAATCTAGGCTTTTACCCTTGAATTAATCCATAGGTTGCTCACTTGCTCAAATACTGAAATGCACCCTAAGATTTATTATTTACGAAACTCAAATCTATGCCCCTCCTATCACCTTCACGAACTTGTCTAACAAAAACGACCAATAAGCATTTGTTGCGCCGCCCTGCTCTGCTATATTACTCGTTTTGCCGCATTACTAAGCTATCGCCATGAATTCTGCTATCCAGTCTGCTCTTGAAACCGCCATCTCTCAACTCAAAACTGACGGGACACTACCCGCCGATTGGCAAGACAAAAGCAGCCTCAGCCGCACCAAAGATCGCAACCACGGTGATTTCGCCTCCAACATCGCCATGCTCGCAGCAAAAGCCGCAGGCGCGAAACCACGCGATCTCGCAGAAAAAATTGTCGGCGCACTGCCAGCAAGCGATAGCATCCTAAAAGTAGAAATTGCAGGCCCAGGATTTATTAACTTCTTCCTCAATGACGATCAGCGCTTCGCCATCCTCGATCAAATCGCAGCAGGCGCGGATACATTCGGTGAAAACACACTGAACGCAGGTAAAACCGTCCAAGTCGAATTCGTTTCAGCCAACCCAACCAGCTCACTCCATGTTGGGCATGGTCGCGGTGCAGCATACGGCATGACCGTGGCACGTTTGCTCGAAGCAACAGGTTATCAAGTTCAACGCGAATACTACGTCAATGACGCAGGTCGCCAAATGGATATTCTGGCGACCAGTACTTATTTGCGTTATTTAGAACGTTGCGGACAAACACTGACCTTCCCGCAAAACGCCTATAAAGGCGACTACGTCTACGATATCGCACAACACATCCTCGACAAACACGGCAAAGTCTTTGAACGCGCTGTGGCAGATGTGTTCAAAAACGTTCCTGCCGATGTGCTTTACGGTGACAAAGACAGTGAAGGCAATCCAACCATTTTGTCAGGCGACAAAGAAAAACATATCGACGGCCTAATCCAAAACTCGCAAAAACTGCTCGGCGCAGAAGGCTATGCAGTTTTCCATCAACAAGCGCTCAATGAAATTCTCGATGACATCAAAGATGATCTCGGCGAATTTGGTGTGCGTTTCGATCAATGGTTTAGCGAAGCAACGTTAAAAGACAAAATCACCGAAGCCTTGGAAATTCTGCAAGATAAAGGCTTCCTCTATGAAAAAGATGGCAACATCTGGTTCCGTTCAACCGATTTTGGTGATGAAAAAGACCGTGTAGTACAGCGTAAAAACGGCTTAACCACTTATTTCGCGGCAGACATCGCCTACCATCTCAACAAATATCAACGTGGCTTTGACCAAATCGTTGATATCTGGGGTGCAGACCATCATGGTTATATCGCACGCGTCAAAGCGGCGATTAGCGCACTGGGCTATGATCCAGAAAAACTGACCGTATTGCTGGTGCAGTTCGTCAGCCTCTGGCGCAGTGGCGTTGCGGTACAAATGTCCTCTCGTTCAGGTTCATTTGTCACCTTGCGCGAGCTACGTGAAGAAGTGGGTAATGATGCGGCTCGTTTTTATTATGTGATGCGTAAGAGCGCACAACATATTGACTTTGACTTGGATTTGGCAGTTTCTCAAAGCAAGGATAATGCAGTCTATTACATCCAATACGCGCATGCGCGTGTGCATCGTATGCTGGAAAAAGTCGCAAGCTTGGGTCAAAGCTTCGATGCCAAGATCGGTCGCGCAGCAGCCTCACGCTTGGTTGAAACGGTTGAAGCAGAATTACTCGCAAAACTTGCCGCTTATCCTGACGTACTTAAAAACTCTGCCAATCAGCATGAGCCACATCAACTCGGCAATTACTTAAAAGAGTTAGCATCCTTGTTCCACGGCTGGTATAACGAACATAAAGTCATTGGCGATGATGTCGAACTGATGCAAGCACGTTTACTGCTGAGCGTTTCGGTTCGTCAGGTCATTCATAACGGTTTGCTATTACTCGGTGTTTCTGCACCTGTTTCGATGTAATTGGTCGTATCGTTGGGCATCTACGCAAAGAGTCATGTAATATCCATCAATCACCTTGATGGATAAGATCAAAAAAGGAAAATATCGTGCTTGGTACAAAACCTAGAGGAGCAACCAAACGTCCTACTGCAGCAGCAAAACGCAGAGGTCCGCTCGTACCGACTTGGTTATGGACGGTTTTTGGTGTCTTGTTTGGACTCACCTGCCTTGCGTTACTGTACCTTTGGCAGCCATGGCAACCGACTTCGCATGAGTCGGCAGCACAAACTGACGCTTCTGCGCCAAAGGCCACTGACGCAGGTAAACCAGCTAAGTTCCAGTTTTATGACCTCTTGCCTAAACAAGAAGTAACGCCGATCCCAACGCAGACTGTGCCTGATGTTGTCCCTGATGATCCATCAACACCCGTAGTCGATGCTGCAAACTCTGCATCATCTGATTCAGACTCAGATACCGCTAAATCAACCCAGACTAAAGCGGCTCAAACCCATTATATTTTGCAGGTCAACAGCTTCCAGTCATCAGATGAGGCGGATAAGCAACGTGCTTCTGTACTATTAGCAGGGCTACCTGCGGATGTTCGCCATACAACTAGTGATGGACAGGATTGGTATCGCGTGATTTCGGGGCCTTTTAATAGTAAAAGCGAAGCCTTGAAAGCACAAAAACAACTGCAAGATAGCGGAATTGACGCTTTAGTCGTCGAACAAGGTAACTGATCAATCGACTTTATTGTGATTTGGACATAAAAAAAGACGATCAACTCGTCTTTTTTTATGCTCATTTTTTAACGTCATGCACGTTTACTTTTCTTGATCAAACCATCATCGATCAACTGCTGAAAATGCTCACAAATTGCGCCGCGAACATCACGATATTGCATTTTAAGATCACGCTGGCTTCGACCATTGTCGAACGCAACTTTATGACCGACATTACGCGCCACAAAATCACGCGTCATGCCAAACAAAGGCGCAATCGTCCAAAAAGCCAATTTTGGTGCTGGTAGCAGAGGAAATGGATATTTAGACCCATACTTTTCACGCAGCGCAGAACCCATTTGCAACAAGCTTAGCGTTTCACCACAGATGATATATCGACCATTAGCCTCAGGTGTGAAACCTGCACGGATATGCGCAT
Source organism: Aquirhabdus sp. (assembly GCA_030149815.1). GTDB lineage: Bacteria > Pseudomonadota > Gammaproteobacteria > Pseudomonadales > Moraxellaceae > Aquirhabdus. The sequence goes on along the minus strand of JASLHI010000018.1, from coordinate 76,337 downwards.
CGGCAACATCACGTACATCGACAAGACCTGTCAGTAAATGCGGTGCGCCAAAACGCATCGTCCCGTCGCCAAACTGTTGCAGGGTAGAGATACTGGCTGAAATACTATTGGTCGTGAGTGCAGGGCCAACCACTAAGCCTGGATTGACGCAGACCAAGTCCCAACGATTTGGCTGACGTTGCTCACCATGTAATTTCCATGCCTCACGTTCTGCAACAACTTTAGAATAATTATACGGCTGATGATCGACACTACTGGTCGTATTCCAATGTGACTCATTCAGCGTATTGTTAGGCAAATTGCTCGCATCCTGATTATCGCCGTATGTTGCAACCACGCTCGACGTAAGCACTACACGCTTGACACTCGGCGTACGTTCAATAGATGCAAATACATTGCGAGTGCCTTCCAAGGCAGGACGGACAAGTGCTTCATGTGCATCAGTGAAACCTGAAATAATAAAAGGTGATGCCGTGTGAATTACCAGCTCACAATCTGCCATCGCTTCATCAAATGCGCCATCCGCTAATAAATCAGCTTTGAATAGCTTCAATGTGCCTGTACTGTGATCGGCGATTTTTTGTAGATGGGCAACACTACTGGCTTTAGCAGGATCACGGACCGTGGCATGCACAGTATGCCCTGTCTCTAATAGATTTTTGACAATCCAACCTGCAACATAGCCACTTGCGCCTGTAATCAGTACTGGAGCTTTTGGATCGATGGTGGTCATCTCAGTTTTTCCTTTATTGTAAAAGCATTATAAATATTCGCGAACCAACTCTAATGACTGCTGATAAAGCTGATCACCCAATTGCGTGTTTTTGGCATGATGTGATTGCCAGCTTGGCATATGCGCGCTGACATATTGACCATTTTTTGTTGCCCATTCATTACTGATCGCCATTTTGGTAATCAATTCTGCGGGTCGACTGGTTGGAATTAAAAATGGGCGCATCACGACATATTGAAGCTTTGGCACATCACGATAAATATCTGAATTGACACCGCCCGGATGCAGTGCATTGCTGGTGACTGTAGAGCCTTCCAGTTGACGCGCAAGAGCATGACTAAACAATAAGTTCGCTAGTTTAGATTGACCATAAGCTCCTACTGCATGATAGGAACCTGATGTCTTCTTGAATGTTTCAGGTTGGATACTACCCAGCCAATGCATAATCGACGACAAATGAATAATTCGCCCTGCCTGCGCCGCTTGCAATGCAGGTAGTAGTAACTGTGTCAGCAAGAAAGGCCCGAGATAGTTCACACCAAATTGTTGTTCATAGCCATCAACGGTTTGTTGGAGCGACTCACCAAAAATACCTGCGTTATTGATCAAGACATCAATAGAACCATAACGAGATTTAACCAGTTCTGCTGCTGCTTTGACTGATGTAAGGTTATTCAAATCAAGCTCAATCACATCAACTTGACCAGAACCACCAAGTTTCAATAACTCATCCTGAGCAGTTTTGGCTTTAGCAGGATTGCGACATGCCAAAATGACATCAGCACCACTTTGCACCAGTCGTTTTGCTGTTGCCAAACCAATTCCAGTGTTTGCACCTGTGATTAATACGCGAGTTGTAGACATGCAACAATGCTCCAGAAATATGGACGTACGATAAATGCATAGCGTTTAAATATACATCAGCCGATGATAAACTAAACATGACAATGCACATTGTCATATTATTTACTTTTAATAAAAAAACCCGCCTGTGGATTTTATTTATGAAAACAAAATTTATAAGGTGTTGAGTAGTCTGAAGAAGCACTTGGAAATTGAATTTTCTTAAAAAGATCAACTAACTTTATAGCCAATTCGATATTCTCAGTAGTCATGTAAGCTCTCTCCGCTTTCACACTTTTTACTACACCGTTAGCCGTCATTTGAAATTGGAAACCAATACATTCCTGGTCAGGAAAGTCATGTAATTGAAGCTGTTCTTTATAAATACTTTGGATTTTACCAGTATGTTTATTGATCTCCTGTTTAAAACGCTCTTGAGCATCCAAGAGATCTTTCCCCACTAAATTTTCTGCATTTTGATTACTTAAATTTTTCAAATTATCATCGGATGAAGATGTTAATGAACATCCATAAAAATTCAACAATATCAGAATAATAAAAATATATTTCACTCATATACACCTTTTTTAATAAAAAAATATCGCCTATCACGAATGACGGCGATATTTTCAAATCAACAATATTTTAAACTTCTTTATACAACTGGCTACCTTGCTCGTGATACACCACTGACATTTCTTCCATACCCTTTTGTACGGCATCTTGCTCGCTCAATCCTTGTTTCGCTGCATAGTCACGCACGTTCTGGGTGATTTTCATCGAGCAGAACTTTGGACCACACATCGAGCAGAAATGCGCCGATTTATGTGCATCTTTCGGCAAGGTTTCGTCGTGATATTCACGCGCGGTATCTGGGTCAAGCGCAAGGTTAAACTGATCTTCCCAACGGAACTCAAAGCGTGCTTTAGATAAAGCATTGTCACGCACTTGCGCACCCGGATGACCTTTCGCCAAGTCAGCTGCGTGTGCTGCGATCTTGTAGGTAATGATGCCGTCTTTCACATCTTTCTTATTCGGCAAGCCGAGATGTTCTTTCGGCGTGACATAACACAACATCGCTGTGCCGTACCAACCAATCATTGCCGCGCCAATCGCGCTGGTGATGTGGTCGTAGCCCGGTGCGATATCCGTCGTCAGTGGCCCAAGCGTATAAAACGGTGCTTCGCCGCAGACTTCGATCTGCAAGTCCATGTTTTCTTTGATCATATGCATCGGCACATGACCCGGCCCTTCGATCATGACCTGAACATCATGTTTCCATGCAATTTGAGTCAACTCACCGAGTGCACGCAGTTCACCAAATTGCGCTTCATCGTTAGCATCTTGGATACAACCCGGACGCAGGCCATCACCGAGGCTAAACGATACATCGTAGGCTTTCATGATTTCGCAGATTTCTTCGAAATGTGTGTACAAGAAGTTTTCTTGATGATGCGCCAAACACCACTGCGCCATGATTGAACCACCACGTGACACAATCCCCGTCAAACGGTTCGCAGTCAATGGTACATAACGCAGCAACACGCCCGCATGAATGGTGAAATAATCAACGCCTTGTTCTGCTTGTTCAATCAAGGTGTCACGGAAAATTTCCCATGTCAGATCTTCAGCTACACCATTTACTTTTTCGAGTGCTTGGTAGATTGGCACTGTCCCGATTGGTACGGGAGAGTTACGAATAATCCATTCACGGGTTTCATGGATGTTTTTACCTGTCGATAAATCCATGATGGTGTCCGCGCCCCAACGGGTCGACCACGTCATCTTAGCAACTTCGTCATCAATACTTGAACCGAGCGCAGAGTTACCAATATTGGCATTAATCTTCACCAAGAAGTTACGACCAATAATCATTGGCTCTGCTTCAGGATGGTTAATATTGGCTGGGATGATCGCACGGCCAGCCGCAACTTCACTGCGGACAAATTCAGGAGTAATTTGACGTGGCAAATGCGCGCCGAAGTTTTGACCTTCATGCTGACGCAAATCAGCGCCTTCATATTGACGCTGGGTTTCACGAATCGCGATATATTCCATTTCTGGCGTGATGATGCCTTGACGCGCGTAATGCATCTGGGTGACATTCTGACCTGCTTTGGCACGACGTGGATTTTGGATATGCGCAAAACGCAATTCCGCCGTCGTAATATCGCGCGCACGCTGACGACCAAATTCAGAAGACAACCCTTTTAATTTTTCCGTATCACCACGTGCCTCAATCCACTTTGAACGAAGATCTGGCAAACCTTTGGTCAAGTCAATGATCACACTTGGATCGCTATAAACGCCCGATGTGTCATAAACTAAAACAGGTGGATTTTTTTCACCACCTAAACCCGTTGGCGTATCTGTTAGCGTAATTTCACGCATGGGCACTTGGATATCTGGCGTAGACCCTTGGATATACACCTTACGCGAGGCTGGCAGAATCCGTGTAAGGTCTTGTGCCTCAACGTCATGAGCGGAAGGAACGGGTGTAGTCAGGCTATTCATGGCAGCAATCCAAATCACGCAAAATAATATATGCGAACTATAGCCTTTAAGCGCTTCTAGGGCTATGGTTATGGCACATTGACTCACACTTTTAACACGATGCTCGCATCATTCAATTTCATGTGAAAATATATTTGGCGGAGAAAGAAAATTAACATTCAAGAAGTGATTACTTTTATCTCAATGGCATGCATTTTCACTGGCGTATGGATTTATATTTTTTTGGAATACCCCGCGTTTGATGCAGCTAAGAAAAAGAAATATGCGCTTCTAAAAAACGTCCTCGGCGCTACTGGTATGCTTCTTATACTGATTGCTAATTTCTTTACATATTTATTTGGATAATTCTTATTTTGACACACCCAAAAGACAGCAACTTTTCCGAACGACTCCTCACATGGTTTGAGCAACATGGTCGGCATGACCTCCCATGGCAAGTGACTGATGACCCTTACAAAGTTTGGGTGTCTGAAATCATGTTGCAGCAGACGCAAGTCAAGACGGTACTTCAATATTTTGATCGTTTTATGCAGCGTTTTCCAACTGTACAGGACCTTGGCAATGCCAGTTGGGATGAGGTTGCGCCGTTTTGGGCGGGGCTAGGTTATTACGCACGCGCACGCAATCTGCATAAAGCGGCGGGAATGGTGGCTGAAAAAGGCAGATTTCCAGAAAACTTAGAGGAATGGATGGAACTCTCTGGCGTCGGTCGATCCACAGCAGGCGCACTGATGTCACTCGGTCTACGTCAATTTGGTGCCATCATGGATGGTAATGTTAAACGCGTACTCAGCCGCTATTTCGCACTAGATGGCGATAGTATGAGTAGTGGATTTATCAAAAATATCTGGCAAATTGCTGAAAAACTTACTCCACAAACCCGAGCACATGACTATAACCAAGCCATCATGGACTTAGGCGCGACCATTTGTACACCCAAAAAACCATTATGTTTATATTGTCCGATGCACAGTGATTGCATGGCATTGAAACAAAACCGAGTCTTGGAATTGCCGCAAAAACCTGCACGCAAAGCCACGCCAACACGCCATGCAACTGTACTCATCATCCAACACAATCAGCAGCTTCTCTGGCAACAACGTCCAGCTGAAGGGCTTTGGGGTGGATTATGGTCGCTGCCTGTAATTGAAGATGATCTTGAAGCAGCCTTAAATAAACTAAATCTAAAGAATGGCGTTCAAGATAAAAAAATCCGCCACACCTTCACCCACTTTCATTGGGAATTACAAGCAATTCACTTCGAGATTGAAGCCGATCAGAAAAAAATGCTGGAACAGTATTTTTCGCAAATGCGTTGGATGAATCCTGTTGAAGCATTTGCATCAGGCATCCCTGAAGCCATGCGAAAACTAATATCTTAGTTAAATTGTATAAATCATCGGTTCATTAAGGACACTCTAATGACGTTCGAAACCTACTTATGGCATACTCTGCCGCAATTTATTCATGGTGCATATTGATGCCATGTTCGCCACACGCTATTTAACAATTTTAATGAGTACATCATGCAACTGACTTGCTTTAAAGCCTATGACATTCGAGGCAAACTCGGAACTGAACTAAATGAGTCAATTGCATATAATATTGGTCGCGCATACGGACAATTACTACAACCGAAAAGAATCGTTGTCGGTGCTGATATACGCCCAACAAGCCATGCATTGAAAATGGCTGTTGCTCAAGGCTTAATGGATAGCGGAGTTGACGTTTTAGATATCGGTATGACAGGTACCGAAGAAGTTTATTTTGCTGCATTTCATCTCGATGTAGATGGCGGCATCGAAGTCACGGCCAGCCATAATCCAATGGATTATAATGGCATGAAACTGGTCAAAAAAGGCGCTCAGCCAATTAGCGGTGATACAGGTCTGCTCGATATCAAAGCACTTGCTGAAAAAAATGAATTCGCACCAATCACACACAAAGGCACACTGACCGAAATTTCTATCCTTGAAGATTACGTCAGCCATTTACTGACTTATTTAGATACTGCAAACATTCGCCCACTAAAAATCGTCGTCAACTCTGGCAATGGCGCAGCAGGTCATGTGATTGATGCGCTGGAAAGCCGCTTTGCCGAGCTCAATATTCCAATTTCATTTATTAAAATTCATCACGAAGCCGATGGTAGCTTCCCAAATGGCATCCCTAACCCGATTTTGCTAGAAAACCGTGCAGCAACCATTGATGCAGTTAAAACCCATCAAGCAGACTTCGGCGTAGCATGGGATGGTGACTTTGATCGTTGTTTCTTGTTCGACGAACACGGTGAATTTATTGAAGGTTACTATATCGTTGGCTTGTTATCTCAGGCATTTTTGCTTAAAAATCCAGGTGAAAAAATCATTCATGATCCGCGTTTGACATGGAATACGATTGATATCGCTGAACAAGCAGGCGGTCAAGCCATCCAATGCAAAACAGGACATGCCTTCATTAAAGAACGGATGCGCGCCGAGAACGCCATCTATGGCGGAGAAATGAGTGCACACCACTATTTCCGTGATTTTGCATACTGCGACAGCGGCATGATTCCATGGCTCCTTGCTGTTAATTTAGTCAGTCATACTGGCAAAGGTTTGTCGACTCTCATCAGCGAACGCATGGCAACCTACCCTTGCAGCGGTGAAATTAACTTCCGTGTGGACAATAGTGCGGAAATCATCGAAAAAATCTTGCAATATTACACATCAGAACATCCTGAACTCGACAAAACTGATGGTATGAGCTTGTCATTTCCAGACTGGCGCTTTAATCTGCGTACCTCAAATACAGAACCTCTGATGCGTTTGAATGTTGAAGCTCGCGGAAATCAAGCCCATGCTCGCATGTTGGATCGTACAGCAGAGCTACAACAGCTGATTGGTGCAAAACCACAAAATAGTTATTAACTTATAGTTACGGAACAAGCAATAATGGCAATACTTGTAACAGGCGCAGCAGGCTTTATCGGCAGTAATTTTGTATTAGATTGGCTTGCGCATCATAATGAACTCGTGATCAGTCTAGACAAGTTGACCTATGCTGGAAATTTAGAAAACCTGGCATCCGTTAAAACAAATCCTCACCACATTTTTGTCCATGCGGATATTGCCGACTCGCTCATCATTGGTGAATTACTTTCTAAATACCAAGTCCGCGCAGTTCTGAACTTTGCGGCTGAAAGCCATGTTGATCGCTCAATCACAGGCCCTGAAGCATTCATTCAAACAAATATCGTAGGCACATTCAAGCTACTGGAAACAGTACGCGGATATTGGTCAAATCTTGACGAAACACACAAAGCAGCATTTCGCTTTCTTCATGTCTCAACAGACGAAGTTTATGGCTCTCTTGAAAAATCTGATCCTGCGTTTAGCGAAACTAATCGTTTTGAACCCAATAGCCCTTATTCCGCAAGTAAAGCAGCTTCTGACCATTTAGTTCGTGCTTACCACCATACTTATGGACTACCTGTGCTCACAACGAATTGTTCGAATAACTATGGACCTTTTCATTTCCCAGAAAAGCTCATTCCACTGTGTATTTTGAACGCCTTAAATGGTAAAAATTTACCGATCTATGGCGATGGACAACAAATCCGTGACTGGCTGTACGTTACCGATCACTGTAGCGCCATCCGTCGCGTCCTTGCTTTCGGGGTTTTAGGTGAAACTTACAATGTGGGTGGCTGGAATGAAAAAGCCAATCTAGATGTGGTCACAACACTTTGTGAAATTCTCGACGAACTGCAACCACGTACAGATGGTCAGTCCTATAAAACGCAGATTACTTTTGTCAAAGACCGCGCAGGACACGATCGCCGCTATGCGATTGACGCAACCAAGCTTGAACGAGAACTCGGCTGGAAACCTGCAGAGACCTTTGAAACTGGGATTCGTAAAACGGTTCAATGGTATCTCGAAAACCAAGCATGGGTCGAAAACATTACCAGCGGCGACTATCGCGATTGGGTCAATCAACAATATACACATGAGTAACCCATATTGAAAATATTATTACTTGGGAAAAATGGTCAAGTTGGTTGGGAGTTACAGCGCGCTCTGAGTCCTTTGGGAGAGTTGCGCGCATGTGACCGTACCGCAGCGAACTTAGATGATCCAGAATCTCTACGTCAGCTCATTCAGGATTACGCGCCAGATGTGATCGTCAATGCTGCAGCATACACTGCTGTAGACAAAGCGGAAAGCGACGTTGATCGTGCTCGCCGAGTCAATACACAATCGCTTGCAGTATTAGCAGAAGAAACTAAGCGCTTAAATGCTTGGCTTATTCACTATTCAACCGATTATGTGTTTGATGGTCACAAAGATGGTGCATATTACGAAGACGACCTGACTGCACCACTCAGTGTCTATGGTCAAACGAAACATGATGGTGAACTCGCTATCTCTGCATCTGGTTGCCAATATCTGATTTTTAGAACGAGCTGGGTTTTTGCCAGTCGAGGTGCGAACTTTGCCAAAACCATGTTACGACTCGCATCCGAACGTGACAGTCTCAATGTCGTCGCTGATCAATTTGGCGCTCCAACCAGCGCAGAACTGATTGCCGACGTCACCGCACTGTCCATCTATCGTTTGCAGCATGACACTACGCTCGCAGCAAATGCTTCGGGTATTTACCATTTGGTTGCAGGAGGAGAAACAAGTTGGCATGGTTATGCCCAATTCGTGATTGCGGAAGCGATTCAATGTGGTGCATCCTTCAAAGTACAACCTGAGCAAGTGGGTAGTATTCCAGCATCAGCCTATCCTGTGCCTGCTGCACGTCCACAAAACTCACGACTCAACACAGAGAAACTACGCCAGCTACTGAATATCCAACTTCCACCATGGCAATACCATGTGAAACGTATGGTGCAAGAGTTAATCACGTAAAAATCTCACAAACTGTACAATATCAACCCTTTTAATTTAGCAACGATTGAACTAGAGAAGAAATAATGAAACGCAAAGGAATTATATTAGCAGGTGGTTCAGGAACACGCCTACACCCAGCCACATTAGCCATATCAAAGCAATTATTGCCTGTTTACGACAAACCAATGGTTTACTATCCACTATCCACGTTAATGCTAGCAGGCATTCGTGAAATCTTAATTATCTCTACACCTCAAGACATTCCACGTTATCAACAACTCCTTGGCGATGGTAGCCAATGGGGACTTAGCCTCAGCTATGTTGTACAACCTAGTCCAGATGGTTTGGCACAAGCGTTTATTCTTGGTGAAGAATTTATTGGCGATGATCACTGTGCTCTGGTTCTGGGTGACAATATTTTCTTTGGACATGATTTCCGTCAGTTGCTGGCTAATGCAAACAGTAAAGAATCTGGCGCGACTGTATTTGCATACCACGTCCACGATCCAGAACGCTACGGTGTTGCTGAGTTTGACGCATCTGGCAAAGTCTTATCACTTGAAGAAAAACCGAAGCAGCCAAAATCAAACTACGCCATCACAGGGCTTTATTTCTATGATAATCAAGTTGTTAAACTTGCCAAACAAATCAAACCGTCTGCTCGTGGCGAACTAGAAATCACTGATCTAAACCAACTTTATTTAAATCAAGGTCAGCTCTCTGTCGAATTGATGGGACGTGGTTATGCGTGGCTCGATACAGGAACGCACGATTCGTTACTAGAAGCTAGCCAATTTATCGCCACTGTAGAAAAACGCCAAGGACTCAAAGTGGCTTGTCCTGAAGAAATTGCTTTCCATAACAAGTGGATCAACGCAGAACAACTTGCTGAACTCGCTAAACCCTTGGCAAAGAATGGCTATGGACAATACCTCTTAAACCTTCTCAAAGAGCAAATATTCTGATGCAAGCAACTCAACTCGCGATTCCTGAAGTGGTGCTGTTTACGCCAAAGGTTTTTGGGGATGAACGTGGTTTCTTCTTTGAAAGCTTTAATCAAGCGGCTTTTGAAGAAGCTACTGGAATAAAGCGCACATTTGTTCAAGACAACCATTCAAAATCACAACGCGGCGTCTTGCGCGGCTTACACTATCAACTAGATCCCATGGCTCAAGGAAAACTTGTTCGCGTTGTACAAGGTGAAGTCTTCGATGTCGCAGTCGATATCCGCAAAAACTCGCCAACATTTGGACAATGGGTTGGTGAAATTTTATCTGCTGAAAATAAAAAGCAGTTATGGGTACCTGAAGGTTTCGCGCATGGTTTTGTGACGTTATCAGAGACAGCTGAATTCTTGTACAAAACAACCAACATCTATGCTCCTAGTCATGAACGCTCTATTGTCTGGAATGATTCTGATTTGGCCATCGACTGGCGATTTGAAGGGATGCCATTGTTATCTAGTAAAGATCAACAAGCTGCTCTTTTTAAGAATGCTGACGTCTTCTAACAATAACGAATTTAACAAGACTTAACTTGTCCATATTGTAGACCTATATTACAATTTCCAGCCATTTTCAATAACTGTTAGAAAACGGATTCGAGAAAATTGAATCATCGCCGCATAGATATCTAAAACTATTGCGGCATATTTTGTGACATGCCCTAGAGCATTACTTTTAAATTTAGATAATCCAATGAGCGTAAGCTACCTCCAAAATTTTAGTGTGATTTATCAAAATGCTTTATTTGATTTTAACAATCAATTAATCAGCGAATCTCAATGGCAAAACTTGCTAGAACGTGCACGCCAAGCAGAATTGCCGAAAGCCATACAACAACTACAAGCTGGTGAAATTACAAATCCAACGGAACACCGCCAAGTCTTACATACTGCACTAAGAGCAACAACAGGTCATCCCAACTCTACCATGGATGCACATGTACAAGATGCTCTTACCGTTCGTAGACAAATGCGTGACTTCGTTAATCAACTACATACAAGGCAAATTACCGGAATCACTGGCAAACCTATTCGTACTGTAGTTAATATCGGAGTCGGGGGCTCAAATCTAGGCTCTAGCTTGGTCACAGAGGCCTTGGCGCGATATAAAGTCAACAATATTCAGATCTTTTTTGTAGCCAATATTGATGCTGAAGATCTTAACGAGGTCCTTCAGCAAATTAACCCAGAAGAAGTACTATTTTTAATTACCAGCAAAACCTTTACAACTTTTGAAACCATGCAAAATGCTGCGGCTGCAGTAGCATGGATGCAGCAAAGTCTTCATCTTGACCGTGGCAATATCATTGCACATCATTTTGTTGGAATCACAGCTGAACCAAATAAGGCTGAAAGCTTCGGCATAAAAGCACAATATATCTTTAGATTTTGGGATTGGGTCGGTGGTCGTTTCTCATTATGGTCGGCTGTTGGTTTACCTATCGCAATTTTAGTCGGTATGGATCATTTTGAAGCGCTTCTAGCTGGGGCAAAATCAATGGATGATCATTTCTTTAGCGCCCCATTAAATGCAAATATTCCCGTCATTATGGGGCTCATTGGTCTTTGGAATATTGAGGACAACTATGCCGCTGGACTATCGATTGCACCCTATTGCCACGGCTTAAGATCTTTTCCCGCTTATCTGCAACAGCTTGAAATGGAGTCAAATGGTAAGGGGGTTGACATTAATGGGAAGCCCATTACATATCGTACGGCACAAGCAGTCTTTGGTAGTGTCGGAAGTAACGGTCAACATGCATACTTCCAAATGCTTCATCAAGGTAACCGCCAAATTCCGACAGATTTTATTGCGATTGCACAAGACACAAACATTTTTGCAGGACATCAAGATCAGCTACTCGCTAATTGCTTCGCCCAAAGCGCTGCTCTCGCAAAAGGTCGCTTTTACCCAAACGAACCTCATAAAACATGCTTGGGTGGACAAAGATCGAGCATGATTATTCTACCAAAACAAGATCCGTTCTCAATTGGACTGTTACTTGCTGCTTATGAACATAAAATATTTGTACAATCACAAATCTGGCAGATTAATGCCTTTGATCAATGGGGGGTTGAGTTAGGAAAATCTCTTGCTCATGATATTTTACCCGTACTACAAGGTGAATGTGAGATACAAGGACTTGATGAGGCAACTATAAGTCGTATTAAGTTTATAAATACTATTCGCAATAGCAATTATTAAACCTATGAAAAGTAAGAAAAGCAATTGATATGAGGATCGCAATGAGTTTAATTCAATGGGTAGACTTCCCACCACTTGGTGATGAGCGGGGCTCTCTCGTAGCACTAGAAGGCAGTAAAACTGTACCTTTCGATATAAAACGTGTGTACTACATTTTTGGAACACAACAAGGCGTTGCACGAGGTTTTCACGCTCATCGTAAACTGAAACAAGTCGCAATATGTGTAACAGGAAAATGCCGCATGGTTTTAGATGACGGTCAAATACGTGAAGAAGTCTGGCTAGACTCCCCCACAAAAGGTCTCATCATTGGAGATCAAGTGTGGCGAGAAATGTATGATTTCAGCCCTGACTGTGTATTGTTAGTATTAGCTAGTGAACACTATGATGAAACTGATTATATTCGTAATTATGATCAGTTTCGCCGGACAATATAATTATGAGTATTCATAGCACATCTATAGTTTCAGAGAAAGCCACCATTGGTAGCAATGTGACAATTGGTCCATTCTCCATCATTTACGATAATGTAATTATAGGCGACAATAGTATTATTGAAGGCTATTGTGAAATAGGTGTTAGTAACCATCTATCAGGTGGAGAGAACCTTATCATTGGTTCAGGGGCACATATCAGATCACATAGTATTTTTTACGAAGGTTCAACTTTTGGAGAATCTTTAATTACCGGTCATCGAGTCACAGTTCGTGAGAAAGTTTCTGCTGGCAAGAACTTGCAAATTGGTACACTTTCCGATTTACAAGGACATTGCACAATTGGTGACTATGTCAGACTACACAGCAATGTTCATATCGGTCAGAAAAGTCTTATCGGCAATTTTGTCTGGATTTTTCCATACGTCGTCCTCACCAATGATCCTCACCCTCCAAGCACAACACTAGTTGGTGTGACTGTGGAAGATTTTGCGGTTATTGCAACGATGAGTGTTATATTACCAGGCGCCAAAATCGCTTGCGGATGTTTAGTAGGGGCGCACTCTTCGCTAAAAGGCGAAACAGAAGAAGATATGGTGTATGCAGGATCTCCTGCGAAAAAAATCTGCCCAACCTCAAAAATACAACTGAGTAATGGCGAGGGCTCCGCATATCCATGGCGGCAGCACTTTAAGCGAGGATATCCTGAAGATATCACTTCGCAATGGGATAAGATTTAAATATAGGAGCTATTTTTAATAGCTTATTTCAATCCATACAATCGCTTGAACTTATTAATCTATCAGAAATCCAGATATTCTGGATCTAAAATGCTCTAGAGTCCCTTTTATGATCAATTTTCTTGACCTCAAGACCATTAACTCTAAATTTCGTGATGAGTTAGTTGAAGCATGCAGTCGCGTTATTGACTCTGGTTGGTATATCACAGGGAGTGAGCTCACTCAATTTGAGCATGATTTTGCTACTTATTGCGGCAGTAAACATTGTATCGGGGTAGCAAATGGTCTAGATGCATTAATATTGACCCTAAGAGCATGGAAAGAACTTGGTAAACTTAAAGACGGCGATGAAGTCATTGTCCCAGCGAATACCTATATTGCTAGCGTTCTCGCCATTACCGAAAATAACCTCATTCCAGTTCTAGTTGAACCTGATGAAAGCAGCCTTAACTTATGCCCACATAATGTTAAAGCAGCAATCACAACGAAAACCCGCGCGATCTTGCCTGTCCACCTATACGGACAACTGGCAAATATGCCTGCGCTAATAGATTTAGCTCAACAAAATAATTTGTTAGTATTAGAGGATTCAGCGCAAGCTCATGGTGCAAGTATTGGTGGCCGCAAAGCTGGAAATTGGGGCAATGCATCTGGTTTTAGCTTTTACCCTGGCAAAAATCTTGGCGCATTAGGTGACGCTGGAGCCGTAACGACTAACGACGATGAGTTAGCTCAAACTCTGCGCGCTCTACGTAACTATGGCTCACATGAGAAATACAAAAATCTTTATCAAGGCGTTAATAGTCGTCTCGACGAAATACAAGCTGCAATGCTACGTGTCAAACTCAAGCATCTGGACGAACAAACCGAACATCGTCGACAAATCGCACAAATTTATATGGACAGTATAAAAAATCCTTTAATCTCACTGCCTCTAAAGGACAATATTTCACCAATATCTTTTGAAAGTCATGTTTGGCATCTGTTTGTTATTCGATCTGAGTTTAGAGATGATCTGCAAAAACATCTTGCTGACAATGGTATTCAAACCCTAATCCACTACCCGATCCCTCCTCATCAACAAAAAGCATATCCTGATTGGAATCAATTGAAATTTCCATTAACAGAGATCATTCATCAGCAAATCTTAAGCTTACCGATGGATCCGACACTCTCCATCCAAAATGCTCACCAAATTGTGCATGCTTGCAACAGTTTCAGTAAAAAGCAAATGCAATGACACTCATCAAAACAAGTCTGCTTAATGGTATCGCGGTTATCATTAAGCTACTCACGCTACTGGGTATCAATAAGATTCTTGCAATTTACGTGGGGCCGGCCGGTTACGCTGCGCTGGGTCAATTCCAGAATGCCGTTCAAATGATTACAACAGTTGCAAGTGGCGCAATTAATACGGGCGTGACAAAATATACCGCTGAATACTACGATGATGAACAGAAACAACGCCAAGTTTGGCGGACATCGGGCATGGTTGCACTCATCGGCTCGCTCATTACGGCCTTAATCATTGCTATTTATAATCAAACACTTTCGAGACTATTTCTGCAAAATGAACAGTTTGGCGGGGTGTTTCTCTGGTTCGCTGCAACATTAGTATTTTTTACATTCAATACTTTGTTATTAGCAATCATGAATGGTAAAAAAGACATTAAGCGCTATGTGCTCGCTAATATTACAGGTAGTCTTTTTTCATTAATCATTACAACAATTATGGCGATTTATTGGGGTTTGTACGGCGCCCTCATTGCGCTCGCCATTTACCAATCTATCAATTTTTTTGTGACATTACTTCTTTGTTACAATGCGCCTTGGTTTAAATTGACTTACCTCATTGGAAGCATAGACAAGCGGACGTTACGTAATCTTGGAAGATTTACCGCCATGGTTTTGACATCAGCAGCCTGTGTCCCTCTCAGTCAAATTATTATTCGTAATCATCTTGGTCAAGTTTATGGTTGGAGTTTGGCAGGCTTCTGGGAAGCCATGTGGCGTGTGAGCAATGCGTATCTCATGCTGGCAACTACGACTCTAAGTGTTTATTACTTACCAAGACTCTCTGAGTTAAAAGATCCCATAGCATTGAAAAAAGAAATTTTCCAATGCTATAAACTGGTTTTACCTATTTCCGCGTTATGTGGACTAACAATTTATCTTCTGCGCGATTTCGTTATTGCGCTATTATTTACCAAAGAATTTTATCCCATGCGGGAACTCTTTGCGTGGCAAATGATTGGAGATACCTTAAAGATAGGAAGCTGGGTATTGGCTTTTCTCATGCTTGGTAAAGCCATGTTTAAGCTGTATATCGTAACCGAAATTGTATTCTCAGCTTTATTCATCGCATTAACATGGGTGTTTACAAAAACAGTCGGTTTTGAAGGTGTGGTCGTCGCATTTGCAGCCAACTATGCCTTGTATTGGGCAGTCATGGCGTGGTTCATATTCCGCCATCTTAACCAACTCACACGGATGAACGTCCATGAATAACAAGGGGTCTACCGTGACAATTAATCATAACTTTCATCCAAAAGTATCGGTGATGATTATTACCTATAATCAGGAAGAATTAATTGCAGAAACTATCGATAGCGTACTTGCTCAAAATTATGAAAATATAGAGATTATAGTTTCGGATGATGCGTCAACAGACCAAACTGCTCAAATTATTAAGCAGTACGCTGATCGATACCCAGAAAAAGTTATTCCCGTTTTAAATCCCAACAATTTAGGCATCACTGGAAACTCAAATGCGGCTTTTTTTGCTTGTACAGGTGAACTCATTGCTGTCCTTGGTGGTGACGATCTCTTTTTACCACACAAAATTGCTGAACAAGTAAAGTTATTTCAAAATCCTGAAGTCGTCTTGTCTTATCATGCAGTTGAAATCTTTCAACATCAAACAAACGAAGTTCTATTTACCACAAATACAACACGCAATGAAGATACCAACAACGTTTATGAAATTGTTGCAAAAGGCGGAATTCCAGGCGCATCTTCGGTGATGGTTCGTAAATCAGCATGTCCGATACACGGTTTCGACCCTACGTTCCCGACAGTATCTGACTGGATTTTTTATATCGAAGTAGCAATGCGCGGTCGCGTTGCAAAACTTGATGGAATTTATGGACGCTACCGTAAGCATGGGAAAGGAGCAAGTGAGCAAACTTTTAATTTGCTATCGGAATCGTTGAGAACCTTAGATGTCATCCAAAGCCGATATCCCGCAGACGCAGATCTTAAAATTGCCTGTGAGAAAGGCGCATATCGCTACTTACTCGGTGAATTATTTAGACAAATTATTAAAGGTAACCAAGAAAAAGTTAACCTTGTAGTGCAAATGATGATTCGTCGTAGCTCTGGGTTTAAACAATGGCTTACGGTTATGTTTTCATATTTCTGCAAATCAAAACTCTTTATCTCAAGTACTGGTTTTTTCTTCAATCGCCTTAAGCAGAACTTGAAAAAGATCGTTTAAGATTAAATCACTATTCAATACAAGAAGCTTCTAAATGTTGCGTATATTCTACTTGAGAAACATATACATACTCCCTGTATTAGCTATAGTCATTTTTTATATACTGCCTTCAATTCTCAGCTTATTGTTTGATAGTTCAGAAAATGCCGCTGAACTTCTAGCAACATCTATTGTCTGTATAGTTGTTTATTTAGGAGCCTACAAATTATTCTCAGATCGTCTATTCGATGAAAAACTTGCATCTATAAAAAGAATAAAACTGAACTGGGATCTGTTTTCGAACCTAATCATCGGTTTATATTTTTCGATCATTATCTACGCATCTCTAACTGTTTCACAGGTTGCTTTATTTGCTGCGCTCCGCGGAGCAAATATCTCGGATCTATCCGTCTTACGAGAAGAATTCCTTAGAACCCGAACAGGCTGGGAAGTAATACTACTGTATATTTACACTATCTGTATTTCGGCATTTATGCCTTTAATCATTACCCAGAAATTTCATACAGCTTCTAAGTATAGATTTTTACTATTATTCCTTTTCTTATTTTCGTTACTACTTACACTAGAAAAAGGGCGTGCATTAGTAGCAATGCTGCCATTGATTGTTTACTACATCAATAAAGGCGTCCGTAAACAAGCATATAAGGCCATGGCTTTTCTATTAATAACAATCATTGCCGTTTCATTTGTTGCTCGTGGCGGATTAACCTCATCCAGCGATGAAGATCATATAGACTCTGCGGCTAGCACACCTTATGAATACAATCTATTTAAGGGCGAAACAGGTCAGTTCTACTATGTAATCAATCGCGTCGTCTATATTCCATATATTACTGCGATTGATTGGTTACGATACAAAGATGAGGTTTTAAGTGGAAAAGCGATATCAGGGCGGTCTATTGGGGTAATTGCATGGGCGATGGGTGAAGACAAAATTAATTTAGAACGAGAAATATTTGCCTTCGAGTGGGGGCAAAATGAAACAGGAACGGGCTCATCCAACACTGTTTTTTATATCGACTCTTATCTGAATTTTGGATTTTATGGAGTTGCTCTATACTCTATAATTCTTGCATTCATATTTAGAGTTTGTATCTTTTTAGGTAATGAAGCTTTAATTGCCTGTCTTTCTATTTCTGCTTACTATGTTGCCTTTCAAGGCTTGTCAGCAGTATTGTTTAGTGGTGGTCTAGGTTTTTTATTTATTCTTGCGTTATTTTTTGAGATAGATCGCAATCAATAATCAGCATATTTTGTTGATTTATAGAGGAAAGCATGTCTGATTTAGTACTTATTACTGGTGGTGCGGGTTTTATTGGCTCTCACCTTATTACGAAATTGCTATCAACAGGAATGAGAGTTCGAGTCCTAGATTCACTGTCCTCTCAAATTCATGGTGCACTTCCTAAGAATTTGGAGTGGCTTGATAATAATGCTATTGAATTTGTTCGTAATAGTGTCACATCTATTGAAGATTGGGGCAAAGTCCTAGAGGATGTAAGTACAGTCGTTCATCTTGCAGCAGAGACTGGCACTGCACAGTCTATGTACCAGATTGCTCACTATAATAATGTGAACTCCCAAGCAACTGCCCAAATGCTAGATTATTTAGCCAATCATCCACATGCAGTTAAAAAAATTGTTCTCGCATCATCACGCTCTATTTATGGGGAGGGTGCATATCAATGTAACAATCATGGACACGTTTACCCCACTGCACGAAGTGCGGATCAATTAGCAAAACAACAATGGGATCCCGTTTGTCCTATATGTCAAAGTGCTATTCGACCAATTGCAACTCCTGAATCAGCGCGCCCAAGCCCAGCTTCAATTTACGCCGCAACTAAGTATGCACAAGAAGACTTGATCCGTATCGCGGGAGCTTCTTTAGGAATTGGCACAGCTATATTGCGTTTTCAGAATGTATACGGCGCGGGTCAATCGTTAAACAACCCATACACTGGAATTTTATCGATCTTTTCAACTCGTATTCGGCGGCGTATGTCGCTGCCCATATTTGAGGATGGTGCTGAAAGCCGTGATTTTGTTCATGTCAGCGACATTGTACAGGCCATTACTTTGGCCATGGGAAAGGATTCAGCAAATGGGCATACGTTTAACGTTGGCTCAGGAGAACCAACATCTGTTCTTGAAATTGCAAATACTTTAGTTGATGCCTTCGATGGTAAAATCAGACCGCATGTCACAGGACAATACCGTCTTGGGGATATTCGCCATTGTTTCGCTGACTTAACTCTGATTAAAAAGCAATTAAATTTCGAGCCTAAGGTGTCATTAAAACAAGGAATTGAGGAGTTTGCAGCATGGGTATTATCCCAGCCGTTACCTGAAGATGGTCTTGATCGTGCGAATGCTGAACTTCAAAAAAGAAAGATGATGTCATGAGCCTAAAAGAAGTTTTATACGCAGACTTATCGCGTCAGTACATTGTTGCTGGAATGCCAGATAAACAACCCAGTATTCTAAAGCTTCTGGTTGCATCATTATCACCTAGATTTATGCCCGTGGTTATTTTCCGTCTTTCACATTGGTTTTATCTACACAGACTCTCTCCCTTAGCCAAAGTACTTTCATTAGTGAATTTTATTTTCTTTGGCCTAGAAATTGCTGTGAAATGTGAAATAGGCGGCGGTCTGTATTTTCCTCATACCCAAGGCACTGTAATTGGCGCCAATAAAATCGGAAAGAATGTCACTATTTATCATGGCGTAACATTCGGCGCACGAGAAATTGATTTAAGCTACACCGAATCCTCTCGACCAACTGTCGGCGACAATGTCTTAATCGGTGCAGGTGCGAAAGTTCTCGGCGATGTGTTCTTGGGCAATAATTCACGTATAGGAGCCAATGCTGTAGTGTTGGACAATGTTCCTGAAGGAGCCACTGCGATAGGCATACCTGCCCAGATTATGAAGAAAAGCAACGCATCATGATTAAAGCCGGAATGAAGATCTTATACATTGCTCCTAGTTTTTTTGGTTATGAGCAAGAAATTAAAAAAGAGCTGGAAGTTGCTGGATGTAAGGTAGATTGGTTTGATGATCGCCCAGCATCTACAGCACTGGTCAAAGCACTCATTAGATTCAAACCAGAACTGATTGCCGCATACAGTGACCAATACTTTGACCGAATCATAGTAGAAACGCAATCTACACACTATGATGCTGTCTTTGTAATTAAAGGCGAAGCTTTATCTACAGCACGTATCCAGAAATTAAAAGACGTTCAACCACAAGCGATTTTTTTGTATTACTCTTGGGACTCCCTCAAGAATTTTAAGAATAGTCACGCTAAATTGGCACTATTTGATAAAGTCTATAGTTTCGACCGTAATGACTGTATCAATCATCCAATGGTCAAACATCTGGCTTTGTTCTATACAAGGACATATGAAAATATCCACTTGTCCAAAAATCAAAATAAAGAAATTGATTTACTTTTTTTAGGCTCAATCCATTCTGATCGCTATCCAGTTGTTCAAAGAATTTGGAAAGCCGCACAACAGGTTCGTCCTCAAATCAGAGTTTATGACCACTTTTTTTATCAAAGTAAGTGGGTATTTTTCTTACGAAAGATGTTTGATCCTCAATTTAAAAATATCCCATGGCAGACAGTATGTTGGGATTCGCTCAACCCTATTCAAACCTTAGACCTCGTTAATCGAAGCAATATCATTGTAGATGTGCATCACCCAGGACAAAATGGACTCACGATGCGCACTATTGAAAGCTTAGGTGCAGACAAGAAACTCATTACGACGAATGAAGAGGTTTATAAATATGATTTCTATAACCCCGAAAATATTTGTGTTATTGATCGGAATCAACCCATTCTGTCAGAAAATTTCTTGAGCTCTAAGTACGACCCACTTGATTCAGAAATTTATGCCAAATATAGTTTGCGTCATTGGTTAGCGCAGATTTTTTCCTGACTTGTTGCTTGATAAAAATCTTGATTATAGTATCCAAACTTTCCTCTATGACAAAATATAAACAGCGACCTTCAACTACTCTATTAATACCATAAATACATTTACGCTCAAGACTCAACAGAAGGTTATGTGTTAGGATGGTTATTAGCTTTAATTTGCTTAACTATAAATTGGTCTGTAGTACTATCTAGAAACTAGTAGACTCAGAGAAGGGCGATTATGTATTACACTGTTCTAAAGCGTGTATTTGATTTTTTCTTTGCAATTCTTCTTGGTACTGTATTTTTTCCTTTTGCAGTAATCATCGCTATTCTTATTAAGTTAGAAAGCCGTGGACCAGTTTTCTTTCGCCAAGCTCGAACAGGGCGACATGAACAACCATTCTATATCATAAAATTCAGGTCTATGCGTCAAGATGAAACAGGACTCAATATTACAATATGTGGGGATGATCGAATTACTCCGCTAGGAAGAATCCTCCGCAAAACAAAACTAGATGAAATTCCTCAGCTACTCAACATACTCAAAGGCGATATGAGTCTTGTCGGCCCTCGTCCAGAGGTTACTAGCCATTTGCCTCATTATGATATTGAAACGAGAAAAATAATTTTTTCTGCACGCCCTGGCATCACTGATCTCGCATCATTACTTTATATTCATGAAGAACGTCTTCTCGCAGAATCCAACGACCCCCTGAAAACTTATTTCGAAATCATTCTGCCTGAAAAAAATAGGCTTCGTGTTCTTCATTTAGTTCAGAACTCATTATTATTTGATATGAAAATTTTGATTTGGACAGGATTGAAGATCATTCTTCGCAAGCATTTACCTGCTATAAAATGCCCATCGACACCTGTTCAAAATAATGCTTCATCTGAAATTTTGATGCACGAGAACTCTGAGATTTTAATGCATGAGAATCCTTCTATTACAAAAGACGCAACATAATATTTAAAGATCCCCTAGCTAATATAAGTTTAGCTTCGATATATCTTGCGACCAAAAGCCATTCTGATCCAGAAACAATAGTTTCACATGACTCCAAGTAGGATGGGCTTAACTCATCTTATACACTAAACGAGAAGTATCCATGCTAAACCCGAGTATGAACAACCAACATCACCAGCAAGCGGATGATGCTGAAAGTGAGGTTTTCTTAGATCTAACCCAGCTCAAGCAAATTATTATCAAATTCTGGCATATCATTGCCCTAAGTATTGTGCTAACAATGCTGGTTGCATTTATCCTTGCACTCATAATTCCCAAGAAATGGGAAGCAAGCGTCACCTTACAAATTGGCCGTACGCCAATAATTAATGCTGGAACGAATCAAATTGACACTTCAAAGTTAATTGAAGATCCCGATCAAACTCTCGAAAGAATAAAACTTAGAGAGTTTCGAGAGCAGGTATTAACTGCAATGGGCCTACCAGTCGCAGAAGACCTCAATAAGCGCAGCGATATTGTGATTAACACACTTAAAGGCAGCCCACTTAAAGGTACGGATTTCATTAATCTGTCAGTTCGTGGCTATAGCAAAGATGATGCTCGTAATGCACTCAATGATGTAGTACAAGAAGTTGAAAAAGAACATGCCTTAATTATGGCTCCCATAAAAGTGAGAGCCATTGATGCGCTTGCCGATACAAATCAAAAGCTCAGCATTGCAAATGCTTCACTCCAAAAAATTAATACGTCAATGAACTCACCGCAAGCCCAATCATCTTTTGCACCAAGTATTGTTGCGATTGATTTATTAGGTCAACGCCAAGCAGAAGTAAACTTCCTTGAACTAAAAGCTCAACAACAACAATCTCTGCTCAAAGCATTAAGCGAATATTCGACGAAAATGATTAATAGAACTTACGTCACAAAAGACCCCGTTTTTCCAAAGAAAAGCTCATTCCTTATTCTTGGTGCGATATTTGGAGCTTTCATCGGTATTGGTTTAGCACTCATGAGATCAAAAAAATAAAGACTTAAGCATGTGCGGCTAATTTAACGATTAAATTAGTCGCTCAGTTTTACACACTATGAATAGGATGGACTAAACAGCCTAAACTCCTAATTGATGTAACTCCTTGAAATAGAGGCGGAACGAATAACCGTTATACATCAACCAAAACAAATAAATACTTACTCATGCAACACCTTATAAATTACCCTCGCCATGACTGCACCTAGACCATTAACGCTGGCAATGTCACTTTCTGAAGCTCGCAACACCCCTTGAATGCCACCAAAATGGGTCAGCAAATCACGACGCCGTTTTGGTCCTAAGCCAGGAATCGCCTCTAGTACTGAACCGCCACGTTTTTTATCCCGTTTGGCTCGATGTTTAGTGATTGCAAAGCGATGTGCTTCATCTCGAATTTGTTGAATCAAATGCAAGGCTTTGTCATCAGGTTCAAGCTGAAAACTTGTGCCGTCGACTCGATGCAAAGTCTCCAACCCTGGCTTACGTCCTTCGCCTTTGGAGACACCGATCATCAATGGATTCAGCTCTAGCTTTTCCATTACCATTTTGGCAACATTCAGTTGCCCCTTGCCACCATCAATCAGCATGAGATCAGGAACTGGCTGTTTTTTATAACGTCGCTCTAGCACTTGTGCCATCGCGGCATAATCGTCACCACCCGTAATATCAGTAATCGCATATTGGCGATAATCACGCTTTCGCGCACCACCTTGATCAAAAACGACGCACGACGCAATCGGTGACTCACCCATGGTATGACTAATATCAAAACATTCAATTCGATCAATAGGTTGTCCGAGCACATCTTGCAAGACACGAAAACGCTCATTGAGTTGAATATGATTCGCAAGCGTCGCTTTCAAAGCAGCTTCGGCATTGAGTGAGGCTATTTCGAGCCATTCAGCGCGATTTTCACGAACACGTGTTTTGATCGTCACTTTTTGTTGATATTCGAGTTGCAGGGCTTCTTCTAATGCGGCTTTATCAGGAAGTTCTACATTGACGATCAGCTCACTAGGAAGTTCATCAGCAAATTGAAAATAAAACGATGCCAAGAATTCGGATAATAACTCCCCAATATCTTCATTCATTTCTAAATCAGGAAAAAAACTTTTCCCGCCAAGTACCCGACCGCCACGCACATTCATCACTTGCACGCAAACGACGCCCGCCTGCTGAGCAATAGCAAGAATATCCGCTTCACCTTTCGCGGTATAAACCGCTTGTTGCGCTTGGACTTCGCGCAACATACTGAGTTGATCGCGATAGAGCGCTGCTTGTTCAAAATCGAGTGCTTCTGCAGCATGCTCCATTTGCTGAATCAGTTTTTGGTTCAGCTCGGTCGTATTTCCTTGCATGAAGTCGATGGTATTCGCTACATCAATCGCATAATCTTCAGGCGTCACTAAACCAACACAAGGCGCACGACAGCGTTTGATTTGATATTCGAGACATGGACGTTTACGCTGGGCAAAGAAAGTATTTTCACACGAGCGCATCATAAACATCTTTTCCAGCACAACTAAAACTTCACGCGCCGCAGCTGCACTCGGATAAGGACCAAAAAACTTGCCTTCTTGATGATTACGTTTACCTCGACCTGCAGCAAGTCGTGGGAAAGGTTGATCGGCGGAAATGAAGATATAGAGATAAGACTTATCATCGCGCAACATGATGTTGTACGGCGGTTTATTCTCTTTAATCAGATTTTGTTCAAGCAGTAAGGCTTCGGTTTCGCTCCGCGTAATCAGCGTTTCAATATTGCGGATTCGGGCAACTAAAGCACGCGTTTTAGGATGTTCAACGGTTTTGGCAAAATATGTCGTAACTCGATTTTTTAGATTTTTGGCTTTGCCCACATAGAGTAACTCGCCGTCCACACCCAGCATTTTATAGACGCCCGGCAAATTGGGGAGCGTTGCAAGGATAGCGCGGATATGTTCAGCGTAGAGTTCATTCATGATGTGACATTACGCCAATAAACCATCGTCACGCAACAGCGTCTCTAAGCATTGTTCCTGAATCCCATAAAACGCTTTAATTGATTCAATCTGCTTCAAGATTTCAGTTTTCTTGGAAAAACTATCTCTCTTCACAGCTAAGATCATTTTGTTTTTGCTCGTGTGTTCGAGCGACACAAATTCAAAAACCTTAGTTTCATAACCACAGGCTTCCAATAACAGAGCGCGTAAACCATCAGTCAACATCTCAGCTTCTTGTCCTAAATGCACACCATGTTGCAACATCGGACGCAGCACTTGTGGACTTTGAATCTGTGGTCGCACCTGCTTATGGCAGCACGGCGCGCACATGATGATCGACGCACCCAAGCGAATGCCTGTATGGAGCGCATAATCCGTTGCCACATCACAGGCATGCAAAGCAATCATCACATCGACTGCCTCAGGATGATAACTACGCACATCACCTTGATAAAACACCAAGCCATCTAGCGATAACTGATCAATGACATTGCCGCACAGCTTCACCAAATCCGCACGCAGTTCAACGCCTGTGACATTCGCGGTAAATCCCAGATTCTCACGTAAGAAATCATGAATAGCAAAAGTCAGATAACCCTTGCCCGCGCCAAAATCAACCACATGTACAGGATGTGATTGAGGCAATTTCAATGATTCAAAAGCATGTTGGAACACTTCAATGAACTTATTGATTTGTTTCCATTTACGCGACATCGCAGGAATGAGCTGATCATTAGCATCGGTCACGCCCAAACCCTTAAGGAATGGGCGATTGATATCGATATAGCGAAATTTCTCACGGTCATGTGCTTTGGTCGCAGCCACAGTTTCAGTGGTCTTTTGCACAAGAATCGAAGGCTGATTTTTTTTATTAAATGAAAGTTGAATTTCTTCAGTTTGCAAACGTAAATGTGCGCTCTTAAAACTCTCGACTTGACTCTGATCCAAATACATTTTGATCTTAGCAATACCGTCATCAAACGAAAAATTCTTGGTCACATCTTTGGTTTGATAATGAAACACAAACGATAAATGCGGCTGACCTTTGACTTCCAACACGCGAACAGAAATTTTATTCAGAGCCACTTCTGCGCCGCGATATTTACCCAGACTGAGTTTTACAAAACTGGATTCAGCAGAACTATCTCCACCCAAACTGTCTGCCAACTGTTTAAGAAATTGTGAAGTCGGATTGGTGGTTGAGTTTAATGCACGTTCAGCAACAGTCATGGCGTTCATCATCGGAATAGGTCAGGTTTTGATTATAGCAATGCAGAGATTCAGATCGCTCAAAAGGAATGGTGAAAAACAAAAAGCGGATACTTTGATCCGCTTACTCATTCAAAAAAAAGTTAGTTGCTAACAATCACGCGCGCAATCGCTTTCTTGCCTGCTTGGATCACGACGTTCGCATCCGCTACCAAACTAAACGACGCATCGACGACAACGCCATCCACTTTCACTGAACCACGCGCCAAGGCATCTTTAGCTTGTGCTGCGTTCTTGGTCAGATTGGCACGACTGAGCACGCTGGTAATAAATAACGCCGCTTGGCCTTCCAATGCCAACGTCACCTCAGGAATATCATCAGGAATTTCACCATCGACAATACGATTACCTGCACTCTTATGCGCATTCGCGGCAGCATCGGCATCGTGGAAACGCTCAATCAATTCCAGCGCAATACGTTTTTTCAATTCTTGCGGATTCAGACCATTTGCCATTTCCGCAAGAAAACCATTAACCTCTTCCATCGGACGGAAGCTGAGCAATTCAAAATAACGCGGAATCAAACTATCAGGCATTGATAAGATTTTCTGATACATACTGCCCGCTGAATCATGGACGCCGATGTAGTTTTGCAGAGATTTGGACATCTTCTGCACGCCATCTAAGCCTTCAAGAATCGGCAAAGTAATGCAAATTTGCGAACTTTGTCCGTAACGCGCTTGCAGCGTACGACCCATCAGCAAGTTAAATGTCTGATCGGTTCCACCTAACTCGACATCTGCTTGTAACTCAACCGAATCATAGCCTTGCACCAATGGATACAAGAATTCATGAATCGCAATCGACTGTTGTGCTTTAAAACGCTTACTGAAATCATCACGTTCCATCATCCGCGTCACAGTGTATTGCGATGCCAATGCGATCATATCCGCCGCGCTTTTCTTTTCAAACCATGATGAATTGAACACAATTTTAGTTTTAGCAGGATCAAGGATTTTGAATACTTGCTCTTGATAACTTTTTGCATTTTCAATGACTTGCTCGCGTGTGAGTGGCGGGCGTGTTGCACTTTTACCCGTTGGATCACCAATCATCGCAGTGAAATCGCCAATCAAAAAGTACACTTCGTGTCCCAGTTCTTGGAACATGCGGAGCTTATTGATCAACACCGTATGACCTAAATGCAAATCAGGCGCAGTCGGATCAAATCCTGCTTTGACGCGCAAAGGACGATTTTCTTGAAGTTTTTTGAGGAGTTCGTCGCGTTGGATAATGTCGCTCGTACCACGCTCAATCAGCGCGAGTTGTTGTTCAGCAGGAAGAAAAGTCGTCATAGCCAAAAAATATAAGTGCAGGAATAATGCGCCATATTTTAGCCTTTTTTAACATTGATGAGTTAGTGATAAATACGTGTTTGGGTTACTCTATTGATCAGCTTTTTCACCTCGTAACAATCAACAGACAAAAGATGGAACAACAAATGAAACAGGACATTTTTATTGGCGTCATGTCAGGAACCAGTTTGGATGGCGTCGACCTTGTTGCTGTTTCATTTGACCCTTTCCGCCTTCATGCCACACTCACCGTTCCATTTCCGCCTGAACTACGCCAAGCATTAATTGCGCTGACATTGCCTGCGGACAATGAAATCGAGCGGATGGGTGTTGCAGATGTTGCATTAGCCAAGCTGATTGGTGAGTCCGCCAACAAGCTCATTGCAGATCATCAACTCAGTAAAGATGAGATTCGAGCAATCGGAAGTCATGGACAAACCATCCGTCATCGTCCCGAAGCAGGTTTCACCTTACAAATCGGCGATCCAAACCTCATTGCAGAAATCACAGGCTTACCTGTTGTTTCAGATTTTCGCCGCCGCGATATGGCGGCTGGTGGACAAGGTGCACCGCTCGTGCCTGCTTTTCATCAAGCTATCTTTCAAGATGAACATATTAATCGGATTATTCTCAATCTCGGCGGCATTGCAAACATCAGCGTACTCTCTGCAAGACAACCAGATAAGGTCTTTGGCTTTGATACAGGACCAGCCAATATTCTCATGGATGCATGGTGCTTTCAGCACACAGGTCAAACTTTCGATCAAGATGGTACATGGGCTGCAACAGGAACCTTGAATCAAATCTTATTGAATCAGTTGCTATCACATGAATATTTCGCTCGACCATTCCCGAAGAGTACAGGGCGTGAAGATTTTAATCTGACTTGGTTGCTGCAACAAATTGAAACTGCGCAACAAGAAAAAGACATCGACGCTCAAATTTCACCTCAAGATGTTCAAGCGACACTACTACAACTTACCGCACAGACGGTCATTAATGCGATCACTCAAACGGGCCTCAAAGCAGGTGAATTATGGCTCTGTGGTGGTGGTGCATATAACTGCACACTATGGCAAACTCTTGCACGCGGATTACCAGATTGGACACTAAAAAGTACGTTAGACATGGGACTAGCACCGACATGGGTTGAAGCCACTGCATTTGCTTGGCTCACACACCAGCGTATCCATCATTTTTCAGGGAATCTACCAGCCGTTACTGGAGCGCAAGGTTTACGAGTACTAGGCACACTGACACACCGCTAATCTGCGGTGTGTTTTGAGAACAATTGAAATAGAAGAAAAAGTATTTAAATACTTAAATCGAAAAAGACGAACCACAACCGCATGTTGTTGTTGCATTAGGATTTTTTACAACAAAACGAGAACCTTCGAGTCCTTCAAGATAATCAACTTCCGAGCCGACGAGATATTGATAGCTTAATGAATCAACCACCATTGCCACATCACCGTTCTCGATACGTGCATCGTCATCATTAGAGGCTTCAGCAAAAGTAAAACCATAGGAAAACCCTGAACAACCGCCGCCCGTGACATAAACTCGTAGCAACAAGTCATCACTTCCTTCACCGTCGCGCAATTGACGTACTTTAGTCGCCGCGCGATCAGTTAAAACCATGGCAGGTGCATTCATTACTCAAATCTCCTCAGCACAAACAGACTCAACCCGACAATCTCTCAGATATGGAGAAAAATTAGTCGCTTTGCAGGCTACTATCATAACACGTTCGTCCAACGGGAATAAGATTTGGGTGTAACGTCATTTTTCAAGCATTAGGGATTCAAATACAATATAACGTCATTACCTACCGCAACACTTTACATAAAAAAACCCACCAGACTATTATTTCTAGTGGGCTTCTTTTGACATCAAACGCTGCTTTTTAAAGCAATGCTAGAACAACTTACTCATCGTTCAGGGCACATTCAAAGTTTGTTGGATCTGATTTACAACGGACTTTCTTCAACAGATGCATCATTTCTGGATCATATGTACCATCTTTGGTGAGATCCAGACGCGATGCGCGCATCAATTTTACATAACCCGCTTTATCTGCTGCTGGAACATCCATCCAGTATTTTGCATCAATCTCTTTTTCAGCATTATCGATGTATTTATAAGCAGTTCCAATCTGGCTGTTTACATATTCACGGATCTTCTGGTTGGCTTCTTCATTGCTAAACTTACTCTTACGGACAACCATTGTCGCAGTAATTTGGATAAGTGGGAAACGAACCACAGCACCAGTAATTTCACCATTTGGACCCGTCATCCCTTTTGCAAGTTCAAACGGTTTGAAGATTACTGCTGGACCCGCAATAATATCAACTTGATGGTTGTTGAATTTACCAGAAATTGTCGTTAAATCGACACTTACGGGCTGAGCACCCACTTTCTGTACGAGTTTAGCTTGTGATTTATCATAGTCTAACACCGCAATTTTCTTACCTGCGGCTTTTGCCAAGGTATTGATCTTACGATCGCCAACCATGATGTAAGCAGTACCGAGTGGAATTTGACCTACAACCTCATAATCACCTTCTGACATCTTAGGCGCCAACTGCTTACTTGCCAGTGCTTGCAAAGCAACATTAAGATCTTGTCTTGAAGGAACTGCACCAATCGCATCCAAGCTGCCCGTATACTTATTGAACTGACGTGCACGTAGATTGGTCATGACAGCACCATCGCACTGACCCGCTTTGAAGTCTTCAGCAATAATTGCTTCATTGGTGTAAGCTTTTAATTCAACTGGATTTGTCAAACCAAAACGTGGAAATTGTAATACATAGTCTTTTGCATACCCGTACGCATCGCCACGTGCACCCAATGGATCATATACACATAATGTGAGCTTTGGACCAGCAGCATAAACTGAGTGGAAGCTCATTGCAGCTAAGAGAGCCGCCATTGCAATTTTTTTCATCTCATTACTCCATATATGATAAACAAAGCCTTTATAGACTTGCTTTAGCCTAATTAGCGACAGCTCTAGTCCATTGCGCGCTATTTTTAGCCGAACTTCACCATGAATACAATGGCGTTCCGAACTTTATTTGCCGACTTTTATGCTACAAAAAAGCCCAGCAAGTGACTGCTAGGCTTTCTTTTTTAAAAACGAGAATACAACTTATTCGTCATTCAATGCACATTCAAAACTTGAAGGATCACCTTGGCAACGAACTTTCTTCAGAATTGCCATCATTTTTTTGTTGTAAATGCCTTCTTTAGTCATCTCAATACGTGAATCACGCATCAACTTGATATAACCCAATTTGTCTGCTGGTGGAATATCCATCCAATACTTCGCATCAATTGCTTTTTCAGTTTTATTTACGAGTTCCATTTCACGACCAACTTGGCTTGCAATATAGTCGCGACTTTTTTGTCCGTAATCCGCAGGGAATTTTCCTGGACGAATCACGATATCACCTGTGACTTGTACGACAGGGAAGCGTACAATCGCACCTTTACTACCCAAACCTTTGTAGAGCTCTAATGGTTTAAAAGCAATCGCAGGTAAACCAATCATATCCACCTGACCATTATTAAATTTACCACCGATGGTCAACAAGTCTACAGAAACAGGCTGCGCGCCAACTTTTTGCACAATCTTCGCTTGTGCTTTATCGTAATCGAGTACACCAAAACGCTTACCTGCAGCTTTTGCTAGTGTATTAATCGCACGATCATTCACCATGATGTAAGCAGAACCCAAAGTTGTTACACCAACAACTTCATAGCCATTTTGTAACATATCTGGTGCAAGTTTTGGACTCGCCATAACACCGATAATTGATTTCGCGGAAGCATTGCTGGTCAAGCCACCAATCGCATCAATCGAACCTGTAAAACTATTAAATTGGCGAGCACGAATACCAGTCAAAGCAACGCCATCACATTGTCCAGCTTTAAAATCTTCTGCAGCAACACGTTCATCGGTGTATGCTTTCAGCGTAATATTAGCTCCCCACTGTTTCGCAGCAAGAACATAATCCTTCATCATTGCATAGTTATCGCCTTGCGCGCCTGCAATATCAAACACGCACATGGTTTGCGATCCAGCAGCGTGCGCGGCACCTGCAAGAGTAATCGCCGCTGTAGCTACGGCCAATTTTAAATTTGTTTTCATCGTAATGTTCCCTGTAATTCCTATAGTTAATGGAGGTATTCCATTACCTATTTTTGAATGAGACTATTCTGCCCGAGTTCAATCTTTTTTCAAGTATTGAATGATTGTTTTTACTTAACTTGCGTGATTTTTTATATTTTTAATACAACTTTGTTTTGCTTTATATCAACTTTATAAATAGTAACCATTACGAATAAAACTTATCCGTAATGGTCACATCTTCTCTTACTCCCCAGTTAAAGAGCATTCAAAACTACTTGGATCTTGTGCGCATCGTACTTTTTTCAGCAAACCCATCATTTTTTTATTATAAATATCTTGCTTCGTTAGATCGATCCGCGCTTCTCGCATCAGCTTGACATAACCGAGTTTGTCATTTGTAGAAAGCTCTTCCCAATACTTGGCATCAATGCCACGTTCAGTCTTATTAATATTATCAAACTCTCGAGGAATCAGGCTCGTCGCCCATGTCCGACTCTTCTGACCATAGCCATCTGGAAATTTTTCAGGACGAATCACAATATCATAAGTAATGTGAATCACAGGAAAACGAAAAATTGCACCCTTCGTTCCTAGTCCTTTAAAAAGTTCCATCGGTCGGAAGGCAAGTGCAGGCATACCCATTGCATCAATCTGACCATTATTAAACTTACCACCAATACTCATCAAATCACTAGCAACGGGTTGAGCACCAATTTTCTGGATCATTGCAGATTGGGCTTTATCATAATCTAAAACACCGAATTTGATTCCTGCGGCTTTAGCTAATGAATTAATCTTGCGATCTCTCACCATAATATAACCAGAACCCAATGAGGTTACTCCAGCGACTTCATAACCATTTTGCAGCATATCCGGCGCAAGTTTAGGGTTTGCCATTAAACTAATAATCATTTTTGCAGCAGCATTACTCGGTACTGCACCAATCGCATCAATCGATCCAACAAAATTATTGAACTGACGAGCACGCAAGCCACTTAACGAAATCGCATCACATTGCCCAGCTTTAAAATCCTCAAACGCAACCCGCTCATCAGGATAAGCTTTCAGCACAATATTTGCGCCCCACTGCTTAGATGCCAGCGCATAATCTTTCATGAGCGCATAGCTATCGCCTTGCGTTCCAAGTAGATCAAACACACACATGGTCTGGATTTGTGCTTGTGCTGAATTTGCCATCATCACTGCCGCCGCTACAGCAAAAATTTGTGTAACTTTCATACCAAAA
Source organism: Aquirhabdus sp. (assembly GCA_030149815.1). GTDB lineage: Bacteria > Pseudomonadota > Gammaproteobacteria > Pseudomonadales > Moraxellaceae > Aquirhabdus. The sequence continues at coordinate 43,625 of JASLHI010000018.1, read as the reverse complement.
ATCCCTATTATTGGCTACGATATTTATTCTATATAAGCACTTGTTCTCATGCTTGAACTCAGAAGTGAATATCAAGCTAGAATCGCTTGGTCAGTTATCGCACACTTTTTAAATGAAAAAAAGACCCCATTTACAAAATGAGGTCTTTTCAAAAATGAGATCTATTTAACATTACTCTCCAGTCAAAGAGCACTCAAAGCTATTTGGATCCTGCGAACACCTTACTTTTTTGAGCAGTCCCATCATTTTTTTGTTATAAATGCCTTCATTGGTTAAATCAATTCGCCCTTCACGCATCAGCTTCGTATAGCCAAGTTTGTCATTTGCCGAGATATCTAACCAATACTTTGAATCAATCGCCGATTCTAATTTATTAATATTCTCTATTTCTCGTCCAAGCAATCCTGCAACCCAGGTACGGCTTTTTTGACCATAGCCATCTGGAAATTTTTCGGGACGAATAACAATATCACCCATCACCTGTAACACAGGAAAACGAATAATTGCACCTTGAGTTCCGAGTCCTTTATAAAGTTCAAACGGCTTAAAACCCATTGCTGGCATGCCGATCGCATCCACCTGACCATTATTAAATTTAGCACCCACCGTGAGTAAATCTACGGATACAGGCTGTGCACCGACTTTCTGAACGAGTTTTGCTTGAGCCTTGTCATAATCCAAAACACCAAACTTAATGCCTGCGGCCTTGGCAAGGGAGTTAATTTTCTTATCTCTCACCATAATATATGCAGAACCTAAGGTCGTAACTCCTGCAACCTCGTAGCCATTTTGGATCATATCAGAGGCAAGTTTAGGATTAGCCATTAAGGTAATAATCATTTTTGTTGATGTATTATTGGGGAGTGCACCGATTGCATCAATTGAACCAATAAAACTATTAAACTGACGAGCACGCATACCAGTTAATGCAACACCGTCACACTGACCTGCCTTGAAATCTTCAGCAGCCACCCGCTCATCCGTGTATGGCCTTAATTTAAGATCAGTTCCCCATTGTTTTGCAGCAATGACATAATCCTTCATCATTGCATAATTATCACCTTGGGCACCAAGAGGATCAAAAATACACATTGTTTGAGCGTGTGCCGATCCAACTATCATTGTCGTAAGTACAGCAAGAAACATTTTCGCTTTCATTTCAAATTTCCTATTCATGCTAAATTTCCTATATTGACGACGGTATTTTAAATACATGTCTAACAATGAACATTTTGTTCATTCTTTCATAACTATTCAGCTGTCAACGAACATTCAAAGCTATGTGGATTTTGCAAACAGCGGACTTTTTTCAAGAGACCCATCATCTTTTTGTTATAAATGCCTTGCTTGGTCAAATCTATTCTTCCTTCACGCATAATTTTGATGTAGTTGAGCTTATCTACAGCAGAAATATCTAACCAAAATTTAGGCTCAATTGCGTTTTCAACTTTATTAATAATATCCATTTCTTTACCAAGCAATCCGACTACCCATATCCGGCTCTTCTGGCCATAACCTTCAGGAAACCGATCTGGACGAATGACGATATCACCCGTCACTTGCACCACGGGAAAACGAACAATAGCACCTTGAGTACCCAAACCTTTATAAAGTTCAAAAGGCTTAAATACAAATGCAGGCATACCAATGGCATCCACTTGACCATTATTGAACTTGCCGCCGATCGTCATTAAACTGGCTGATACAGGCTGAGCACCAACTTTGTCAACCAAGATTGCTTGCGCTTTATCATAATCTAAAACACCAAACTTGATTCCTGCTGCCTTTGCCAGAGAATTAATCCTGCGATCCCTCACCATAATATAAGCTGAACCCAATGTTGTGACGCCTGCCACCTCATATTCATTCTCGATCATATCTGGTGCTAGTTTAGGATTAGCCATTAACGTAATGATCATCTTAGATGCTGCATTATTAGGAAGACCTCCTATAGCATCAATTGAACCAGTAAAACTGTTGAATTGCCGTGCACGCATTGCTGTTAAATAAACGGCATCACACTGACCTGCCTTAAAATCTTCGGCTGCAATACGTTCGTCCGTATATGGAATTAAAGTCAGATTAGCGCCCCATCGCTTGGCAGCGATAGCGTAATCTTTACTCATGGAGAAACTATCCCCTTGAGCACCAAGCGGGTCAAAAATACACATTTTTTGCGTTTTTGCTTGTACGGATGTAGCTAGAATCAACACTGTTGAGGCAAGCAACACTTTCACTTCCATGTGCTGATGTTTCCTTATTAATCCAATTATTCATTCCCGACTCATTTAATCAAATGATTCATTATCGGAATTTTTCCATATTGATACGGCTAAAATATCATATATCTAAATATAATAACGATGCGAATTATCTTATTTCTCAGATAATCAACAAAAATATCTCAGGGATTATAACTAAAAGTTTTTAAATCATATCACTGATTTATCGATAACAATCGTGCTTTCAATCGAGTATTTGAACGATGTTTGCTGTATTACTAAATTACTTATATTGTTATAAAAACTGTTATATTAAATATGTATATTACATATATTTAATATAAGCATCTCATTTATTTTAAAATATTTACGGACAATATTAATGTTTCGTTTATAGATATTGATCTTGAACGTTTCTTTACTTTTTATACCACTGCATAGAAATCTAACATTCTATGCAGTGGTTACAATTTTTTTCAATCGTGAATGGAGATCATTCTTCCGTAAGTGGACATTCATAGTTACTTGGATCTTGATGACAACGAACTTTTTTCAACAATCCAATCATTTTCTTGTTATAAATCCCTTCTTTCGTCAGACTAATTCGTGCTTCACGCAAGATTTTGACATAGCCAGGTGCAACATTCGATGGAATCGTATCCCAATAGTGAGGCTCAATCGATTTTTCGATTTTATTCACTGTTGCCATTTGACGATCCAATTGCCCTAAAAACCATGTTCGACTTTTCTGACCATAACCATCTGGAAACTTATCTGGATGGACTAACAAATCATACGTCGTCAATGCCACAGGGAATCTAAATATCGCACCTTGACTCCCCATTCCTTTATTAATCTCTAGTGGCTTAAAAGCGATTGCAGGCAAAATAGTAGCACCAACTTTGCCACTATTAAACGCTGAAGCAATCTCGTTTAATTCTAGAGGAACTGCTGTACCACCAAATTTTTCGATACAGATTTGCTGAACTTTATCAAAAGATAAAGAACCAAACTTAATCGTTGTTAATTTAGGGATCGTATTAATAGCTCTATCTTTGACCATGATATAAGCAAAACCGATACTTGTTACACCAGCAACCTCAGTATCACCACTTCGCAAATCAGAAGCTAATTTCGGATTGGCAACAAGTGCCATCACGGTTCTGGTTTGCTCATTGTTCAACAGTCCAACTGGTGATGATATAGTTCCAGCAAAATCATTAAAGGCACGTGCTCGAATCCCTGTAATCGCCGTTCCATCACACTTCCCTGATTTAAAATCCGCTGTAGCAAGTTTTTCATCAGAGTAAGGTTTTAAAGTAATATCTCCTCCCCATTGCTTTGCAGCAACAGCATAATCCTTCATCAAGGAGAAACTATCTCCTTGTGAACCGAGAGGATCATAAACACAAATCGTTTGAGCATAGGACGAAGATGCCATTACCGTTAAAGCTGTGGCAACAACCATTTTGATGGTCATATTCATAATATATATCCTTATATTGCGCAGAATCTTTCCGCTTCCGACATCCAAATGGATATTGCATCCACGTTAAACCTTTATAGCATTTTCCGATCACATATTATATCTTTTATGAGATGATCAATAGTAGAATTTTTACATTCCGCATGCTTTATGATTAATACACGGTAAATAAAAAAGCGCGCTTTCGTAACAATCTACAAAAGCACGCCCAGTTCTTTCTCTGCGTCAGACTATTCGTCTGTCAATGGACACTCAAAATTCGTCGGCTCTTGACGACAGCGAATTTTCTTAAGGATTCCAAGCATCTTTTTATTATAAACTCCATCTTTCATGAGACCGATTCGCGCTTCGCGCATAATTTTATAATATCCAGGAATCACATTGGGTGACAATTCCATCCAGTAGCGCGCATCAATACCACCTTCTATTTTACGCACTTCCGCCATTTGTCGATCTAACTGCCTTGCCACCCATGTCCGACTTTTTTGACCATAGCCCTCTGGAAATTGATCTGGATGAATCACGATATCAAAAGTGGTTGCGGCAACTGTAAATCGTGCAATCGCTCCTTTATTTCCTACACCTTTATTTAACTCTAGAGGTCTAAATGCAACGAGAGGGACAAAAATCACATCAAACTTACCTGAATTAAACATCGGACCTAATTCTTTTAATTCGGTAGGAACAACTACACCATTAATTCTTTCAACGATATAGGGAATCGCTTTATCATAATCAAGAGCACCAAAGCGTTTACCCGCTAATCGAAGCAATGAATTAATATTACGATCATTCACGATGACATATGCAGATCCTAAGCTAGAGACCCCAACAACCTCGGTATCATTACTCAGCATATCTGGTGCTAATCTTGGATTAGCCATCAGTGAAATAATGGTTTTCGTCTGATCACTATTGATCACACCACCCGCTGAGTCAATCGAGCCCACAAAATTATTAAACAGCCTTGTTCTAATCCCTGTCAGTGCAGCAGCATCACATTTGCCCGATTTAAAATCGGCCGCTGCAAGTCGTTCATCTGAATATGGCTTTAAGTTAATATCTGCGCCCCATTGCTTCGCAACGAGCTCATAATCTCTCATAAATGAGTAATTATCGCCTGATGAGCCTAAAGGATCGAACACACATAGCGTTTGTGCGTAAGATGACATGGCGAGAAGAGATAATGTTGCAGCAACTATGATTTTGGCTTTGATTTGCATCATTTGATTCCTATACCCCAAATATGTAATTCATCCTTGTATCCAAAACATTTGTAACATTGAACCAGTCTAATACCTGACTAGACTTGTTCGACAATCAAATCATTTGAAATAAGAAAATTTGCATAGACTAGCACAAGATTATCACTAAACTAATTACCATAACTTACCAGAATAAATTGTCATTTTTCATAAGCTGGTCTCAATTGCTGGTTATTCTATCGACAAGAAACTACAATACGCCCCTCAAATATTGATTCTACTTGCCCGCATAAACTAGGTTTTCTAATGATTCAGCTTCAAGATTTTTCACTCCGTCGTGGTGGTCGCTTACTTTTTGAAAAAGCTACTTTTCAGATTCATCCAGGCTGGAAAGTCGGACTAACTGGCGTGAATGGTGCAGGGAAATCAACATTGTTTGCAGCGTTCATGGGTGAAATCACTGCTGATGTTGGCAACCTATCCCGACCTGCAACATGGACCGTAGCACATATGGCTCAAGAGGTTGAAAGCCAAGAAACTGCCGCAATTGATTTTGTGCTTTCTGGTGATGAAGAGTGGTGGACCATCAATCAGCAACTTGAACATGAATCAGACACCATGGATCTAGATCGTTTAAGTGCTTTGCATGAACGATTTGGTGAAATTGATGGTTATACTGCCACAGCTCGCGCAGCTCAAATGATGGCAGGATTAGGTTTCACCACCGTCAAGCAATCTGCATCAGTTGCTAGTTTTTCGGGTGGCTGGCGCATGCGGCTTAATCTAGCTCGGACATTGATGAGTCGATCAGATCTCTTACTCCTCGATGAGCCAACGAACCATTTAGATTTGGATGCAATTCTATGGCTAGAAGAATGGCTAAAGAATTATGCAGGCACACTCATTTTGATCTCACATGATCGCGACTTTTTGGATGCCATCACAGATCACATCATTCACATCGAAGCAGGTTTAGTCACTCTCTATACGGGAAACTATTCTACTTTTGAACAAACACGCGCTGAACGTTTGGCTCAGCAACAACAGTCTTTTGAAAAACAAGAAGCCACTCGCGCACACCTACAAAAATATATTGATCGATTCAGTGCGCAAGCGACACGTGCAAAGCAGGCACAAAGCCGTGTTAAACAGCTTGAGCGTATGCAAAAACTCGCCCCCGCACACGTCGATACACCTTTTACATTCAGCTTCCGCGAACCAAGCAAAATGAGCTCGCCGTTGCTACAACTCGATGAAGTGGATGCAGGTTATAACACCACGATCATCGTCAATAACATTCGACTACAGCTCACACCTGATAGCCGTATTGGTCTGCTTGGGATGAATGGTGCTGGCAAATCAACATTGATCAAAACGCTCGCAGGCGTTCTTGAACCACTATCTGGTGAACGAACCTCCAGTGAACATCTCAATCTTGGTTACTTTGCTCAGCATCAAATGGATGCATTGGATGCAGATGCGAGTCCAATGCTACAGCTGGGTCGCTTAGCAGGTAAAAAAATATCTGATGCAGAGTTACGTGCTTATCTAGGAAGTTTTGGTTTTAGCGGCGAGCGCATGGATACAGTCTGTGGCAGCTTCTCAGGAGGAGAACGCGCAAGACTAGCACTTGCACTGATTGTTTGGCAAAGACCAAATGTCCTCGTTCTAGACGAACCAACTAACCATCTCGATTTAGATATGCGCCATGCACTGACCTTAGCTCTACAAGACTTTAAAGGTGCTGTTGTTCTGGTCTCTCACGAACGGCAATTGATCGCCAGTGTTTGTGATGATTTACTCTTAGTTCATGGTGGCACGTGTCGTACGTTTGATGGTGACCTGACTGATTATGCGCAATGGTTGAAACAAACTCGTCAACAAGAAATGGCTGTCAAAACACCTAAGCCCGAAAAACTATCTCATAAAACGAATGAATCTACCGTAGCTAAGGCTGCTGAGAAGGCTCCCGCAACTCCCGAAAAGCAACCTAATGTCAGCAAACCAGTTGATAAAGAGTTAGTAAGAAAAGAAGCTGCTGCAAAGCGTGAGCAAACACGACCACTGCGCAGTAAAATTGAAAAAGCTGAAACCAAAATCCGAGAACACCAAAGCAGTCTCAAGCAGCTTGAAGAAATTATGGCTGATACGAGTTTATATGAAGCCTCTCGTAAAGCTGAACTTCTCAAACTCATGGAGCAACAGCAAAAACATCTTTCTGAGATTACTATGCTGGATGAAAGCCTACTTGAAATGATGATGCAACTTGATGAACTAGAATCTGTATAGTCATAGATTAAATTCTTGTGCCATAAAAAAGACGATACCTGTGTATCGTCTTTTTTATTTAAGTTCCACGTGGAACACTTTAATATTACTTCGATCAACTAGACTAATTGATCAAATTCAACTGGATCATGTGCACAGAAAATTTTGATCTCATGCCCATGTGATTGCTTCAATGTTCGTAGTCGATTCAAATTCTCGATACGCTTCTTACGATCTGTTTGGACAATCTGCTCGAACAAGCGGATTCCCACAGGCATCTCAGGATCTGGTTGTAACTGCCCATGAAAGAAGTAAGCGTCTCCACAATGCAACATCCAACCCTCTTCACCACGAACCGCAACACCACAATGCCCACGCGTATGACCGATTAAAGGCACCATCAAAATATCATCAGCAAGACCTTCTATCGCTTGCGCATTGTTTAATCCAAACCAGCTCTCACCCACCCCTGATTTATACTTAACCCATCGTGGGCTATGCGCCCATTGGGAAGGAAGATAGCGCGCACGACTACGCAAATCAGGATGCATCGCTGCATTAAATTCAGGTTCAAAAACATGCACCTGTGCATTCGGGAAATCAGGTAAGCCACCTGCATGATCTAAATCTAAGTGTGTTACCACAATATGACGTACATCATCAACTGAAAAACCTAATTGCTGAATCTGTGATATTGCCGTTTCAGCCAAATCAAGGCGTGGGCGAGTCAGGGCAACAAATGGTTGACCCAAACGTTTAGGATTCTCGACATCTAACTTTCCAACGCCCGTATCAACAAGAACCAAACCATCCTTTTGAGTCTCAATCAATAAAACATGACAGACTAGTTTTGCAGATTCCAGCCAACCACCTTGACCATTCATAAGTCTTGCACACGCAGGACACATCGTTCCACAATTTAAATGATGAACTCGTAAACCCATAATGAAACCTTTGACATTAGTCTAGCTAACCAAAATGATCTCTATCTTATACTACTTTAGCCATCAAATATCTTTGAAAAAAGAAACAGATTGGCATAAAAAATCGACACCATTGGCATCGATTTTTATTCTCAATATATAACTATCTTTTGTTAAGCATCTAAGTTTGTCACCGACAAAGCATTATCTTCAATAAAGATACGACGCGGCTCAACATCATCACCCATTAAACATGAGAACATATGATCTGCTTCGATTGCATCATGAATTGAAACTCTGAGCATACGACGATTTTCAGGATCCATCGTCGTTTCCCACAATTGATCTGGGTTCATCTCACCCAGTCCTTTATAGCGCTGAACCGTCACACCACGTCTTGAATCATTCATCAAATGATCCCACAAATCACTAAATGTATAAATTTGATGCTGTTTATCACCTTTCTTAAGTACTGCACCTTCCTCTAAGATATTTCGCCATTGATTACTTAAACTCATTAGACGCGCATATTCACCCGATTGGAAGAAGCTCAAATCTAATAGATAATGTTGCGGCAACTGATGAACATAAATCGTGAGACGAGGCCAGAAGCGCTGACTATCACCTTCGCCAAAGCTCTCTACACTCACGCTCGGTTTAAGTGATGGCTGTTTAACTGCCATCTCATCCATCAGACTTTTTGCCCATGCTTCAACAAAAGTTTTATCTTTAGAGTGTTCCACGTGGAACACTTCTTGATGAATCAAACTTTGCAGCATCGTCATTGGGTACCGTTGTGAAAGACGCTGCATGATCTTTTGAGTTGCTTGATAATCTCGAATCAATGCTTCTAACTGTGTTCCAGCAACAGCTGGCGCATCTGCTGATAAATGCAATGCGACATCATCCAACGCGCTCGAAAGAAGGTATTCTTCCAACGCATCATTATCCTTGAGATATTGTTCTTGCTTACCGCGCTTAATTTTATACAGCGGCGGTTGAGCAATATAAATATATCCACGCTCGAAAAGTTCAGGCATTTGTCTAAAGAAGAATGTCAGTAAGAGCGTGCGAATATGAGATCCGTCAACGTCCGCATCGGTCATGATAATGATTTTATGATAGCGTAACTTATCAGGATTATATTCATCATTACCAATCCCACAGCCTAATGCAGTAATCAGCGTACCCACTTCTTGACTTGAAATCATACGATCGAAACGTGCACGCTCAACGTTTAGAATTTTACCTTTCAGTGGAAGAATCGCCTGCATCTTTCGGTTACGACCTTGCTTCGCACTACCACCCGCAGAGTCACCTTCCACGATATAAATTTCAGACAGTGCTGGGTCTTTTTCTTGGCAATCAGCTAATTTTCCAGGCAAGCCTGCAATATCCAAAGCACTCTTACGACGAGTCATTTCACGTGCCTTACGCGCTGCATCACGCGCACGAGCAGCATCAATAATCTTGCCGACAATCGCTTTAGCTGCTTGAGGCTTTTCAAGTAAAAATTCTGAGAACTCGCGATTCATCGCTGATTCAACTGCTGGACGAACTTCGCTGGATACGAGTTTTTCTTTAGTCTGACTAGAAAATTTTGGATCTGGAACTTTAACCGAAACGATCGCGGTTAAACCTTCACGTGCATCATCGCCTGTGATGTCTATTTTTTCTTTTTTCAGGCTACTTTCGCCTTCCATGTAGGTATTCATTGCACGTGTGAGTGCTGCACGGAAACCTGCTAAATGCGTTCCACCATCCTTTTGTGGGATATTGTTGGTAAAGCAATAGACTGTATCTTGCTTATAACTATCAGTCCACTGTAGCGCGACTTCGACACCAATGCCATTATCACTATCTACGGTAAAGTGAAAAATATCAATCAGCGGATGTTTACCAATATTAATAAACTGAACAAACTCAGCCAACCCGCCCTCTGAACTAAACACCTGCTCAACTGCGGTACGCTCGTCGCGCAAAATAATCTTCACGCCAGAGTTTAAGAAAGACAACTCACGTAAACGACGTAATAAAATATCATAACTAAAAATAGTCTGACTAAATGTTTCAGGGCTCGGCCAAAAGCGAATTTTAGAACCTTGCTCTGTCGTTGTACCGATTTCTTTTAAACGATAATCAGGAACACTATCGGTATATTCCTGCTGATACTTCACACCCGCTTTGCAAATCGTGAGTTCAAGCTTACTCGATAACGCATTGACTACTGATACACCAACGCCATGTAAACCACCTGAAACCTTGTAGCTATTATCGTCAAATTTTCCACCAGCATGAAGGATAGTCATAATCACTTCTGCTGCAGATACCCCTTCTTCCGCATGGATATCAACAGGAATACCACGACCATTATCAGATACACTTGCTGATTCATCAGCATGAATCGTAACTACGATTTCATTACAGTAGCCCGCTAATGCCTCATCAATTGCATTATCGACTACCTCAAAAACCATATGATGTAGACCAGTGCCATCATCAGTGTCACCAATGTACATACCTGGACGCTTACGAACCGCATCTAAGCCGCGTAATACTTTAATATTTGAGGAATCATAAGTAGGCGGTACAATCGGCTCTACAGCGGCAACAACACCATCATTTTGTTGATTGAGTTGTTCTGAATCTTGACTCATACACGTATTCCTAATCAATCAAAAATAGCTTGCCAAGACACTTTATCGGCTAATCTATTTTTATAAAATAACAAGTCATTTAACTTTTAAAATCGAATTACTCTTTGATAGTACTGCGCAGATCGGAGAATAAAACATTCACTATCCATATTTGGTTTAAGTATTCCCTAAACTGTATTTGACAATACCGCACCATCTTTTAGATGAAATAAAGTCATGTCAAACACGACTTTTTTAAGCGCTACTAATACTGCCTCCAAATCCACCGTAGTCATAAAAATTTGACTATCTAAGGCAATCATTAAAGCGATTAAACGCGCTTGTGCGCTTGTATCAAGCTCAGCAGTCATATCATCCAATAGTACCACAGAAGCGCATCCCTTGGCATAAAGCATCTTAATTTGCGACAGCTTTAACGCGAGAATGAGAAGCTTTTTTTGCCCACGGGATAATGTCTGCTCAGCAGTCCCATATTCAGTCTTAAAACGCAAATCTGCGCGATGAATGCCATACAAACTATGCCCACGTTCCTTGTCACGCGCTCGAGAATCCATCAATGCTTCCAGTAAACCTATTTCGGTATCAAAACCTGAAATATAATCAATTGAAATCGATTGTGAGGGAAGAAGTTCTTTAACAATTTTAATAAAAATTTGATTCCACTCATCCAAGACACGTATTCTGATTTGATGAATTCGTTCTCCTGTCACAGCCATTTCCTGCTCCCAAACTAAAAGTTCAGTTGCAGTGGATGTTGTTTTGAGTAAAGCATTACGTTGTTTAAGTGCGCGTTGATAACGTAACCAAAGTCCATGAAATTCATGTTCCACGTGGAACATAAGCCAATCTAAAAGCTGTCTCCGTGGTTTACTACCACTTTCCAATAAATCCATATTCTCAGGATTAATCAGTTGAACCGGTAAAATTCGTGCAATTTCGCTTTGGCTTACCGTTTCACCATCAAGTCGTACGGTTGATTGATTATCAGATAGTTTATGAAGTCCAAGCCGATTTTTTTTAGATTCTGCATAGACCAACGCATCAACACTATGATACTGAATATAGTGCTTTGGATTCACTGTGCGAAAAGAACGACCCGTTGCTAATAAATGGATCGCTTCAATGATTGAAGATTTTCCACTCCCATTCGCACCATGAATGATATTCAATGGTGCGAGGGATGACATCTCAATATTTTTTATATTTCTTAAACGTTCAATCCTTACACGATCTAGATGCATAAGGGTTTCAACTCAAAAATTACAACGAAAAGTCACTTAAATAAAAGTTATTTAAACGCGCATTGGCATTACGACATACACTGCGCCATTCTCAGTTGGATCTTGCACCAGTGCTGAAGCATTTGCATCACTTAATGTCATTTGTAATGTAGATCCTTCGAACACATTAATAATATCCAGTAAATACTGTGCATTAAATGACATTTCTAATGGTGCACCTTGATAGCTAATCAGTAAATCTTCGACCGCCTCATCTTGCTCCGCATTATTAGCGCGCATTTGCATATTGTGATCATTAAGCTGCAAGAATACGCCGCGCAATTTTTCATTACTCAAAATCGCCACACGTTGCAATGTTTGCTTAAATTCATCTAATGCAACTTGCATGACTTTATCGCCATTTTTTGGAATGACACGACGATAATCAGGGAACTTACCGTCAATGAGTTTCGTCGTAAAACGAATCTCAATATCGACAGCTTGTTGTCCATCTTGTGGTTTGTTTTGTTGAGTTAACGTCACGCTTAAAAATTCACGTCCAACAAAAATAGAAAGCTGACTTTCTTCTGCACCCAATAATCTTTGTAATTCTAGAACACCCTTACGTGGAACAATGGCTTGTACACTTTGGCTGCCTTCAAGTACAGCAGGCGTTTCAAACATCGCCAAGCGATGACCATCAGTCGTCACAGTGCGTAATTGTGATTCAGAAGCCTCAAACAGCATGCCTGTTAAATAAAAACGAACATCTTGCACAGCCATCGCAAATGCAGTTTTATCCAACAAGCGTTTCAATGCACGTTGATCAACTTGTAAACGTGTTCCTGAATTTAACGAGTCACTTGATCCGCCACTCAATAATGGAAAATCTTCAGCAGGCAAACTACCTAACATAAAACGACTATTGCCTGATTTCAGCTGACAGCGACGATCATCAGCAGATTGCAAATCAATCAACGCTGCATTCGGTAAGGATTTACAAATATCCATCAGTTTCCGTGCAGATAATGTCGTTGCACCTGCTTCTAGACAAGCACCATCTGGCAAAGGCACAACAGCAACCAACTCGACTTCTAAATCAGAAGCGGTCAACGTCAAGTGCGCTGACGTGACTTCAAGCTTTAAATTAGACAAAATAGGCAAGGTATGACGGCGTTCAACCGCACTAGATACCTGAGATAATGCGCGTAAAAACAAATCCTTAGTAATTTTAAGTTTCATAATCCAGTCATACTCTGATATCTAAAAAATGGGCATCTCAACTGATGAGTGAATATATTTTTTATTGCATGCTCATTAAAGCTCAGCAATAAATACCACTCAGTAAAAAATTCGGTATTCAAAGGATTCTACACAAACAAAGTGCTTTAAGTACTACCCTTGCAACATCCTTAACAAATTTTTGTAGTCAGCCGCAAATGCAGGATCTGTCTGACACAATTCTTGTACTTTCTCACAAGCATGCATCACCGTTGTATGGTCGCGGCCACCAAATGCCTGACCAATATCAGGGAAACTATCACCTGTTAATTCGCGAGATAATCCCATCGCCATTTGACGAGGGCGCACATAAACACGAGTGCGTTTTGAACCGACTAATTCACGTAACGGTATTCTAAAATACTCAACAACAACCTTTTGAATATTATCAACACTTATCTGTCTAGCACGAATTGATATTTGATCTTTTAATGCTTCTTTAATAATTTCAACACTAATTTCAACACCTTTAAATCGTGCCGTTGCGATTACTTTATTTAAAGCACCTTCTAATTCTCGCACATTCGCTTGAACTTGTTGGGCAATAAATAATGCACAATTACGTGGTAACTCATAATCACTGACTTTTGCTTTACGCAATAAAATATCAACACGATTTTCTAATTCAGGAGGTTCAACAGCAATTGATAATCCCCAAGAAAAACGAGAAACTAATCGCGCATCCATTTCGGTAATTTCTTTTGGATATCGATCAGAGGTTAAAATAATCTGTTTAGACTCAGTTAATAACTCATTAAAGGTATTAAAAAACTCTTCTAAACTCGCGGCTTTACCCGCCAAAAATTGAATATCATCAACCAGCAATAAATCTAACGTTCTACAATCTTTTTTAAATTTATCAATACGTTGTTGCTGCAATGCAGTGACGAAACCAGAAACAAACTGCTCAGAAGTCATATACATCACACGTGCACTAGGATTTTTATCTAATACAGCATGACCTACTGCTTGCATTAAGTGAGTTTTACCTAAACCCGTTGCACCGTACAAAAATAATGGATTATGTTTTGAATCACCTAATTGATCTACGACAGTTTTACAAGTTTCAAAGGCCATTTTATTAGTTGGACCTTCAACAAACTCGCTAAATACATAACCTTTATTTAAAGTACGACGAACCTGTTCTGGCTGCACATTAAATGAAGATTGATTATATGAATCTACATGATTAACAGATAACTCACTTGGAATGTCTAGAACATTATCTTGAACACTATTCAGTTTATTTTTATTAAACCCAATTGAATCTCGTCTTGGGTCATATTTCACTTGAACATCGGTAATTTCACCCTTGCTATATTCATAAGCAAGTTCACGAATTCGATCAAAATATTCTTCAGTAATATGTTTTACAAAATAGGAATTAGGCGCATATAAAAATAATACAGAACCATTTTGTTCCGCATCTAATGGACGAATCCATAATGTATACAAATTGGGTGGTATCTCATCGCGTAGCGCTTCAAGACAAGCCGTCCAAGCCATTAATTTCCCCAAATATCGAATATAACGTCTTTAAAAACAAATAGAAAAACAATAATCAAATATTAAAAATATGACTATTATTCAATTCTGAATAAACAAAAATCATGTGTAGAACCACACTTGAAGCATAAAGACAATTAATCAGACTCAATATGTCGTCTTTATGAAGCGGTGACTAAAAACACTTTAGTAAGCCGCAGCAAACTTTGCGGTAGATCAAATCTTGAGACTGATCTTGAGACCGAAAAACATTCTAGCTAATCACGCACACCCTGTCATCGATTTTCATCGCCTTTGTACGTTTAAAAAAAGTATTTTCTCACTCAAATTAATTAAAATCGTTGCAAGAAGCCTAATGTAGCACAAAATCTGTGGATAAGTTCTGTGGAAAACTTTGTGGAAAAGACTGTGGGTAATTTAGTACATCGAGTTATCCACAAATAACACCCAATTAATACACAGGTTAGTCAACAAGATATTTTTATGATTTAATTTATTTTTTTTTGGTTATACCCAGAAAAAATGCATCTTAATAATAATACTTCCAAAATAAAAAATAAAAAATCAACAGCAAAATTCGATCTCAAGCTGTGGATAAGTTTTTTGAAATTTGTGTGTAAATTTTAAAAAGTAATTCTGAACAATGATTTAGCTTGTGAATAATGGTTGTCGTTTTGTCGTATATAAAGATTGACAGTATAGAGAATGATCTATAAAATTCGCTTCCTGTTTTTTTACTTTATTTGGGTTTTCTCCATGAAACGTACTTTCCAACCCAGCTCATTGAAGCGTAAACGCGTCCATGGTTTCCGTGCACGTATGGCGACTAAAAATGGTCGTTTAGTTCTTGCTCGCCGCCGCGCTAAAGGTCGTGCACGTTTGACAGTATGATGTTAAGTTCACTACATTAGTAGTGAACTTAATTTTTTGATTTAATCTTAATTACTTAAGATGAATCATAAAACATATTTTAAAATATGAACCTGTCAATCAGTATAGCCTTGTCAGTGTCAATCCTAAAACATGCAAGGTCAAAACCGTATGGGAATTGATCGCATGTTATCTTTCGGTTTTTCAGCAGAATTACGTCTATTACAGGCTTCTGATTTTAAATCGGTCTTTGACGGTGCACTTTATAAAGTTCATCAGTCAGGCTTTATGCTGCTTGCAGTTCCATCGACTCATCAAAGTTTAAGTCATGCTCGTATTGGTTTAGTGATTGCGAAGAAGAAAATTCGCCGTGCACATGAACGCAATCGTGTAAAGCGGCTTGCTCGTGAAAGTTTTCGTTTGCATCAGGCTGAATTGCCAGCACTTGATATTGTGCTGATGGCAAAAGCCGATGCTCAGTATTTACCAAACGAAGTGTTACATCAGGAACTCGTCACTGCATGGCGGCAATTGACCAAACGGTTTCAGAAAAATCAGACCATTAGCCCTTCTTCATTGCAATCCAAAAATCGAACGCAAAACAACCCATTACAGTCTAAAAAAAATACGCCAGCCGCTATTGATTTAACCAATACTGCCTCAAATAACACACAAACCTTATCTGTGAATCATTTAGAATGAAAGCCGCATTTCGCTGGTTAATTCAATGTTATCGATGGTTTATTAGTCCCATGCTTGGGCCGCGTTGTCGTTTTTTTCCGTCTTGTTCTGTTTATGCCTTAGAAGCACTCGAACAACATTCGCTTTGGTTTGCGTTATGGTTGATTATTAAACGAATTGGACGCTGTAACCCTTGGGGAGGATCTGGCTATGATCCAGTTCCACCTAGATCTCATTCAGATTCCACTGATTTAAAAAAAAATTCTATTTTTAAAGAGTTTTTTGTGAAGTTTTTTACAACACAGCAAATTTGTGATTGTAGAGTTGATCACCATCGTTTTTACAAGCAGGATGTCGAATCCATTGTAAATGGTCATCAAATTCGCAAATTTACGCCTTACACTAACCCGCCGCATCATCATTCACTTCGCTTGTGAATTTTTTGTAGGCACTACCTTCATTCAAGTTAATTCTGTTGGGGAATATCATGCAGAAGTGGGCAAAACCCTTCATCCTGATTGGAATGTTTATCACTGCTTATTTGCTGATTTTGGCATGGCAAAAAGATTATGGGCATGTTGCTGCTGATCAAGCCGCTGCAACGTCAGCTGTACAAAGTGCTCAGCCTGTAGCCGCTGATATTCCTTCAACTGCCGCAGTTGCAGCGTCTGTGCCTACAAATAGCGATGTTCCACCTGTGGCGGCGGTGGCCAAAATAGCGCCAGCAACGGTAAGTGCTCCAGTTCCTCAAGGTTTAATTACTTTACAAACTGATGTTTATCGTTTGTCGATTGATCCGAAAGGCGGTGATGTGGTTCGTGCAGAGTTGTTGAATCATTTACATTCAGCCGATACTAAACAACCTTTTGTATTGCTTGAACAAGACGCTGGTCGTGTATATACAGCACAATCGGGTTTGATTGGTGCAGACGGTCCAGATGCTGCAGCAACAGGTCGTCCAGTGTATAAGACTGCACAAGCGAATTACACTTTGGCGGCTGGTCAAAAAAGCTTAGATGTCCCTCTGACATTTGATGCACCGAATGGCGTTCAGATTATTAAAAATTTCCATATCACTGCAGGAGAATATCCTGTTGTCGTGAGCTATAAGATTATTAACCGTGGTACAGCGGCTTGGCATGGTCAGATGTTTGGTCAAGTCAAACGTGATAACTCACCCGATCCAAGCAAAACAAGCCAAGGTTTGATGGGCATGTCGACCTATATCGGCGGAGCTTGGGGAACACCAGAAGACCATTACAATAAGCTTAAATTTGAGAAATTCCAATCAGATGCACTCAGTAAAACGGTGAAAGGTGGTTGGGTCGCTGTATTGCAGCATTATTTTGTCACAGCATGGGTTCCTGATGCGAATTCAGATGCAACGCTGACGACACGCGTGAGTGGCACTGATAATTTTATTGGTTTCACATCGCCTGTGGTGACGGTTGCGCCAGGTACTGAACAAACCGTTTCAGCGACGCTGTATGCTGGTCCAAAAGTTCAAGCGAATTTAAAACCTCTGGCGACTGGTTTAGATCAGACTGTAGACTACGGTTGGTTATGGCCGATTGCTCAAGTGCTTTTCATGGGTTTGAAAGCGATTCATGGTTTTGTTGGAAATTGGGGCTGGTCGATTATCTTATTGACTTTGCTAGTTAAAATTGTGCTCTTCCCGTTGTCTGCAAAAAGCTATCGTTCCATGGCAAAAATGAAAGTCATTGCGCCTGAAATGCAGCGTTTGAAAGAAGAACATGGCGAAGATCGCATGAGATTTTCACAAGAAATGATGGCATTGTATAAAAAAGAAGGCGTGAATCCGTTGTCTGGATGTATGCCAATTTTGCTGCAAATGCCAATTTTCATGTCGCTGTATTATGTGTTTATGGAAAGTGTAGAACTGCGTAATGCGCCGTGGATTGGTTGGATTACTGATTTGTCAGCGATGGATCACTGGTTTGTATTGCCATTGATCATGGGTGCAACCATGTTCTTCCAGCAAGCGTTGAATCCGCAACCAGCAGATCCAATGCAAGCGAAAATGATGAAGATGATGCCGATTGTGTTCACCGTATTTATGCTGTGGTTCCCATCGGGCTTGGTGTTGTACTGGATTGTGAACAATCTGTTGACCATCGTTCAGCAACGCTATGTCAATCATCAGATTGAAAAATCTTATCATCCTACTGTTAATTAAGATCAGTTAGTTAATGATTCAAAGGGTAAACGTATTTTGTGTGCGTTTACTCAAAAGTTTAATTTAAAGAAATCCGCGCATGTTGTTTGGCTGTTGCTGCTAAACGGGATGAGCGGATTTTTATTGAAATAAGCAAGCTGCTTTTAATCCATATTGTTAATTTGTCATACCTGAGAGCTTGATCATGTCAAATCGTCCAAGTCAGACCACTATTGCTGCAATTGCAACGCCTTTGGGTCGTGGTGGAATTGGGGTGATTCGCTTGTCTGGAACGAAGGCTGTACAGATTACTGAGCAGTTAACTGGAAAGCCGATTGCTAAAGCCAGACAAGCCTCATTTGCGCGATTTTTAGATGAACATGCTGCAACGATTGATGAAGGTCTAATTTTGCATTTCCCTGCGCCAAATTCGTTTACAGGCGAAGATGTCGTTGAGCTGCAGGGTCATGGTGGGATGGTGGTGCAAAATGCGTTATTGGCGCGTTTATTGGCCTTAGGCGCGACTGCCGCAGGTGCAGGAGAGTTTTCTTCGCGGGCATTTGCTAATGGCAAGATGGATTTGGTGCAAGCCGAAGCGATTGCGGACTTGATTGATGCAGCGAGTACTCAAGCTGCACGTTCAGCGGTACGATCGCTGCAAGGTGAGTTTTCGACGCGAATTCAAGTGGTTTTGGAGCAATTGATTCATCTGCGTTTGCATGTTGAGGCGGCAATTGATTTTCCTGAAGAAGAAATTGATTTTTTAGCCGACGGTCGAATTTTAGCGTTACTTGAAGAAGTGATTGAGGCAATTAAAGCTGTTTTTGCTTCCGCGCGCCAAGGTCAGTTGTTGCGCGAAGGTTTACAGGTGGTCATCGCAGGTAAGCCAAATGCAGGTAAATCTAGTTTACTTAATGCATTAGCAGGTGTGGATCGCGCAATTGTGACGCATATTGCAGGCACGACACGTGATGTGCTGCATGAGAAAATAACCCTAAATGGACTACCAATCACCCTAACCGATACCGCAGGTTTACGTGAAACGGATGATGTGGTGGAGATCGAAGGGATTCGCCGTGCGTATACCCAGATTGAACAAGCGGATTTGCTACTCTTAGTCTACGATTTGACTGCGGATTCTGAACCATTGGCATTAGCCAAAGAGTTTTTTGAAGATGATTTACATCATAATTTAGATAAGAAACGTTTGATTTTTATTGGTAATAAAGCTGATTTATCAACTCATTCAGTTGGAATTAGTGAGAAAGATGGTTTTCGCCAAGTGACATTATCGGCAAAACAGAAGTTGGGAATTGATGAGTTGGTTCAATTGATTAGCCAGCAAGCGGGTTATCAACCTGAAGAAAATACTTTTATCGCACGAACACGGCACATCGATGCGTTATCCCGCTGTTTGCAGGGCTTGGATGATGCCAAAGTACAGTTAGTTGAATACCGCGCTGGTGAGTTAATGGCAGAATCTTTACGCCTTGCCCAAAATGCGCTGAGTGAAATTACAGGTGAATTTACCGCAGATGATCTACTCGGAAAAATTTTTGGTAGTTTCTGTATCGGTAAATAAAGCTCAATCTTCATTCTTAAAAATGAAATGATTCATGTCATTTCTATATCAATTTTTGCCAGCTAAACATTGGCTAATGCGCATAATGGTGTATATATCCATCATGATGATCTAAGTTTTTTTTGATCTGAGTAGGGATCATTGAAACGCTTAATGATGGTTTGAATTCAGGTTGACGAAAATGAGCTCTGACCAGATTCATTGCCAATAGTGGAATGAAGTCATGAATTTTGGCTTTTTTGTGTAATTCTTCACTGATGGATTGATAGGTACGACGTACACGATCTAGGTCAGTGTTTGCATGGCAGGCGATCTCTGCGAGGACAGCCTCATCAAGTCCGCAATTCATTTTATTTTCCTCAAAATTTTGGTTTCGATAGTTTCTGGATATCAATTTAACCAAATAGAAAAACGAGGCTTTGATCTAGATCAATAGAACGACAGAATTATAATTTTTATCTTGAGCACATTGATGCTTAAACAGGATCAGCGAGTCCGCAAAGTTCAACGCGATTTAAGATAGTAATATCTTTGCCATTAACTAAAATAATTCCAAGTTCTTGAAAACGTGTAAATATACGGCTCACAGTTTCTAAGGCAAGTCCTAAGTGATTGCCGATATCTGCACGGGACATGGGTAAGCGAATATTATGATCACTGAGATTTCGACGTTTATAACGTGCTGAAAAAGATAGAAGTAAATTGGCGACTCTTTCTTCTGCGGATCGTTTACCAACCATTTGCATAATTTGATGATCGTTACGGATTTCGCTACTCATGAGTTTAAACAAATGGTGATTTAATGTGGCATGACGTCGAGAAAGTTCTTCAAGCGCATCAAAAGGAATGACGCAAATTGCAGTTGTTTCTAAGGCTGTGGCGGTACTTTCGTAACAATCATGACCGATGCTATCAAGCCCAACGATTTCACCCGGCAAATAAAATCCGGTGATTTGTTCTTCGCCATTGGTTGATATTGAGGAAGTTTTAATCGCACCAGATCGCACTGCGTATATATCTTCGAAGTGCCCTCCTTGTCGAAATAATTTTTCGCCACGCGGAATTGAACGATTACGACCAATAATATCTTCGAGCTGATCAAGATCTTGATCAGCTAAAGCAGGTGGTAAACAAACAGGATTTAAAGCGCAATCTGAACAGTGGACTGTTCTAGAATCATGAATATTGAGATGCTTGATATCCATCATAGTCTCAGAATATTTTTATAAAAATGAGGCTATCTATATTAGATGTTTTATCAAGCTTAATGTAAAAATTTAATCAAATGATTCCTAAGTTTTATATTTTCAATGAGATGATTGATCACGAATCAAGAGTACGGGTAAGTGGGATTGGTGAATCAATTGTTCTGCGATGCTGCCTAGGAAAAAGCGTTTAATCCCTTGTCGTCCGTGTGTTCCCATGACAATCAGATCAGCATGGTATTTTTTGGCGGCATCTAGAATAGCCAATGAAATGTCATAGCTTGCATGAGGATTAAGGTCGATCACATGGGTTTCAATTTGGATATTGCCATGTGATTGCACTTCATGCTTGGCTTGCTCCAGAATATTTTTACTTTGCTGCACAAATGCATCATGCATGATGGCAAAATCGTATGGCATGACAGGTGCGCTATAACCGATTAATGGGTTTTCAACGACTGATATGGCAATAATTTTAGAACCCGCGTTGGCAATTTTAAGCGCTTCTTGAAGTGCTTGATGAGCAGTTGGGCTACCATCGAGTGCAACGAGAATATTCTGATACATGATTAATCTCCATCATTAAGTCTGAGATGTATTTGGTTCACCACGAATCACCATCACGGGAACATGGGATTCTTGAATAATACGCCCTGCTACGCTACCCAGAAAAAATCCTTTTAATCCAAATCGACTATTTCTACCAATGATAATCAAGTCAGCATGATGATCTTTGGCTGCTTTTAATATTGCAGGAACAATATCAGGCATTGCACGAGGTCCTAGATCAATGATTTGAGTTTCGATCGGAACATCGCCCAGATATTTCGCATCGGTTTCTGCTTTCTTGATTACTTTTTTTGCTTCTTCTATGCACGCTTGATGAACTTCGTCATTTTTATAAGTAAAAGCAGGTGTGCCGTACCCCGTTAAAAGATCGACAACCACGGTCACTGCTTTTAAATGGGATCCTGATTTTGCAATTCTGAGTGCTTCATGCAATGCTAAATCAGAAGTTGGACTGCCATCAATGGCGACTAAAATTTTTTGGTACATGATGATTCCTCAAATTAAATTTATTCAGAATGAACGTCATGGTCAGGACTATGGACGAGTAAAACAGGTAAATGCGCTTCTCGTACCAATAGTTCTGCAACACTGCCTAAAAACAGTCGTTTTATTCCATGACGACCATGTGTTCCCATGACAATCAAATCGGCGTGATAATCGTTTGCTGTGCGGAGAATGGCTGGTGCAATATCATCGTGGCCAGAATGAAATCCCATATCCACCAAACAGGTCTTAATCTTGATATGACCGAGACGTTCAGCATCGCTTTCTGCAATTTTTAAAATATCTTCAGCTTGCTTGTAAAAAGCGGCATGGACTTCATCAAAGTTGAAAACATTAGGTGTGCTGTAACTTTGCAAAGGATTATCGATCACAGTAACCACGGTAATTTGGACGCCTTCTTGAGCAAATTTAAACGCTTCTCGTAAAGCACAATCCGATGTCGCACTGCCATCAATGGCGACTAAAATATTTTGGTACATGCTTTATAACTCCAAAATTTACATTTAAGTGAGGCTTATTTTTTAGAACCATTCAGCCTGAGTAGTGATAAAAAAATGTTAATAAAATCGAGATAGAGATTCAGCGCTCCTAAAATGGCTTCTCGATTTCTGATGTCACAATCCGCATGAATGGCATAAAACCGATCGCTAATTTTTTGTGTATCAAATGCAGTGAGTGCTGAAAAAATTAGAATTCCGATCGCTGAAATCAAAAGATCTAAGGTCGTTGAGGCAAACCATACATTTACCAATCCAGCCAGAATGATACTGACTAGGCTGAGTAGTAAAAATGTGCCCATGCGAGTTAGACTTCTTTTGGTAAAAAAACCCACTAAACTCAAAATAAAAAAAGACCCTGCAACTTCAAAGAACGTTTTTGCAATGCTTTCGCCTAGATAAACTTGAAATATTCCTGCAAACGAAAATCCGATGAGTGTTGCAAAGAGCCAAAATGAGGTTTTGGCCATCGGAATACTCATTTGTTCAATTCGATTACTCAGCACAATAACCAAAATGAGCGGAATCACCAGCAATATGGGTAGAACGAATGACGTTGTTGCAACTTGTTTATATACATTGCTATTGGCGCAAACATATGCAATTAATCCGCTGAGTGTGAGACCAAAAGTCATATACCGATAAATTGCGTATAAATATTCTGGGAAGCCGTCGTCAATATCAAAACCCCAACCATCGTCTTGATGATCGTATAGGTGATGAAACATCCTCATATTCGTCTCCAACAGGGGTGATCTTAACGACATGTTTATCATGTTAAGCCAAGTATTTCAGCATAAATTGACCTAGATCAAAGGATGATCAGTTTTATTCAGTTCATGTGATTATTTTTGGAGTTCCGATTGCAATCAATCGCCTTATAAATACTGTATTTTAAATACATCATTGAGTAATTTTTAAACGCTCTTGTGATATTCAAATTTTATCGAGATAAAAATGAAATAAATGTGACTTTGATCATGTTTTGATAGGTTGAGTAAGTGCTTTTTGCCCAATTTTATGTCAGCATCAATTTATCGTTGCGGGATAGGATTCGAGAAAATATTTTTGGATATTTTCGAGTCCATGAATCAATAGAAACGACGCGTTTAACGTCATTTATTGCCAACAAACAATAACCTCATATCTCATGATCTAATTCTTGATAATAAGTCATAGTTAGTGAGTAATAACAAGGGTTTATTCTATGTTCCAAGAGTTTGTAACCTTTTTCACGGCGCATCTTTGGCTTTATCTCTCTATTCCATTGATGAGTGGATTGATTGGTTATATAACCAAAATCATTGCGATTCAGATGATGTTCTCACCGCTTGAGTTTAAGGGCATTAAACCTATTTTTGGTTGGCAAGGTATTGTTCCGCGTAAAGCTGAAAAAATGGCAACCATTTCGGTTGAACTCATGACTCAGAAGCTGATTAAACCTGAAGAAATTTTTGCACGTTTAGATCCGAAGCGAATTGCTAAAGAAATTGAACAACCTTTGATGGCAGCCGCTGAAGATATTACTCGTGAGGTTGCACAAGAATTTCAGCCTGGATTATGGGAAGGCATGCCAGAGTTTGCACGCAAGCGTTTGATTCGTAGCGTACAGGCTAAAGCACCTGAAATCGTTGAAAATATCATGTCCGAAGTACAAAGTGATGTTCAGAAGTACTTCGATATTAAGCACATGGTTGTATCTAATTTATTAAAAGACAAACGATTACTCAATGAGATTTTTAAGAAAGTTGGTAAACAAGAATTTAAGTTTTTCAGTAATGCAGGTTTTGTATTTGGTTTTGCAATAGGTGTAATCCAGATGTTGTCTTGGGTTGCAACTTTAGGTAAATATCCATGGATGTTGCCAGCTTTTGGTGGTTTTGTTGGTTTCTTTAGCGACTGGGTCGCTTTACAAATGATGTTTAGACCGCTGCGACCTAAGAAGTTTATGGGATTTACCTTTCAGGGGTTATTTATTAAACGGCAAAAGGAAGTCGCAGCTGATTATGCCGCATTGATTTCTAAACAACTCCTGACTTCAGGCAACATGATGACAGAGCTGTTTTCTGGGACGCATTCAGATCGCGTGATTGCGCTGGTGAATCGCCATGTTAAAGAAGTGATTGATGCCCAATCGGGCATGGTTAAACCTTTAGTTGTTTACGCAATTGGTGGTCAGAAATACCTTCGTTTGAAGGAACAAGTTGCAGAACGTATTTTGGCGCAATTGCCTACGACGATGAAGTTTATTGAGTCTTATGCTGAAGATGCGATGGATATTCGAACGACACTGGTAGAACGGATGCAAGAATTAACGCCTGAAGAATTTGAAGGGATGTTACGTCCTGCATTTAAAGAAGATGAATGGTCATTGATTGCGGTCGGTGCTGCACTAGGGTTCTTAGTCGGTGAGTTGCAAATTCATTTAATGCTTAATTAATCGTGTGATTAAATCACTCCCAATTGGTGCAGGTCCATAAAAAAACGCTACCAGAGATTCTCTAGGTAGCGTTTTTTTCAACTTATTGTCCAATTTTATGACTAACAGCATTTTCTTGTTGGTTCAGTGTTCTCTGTTCTTGCTTGGTGATATGTCCACCATTTTGGCGAGCCATATCGCGTTCTTCTTGACGAATCTGATGATCATCTTTATGTAGTTGACGAGCCTGTTGTCGGTTCATTTCGCCTTCGCGTACTTCGCGATGAATGCGTTGATCTTGATGGTTTAGACGATGATTGACTTCTGCACGGCGCGGATGGTTATGCTGCCATTGTGTTTCTGCCATTGCGCTGGTTGTGGTCACAATGAGCCCAGTTAATACAGTTGCAAGGAGTGCTTTAGTTGATAATTTTGACATGATCTTTCTCCAGTTTTGTAAGTGCGGCAGCTTTTGCAAAGAAGCTTCGAGCTACTGTGAATTCACGATAACGCCGGATCAGATCGTTGTGTATAGGAGAGCCGTGTGTGTCGTGCAACAAGATGTTGCGTTTACCGTTGAATATGAAGAAATCATGTAAAAATGATTTGTTTGAGCAGAGATTGTGGATGTAAATCACAGTTTGCTACGAATAATTTCCTGCGAATTGATCGAGATGTCTTACTCCACCATATGACGTAGTCGTTCCAGTGCTTCGTCCCATTGTTTAGAGATGCTTGCGAGCAAGCGCCGTGCTTCATTGAGCTGAGTTGGTTCAAATTCCCATAGGCGCTCACGACCGACTTTGATGTCGTGAACAAGCCCTGCTTCGGCGAGGACGACAAGATGCTTAGTCACTGCTTGGCGAGTGATATCTGTCCCTGTCGTCAGCTGAGTAATCGACATCGCACCGCCTGCACAGAGTACAGCAATAATGCGTAGGCGAGTTTCGTCGCCCAACGCCGCGAATAGCGGTGCGAAGCTGGGCAGAATGGTCGTTTGATCTGCGTTAAACTTGAGCAAGATAAGCCTCGATATTTTTCATTTGATGTTCCCAGCCATTGGTGTGCATTGGCATTGCTTCATTTCGACGTGCAACGCTAAGGGCATCGAAGCCAGATTCGACAACGCGTAGCAGCGTGCCACCAGTGACTTCAGCAAGTTCAAATTCAACGAGCGTCCGAGGTTCATGACTGAGGTCAATGCTGCTATCGGCGTTATAAGGATGCCAACGGTAGGCAAAAAACTGCTCTGGATCGATGCGTTCGATTAAGGCATCCCAGACTTGACCTTTTTTTTCGCCTGAGCAGCTGACTTTCTCACCTTGTATACGTGCGCCGACTGTAAAAGTCTTGCCTGTCAGAGTGACGCCAAACCATTCGCCAAATTTCTCTGCAGTGGTGAGGGCTTGCCAAACGCGGCTGAGCGGTGCTTTAAGGATGATCTGTTTTTCGATGCGGTCGGTGGATGCGTTCATGTCCATACTCCTGAGTCTATTATCTGGAAGTGCTAGGATGGATGCAATATTGAGATTGCACATAATGCTACCTATGGGTTGCATTATGTGCTTATTAAAATTAAATGCAACTATTTTATTGCATATTCATTGTGATTAATTTTTATGCGATACACTTATACTTTTTGAACAAATTATCAAGGAAGGAATACTTGAATTTGCGGCATAAAAAAAGCCATCAACGTTGCAGGATGGCTTTTTTCAGTGGTTAGCGCATTCAATTTGCGCAATTTTTATTTAGGCGATAAATTGTTTGATGCGATCAAGTAGTGATTTCGACGAGGTTTGTTCTGATTTGTATTCTAATAATTTGATGGTGCCATGAAGTTGAGCAAGCTGTTCATCCTTGATGGCAAGTTGTCTTTCTAACGATTCAATCCGATCCAAACGCTCTTTTAAAAGTGTATTCATGAGTGTATCGTGTTGTATTGTCGATACGTCTTCGATACGTTTTTCATGTGTCACCACGGTCTTGTTTCCGACTTCTCCATAGACACGAATGAGTTCGCTTAAGTTGACTTTTCCATCATTATTTTGTGATAAAAATCCGCTATCTATTGCTTTGTAGAGGGTTGCTCTGCTCTTGCCATAAAGTTTTGCAGCGGCTGAAATGGTCAAATTAGTTGGTGTATTCATGAGTGTATCGCAGTGTATTTTAAAAAATATATCGATACATTAGACGATACACTTTTAAATTTCCAGTATGAGTCGTTGGTATTGTCCGACAGGATTTCAATTAGTTGATTGAGCGCAAATATTGCCAAGGATAAATGCCACGATCATGACCATCATCAAAGACCAATTGCAGACCATAACCATGTGAGTGAATTTCGGTAATGAGTTGTAAGGGGTTTTCTGGAATAATTTCGTCCTTGAGGCGGTATGATCGGCAAAAGGCGCACTGACATGCAGCTCGTAATGTGCCGTGATTGATGTTCTGGATAGCACCATCTGCCCATGTCAGTATCAGTGTGTGTGAGGTTGTGTCATTGAGAATTGCAGAGGGTTTCATACTCAATCTCTTATCCAATCGTGTAAGTGTGGTTCAATTGGGCTAGCGCGATACGTACGGCTTTTCTAACTTCTGGATCGCTATCGGATAGCGTATTTTCCAAACCTTGTTGTGCTTTGTTGTTGCCAATTTCACCTAATGCCAGTGCAGCTTCTTTGCGTAAGTTGCTGATGGGGTGTTGCAGGGTATCGAGCAAAGCGTATGTTGCGGTTTGATCTTTTAACTTACCTAAACTGCGTGCAGCATGAATACGAACTTGCCAATATTCATCATGTAAAGCATTAATCAGTGCTGCTGATGTATCAACTAAACGTAATTTTCCAAGCGTATGTGCTGCTTCTTCACGTACCTGCCAGATGTCATCGTTAAGTGATTTTAGTAAAGATGGCAGAACGTTTTGATTATCTGCATAACCGAGTGCGCCTGTTGCAATACGGCGAACTTCGGCACTGCTATCTTGATTTGCGATTTGTGCTAAACGTGGTAAAGCATCCGAAATCTTTAACCAACCAAGTACGCCTACTGCTTCACGGCGAACAGCATGATGTTCATGATCGAGATTGAGTAAGGCGCTGTCGAGGCTTTCAGGTAAACGGAGCTCGCGTAGTGCGCGTAATGCTGCAATTCGAACGGAAGTGTCCGTATGCAGTGTCCATGGCAAAATGATGTGCCCAGATTGAGGGTCTTTAAATTCACTGAGGCTTTGTGCAGCAGTCTCACGGACGTATTCGTTGGTATCGACTAATGCGTGGCACAGCGCTTCAACGACACTATCATTTTCCCATGCCGCAAGGAGTCGTGCCGCTTCTTGACGGACGGTTTCGGCTGTATCGTCACGCAATGCCTGCACAAACCAAGCAATCGTATTGCTGTCATCCAGATCGGCAAGGTCAAGCAAAGCAATGCGACGAATCACGGCATCATCGCTGTTGAGTCGTTCTTGAATTTCAGCAAGTTCATCGTCAATCCAATTATCTGAGTTATGGCTCATAGGTTCTTTCCTATTCTTTGAAGCTTGTATTTAATCTTTAAACGGCCAAACGCGGCTTGTTGAGTTGATCTTGGTGAAGTGGTGAAAGTCTTTCAAGCTCAACGAGATTTCCTGCATCATGTTGATGACGCAGCAGATCAAGACAATGGCGTTTTAGCTGCATAAAATGCGGTGAGGTCAGCAGTTCTGAGCGACGCGGACGCACAAAATCCAGTTTTAATTCATCAATAATGCGACCTGGACGTGGGCTCATCACCAGAATTCGATCCGCAAGAAACAGTGCTTCATCAATATCATGGGTAATGAAGACAACCGTCGTACGAATTCGTGCCCAAACATCGAGAAGAAGCTCTTGCATCATAGAGCGAGTTTGCGCATCTAATGCACCAAACGGTTCATCCATGAGCAAGACATGCGGATGGTTGATGAGGACACGTGCGATTTCAACGCGCTGTTGCATACCGCCTGACAGTTGTGACGGATAATGGTTTTCAAAGCCAGACAATCCCACCAATGCTAATAATTGACGTGCTTGCTCAAGTCTTTGGTTACGAGGAATGCCTTTCATTTTTAAACCAAAAGCGACATTTTCCAGCACATTTTTCCATGGAAAAAGCGTGTGTTGCTGGAAGACTAAACCACGGTTTGGATGCGGCGTACTGACTGATTGACCATCAACAGTGATTTGACCATGACTGGGTTGTAAATGGCCTGCCAATGCTCCGAGCAATGTCGATTTACCACATCCTGATGGGCCAAGAATACAGACAAATTCACCCGGTTCGATATTAAAGTCAACGTTTTGCAGGGCTTCAAAACGTGCATTCCCCTGTCCTAGATGAATATGAAGCTGATCAATCTCAATGTGACCGTTTTCTGCGATTTGGTGATTTGTAATCGTCATCATTTTCTCCTTAGGCGAGTTTTTTCTGCGGTTGATGCCAAGGCATCAGCCAATGCCCTATTTTCTTAATCAGCACACTACTCCCCATGCCGAGGATACCGATCATCAACATGCCCACGACAATATCGGGATAGTTTTGCAAGGTGTAGGATTCCCATGTGTAATAGCCAATGCCAAATTGCCCAGAAATCATCTCAGCGGTAACCAGACAAAACCAGCATGTGCCCATGCCAATCGATAACCCTGTAATGATATTGGGCGCTGCTGCGGGAAAGATCACTTCCCTAAAAATCGCAAAACGAGTACCGCCTAAACTACGTGCCGAAGCGATCAGGCGGGCATCCACACCTTCTACGCCATGAATGGTATTCAACAGAATTGGAAAAAGTGCACCCGTGAAGGTAATGAAAATCATGGAAAATTCACCCGATGGAAACATCAGGATTGCCAATGGAATCCATGCCACCGCAGGAATTGGACGTAGAATTTCGAGTGGTGGTAATAAAGTATTAGCCGCAAATTTTGATCGACCAATAATCAGTCCTAAGCTCACGCCAATTAATCCAGCTGCTATAAATCCTGCTAATACGCGATAGACACTACTACTGATATGCGACCACAGTTTAGGTGAATGGAGTAAATCCCATGCGGCACTGATCACATCGTGTGGCGATGGCACATTGGCGAAGGTGATGAAGCCCAGATTTAAGTGAAATTTGACTGCAAGAAACCAGAACAATACACAAGTCAAGACCGATGTTGTACGCAGCAACAGGCTGCCAAACTGGACGTGTTTCACGTTAAAGCGTCTGATGCTAGTCGTACCGATGGCAACGCTCATGATCCTAACCTATTTATCAATCAATGATTTGGGTGAGTTGAAATGACAGTTGCTTTGCATAATTAGCCAAAACAACATCACTTCAATGATTGACCCAAGATGTTTATTTACCTTTCGCGGTGTTAAAGTCGAGCACCGTGCCACCATGCGCTTTCACCCAATCTTCGGCTTGTCCTTTCAGCAAAAATGCTTCGAGTTGACCACTTTTTTCACGGGCAAACCACGCTTCATCGGCAAACAACTTAATGCCGCTATTGCGATCTTGGGCATAGATCACACGAATCTTTTTGCCTGATTGATTGAATTTTTTCAGATCAATAAAAGCGGATTCTGGAGAAGCGTAGCTGCGTACTTTAGGTTCGCCATCTACCCAGATTTGGGTGACTCGCTTAAAGTCGGTAATGGGTTTGCCTGTTGTTGCATCTTTGGCTTTGAGTGGTAATTTGCTGTAGTTTTTCAGCGCGGCATCGTAATCCAGCCCTGATGCTTTGAACGCTTCACGGAGATAGTGATCATCAATGAAACTGTTAGTATCAAGATCCACATCAGTTTTCTTGAGTAATTTCAGAGTTTCAATCGATGTCTTGAGTGCCTGACGATATTCAGGCTTCCATGTAAAGTCGCGAGTTTGCAGGCCAAGCGGTCCGTGGAACAGGTACACGACTTCAGGTTCAATACCTGTATCTTTAGCAATGATTTCGCTGTATTTCTCAGGATCTTCACTGATTAAACGGTTGGCTTCGATGGCAGCACGTAAATACGCGATGACAATTTCTGGATATTTTTTTGCATAATCATCTGCAACTAAACTGCCGTGAAAAGTCGGTGCATTGGCTTGAGATCCATCATAAATCTTGCGCGCAAAACCGCGATAAGGGAACAAATCAGCGAACGGAACAAAGTCTGCGTGTGCGTCAATCTTGCCGCTTTGTAACGCAGATCCAGCGACTTCTGGCGCTTGGGTAATGATTTGAACATCTTTGTCTGGATCCCAGCCCTGCGCTTTAATCGCACGCAATAACAAGCCGTGTGAGGTCGATGCAAAAGGCACGGAAATGGTTTTACCTTTCAAATCACGGATAGACTGAACGGGAGAGTTTTTTGGCACTACGATGCCATTCCCGCTACCGATCGTGCTGCCTGAAAGGACGCTCAAGAAAATACTTTTCTTACCTGCTTTTTGAAATGCTGCACCATTCAGTGAACCTGGAAAATCAGCCATTGCACCGATATCCAGACGTCCTGCGACCATTTCATTGGTCAGCGGTGCGCCAGAAGTAAAGTTTTTCCATTCGATGTCGTACTGCACGTCTTTGTATTTGCCATCATGTGGCAGATATTTTTCCAGCAAGTGCAGATCACGAATTAACAAACCACCAGTCGCACAATTAATGGTGGTGTCTTGTGTGCCGATGGCAACGCGAATGGTTTCAGCATGCACACTTGAGATGCCTGTTGCGATGAGTAAACTGAGTGTCAGTTGGCGTATATTCATTTTTTCCTCGTATCTTTTAGTTCAGTTGTTAGGTGAAAATAGGATTGATTTGGCTAAAATTATTTCAATAAATACGGGATGTTGACCCGTACGGCATCTGTTGGGCAGTCGGTCTCGCAGGGCATGCAATACCAGCATTCATCAAATTGCATGACAGCTTTTTTCTTTACAGAATCAATTACCAGTAGATCCATCGGGCAGACATCGACGCATACCGTGCAGCCTTTGTGGGCGATACATTTGTCTTCATCAATCAAAACAGGTGCGCTAGAACGCTGGCTGATATCGTGGGGAATAAAATTCATCATCATGTCCTTTAGGCAATTGCCAATTCTTCATCGCTGACGCGGAGTTTTTGATAAGCCTGTTTTTCATCGCTATCGATGGCGATGATGTAAGGCTCAACGGGTTTCTTAAAGCTAGTCATTTGACCGTTTTGGTCTTTTTTCAGATGGGCGTGGCAGAACCAATCGGCATCGTTCCGCTGCGGAAAATCAGCGCGGTAGTGATACAAACCCCAACGACTTTCGGTACGGAACAGCGATGCGCGCGCTGCCATTTCTGCGCAATCACGAATGACTGAAACTTCAGCTGCGCGCATGAGTTCATGCGGATTTTCTGCACGTAAATATTGCAAATCTTCGGCAATTTCTTCGAATCGGCGTAGGCCGATTTCCATCTTTGCCGTGACTTTTGGCGGCTGAAGGTAGTCATTGACCATGCGGCGCAGTTTGTATTCCACTTGTGCTGGAGATAATCCACGTTCGCGATGCAGCGGTGCATAAACGCGTGCACGCTCCTTCTCGATTTGCTCTGCATCAAGCGCAGTAAATTCGCGTTCAATCACATACTGTGCGGCATTTACCCCAGCAAACCAGCCATAAGTGAATGCACCTAGCATGTAGTTATGCGGTACAGCAGCCATATCGCCAGCGGAATACAGACCTTTCACCGAAGTTTCGGCACGTTCATTGACCCAAACACCAGATGCGCTGTGACCACTGCAAAAACCAATTTCAGAAATGTGCATCTCAACCATGTCTTGGCGGTAATCGGTGTTGCGACCTTCATGAAAACGGCCACGACTCGGACGTTCATTGGTATGCAGAATGGTTTCAATCGTTTGAATGGTTTCTTCCGCTAAATGATCGAGTTTAAGAAAGACTGGTCCATTGCCACCTTCGAGTTCCTGATAGAACTCCCACATCATTTGCCCGCTCCAATAATCACATTCAATGAAGCGTTGACCTTTGTTATTGGCGGTATAACCACCGAGCGGGCCCGTGACGTATGCACATGCAGGACCGTTGTAATCCTTAATCAGCGGATTGATCTGGAAGCATTCCAGATTCGACAGTTCTGCGCCTGCGTGATATGCCATCGCATAGCCATCACCTGCATTGGTTGGATTTTCATAAGTCCCCATCAAATAACCCGAAGAAGGTAAGCCCAAACGGCCTGCCGCGCCGCAGCTCAAAATCACTGCTTTGGCGCGAATCACATAGAAATCAGCTGTGCGACAATCAAAGCCCATCACACCATTTACCGCGCCTTGGCTATCGGTCAGCAATCGTGTCGTGACGATGCGATTACTGATGGCAATGCGAGCGCGTTTCAGTTGGCGATACAGCACTTTTTTGATGTCATGACCTTCAGGCATTGGGAGGACGTATGACCCCATGTGATGCACTTTTTTGACGGCATAATCGCCAGTTTCGTCTTTTTCAAATTTCACGCCCCAACGGTCAAGCTGCTCAATCGTAGTAAAACTGTGCTTGGCATAGGCGTAGACAGTGGCTTGATTGACGATACCGTCATTAGCTGCCGTAATTTCCTTGGTGTACTGTTCTGGCGTAGCATGTCCTGGAATGATGGCGTTATTCAGACCATCCATACCCATGGAAATCGCGCCGCTTCGTTTCACATTGGCTTTGTCGATCAACAGAATCTTTAGGTTTGGATTGAGTTCTTTAGCTTTGATTGCTGCCATTGGTCCCGCTGTACCACCACCAACGACGACGATGTCGTATTCCAATTCATGTGTTGTGATAGGTTGTGCTGTCATGATGTATCTCTTAAATTGGATCGGTAGTGTTTTTGTCGGTGGATTGACGATCAATCTGTAAGCGGTATTGGAATGCATCTCCACGGAAGTACAGGTATTCAAAATCAATTGGTCGACCCTGAACATCGTGAGTCAGACGTTCGATACGCAAAATGGGAGAACCTTCTTCGACGGCTAGCGCCGTATTCAAGTCCTCATCAGCCAGCACAGCATCAATGCTCAATTCGGCATGACCAAGTGCAATCTGGTAGTCATTCTCAAGAATTAAAAAAATATCTCGCGTCACTAAATCAGCTTTCTGCAATTGCAGACCAATTGCCTCAGATACATAAGTGACTTCGAGAGAAACAGGTTCACGGTTGAGTAAACGAACACGTTTAATTTCGGTAACGATGCTGCCTTCACTAATTTTCAGCCGTGCTGCAACGATTGCATTTGCTGGAACAAAGCTAAAATTTTGCAAGCGATTAATAATTTCATAACCCATGCTGGACATGGCTTCGGCAAAACCTTGTAAACGACTTACGTTCTGAAAGGCTTTCGGTTTAGCGACGAAAGTGCCTTTGCCATGAATCTTAAAAATCAAACCTTCTTTTTGCAGATCACCTAAGGCTTGGCGCACGGTAATGCGACTGACTTGGAATAATGCGCAGAGTTCATTTTCCGAGGGCAATTGCTTGTCTGGTGAATAACGACCGTCGAGAATGCGCGAACGTAACTCCTCACGCAGTTGCAAATAGAGCGGTGTTGAATTATGGGTCAGGATTTTGAGGACAGTTGTTTCCATTAAATTTCAGTCTTGTCATAACAAGTTGAAAATAGTCTAGGACAAAAATTTTTGGAAAATAAATAACAAGAATTTGTATGGTTAAATCAAAAATAGATTTAGCCATTTTGGGAGTGATCATAGAATTTGTAGAAGAAAGTTATTTAGGATATTATTGATTTTAATTTTTATTTAAATAAAACAATTAGATAAATTAATATTGTTATCATTGTAGACAATAAATAAGCGGCGATATCGCCGCTTATTTTGTTGATCTGCATCATTGAGAATTATTATTGCTGATTTGTTTATTAACAAAAATGTATACAGCAAGAACAATAATTGCTCCAGTAACCGAGCCTATGAGCCCTGCTACATCGCCTGAATGATACCAACCCAATGCGTTCCCAAGAAAATTGGCAACCCATGAGCCGACGATTCCTAACACAATGGTCAGAATGATGCCGAGTTTTTGATCTCCAGGATAAATGGCACGTGCCAGTAGACCCGCAATAAAGCCAATAACGATGGTGTAAATGATGCCATGTCCATCCATTTTATTTCTCCAGATTGTGAAACGGATTATTTAAGGAAACATTGATCAAAATGCTGATCATTAATCAATAGGCCATTTTTGATGGATCATCAAGTCTGTTTTTTTACCCGTAGTTACAATGTTAATTCCAGAAAACTCAGTGTGTAGCCGTTGATATCTCTATGTCACACGCACTTTTCTACATCATGTGATGAACCAAAAATAAATAACATACGCAACCTTTGATCAACAAAAAACCGCCCTAGGGCGGTCTTTATTTAAATCAATGGACAATTATTTGGAGTCATCTACACCATAACTATCTTCGGCAGGTAAATCTTTAACTGCTTCAGAAATCAACGCAGCCATATAATTACCATGCGCTGTTGATTTGTCATAGTGAAAGCGCAAACGTGGCGTAAAACGAGTTTTAATGCGACGTCCCAGCTCTTGGCGCATAAAACCTGCTGCACCATTCAATAAATCAAGTGTATCCTGATGCGCTTGTTCGGTTAAATCATTGGTCAGCTCACCACGATTCATCACGGTGACGTAGACGTCCGCGTAGCCTAAATCAGAGCTAATTTTCACGCCAGAGATGGTGACCATGCCACCACCCAGACGCGGGTCTTTGAGTTCCATACGGATGAGATCAGACAGCTCGCGCTGAACCTGATCACCCATACGCTGTAAGCGTTGACTCATTATAGACTCCGTTTAATCTCATGAACTTCATAGACTTCGATTTGATCGAGTTCTTGAATGTCCTTGTAGCCCTTAACACCCAGACCACATTCGATGCCTGCACGCACTTCATTGACGTCATCTTTATGGCGACGCAATGATTCGAGTTCACCTTGGAACACGACTACGCCGTCACGGAGGACGCGGATTGGGCGGTTACGATGAATCACCCCTTCCATGACCATACAACCAGCAGCAGCACCAAACTTGCTTGAACGGAACACTTGACGTACTTGAGCGATACCCAAGATGTTTTCGCGATGTTCAGGCGCGAGCTTGCCACTCATTGCCGCTTTGACATCATCAATCATTTCATAAATGATGCTGTAGTAGCGTAGGTCGATGCCGTCCACTTGGCTCTTCAGGCGCGCAGCGTTGTCAGCACGGACGTTGAAACCGAGCATTGCTGCACCTGTTGATTCTGCAAGTGTAATGTCTGATTCGGTAATCGCACCGACACCAGAACCTACGATTTGAACGCGGACATCATCAATCGACAAGTCGTTCAGTGCATGAGTCAATGCTTCGAGTGAACCGCGTACATCGGCTTTGAGGACGATATTGACGGTTGGTACATCTTTCTTGCCCATGCCTGCCATAATGTTTTCAAGGCGCATTGCAGATTGACGGTCAATCTTAGTTTGACGTTCACGAGCCGCACGGAATTCAGCAACTTCACGTGCTTTCTTCTCATCAGATACGACGAGTACTTCATCACCTGCATTCGGTGCATCAGGTAAACCGAGAATTTCTACTGGAATCGATGGGCCTGCAGTTTTGACTGGTTTACCGTTTTCATCGGTCATCGCACGAACACGACCGTAGAATGAACCTGCCAACAGTAAATCACCGACTTTCAAGGTGCCTTTTTGAACCAAGATGCTGGCAACCGCACCACGACCTTTGTCGATACGTGCTTCGATGACCAGACCTTGCGCTGCACCTTCTTCAGAAGCAGTCAGTTCCATCAATTCAGCTTGAATAGAAATCAAATCAAGCAGTTCATCGATACCTTGACCAGTTTTTGCAGATACTTTAGCGATTGGTGTATCACCACCCCATGCTTCAGTGGTCACGCCTTTTACAGACAATTCGCTGAGAACGCGATCGAGGTCTGCACTTTCTTTGTCAATTTTGTTGACCGCAACAATGATTGGTGTACCCGCAGCGCGTGCATGTTCAATCGCTTCCGCGGTTTGTGGCATCACGCCGTCATCGGCTGCAACCACCAAAATCACGATGTCAGTTGCTTTTGCACCGCGGGCGCGCATTTGGGTAAATGCCGCGTGACCTGGGGTGTCGAGGAAAGTAATAACGCCACGTTCGGTTTCTACATGGTATGCACCAATATGCTGAGTAATACCACCCGCTTCGCCTGCAGCAACTTTTGCACGACGGATATAATCGAGTAAAGAGGTTTTACCATGGTCAACGTGACCCATGATGGTGACTACTGGTGGACGTGTTTTTACATTGCCGCGATCAGCAACAGACGCCATCAATTTATCTTCAACAGCCGTATCGCTGACGAGAACTGGATTGTGTCCTAGTTCTTCAACCACGAGTGATGCAGTAGATTGGTCAATTACTTGATTTTGAGTGACAATTTCACCCATTTTCATCAAAGTCTTAATGACTTCACGGACTTTAACCGCCATTTTCTGTGCCAAATCAGCAACAACAATCTGTTCACCAATCTGGACATCATAAATTTGTTTTTCAACAGGTTTTTCAAAACCGTGCTTGTTGGTTTGGCTCGTTTTCAGACCGCGTTGTGGTTGGCGGAAAGATTGCTCTTCCTGACGACCAGCACGTGTACGACCTTTACCTTTCCCTGCACCTGCAGTGCCTGGCGTTGCTGTACCACGTTTAATATCGCGATTTTCTTTATCGAACGATTCTTCGTATGCACGACCAACCAGACCTGCTGCTAATGGTGCAGAATCGTCAATTTTACGATCGGTTGCAGTTCCATCAGCGTATTTGCTCGCCATTTGACGCATTTGTTCAAGCGTACGTTGTTGTGCGGCTTCAGCTGCTGCACGACGTGCCGTTTCTTCAGCTGCTTTTAAGCGAGCGGCTTCAGCTTCACGGGCTTTTTTCTGTTCAGGCGTTTCATCAATCTTGGTTGTACGTTTTTTAACAACCACTTCTTTTTTATCAACCGCTTTCTTTTCAGTTTGCTGGCGCATTGCATCGAGCGTTGCTTGATGTTTTGCATCGGCTTCCGCACGTGCTTTTTCAGCCGCTTTTGCTTCTACGGCTTTACTTTCTTCAGCTTGAGCAGCTTCTGATTGAGCTTGAATGCTTGCTTGAATACGGGCTTTTGCTTCAGCTTCATGCTTGGCTTTTTCAGCCGCGATCGTTGCTGGATCAGGCTTCACAAAGGTATGCTTTTTACGCACTTCGACGTTAATGGTTTTGGCTTTGCCAGTTGAGCTTGCAACTTTTGCCGTGCCCAATGTTTTACGCTGTAAGGTAATTTGTTTGTTATCTTGGGCAGCTTGACCGTGGGTTTGTCTTAAATGAGCAACCAATTTTTCTTGTTCACTGTCGGTGACGAGCCCTGTTGCTGCACGCGCGGGTAAGCCCGCTTCAACCAGTTGTGCTAGTAATTTTTCAACTGGACGACCGACTTGTTGTGCTAATTCGTTTACGGATTTATCCGCCATGTGCTGCTACCTACCTATACTCAAAACCATCATTCAAAATCGAGAAATTAAATCATTTGAGCCATCCTATTGATGACCCTGCGCTGGGCGCTCATATTAAAGAAACCATGCCAGTACAACTCCAATCGTTGTTAGGGGTGTGAATCTATTATTCACACGCGGTTAATCTGTTTTGCCTAGTGAGAATCTAAAAAACTCACTAAGCTGCTATAAAGACTAAAAATTAATTAAACCAAGACTCACGGGCTTTCATAATCAATTTACCTGCAGTCGCGGTATCAATCCCAAGGTCTTCCAAATCACCAACGGCTTGATCTGCCAGGTCATCGACTGTCACGATACCGTGTGCTGCTAAGGAGAATGCTAATTCACGATCCAGACCTTCTAAAGCCAATAGCTCTTCGCTTGGGTCTTGAATGCTTTCTTGTTGGAGCAATTCGTCTGCAATTGCGGCGTCTTTTGCACGAGATTGCAAGAGTGCGATAGTTTCATCATCTAAACCTTCAATTTCATGGAAGGTTTCTGCAGGCACATACGCGACCTCTTCGAGTGAGGTAAAGCCAAGTTCAACTAAAGCACCAGCCAAATTCTCATCGATTTCTAGGCGTTGAATAAACAGATCTACATATTGTTGTGATTCAGATTGTTGGCGTGCACGATATTCATCTTCCAACATCATATCTAGCCGATA
This sequence comes from Aquirhabdus sp., assembly GCA_030149815.1. Lineage (GTDB taxonomy): Bacteria > Pseudomonadota > Gammaproteobacteria > Pseudomonadales > Moraxellaceae > Aquirhabdus. Next base: position 4,123 of record JASLHI010000018.1, on the reverse strand, counting down.
ACCAGTCAATTCTGATGCCAAACGCACGTTTTGACCTTGTGTACCAATAGCGCGCGCCAACTGATCACTGGCTGCAAAAATAATATCCGCACTGTGCGCATCTTCATCAAGCACAATACCAGACACATCTGCTGGCTCAAGCGCACTGGCAATATATTGTGCAGGATCATCTGACCAGATCACGACATCAATGCGCTCGCCTTCCAATTCTTGCTGTACCGCTTGAATACGTGTGCCACGCATACCAATACATGCACCTACCGCATCGATACGATGATCATTGGTTTTCACCGCGATTTTTGCGCGAACGCCAGGTTGACGTGCTGCGCCTTTCACTTCAATGATTTCTTCACTGATTTCAGGAACTTCTTTACGCATCAATGCGATCAGCATTTCTGGGCGTGAACGAGATAGTAAAAGCTGTGCGCCGCGGCCATCACGATTGACGCTGTACAAAATTGCAGTGACGCGTTGTTTTGCACGCAGCATTTCACGAGGAATCATTTCTTCGCGAGCCAAATAGCCTTCCGCGTTATTGCCTAAATCAATAATAAAGCCATCTTTGGTTTGTTTCTTAACTTCACCATAGATTAGTTCGCCAACGCGTTCTGCATATTCATCAGCAATCATAGCGCGTTCAGCTTCACGAATTTTTTGCACAATCACTTGTTTTGCGATTTGTGCTGCAATACGGCCGAATTCGATTGAGGGAATTTGCTCTTCGCGAACATCACCGATTTTCCATTTGGTTTGATCCAAATCAGAAATCGCGTCTTGTAGACCAGGCATTTCGTGATCTTCATCGGCCACGACCGTCCAAACGCGGAAAGTATCATACTCACCTGTTTTGCGGTCAATAGAGACACGGAGATCGACTTCATCGTGTTCGTAGAATTTTTTCTTAGTTGCAGCAACGAGCGCTTGTTCCATAGCCTCGAAAATTGCTTCACGGCTTACGCCTTTTTCGTTGCTGACGACTTCCACGACTGTCAGAATTTCACGACTCATAAGTCACCTTTGATTTCGAAAACATTTTTAAAAAGTTAATCTGCACTGAATCTAAAACAATACAACGGATACCAAATTTCTTTTAGACATTATTTATCTTGCCTATTAAACAGGCGCGTACACCAAATTTGCTTTATCAATATTATCTGCGTCAATGATGACATTTGAACCATCGAGCGTCACGGTCAAGACATCATTTTCAATCGAAACCAGTAGCCCTGTTAGTTTACGACGATTTGCAACGGGAGCAATGAGGCGCAAATGGACAGTCTGTCCAACATATGCATGCATTTGATCGAGGGTAAAGAACGGACGATCCCAGCCTGGAGATGACACTTCAAGGACATACTCACCTGAGATTGGATCATGCACATCAAGTACGCCATTCACCTGATGAGTAACTTTGACACAATCTTCGACACCAATCCCACGACCCACATCTGAAGTTTCACCATCAAAATCTTGATCAGCATCATTTAAATCGTCATGAGGCGCTGTATCAGCTTGATCTGGATTCGATGCAGGCACAGTAAAGCCAGCAGGCAGTGTCGATTTTTCACCAGTGGTATCAGGACGATCAATATAAATACGTAATAAAGAGCGTTTACCTTGCGGCAAAAATTCAAGTCCCCACAAATCAACACCACACACTGCAACTGCAGGTTGTATGAGATCAAAAAGTGTTTGGGTTTTTTGCGATAATTTCATGTTGGTCTATGCCTGTTTATGGTAGGCGCTCTGTTTGTGAGTCGTATTCGTCTAGTTCGGTTAATCAAGCCGTTCGTTCTTTTAAAGAAGCAACACGCAAAACAACATCCAGAAACGTGAACGACAAAAACAAAAAATGGGCATGAAGCCCATTCTTAACAGTTCCTTTTCATAAGTTTTAATAACATATGAAAGCTACTGTACGAAAAATCACATCAACTGAAGCTTAGGCTATCGGTTCTCTGCGTCTTCCAAAATAAGTGGTAGCGGGGGCTGGATTTGAACCAACGACCTTCGGGTTATGAGCCCGACGAGCTACCAGACTGCTCCACCCCGCATCAACTGGACGGCATACTATGCTCATCCTTACCTTCTGTCAACGTTTAATTTGCTGACTTCCAATATTTCTTTTTTGCGATCAATGAAAAATAAATTTTTCATTTCAACAAATTATAAAATAATGGTGCGGAAGGGGGGACTTGAACCCCCACGCCGTTAAGCACTACCACCTCAAGGTAGCGTGTCTACCAATTCCACCACCCCCGCAAGAAGGACGAGAATTCTACTCGATCCATTTATGGATTGGAAGGGGGTTTTGCAGGAGTTGTTGAATTTGTAGGCGTTGGTATTGTCGGCGCAGATGTATTCGTCGGTGAAGTTAAGCTGTATAGTTCTTGAGAGTGGTGTTTTGCAAAAACAGCCAACGCTAAACTGGTCAGAAAGAAAATCGTGGTCAGAACAGCAGTTGATTTTGTTAGAAAATTTGCTGAGCCTGATGCACCAAAAACAGTACTTGATGCACCTGCACCAAAGGATGCACCCGCTTCTGCGCCTTTACCTTGTTGTAAAAGAATCAGGGCAATCATGCCCAACGCAACCAAAATATGTAATATCAGAACCAGCGTTTCCACGTTAATCTCCACGCTTAGGCGATATCAAACGCTTTGGCGATTTGCAAAAAAGAATCCGCATCAAGTGATGCACCACCAACCAACGCACCGTCAATATCGGGACATTTGGCGAGAGAAAGCGCATTATCCGATTTTACGCTGCCGCCGTAAAGTAGGCTGGTCTGAATTAATGGTGCACGGATTTCAGACAACAATTGTCGAATAGCTGCATGCATTTGCTGCGCATCTTCAGGGCTGGCGGTACGTCCAGTACCAATTGCCCAAACTGGCTCGTAGGCGATGATGAGTCTACTTGGATCTATTTTTGTTAAAATATCAATATGCGCGTTGATTTGTGCACTAACAACCTGAACTGCTTGTCCAGCTTCTCGTTCAGCTAAAGTTTCTCCGACGCACCAGATCACGCCAAGGCCTGCATCAAGTGCAGCGTTTAATTTCATACCAATTAGGTTTTCATTTTCATGATGAATGGTGCGACGTTCTGAGTGACCAATAATGATCCATTTGGCACCTGTTTCTTGAATTAAATCCGCTGAAATATCACCCGTAAATGCGCCTGTATGGCGTGCAACGGCAATATCTTGTGCAACGAGTGAGATTCGAGGAGACGTATGAGTCGTCGTCAAAATTTCATGGATTGTGATGAGATGGATCGCCATTGGTGCGATGGCTGTTTTACAAGTATGAAGAGGTGCCTCAGCCAAACGATTTACCAGTGTTTGTGTTAGTGTCTGTGCAGTTGCTCGGTTTGGGTTCATCTTCCAATTACCAATCACCCAGTGTTGGCGAGGCTGTGAAGAGGGTTGATTGAAAGTCGTTGACATAATAGGTGCTTTATCGAGTTTAGATTTAAGCTAATTCTAGCGCAAAGTGTCTTTAAAAAGACATGTGTAAGCTTATTGGTTGAGATATGAATATAGAGATCGTGATAAAATTTAAAAGCTTGGTATTTTATAAATAGGGTGATGTATGTCGACAGATTTATCGATAGTCGCTGCGACGTTAAAAAAAGGGCGATATCGACATTATAAGGGTAAAGATTATCAAGTTCTTATGACTGCGAGACATTCTGAGACTCGTGAATGGGTTGTTGTATATCGTTGTCTATATGATGATTATAGTATTTGGGTTAGACCTTTAGAAATGTTTGTTGAGAATGTTCTTTTGGAAAATGGAAGAAGTGTGACGCGGTTTACATATGTGTCAGAAATGGAAGATACGTTTCGTAAAGAATAGTTCGAGTGCGACGCAAAACAACTAAAAATCAAACATTCGATTTGGTAATAATTATCAAAACATCAAGATATTGGAGCTCTTTTACGCTACAAATACTGGATATCAGTCTAAAATAAGATGCATTATGTGTTATCTGATTGTGTGTGCGAACTGAGTACGTTATAGTCAGAAGACTCACAGGTGTGAGATACCTGATAACTATGGAAGATTGAGTGAATGTCTGGACAACCAATATCTTTTGGTGGGTTAGCCCGTCAGAT
>JASLHI010000008.1 GCA_030149815.1 Aquirhabdus sp. | reverse complement strand
CGAGTAAATCAGCAGCAGAACGAGCCGTTACTTCAAGTACAAAATACTCCAGTAACTTCCATTGCAATTTTTTACTTAACTTACAATTCGTTATCTTCATTTTTGTAGACTAACATAGAGCTAATCTACTACAGCCCCTTTATTAATCTTTAAAACTTCTTCGTTACACCTAAATAATATCCACGACGCGCACCGAACTGCGGCGCACCCACACCGACACCCGAACCATCACGAATCTCATAGACCTTATCAAACAAATTAACGATGCTCACACGCCCCTCTAGCTGTCCCAAAGACACTGTATTGAACGTATGTGAAGCACCTAAATTCATCGTGAAATAATCAGGTAAATGTTCTGTATTGGCAAAAGCATTACGCAAGCCACTGCCATAAATCGCATCAGCACTATATGTTGTATTCAACCGACGATAAGACATCCCTGCTGAAGCCGATAAGGTTTGATCATGATCCAGATGGATCCAATGATTTGCGATATAAGCAAGCTCATCAGCATCAAACGTATATTGACTAGAAACAATATCTTTACCCAGCGCCGTTGAACGCGCCAGATTCGCGTAAGCATTGAAATTTCCGTCGTGATAATTAGCGGTCAGTTCTACGCCATACACTTTACCTTGCGCGTAGTTAAATGGCGTATAGAGCAGCGCTGAACCAAACTGACCTTCATCCAGCAAATTCGTCACTTTCTTATAATAGCTATCCAAGCCAATCGTAAGTTTTGGCGTTAATTTATGGCTTACGCCAAAATCATAATAGTCAGAACTTTCAGCTTTAACAGGATTATTCAAAGTTCCTGCTGGCGCACTGGTTGTACCTTGTGATGCCGCAATGGTATCTGTCGTCACGAGTTGAGTAGGCGGTGGGGTAAAATAACGCGCATAGCCAGCATGTAATGTAGTTTGTGGCGTCAACTCGTAGACTGCATTGATCCGTGGACTGAACTGACTTGCCGTAACATAAGCATCGACATGATCAAAGCGTCCACCATAGTTAACCGTCAGTTTATCAGTTGCCTTCCATTCATCTTGCAAATAAAAGCCTTCTAAATAAGCAATTTTCTGATCACTATTCTGATAACCAATTGGTCGGTCAGAAGTTTGATTGCCATTTGCATCCGCAGGGAATGTTAAAAATTCACCGCTGCTATCCAATCGTTCCGCGCTAGCAACCCCACCAAAACGAATGGTATGACGATCATCTAATCGGTATGTGCCATCCGCCTGTAATCCATTTTCCCAACCACTTCGTGCGATCGTTGAGGCAACACCGGTATAGATCAAATCGCCCATATTGTCTGGATTAAAATTAACCGAGGTATAACGAGAAGACGCAGAAAGCTGATAATCAAATCGATCACCAACAGAACTTTGAAAAGTTAAAACGCCATAACGTGTGATTTCATTCTGACTTTCATTGAGATTTGCCGATGGATAGTTTGGAACACCTGCAAGCTGGTAATTCTGAGTCTGATCAGGGCGATTCGGAATTTGGAAACGGCTATCGGTGCTCCCCACAATCAAACTCACACGCGATACATCGCCCAAGAGATAAGAGAAATAACCAAAACCTTTGAACTGATTGGTATGATCATGAATTGGATCATTGGATGCCGTTGGATTTTCAATTCCCAGATCATTACTGAGAAACGACCCGCTCATGTAGTAAGTCAAATTATCCTTACTACCACTGACGCTGCCTGTTACCTCACGAGAATTATTGCTACCCACTGTCACACCAATGCTTCCAGTATTTGCAACCGCACCCGTTTTCGTCTGAATATCAACAACACCAGCAGTACGATCACCATATTGAGCAGGCAATGCACCTGTCAGCACGTTCACACTTTGCATAAAACTCGGATCAAGGGTTTGCCCAAAACCTGAAATACTCTCAGGCAAAATCGTGCCATTGATGCGATATTGCAAATCGCCATGATCCCCACGCACATGAACCTGTCCAAAGGAATCTTGCGCCACACCCGGTGCCTGCAAAAGCACTTGATTCAGTGGGGTACTATCCCCTTGCGGCATACTCGCAATATCTTTTGCAGTAATGCGATAGCTGCTTCCACCCGTTTCAGCCGAAATATTATTGCGTGATTGAGAAACTCGCTTCGCCTTAACAACGACTTTTAATGCATCATCAACTGCATCATTCGCATTGACCGTCGTATTAGTTGAGGTTGTTGCGGTCATAACTGTTGAATCAGTAGCCGCATTATTACTATCTCCAGTATTGGCAAATGCCGAAGAACTTAAAACCAAAGAAATTGCTAATGAAAGCGGATGCACTCGATAACGCATAGAAATATCTCATTTTATTTTTAAGCAAGCAGTCAGAAGGCTCGAAGATAAGACTCCGCCTCATCAATCAACCAAAAAGATATGTTATACTATAACAATAAATACAACTCAGCAATAACCATCAGCGCGGTTTTTCAATCGAACTAAGCGAGTGATCAATCCATAATACGCAGCGAATCACAACAGTGATATATTGAACCATTTCATTCACAACAGTATTTTTATGCGCCCAACCATTCTTTGCTTCTCTGGATTAGACCCTTCAGGTGGCGCAGGTTTGCAAGCTGATATTGAAGCCATTGGTGCAGCAGGCGGACATGCTGCAATCTCCTGCACAGCGCTCACCATCCAAGATAGTCAGCACGTTTATGGCTTTGAAACCGTGAGTTCTGCATTGCTTAATGCACAAGCGCGAGCCGTACTAAACGACCTCTCTGTCAAAGCCTTTAAATCAGGAATGATGGGAAGCACTGAAAACATCGATGTACTCGTGAAGATTCTCCAAGAGAACCCTCATATTCCTTATGTACTCGATCCTGTTCTTGTTGCAAATAGTGGTGGGAGTTTAGGTAATCCTGAAACGCTGATCACAGCATTCAAAAAACTCATTCCACTGGCAACAGTAATCACGCCAAATACAGTCGAATTACGCGCTTTGACTGGCCAAGAGAAAATTGAAGACGCTGTCAAAACTTTATTTATATATGGCGCTCACGCCGTATTAGTCAAAGGCGCACATGAACACGAACCATATCGGATTCGCCATTGGTTATACGTTCGACAAGAAGATGGACAAGAGAAATGCATTGCCCAATCTATATGGCCACGCCTAGACGGTGAATACCACGGTTCTGGATGTACGCTAGCAAGTAATATCGCGGTACGATTAGCAAAAGGGCAATCGTTGAAAGAGGCTGTTTCACGTGCTGAATTATGGCTACATCGAACACTGCTAAAAGCAGATCGCCCACATGAAAATGGACAAAGGATTCCGAGGCGGTTTTGAATTATGCTCTTCATTTTGTCCTGAGCAATTGTTTGAGCAGAGCAATAAATGCTAGACAACGGAAATCTTAGATAAGCCAAATTATTAAGAATTCCCCCCCTCACGCGAGTTTTTCGAAGGACGCGGTTTTGCTTCCTTTTCCAAGAAAAAAGGAAGACCCGCGGTAGGCGAATCCTCCGATTAGAAAGCAAAAACGGTAAGACACCGAGAAAACTCTTTTTTCTTGATGAATTCCAAAACGAATGTTAGAGCAAACTAAACCGCCTCAACCACCTCAAAATCATGCGTGATTTCTACATCACCTTTAGTCAGCATCCGACTCGCAGAACAATACTTATCCGCAGATAAATGAATCGCCTTCTCCACCTGCTTATCTTTCACACCGTGTCCAGTCACAATGAAATGCAAATGAATCTTGGTAAATACCGCAGGAATTTCATCAGCACGTTCGGCTTTTAATTCACAGCGCACATCGGTCACATCCTGACGTGCTTTCTTGAGAATCGTCACAATATCAAACGCCGCACAGCCACCTAAACCCAATAGAATCATTTCCATAGGCCTCGCACCGCGATTTTCACCACCATAGGCTGGCGCACCATCCATCAGAACCTTATGACCACTTTCCGAGGTTGCTTCAAACGCGACTCCACCAGCCCACTGTACCGTTGCTTGCATGTTACATCTCTCTTTGATTTATCATATATTGACACTAATAATACATGACCAGACTTAATTTCTTATAGAATTTTGCTATGCTATTTGCGCTACTATGCTCACGATAATTGTATTAATAAAGAAAATTTAATTTTCTTCGCAATAAAGATTGTAGCAAAATCAACATGGACGAACAGACGGCTCAATCCCAGGAAGGGGTTCATTCGATTAGTGAGACTCTATTCACACTTTTATATCACTAACGAGCCAATTCATTTTTTTCAAAATAAGTGACAGTTAAAATGACCGATATTCAATCAGCGCCCCAGTCAATACAAAAGCCTCGCCGCAATGCTCCACGATTGCCAGAGAACCTATCACCTTCGCTATACGCTCTTCTAAGTCAAGCCACAATAAAAACCTATCCAGCACGTTCAACTGTGATTAATAAAGGTGATGTGTCATCATCGATGTTTTTTATTGTCAGTGGCTCAGTTGCGATCATTAGTCAAGAAACAGGCAAGCGCGATATTGTATTAGCCTATCTGAATGACGGATCATTTTTTGGTGAAATGGGGCTTTTTGAAAAAAAACAACCCCTTCGCACCGCACTCGTTCGCACTCGTACTCGATCAAACATTATCGAAATCAACTACGAACAATTTTTAGCATTCAGCAAAGCCTATCCAGAACTGTTATTTGATTTGTGCTCACAGCTTTCTTTCCGTCTAAAAGAAACCACTCGTAAAGTCACCGATCTCACCGTTCTCGACGTAACTGGTCGCATCGCACGTTGCTTGTTAGATCTATCGAATCAACCCGATGCCATTCCTAGACCAAATGGCACACAAATCCATATCACACGCCAAGAAATTGGCAAACTCGTTGGTTGCTCGCGCGAAATGGTTGGCCGTGTACTCAAAACACTTGAAGACCAACACACTATCAAAACCAGCGGAAAAACCATTCTGATCTTTAAGCCTGAGGCTTAATCGACCAGAATGCTCATGGCAATGTTCATGAACTCATGCCAGCCCGTTAATCATCATTTGCGGGCTGACGAAGTTCAATTTTCTTTTCAGCTTGAGGTTCAACAACTCTTGCCTCGCCTTCAACTGTCCTTCCTCGAAAACCGTCAGCATTAAAAGCATCCGTAGTAAATGCGTCCGAAGAAAAACCATTGGGTGAAAAACCACCTGAAGTAAATCCATCTGCTGAAAATCCAGAACGTCTCATTTGCGCCATCATCGCCTCTTGGCGTTTTTCAGCAAAACGAATTATCCATTTCTGAACGCCGTATTGCACTGGAGGAAGTAATAGGAGAACAGCGATCACATCGGTTAATAGCCCAGGAATCACAAACAGTAATCCAGCTAATGCTCGCGTTAATGCCTTGCCCAGCTCAGGGCTTCCCGAATTGAGCTGAAATGCCTGAATGCCTTGAGCACCCTGTAATTTTGGCAATACACTCAAGCCACTTCGAATGAGGGACATGCCGATAAACATCGCCATGATCGTCCACCAAAAGATCAACCAGCCACTCACAAAATGCGCTGCCCAAATCCATAAACAAATTTCAATTGGTGGCAATAACAACAACCAAAAGAAGAAATTACCCATGATCATGTTCCTAATAGAAACGGTTGTCGTTCATTAAATGTTAATTAAATTCAGTCAATCAATCTTAGTTCAATGCACTCATAACCGCACAGTGCATGAGCAATGACTTGTGATTTCACTGATCGTTTATGTCAATATATGGGCTCATTTCTAAATTTCAGTAGGCAATGTGTATGTCTTTGATTATCGGCATCGATCCAGGCTCCAGATTGACGGGGTATGGCATCATTCGTAAAGAAGGCAATAAGCTCATTTTTGTCGATGCGGGGACAATTCGCACCGAAACGCCGACCATGCCTGAACGCTTAAAACGGATTTTTGAAGGGATTAGCAGTATCGTTGATTTCTATCAGCCAACAGAAGCAGCAATTGAACAAGTCTTTATGTCAACCAATCCTGACTCTGCACTTAAACTCGGGCAAGCTCGTGGCGCGGCAATGACGGCTGTGGTTGTCAAAAATCTCTCCGTCGCGGAATACACTGCACGACAAATCAAACTATCTGTGGTTGGCTATGGGGCGGCGGAAAAAGAGCAAGTGCAAATGATGGTGATGCGGCTATTAAATTTAAGTATCACACCTCAAGCCGATGCTGCCGATGCGCTGGCCTGTGCTATTTGCCATGCTCATGCTGCAACTAGCAACAATAAAATGCTCATGCTACAAAGCACTGGCATGTCTCGTGGACGCGGTCGCTGGCGTTTGCCGGGATAACTTGAATCCTGATTGATCTCTCCATGACTAAACCAAAGCCACCTTTACAGCCTTTATTACGCGACGATCCTGTCGCGCTGAAAGCATGGATTCAAGCCGAGGCTCAAGCACTCGGTTTTGCACGACTTGGCGTGACCTCACCTAATGTTGAAGATCAACTCCCCCATCTCAAGCAATTTCTCGCTGATGGTTTTGCAGGAGATATGCATTATCTGGCTGAAAATATCGAAAAACGCGGTGATGCTAGCCTCTTAGTTGAAGGCACCAAAAGTGTCATCTGTGTGCAAATGAATTATCTTGTTGAACCACCACCTCATCGATACGTTCCAGATGTACCTAACCAAGCGATTGTCTCTCGTTATGCGCGTGGACGTGACTATCATAAAGTTGTGCGCGGAAGACTTAAGCAACTTGCCTTACGCATTGAACAACAAATTGGTCCGTTTCAATGGCGTCCATTTGCCGATTCTGCTCCAATTTTAGAGAAACCTCTAGCTGAACGCAGTGGACTAGGCTGGACGGGTAAACACACCCTGCTGATTAATAAAAAAGCAGGCTCGTTTTTCTTTTTAGGTGAACTACTCACTGACTTAGAACTACCATTTGATAGCCCTGCGACAGAACATTGTGGAACATGCACTGCTTGTATCAGTATCTGCCCAACTCAAGCCATTGTTGCACCGTATCGTTTAGACGCAAGGCGCTGTATCGCTTATTTAACGATTGAGCTTAAAGGTAGCATTCCCGTCGAGCTTCGTCGTGGGATTGGAAATCGTGTATTCGGCTGCGATGACTGCCAGCTCATTTGCCCTTGGAATAGCTTTGCGCAACTTTCCAGTGAAATCGACTTTCATGCACGGCATCAACTCAATCAACTGAGTCTATTAGAATTATGGCAATGGACTGAAACAGACTTTCTTCTATTTACCGAAGGCAGTCCATTACGCCGAACTGGATACATCAGCCTGATGCGTAATGTGGCGGTTGGTTTAGGCAATGCACCATTTCACAATGACATCATCTATGCATTGCAAGCCAAACTCGGATTGCTTGGTGAATTAGTGGATGAACATATTCAGTGGGCGATTGACGAACAACTTGAGAAATCAAAGCGTATTCTTTGATTATCAAAATTCTAAAATAGTAAAAACCTCTCACATATCATCCCAAATCGGCTGATCTGTAAAATACTCAGCCAAAAAATCCAACATAGTTCTAAGTGCAGCAGGCATATGCTTCCTTGAGGCATATACACCATAAATCCCCAACTCAACAGCTTTATAGTCTGGAAGCAAGGGAAGCAACTCACCTGAGCGAATATAGGGTGCAGCCAAATATGTCGGCAACAACGCAATCCCAGCCCCAGCACGCGCCGCCTGCATTAATACAGTGGCCTCATTTGCACCAATCGCACTTCGAACAGGATAGAAAACTTGTTCGCCATCTCGCTCGAATACCCACACATTTTTTCCATGATAGTGATGCGTTAAGCATTGATGAAGAAGCAGTTCATCCGCATGCGTAGGTGTGCCATGTTCATGCAAATACGCAGGCGATGCACAAACGACTGAGCGACACACTGATAATTGCCGAGCAATCAGTTGGTCATCCAAGTCATTGGTAATACGAATCGCAAGATCAATCCGTTCATCCACCAAATTCACGGTGCGATCTAAAAGTAATAATTCGACGCCCACTTTTGGGTATTTTTTGATATAAGCAGTCACAGCTTGCGCCATCTGCGCTTGCGCAAAAGAAGAACTCGCTGTAATTCGTAGCAAACCATGTGGTTCATTTTCAGTCATCGCTGATGCGCCACGCATGTCATTCGCAACTTCTAAAAGATGACGGCAACGTGGCAGCATCTCACTGCCAGCATCGGTTAAGCCAAGTCGCCGCGTTGTCCGATGGAGTAAACGACTCCCTGACCAGTCTTCAAGCTCAGCCAGATAACGCGAAACCACAGGGCGAGACAAATCCAACTTCTCCGCAGCAGCTGATTGACTCCCACAATCAACAACTGCAACGAAGACCTCCATCGCTTTCAGCGTATCCATTTTTATCTAGCTTCCAACTTCAACTCAAGATTAGACCGATTTTAGAAACAAACTATCGCTAATAATAGGCTTTTTTGATCGATATAAAGCAACTATCTTACAAACATCGCAATATCACAGCTATTGCACAATATTTTGTCTCACCCAAATTTACCAAAATCAGGAGTTCTATCATGAGCCATATTGCTATTATCGGAGCAACAGGTCGCGCAGGCAGTCAATTACTAGAAGAAGCCTTACGTCGTGGTCATACGGTCACCGCGATTGCTCGCAAAGCCTCATCAATAGGTGATCGTGCTCGAGTTACAACAAAAGATGTCGATATCCTTGATGCCGCCGCTTTAGAAGATGCAGTCAAAGGTGCTGATGCTGTATTTAGTGCTGCGCACTTTTCAGGGATCCCAGCCAAGGCAATTATTGAGCCGATCAAAAAAGCAGGCGTGAAGCGTCTACTCGTTGTAGGTGGTGCTGGTAGTCTATTTGCAGCGCCTAATCTCAAAGTGATTGATACACCAAATTTCCCAGACGAATACAAAGCTGAAGCCAATGCTGGCAGCGTCTACCTCGACACACTTCGCCTAGAAACTACACTCGACTGGACATTCTTATCGCCATCGGCGCTGTTTGTTGAAGGTGATCGCACTGGCAAATTCCGTCTTGGACAAGACAATTTACTGGTTGATGAGACAGGTAAAAGCTGGATCACTTTTGCGGACTATGCCATTGCTTATCTGGATGAACTCGAACAGCCAGCACACTCACGTCAACGCTTTACTGTGGGTTATTAATCTAACCATTATTGACGTATAAACAATTAGACAACATCACGAGAGAGGCTGAGATGGCAACTTTGCATTATATCTACGATCCACTTTGTGGCTGGTGCTATGGCGCTGCACCCTTGGTTGTTGTGGCAAAACAGCAAATACAAGTGGTTGCACATGGTGGAGGCATGATGGCTTACGACAATCGCAAAGCCGTCACAGCATCTCTGCGCAATTACGTTATTCCACATGACCAACGCATTGCCCAACTCACAGGACAGCCCTTCGGTCAGGAATACTATGAAGGTCTGTTGCGTGATCATCATGCTGTTTTCGACTCAGAGCCACCTATTACAGCAGTACTCGCTGCCGAGAAACTCGCAAAAAGAGGTCTTGATCTCCTCTCCTTGATCCAGAAAGCACATTATGTGGAAGGACAGCGTATTACAGAACCTAGCGTCTTATCCAAGCTTGCGACAAAGATCGGTATAGAGCGCGATATTTTTGAATATGAGTACCAGAATCAAACTGGTGCAAAAACTCGCGCGCATATCCTCGAAAGTCGTCAACTCTTACAACGCTGCGGCGGTCAAGGTTTTCCAACCTTTATCCTTGAGCGAGATGGTACTTTTGAAGTGATTAGTCATGCGCAATATTATGCGAACTTGGAGGGATGGCGAGAACTATTAGCAACGTTGCAGCCACGCACTGGCCAAGAAAATGAACTGGTGAATGTTTGTGGTATTGATGGTTGCGCCAATTAGAGATTATTGATAGTTATATTGAGGACACTACTTTTGCTAATTGGCCCCACATTTCGACAGACTGGATATATTGCAAAACAGCATGCTACAAAAACAAAAAAACCGCACAGAATGCGGTTTTTTTGTTTATCGCGTAAGCCTAATGGATAGGATTAAGCCAATTTTGCAGTAACGTAATCAATTGCTGATTGTACTGTGGTAATTACGCTTGAATCTTCATCAGGAATCGTGATGTTGAAGTCATTTTCAAATGACATGACCAACTCGACTAAATCGAGAGAATCTGCACCTAGATCATCCATGAACGATGCTTCGTTCTTAATTTCTTCAACACGGATTCCGAGTTGTTCAGCTACGGCCGCCTTGACACGTTGTTCGATATCGCTCACCGAAAATCTCCTTCAGGTTATGGC
>JASLHI010000006.1 GCA_030149815.1 Aquirhabdus sp. | reverse complement strand
CGAGTAAATCAGCAGCAGAACGAGCCGTTACTTCAAGTACAAAATACTCCAGTAACTTCCATTGCAATTTTTTACTTAACTTACAATTCGTTATCTTCATTTTTGTAGACTAACATAGAGCTAATCTACTACAGCCCCTTTTATTTTAATCGCATTCAATTGATAGATTAAATTAGAAATTTAGTGCCTTATAAAGTTAAGGACAATTTAAAGTATGATAACTTACTAAGATGGATATAAAATTTTACGCCCTTATGATTTATTAGCATGTTATAGCGGTGAAGAATTTGTTTACTTATCGCCTGAAACAGATTTAGCTGAGGACCCCAGAGGAATTACTTCAAAGTGCAGATGCTAGGTTGTATGAAGCAAAACGGAAAGGGCGTGGGCAAGTAGCTTGTGCTTAACAAAAAAGCCTTTCGTTTAAGAAAGGCTTTTTTGAATTATTCAAAATTTTGTATTAACCCTTCCAGCTATCCTTCAAATCCAAAATGCGATTAAACACAGGCTTTACTGTCGTATGATCTTTTTCATCGGCAATGAAGTAGCCTTCGCGTTCAAATTGGAAGCGATCACCGTTATTTGCTTGTGCCAGTGATGGCTCAACAAATGCCTGCAAAGTCGTCTGTGATGCAATATTGACGTTTTGCATGAAATCATCGCCTTCTTCAGGATTGGCGAGCGTAAACAGACGATCATAAATTCGAACTTCGGCGGGAATTCCTGCTGAAGCAGACACCCATTGAATTACGCCTTTGACTTTACGCCCCTCTGGATTTTTTCCCAAAGTTTCAGGATCAATCGAACATTTCAGCTCAATTACATTGCCCGCAGCATCTTTAATAACTTCGTCACAGCGAATGACATAAGCATGACGCAGTCGCACTTCGCCATCAGGCACAAGACGTTTAAATCCTTTTGGTGGCACTTCTTCAAAGTCAGCTCGATCGATATAGATTTCTGAAGTCAGTGGAATCTCGCGCTCGCCTAAATCAACGTTTGGATGACGAGCATGTTTCAACGTCATCGCTTCAGGTAAATTAGTTAATGTTACTTTGAGTGGACGCAAAACTGCCATACCGCGTGGTGCAACATTTTCAATTGACTGACGAATACAGAATTCTA
The DNA here is from genome assembly GCA_030149815.1 of Aquirhabdus sp. Lineage (GTDB taxonomy): Bacteria > Pseudomonadota > Gammaproteobacteria > Pseudomonadales > Moraxellaceae > Aquirhabdus. The sequence goes on along the minus strand of JASLHI010000006.1, from coordinate 26,615 downwards.
GTAAACCGACATCGACCACTCCATCATTTTTACTGACGCCTGTACGTTGGCAGAAGTCACGCAGGCCTTCAGGTGTAAAACCACGACGACGCATTCCCGCAACTGTTGGCATACGTGGATCGTCCCAACCTGCTACGACGTCATCATCAACCAGTTTTTTCAGCTTACGCTTACTGGTCAAGGTGTAATCTACATTCAAGCGCGAAAACTCGATTTGGCGTGGTTTTGCAGGTGTATTAACTTTATCAATTACCCACTCATAAAATGGACGATGATCTTCAAACTCAAGCGTACAAAGCGAATGCGTAATGCCTTCAATGGCATCACCAAGCGGATGGGCGTAATCATACATTGGGTAAATCACCCAATCATTACCTGTTTGATGATGTTCAACTTTTAGGATGCGATACAGCACAGGGTCGCGCATATGGACGTTTGGACTTGCCATATCGATTTTGGCACGTAGCACCGCTGCACCCGCATCAAACTCACCGTTTTTCATTTTGCTGAATAACGCGAGATTTTCTTCAACTGTTTGGTCACGATAAGGAGAGTTTGTGCCAGGTTGAGTAAAGTCACCACGATTTAAGCGAATTTCTTCAACGGTTTGCAGGTCAACATACGCATCACCTTGTTTGATGAGTTGAACAGCCCAGTCGTAGAGTTGACCAAAATAACTGGATGCATGGCGAACTTCGCCGTTCCATTCAAATCCCAGCCATTTCACATCTTTTTCAATATTATCAATATATTCTTGATCTTCTGCGATTGGATTGGTGTCATCTAAACGTAGATTACAGAGACCATTATTTTCATTGGCAATGCCAAAATTCAAGCAAATTGATTTCACATGACCTAAATGTAAATAACCATTTGGTTCAGGCGGGAAGCGAGTCACGATTTGGTTGTGCTTACCGGTCGATAAGTCATCAGCAATGATTGCACGAATAAAATCCAGACCTGCGACTTGTTCTTTTGGTTGATCCTTGCCTTGCTGTTCTTGTTGACCATTTGCGGCTGAATTGTGAGACATGGCAGTGGTCGATTTAGGCAGGTCAGTTGGATTCATAATACTCATAACTTTGAACAAAGGGTAAGGAGGTTATATCTTGCACAGACTATTTCACAAATTTGTGGTCAAATTGCAAAATAGTCATAAATAATTGCAAGTTTAGCTTGCTGCATAGTCTACCGTTTGATTAACCTAGCCTCAACCAATCCCAACCTCTTTTTGGAGTAATAACACATGGATCATCCACAAGTTGCCTTTGATACTAACCTTGGCACGATTGTTATCGAACTGAATCAAGAAAAAGCACCAAAAACCGTTGCTAATTTCTTGGGTTATGTCAAAAGCGGTCATTATGACGGCACAATTTTTCATCGTGTGATCAAAGATTTTATGATTCAAGGCGGTGGTTTTGATGAAAACTTCAACCAAAAGTCTGCTCCAAACCTCGTAGATAACGAAGCAGACAACGGTTTGAAAAACGAAGAAGGTACAATTGCAATGGCTCGCACTAGCGATCCACATTCAGCAAGCGCACAGTTCTTCATCAATGCAAAAAATAATACATTCCTGAACTTCACCAGCAAAACACCACAAGGCTGGGGCTATGCAGTTTTCGGTAAAGTGGTTTCAGGTATGGACATCGTGAAGCAAATTGAAGTCGTTAAAACTTCAAATAAAAACGGTCATGGTGACGTGCCTGTTGTAAACGTTGTAATCAACAAAGCTCGCTTGTTGGATGCGCAATAATCTGTGGCTTAAGTGCTAAAAAGATTAGGTGCAGTATTTGCAACGGTTTTAGATTAAAATAGGCAGCCTTCGGGCTGCTTTATTTTTTAAGAAAGTTTTGCATCCAAATCTTCCTATATTGTGCGCTACCAAATAATTTACTGAATCATCGTATCTATGAAAACTTTGTTTATTTCTGATCTTCACCTTGCTAATGACCAACCACGTTTAACTGAAGGCTTTCTTGCACTGCTTACACGTTACGGTGCTGAAATTAGTACGTTGTATATTCTTGGAGATTGGTTCGAGGCATGGGTAGGTGATGACGATGATGATGTCTGGCTCAATACGATTACTGATCCACTTAAAGCACTCACCGAACATGGTGTTCAGATTTGGGTACAACATGGTAATCGTGATTTTGCGATGGGACAGGAATTTTTAAATCGCTTTGGCGGTCAGCTATTGCCTGAGCGAGTTACTCTGGTTGAACATGGTTTAACCTTGCGTGTTGAGCACGGTGATGAATTATGTTTGTCTGACCTTGCGTATCAGGAATTTCGCAAAATGAGCCGTAATCCAGACTGGCTCAATAATATGCTTGCCCAACCTTTGGAAATGCGTCGCCAGTTAGCTGCAATGATTCGTATGAAAAGCCAGATGAATCATGCCAACAATGCCGATAATATTATTGATGTCGACTTAGATGAAGTCGTGCGTGTGATTGGTGATGCGGATGGCATGATTCATGGACATACTCATCGTCCAATGGTGCATGAGTTGGTTGGTGAGGATGGACAAGCGAAGCGTCGTTATGTGTTAGGTGATTGGCGTGTGGATGCTGCAACTCAAGCGGGTGAGACGGTGATTGCGTTGTGGGATGAAGCTGGATTGAGGTTGGAAACGTTTCGATTTTGATTTGGATAATATTTAATGAAAATACTAATTAATACTAATGTTATTCGGTCATATTTTTTTACTTGTGTGGTCGGACTACTGTTGTCGTCAAATGCTTTTGCTTCACAACTGGATCAAATAAAATGGAATGCCCAGTTTGTTACACAGTACTTCGGACAGGCGAGCGGAATAAAAAATTTTGGTTGTAACAATGACTCAATCGATTATTTAGATAAATTTATTTCAAGGCAATCTGAAATTATTAAGAAAGATCCGCAGACTACGGATAAGTTTATCAGTTTATTTGGATCCTTTTTGGGTGAGTGCATTGTATCTACTTACAATGGCAAATGGATAGTCAAAGAATATAGCGCTCAAATCGAAGTAATTACGAATGGAAAAATTAATATCATACAACCGTTTCAAAAGGTTGCTTATCGGATTCAGTCAGGTGAGTCAGAAAGCTTAGAAAACTATTTCAAAGATGTACTACCTGTAGCCCTTGGTAAGCCTGCAAATTAATGTAAATCTACAATCATTGCTTAGTAACTAACTCATCAAATACAGCTTCATATTTGATGGATTATTAAGCTCTTTAATATCTAAGTAATCGTATTGGTAGTAATCTGGTCAATCATCCAACTCGCAATCGATCCAGTTGGCGGTAATAAAGGCAACTGATCAAATGGATAAAACGCAGCTTCTGCAATTTCATCTTCTTGTAGAACTAAATCTCCGCCCGCATATTCTGCTTGGAAACCAATCATTAGATTCGTCGGAAATGGCCACGGTTGGCTGCCCATATAGCGAATGTTTTTAACATCAATACCAACTTCTTCTTTTACTTCACGCGCTACAGCACTTTCTAAAGTCTCACCAACTTCGACAAAACCAGCAATCAAACTAAACATTGGAATTGGAAAGCGTGGTGATCTTGCGAGGAGAATTTTTGGGGTGGGCTCATCGTGGCGAGTAATTGCAACAATTACGCAAGGTTGCAATCGTGGATACTGAGTATATTCACAAGCTGGACAAACCATCGCGTATTCATTTGGATGTCGAACGGTTTTTGTACCGCAGCAGCTACAAAACAGATGACTACGTTGCCAGAGTTGTAGTTGAATCGCACGAGAAGCATGTTCAAAGTCACGCGTTGACCAGCGAGTGAGCAAATGACGTAATTGGGTCAGTTTGAATCCATTAGTTTCATATTCTGCATCGATTTCACGCGTGAAATAAATGAACTCTTCAGTTTCTGCAACAAGTAAATCACTAGGTTGAACCTCGATTAAGTCAGGTAACTGACCATTGTCATCGACCAGTACAGAACTGTGATGAATAAGCAGGCCTTTAATCTTTTTTTGAGGAATGCTGCTTTGGTCTGTCGTATAGTCGCGGATAATCGTTGCCAAAACTGAAATATTCCTAATGCAAGAAGATGAGAATACAGTACTTTAAAGTGAATCAATTGAAGAGGGAGTTTTATTGTATTCGTATCACATAGACATGATACGAATACGGTTTTAAATTGTTTTAATGAGGCTGGATTATGCAGCAGTTTTAACAGGATAACCCAGTCTTGCCAAGCTGGATTCACCATAACCATAAGGTTGATCACCTGCTGGTTTCTTCGTTGCTAGACCTTCAAGGATATAATCTACACAGATGATTGCATCTGTTAAGTTTGCAATTGAATTTGCATCAGGCTGATGATCTGGGCTGAATTTTTCATTGATGTACTTGGCCGCTGATTGCAGAATTGCTTGTCCGCGTGGTGCATTCAAGAATGCCATTGCACCACCAACGGTTTCACAAATTGCAGCCATTCCTTCAATTTTTTGCAGATCTTTTTCGCTATCTAAATAGGCGAGTAGAGAATGCATCACATTGGTCAGATCGAGACGACTTTCAGCAACGATTAAGCTCCGTGCTTCGACAAGTTGATGTAGTGAAACCTTGATGTTGGTAAACGGAGACATGACCAAACCTGGGGTATGGGTTTGTTCCATCAAGATAATTGCGTTTTCACTATCCAATAAACAATCCATCAGTGAATTGATGTGGGTTTCATCAGGATGTTGTGACCATTTTTCAACAAGATTTGATTGTTCCAATAAACCCTGTCCCGCTTTATCTAAAGTTAACAAGATCAATGTGTTCCCAAGCTCTTTCAGTTGTTCACTTAGGCTTGTTAAACCATCTGGTTGTTGTTCTTGATTAACAATCAAATCAACAAGTTCTTTGATTTTAATAATAGATTGATGTGCCAATTGGCTAACATCGTGTACAACACTTTGATCTGGACCAAACAAGAAATGTTTATCTTCTAAAATTTCTTGATCGGGCTTAATTTTATTGTTTAGACCTAATGTCGAAATGATCGTTTCATAATGTTGAGGAGCAATTGCAGACATTGTAAGTAAGTCAGCAATCGCGGTGGTTTGAGATAGTCGGCTGATCGAGCTTGATTTGCGTGCGATACGACGTTCCATTTGCGCAAGAATGCGTTTACGACCATCAGTCAACATGGTATTGGGATTAAGTGTAGACACAACTTGCTTCGCGAGCTGCCAATATAGGCCTTCTGCATTTTGTGGTTCACGATCTGCGATTTGTGAAACAGCTTTTTGCATATATGCGTAATCGCTGGCTTGAGGTTTTTTTTGCAGGATCCCATTTAAGCCAGTTTGGAATAAACGAAGAATATTTTTGCGATCCTTGTCAGTGGTCTTTTCGGTAGAAATTGGTGGTTTGACTAAGGTTGTAATATTATTTTGGATCAAACCATCATTGATGTCATGAAGTAAAAAACCACCTTCAGTGATAATCGGTTTGTTCAGTAAACGATGCATGATATTGGTAATTGGAATCAGCAATTGCGGTGATAATGTTTCACGCAAAAGTACGAACTCAAGATAGCGAGATAGTGTCATTAGACTTTCGCTGAGTGCTGTAATTTGATTATCGTCAATAGAATCTGGATTTTCGGAAATGTTGAGAAGCATAAGACGAATTGCATCCGACAGTTCGACTGCACCATCCATTTTGAGAAGTTTCAATACACCTGTTGTTTGTTGCATGCCTTCAGTCGAATCAAAAATTCCTACTGTATTGCTTTGATCAGTCATATACAGATTAAGAGCCGCTTCAACTTGAGTCAGTGAGGCGTCAATTTCCGACTTCACAATATATAGCGAAGAAATATCAAAATGCTGACCGTCACGTATTGATTGAGTTTTTTGAGTTGTATCTGATTCAGACATATTCCTTTCCTTGCATTGTCAGTATTGCTTTATTACTTTCCGTTTTTTGCCGCCTAATCATGGCACGATCAACGGCACAACTCAATATAGAAAAACTATAAAAATTGAATAGTTTTTCATTCACTTATGATGCTCTGGATCAAAAAGTAATTCAGTACACTCAACAATAGATTGTTGATATTCAGAGCAGTTTTTGAAACGATTTAGTCATTTTACTGAGTAACGGTATTGATTGGCTATGACACCGATTGCTCTAATTTATGCCAAATCGATACAGGGCCACCTTTACCACCATCCAGTTTTTGTAACCATTCTTGATGCAATTGAAGTTCTGCATCGCTTGCTTGAACGATTGGCAGGTTTCGTTTAATTAATTTGCGTTGGGCTGAGGTGACATTATCGTCTTCGCTGTTCTCCATATCTAGCGTGACTTGACCGCCTGTTAGCAGTAAATAGACATCTGCTAAGATTTCAGCATCGAGTAGGGCACCGTGGAATGTTCGATCACGCTCTTTAACATCATAGCGTTTTGCGAGTGCATCTAAGTTGTTTTTTTGACCAGGATGTTTACGTTTTGCAATGGCGAGCGTATCCGTGACTGTGACTTTGTCGGCCAGTGGACTACGCCCAGCCATTTCTAATTCTGCTTCCAGAAATTTCATGTCAAAGCTGGCGTTATGAGCAATGATTTCTGCGCCATATAAAAATTGTTCTAGCTCATCAACAATGCTGATAAATAAAGGTTTGTCGCTGAGAAACTCATCACTTAATCCATGAATATTTTGTGAGTCTCCCACAGGGCGCTGTGGGTTTAAGTAGACGTGTAAAGAATTGCCTGTCAGTTTGCGATTAATCAGCTCAATCACACCGATTTCAATAATGCGGTCGCCTGTTTTTGGATCGAAGCCTGTGGTTTCAGTATCTAAAATCAGTTGGCGTTTGCCACTTGATGTAAATGCATCTAAGTGTTTCGTGTTATGTGTGCGAATGATGCCTTGCGGGGCAGTTTTTATTTCATCTGCTTCAGCCGAAGCTTCTGTAAGGCTAGATTCATTTTCTGGTTCGACAGGTTGAACTTGATTTGTTGTGCTGTCATGGGTTTTGTCTGATTCAAATTGATGTTCGATTTGGGCCTGATCTTCAGCAGCAAACCATTCTGGCTCTTCAAAATTTGTTTCAAAATCTTCATCGGGTGGTAAGAGTAAATCCATCAATGAAGTAGACGGCGTTGTTGTATTTTTTTTAGCAATTTTGGTGATCGCGGTGTCATCTGTTTGAGTGATGGTGGACGCTATGGTTTGTGACTTATTGGATGTTGCGTTGGATGTCGTAAAGGCTGCAGAAACTCCTTGAGTTTCTAGACCTTGATTGGCAAGTTGATCCGCTTTTTCATTGCCTGCATGTCCAGCATGACCTTTGATCCAGCGCCAATCGATTGTACGATTTTGGCTCAGTTGATCGAGTTTTTGCCAGAGATCGGCATTTTTAACTGCGCCGCCGTCACTTTTGCGCCAGTTTTTTTTCTTCCAGCCATGAATCCATTCACTAATGCCTTTTTGCACATAACTCGAATCTGTCCACACTGTGACAGCAACTTGTGCATCAGTACGCGCCAGACCTTCAATCGCTGCCATAAGTTCCATACGATTGTTTGTCGTTTCAGGCTCACCGCCACAGAATTCCGCAGTTTGACCATCGGCATATTCAACATAAACGCCCCAGCCACCCTTACCTGGGTTGCCACGACAAGCACCATCTACATATAAGGTATTTGGTTGTGTGGTGACAGGCTGTTTCATAATCATATCCAATGTGGTGAATTCAGATGCGAGGTCATTATGCCGCATTCTGAGTCTGATGCGTGTGCAAGTATGCTGCAAAAAATAGTAATTTAGTGTGTTAAAGCAACATTCGCTTACGAGCAAGCAATACAGAGGTCTTGGTTGCGGGGGCGGTATCAGTCTACAATTGCGCGTCTATATGCGCTGAATTGGAAAAAAGTACATGATGTCGTCGTTTTTATTGCCTGTGCAAGTGAGCACCGATGTAAAGCTTGCAGAGAGTAATCGCGTTTTACCGCGTCCAATATTTCAGCGTTATGCGCCACATGCATTAGTTGTTGCGATTGCAACAATTATGGCGGGTTGTAGCTCAACACCTGTGCAAACGAATAATCATGTGATTCATGGCAAAAAAACAAATTCAGTTCAAAAGAATAAAGTCGCCCAAGACGATTTAGATTTAGAAAGTGCGGATTCTATGGAGGAGTTGCTTCAGGCAACAGATATGGATGCTGTTGAAGGTGACCGATTGGCAGTATTGCGCTATGGTAATCTTTGGAAGCGCATACCAGTTGGTTTCCGTATGAATTTGGATGTAGATAACCCACGAATTAGTGCGCAACGCAATTGGTTTGTGAGCCGTCAACCTTATATTGATCGTTTGTCTGCGCGGGCAAGTCGATATATTTATTACACGGTAACTGAGGCGGAGCGTCGCGGGATTCCTACGGAATTAGCGTTATTGCCTGTCATTGAAAGTTCCTATGATCCATTTGCAAGCAGTAATGCGTCTGCAGCAGGGATGTGGCAATTTATTCCAAGTACGGGTCGCCTGTATGGTTTACGCCAAGATCAGTACTATGATGGTCGTCGTGATGTGATGGAATCAACGCGTGCAGCGTATGACTTTTTAACTGGTCTTTATCAACAATTCGGTTCTTGGGAGCTGGCACTTGCCGCATATAACGCGGGTGGCGGCCGTATTCAACAAGCAATTAATCGTAATATTGCACAGGGCTTACCGACAGATTACTGGTCACTGAAGCTACCACAAGAAACAATGAATTATGTACCGCGTTTTATTGCAGTGGCACAGATTATTAAAAATCCAGAAATGTATGGTGTACAGCTTCCAAAAATTGCTAATCGTCCGCATTTCCGTACCGTAAACATGTCTGGTCCTGTAGATCTGGAACAAGTTGTACGTGCTACAGGTCTATCAAGTAAAGAAGTTTTGGAGTTAAATCCTGCATTTTTGCAAGGTGTAACTGCACCAGTTGCGCCGTTTAGGATTTTGATTCCAAATACTTTGGCGATGTCAGTGGATAGCAAGTTGAAAGCATTGCCTATCGTCGATTCCAGTCGATTTGGTTATACCAGTGGTAATGGTGGATATTTGGCAATGAATAACCAGCCAATTACCCAAACCATTACACAAACAATTACGCGCTCGGGTGGAAGTGATAATACGACTTCACGCGCAGCAGCAATCATGGGTTCGGCTAACGCAGGAATTACGAGTACAAGTAATAGCGGTAGCATCGTTCAATCTGTGACCGTGCGTGGTCAAGGTATTCCTACAGATTCTAGTGCTTTAGCTGCAATGGCAAATCAGGCTGTTGTTCCGTCTCAGGCAAAAATAGCCAAAGCTGTGGCAAATATAGATTCAGGTGTTAGTGCTACGGCGAGTGCAACTTCAAGTGTTGCTGCTGCGGTAGTACAGCCAGTCATTTCGAAGTCTACAGCGACAACGATGAGTATAACCACGCGTCCTGTGACAACAACGTTGAATAATGCAACTAATCCAAATATTGCGTCAGCGACAACACCTGTGACTCAATCTCCAATCGTTGTTGCACCATCACAATCGCCTAATATCACACCTGTCGTTGCCATGACGATTGATCAGAAAAATGTAAATGTTGCATCGACACCAGTATTAACACCAACTGAGAAAACTGCGGTAGTCTCAGAAATTAAATCGATTGCTCCCGCAAATACTGTGGTGACAGATCCTTTAGATGGCAAGATTCCGCTGACTGCAATCCAAACTCAGCAAACTGTTCTGGATAAGCAGGGTCAGATAAAAGAGCTTAGTTATGAACAGCCTTACCTGAAATCCCCAACCGCATTAGACATTAAAGAACATAAGTTACTACCTGTAGAAACCAAAATTGTTGCTGATGTGAAAGAGCCAGCTAAACCGAAAGGAATCCGTACGATTTATACAGTCAAAGCAGGCGATACACTGAATAGTGTTGCGACTAAAGCAGGTCTAAACTGGCGCGAAATTGCAAAATGGAATCAAATGGATACCAATGCAACCTTGATTACAGGAACGCCGCTTTATTTATATGGTGCAAAAAAGATTGTTGAAGTCGCGCCAACAACTTATGTCGTACAAGCTGGAGATACGCTTACCGACGTTGCTGCGCAGTTTAATTTAACAACACGTCAGCTTGCTGATCGCAATGATCTTAAGGTAACTAGCAATTTGATCAAAGGTACGCGCTTAAACTTGGTCGAGCGTGATGATAATTCTGTTTCAAATAAGGATAAAGATTCAAATAGCAAAGCAGATGATAAGCCGAGTAATCAGGTTAATGTCCCGACAGATGACTACAAGATTAAACGTGGTGACACTTTGGCTAAGATCGCCTCACGCTATAATTTGAGTGCTTCAGATTTAGCAAAATTGAATGGTGTACCTGCAAATCTAGAGTTACAAGCGGGCGATACATTAAGTGTTCCTGCAGCAGAGAAATCTACAAAACGAGGTAAAGCAGAAGAGCAAGCCAATGATTCAAGTGCTAAAAAAGTTAGCACCAAAGATTACACCGTAAAATCTGGTGAAACGTTAGCACGTATTGCAGCAAAACATGGCTTAACTGTTGTTGCTTTGGCTGATTTGAATAGCATTCCTTCGGATACACGTATTCAGGCGGGTGATACGATCAGTGTACCTGATGTCGAAAAATCTGCGAAGAAAAAAGGGCATCGCCAATCATGATTTCCAATGTCCATGGATGGACACAATGAAATTAGGATTTTTACAAGCTTTCTATGTGCAGGCTTTCTACGGAATTAGACAGTCGACAGCTAAACAACTATTTACATCCTTAGCAATACAGACATTGATGGTGACGTCTGTATTTGCAGCGCCAATCACATCCAATATGCTCACATTAGATGAACATGCGTCTTCTTCGCTATCTTATTTACCTTATAGCAATCCAACTGCACCAAAAGGTGGTGAGTTCTCGACGTTTGAATTGGGAACGTTTGATAGTTTAAATCCGCTGATTAATACTGGCACGGCTGTAAACGGTACAGCTTATCTGTTTGATTCACTGCTGAGTTCATCTCTAAATGAACCATCTGTCAGTTATGGTTTATTAGCAGACCAAATCACGCGTGATCCAAACGATTCATCATGGATTATTTTTCATATCAATCCAAAAGCTTATTTTTCCAATCATCAGCCTGTTACAGCAGATGATGTGGTTTTTACATTCAATACGATTTTGAGTAAAGGTTCACCTGGATTAAGGTTATATTATTCTAATATTCAAAAAATAACTGCGCTTGATCGGCAAACAGTACGATTTGATTTTAAAAAGATCATTGCTTCTAATACGACATCAAAAATTAATATCAAACTCGCGCTCGCTATTGGTCAGATGTCTATTTTTTCTCGCCAAGATTGGAAAAATCGTCCATTTGATCGAGTTTCTATGGTCGCACCAGTCGGTAGTGGTCCTTATTTACTCGATAACATAGATTCAGGTCGAAGTATTACCTATAAGCGTAATCCTGATTACTGGGCGCGTGATTTGATGGTGAATAGTGGCAAATATAACTTTGGTCGCATCAAATATATCTATTATCGTGATCCTGAAGCGGCTTTTCAGGGCTTTAAAATGGGTCAATATACATTTCGAGTCGAGAAAGCTTCTCAGAACGGATTCAGAAATTATAATTTCCCTGCAATACATCAAGGATTAGTCGCCCAAGAAACAATACCAAATAAAAATCCGATTACCATGAGTGGTTTAGTTTTTAATTTGGGCTTAAATAAATTTCATGACCGCCTCGTGCGTAAAGCATTCACAGAGGCGTTTGATTTTGAATGGCTAAATAAAGCATTACTCAATCATCGATATGCGCGATTACAAAGTTATTTTTTTAACAGTGAGTTAGAGGCAAAAGGAACGCCTTCTGTTGAGGAAATGGCCTATTTAACGCCTTTATTAACTCAATTTTCATCAGATGAAAGAGATGATATTCTCAATGTCTGGTCTGCGCCAGTGAGTCGTGGTGATGGATTTAATCGAGATAATTTATTAAAGGCGCGCCAGCTATTATTAAATAGGGGTTATCGCTATAACAATGGTCAGTTGGTTGATGCACAAGGCAAGATTTATTCGATCGAAATATTATGCAAAGATGCGAATTTACAACGCACATTATTGCCTTATGTTCGTAATCTCAAGCGATTAGGTGTGAATGCCACGATTCGTTTAGTGGATACTCCACAATATATTGAACGTGTTCGTCGTTTTGATTACGACATGATTGTTGATGAATTTCCGCAAACATTATCACCAAGCCAAGAACAGGTTGGATATTGGGGAAGTCAATCTGCAAATCGTCAGGGTAGTTTGAATACTGCAGGAATTCAAAACTTAGCGGTTGATAGGCTTTTAAATCAACTGATGAATGCTCATGATCGGTATGAAGTGCTTCATATAACCCACGCTTTAGACCGTGTATTACGCGCAGAATATTATATGGTTCCGTTATATGGATTAGTTGGGAATCGAGTCGTGTATTGGAGTCAATATCGTCATCCGAATATCACACCAAACTATGATTTGGGATTAGATTATTGGTGGATTGATTCATCTAGCACGCAGCATATTAACCAATATATAGGTCATCAATAATATGCTGATTTATATTTTAAAAAGACTAATTCTAATTATTCCTACTTTATTTCTCATTCTTTCGATTAATTTTGTTGTCATTCAAATCGCACCCGGTGGACCTGTCGAACAGGCGATTGAACAAGCCAAATATACTGGTATTCATGAATTAGGCAGTGTGGGTGGTTTAGATATTCGTGCTGATCACAATAACGCTTCTTATGAGGGATCTCGTGGTCTTTCACCTGAAATTCTTGCTCAAATTAAACAACAATATGGTTTTGATCATCCTGCTTCTGAGCGCTTTTGGATGATGCTCAAAGATTACGCTCATTTTGATTTCGGAATGAGTTTTTTTAAAGGAAAATCAGTCCTTGAACTCATGAAAGAAAGGTTACCTGTAACGCTATCTTTAGGTTTATGGGGCACATTAATCATCTATCTGATTTCTATTCCATTAGGGATTCGAAAAGCAGTAAAGCATGGTGAGCGTTTTGATCATTGGACGGCTTTTTTTCTCGTTGCAGGTTATGCCGTTCCTGTGTTTATTTTTGCCATTCTGTTGATGGTATTTTTTGCAGGTGGTTCATTTCTCAAGTGGTTTCCTTTGCAGGGATTGGTTTCTGAAAACTTTGATCAGCTTAATTTCACGGGTCAAATCAAAGACTATCTGTGGCACATGACTTTACCGTTACTTGCAATGACTGCAGGTGGTTTTGCAAAGTTGACCTATTTAACCAAGTTTTCATTTTTAGAAGAACTACATAAACCGTATGTGCTTGGTGCACGCGCACGAGGATTGACGGATCACCGAATCCTTTATCGACATATATTTAAGAACGCGATATTGGTCATGATTGCGGGTTTACCGGATGCATTATTAGCAGTTTTTTTGGTTGGTAATTTTCTGATAGAAATCGTTTTTAATCTTAATGGTATTGGTTTATTAGGTTTTGAAGCGATTCAACAACGGGATTATCCTGTCATTTTTGGAACATTATTTTTATATACTTTAGTTGGAATGTTACTGCGTTTGATGAGTGATATTTTATATCGCTTGATTGATCCCCATTTAGATTTTGAGCGGCGAGAATTGAGAAGAGTAGCCAAATGAGTTTCTTTTCTTTAACGCCTTTAATGCAAATGCGGTTGCGTCGATTTAAAAAGAATCGCAAAGGTTATGCGTCATTCTGGATTTTTTTAATTATTTTAACTTTATCGTTATTTTCCAATTTTATTGCCAATGATAAACCATTGCTATTGAGCTATAAAGGTAACCTTTATAGCCCAGTTCTTTATCAATATTCCGAACAGGAGTTTGGTGGGATTTTTGAGACTGAAGCCAATTATCGAGATCCAGTTGTTCAGCAATTAATTGACCAACATGGCTGGATGTTGTGGCCAGTGATTCATTTTGCGGATCAGACGCCAAATCTTACATTACCTGTAGTAGCGCCTGCGCCACCTTCAACGCAGAATTGGTTGGGAACAGATGATCAGGGTCGTGATGTGTTAGCGCGTATTTTATACAGCTTACGTGTCTCGATTTTATTTGGCTTGAGCTTGACGATTGCAGGCTCAATGATTGGGATTTTAATCGGAGCAATTCAAGGCTATTACGGAGGCTGGATTGATCTGATTGGGCAACGATTATTTGAAGTATGGGGTGGCATGCCTCAGCTTTTTATCACGATGATCTTGGTGAGTTTTTTTTCACCTAGTATCTACTGGCTATTTGCAATTATGCTGTTGTTTGGCTGGATGAGTTTGGTCAGTATTGTTCGAGCAGAGTTTTTGCGAGCGCGAAATTTGGATTATGTGCGTGCAGCGCAGGCATTAGGCGTGGGGCATTTTCAGATTATTATGAGACATATTTTGCCGAATGCTCTCAGTTCTAGCTTGTCACAAATCCCATTTATTCTGACGGCAAATATTACCGCATTATCGACGTTAGATTTTTTGGGTTACGGTTTGCCACCGGGTTCCGCTTCGCTGGGTGAGTTAATTGTCCAAGCGAAAAATAATTTGGATGCGCCGTGGTTGGCTTTGTCTGCTTTTTTTACGTTATCGATTTTGCTTTCTGTACTGGTGTTTATTGGAGAGGCTGCACGTGATGCGTTTGATCCGAAACAATAATTTTCCATGCTAACGTATCATTTACGTACTTTTGAAAAATCATTGGTTGTGCTGAGGAAAGTAATTTTTCAAAAATCTGTTAGGATTCATTTAACTGTTATCGGTTGACTGTTTTAATTTTAATGTTCCAAATTTTGTTTTAAATCTAAAGATACTTTTAATTGAAAAGAGAGTGGCTATGCTATTACAAGGTAAACGTTTTCTCGTGACTGGGATCGCCAGTAAATTATCCATTGCATATGGTATTGCTCAATCTCTACACCGTGAAGGTGCGGAATTAGCTTTTACTTACCCGAATGAGAAATTAAAAAAACGGGTCGATGAGTTTGCGGCTTCTTTTGGTTCGACTTTGGTATTTCCATGTGATGTAGCCGATGATGCTGCGATTGAGCAGACATTTGTTGATCTTGCAAAGTATTGGGATGGTTTGGATGGCGTGGTTCATGCGATTGGTTTTGCGCCTGCGGATCAGCTTGAGGGCGACTTTACGACTGTGACCAATCGCGAAGGCTTCCGTATCGCACATGATATTAGTGCATATAGTTTTGTGGCGTTGGCTCGCGCAGCACGTCCATTATTAGCGGTACGCCAAGGTTGTTTATTGACGCTGACTTATCAAGGTAGCGAACGCGTATTGCCAAATTACAACGTCATGGGTTTGGCAAAAGCTTCACTCGAAGCCAGTGTGCGCTATCTTGCAACCAGTTTGGGTGCAGAGGGAATTCGTGTGAATGGTATTTCAGCAGGTCCGATTCGTACACTTGCAGCAAGTGGTATTAAGAGCTTTCGTAAAATGCTGGACGTCAATGCACAAGTCGCGCCACTACAACGCAATGTAACAATTGAAGAGGTGGGTAATGCTGCATTATTTTTGTGTTCACCGTGGGCATCAGCGATCACTGGCGAGATTCTTTATGTAGATGGCGGTTTCAATACGGTAGCAATGAGTGAGCGTATGCTTGCAGCAGAGTAAATTGGTCACAATTCAGTTGTAAGTGGTCGATTGATCATTCCGAGAAAGCCAAATTCAAGTGGATTGAATTTGGCTTTTTTCATCATTGGCACAGGTGTTTGTGACATAAACATTTCGCATCTAATTTCATAATTCGTTAGAATAGCGACCTATTTGTAAGCCTAAAACAGCATTGATCTTTCTGTTTTATTTCTTAGGGTTGATCATATGACTAATCGATTTGAAAATGAATATGTCACAGCTAATTATCGTTATATCTCAGCATATAATGAACTGAATGCTCGGACGTCTCAGCGTCAACAGGGTTTAACGATTTTTATCAGCTTCTTTGTGGGTTTACTCGCAGCGTTAATCGCATCTCATGGTGCGACAGGGCTAAGTAATGCGCATATTGAATGGATTTTATTAGGTTTTCCCGTTGCATCTGCAAGTTTTGCTTTTTTGAATTATAAATACGAATTAATCATTACAAATATTCGCGCGTATTTATCCAAAATAGAGCAACTGGGTAATGCACATTTGTCTTTACCTAGTTATAACTCTGATCAAGAATGGATTGCTAATTCTGATCGTGCACGCCGTTTTCACGATTATGCATGTGCGGTATTAATTATTGCGTGTAATAGCATTGGTTTATCTGCTTTTTATGTTTTATATCCTGAGCGTTTTTCGTTATCAGGCTGGGTGATTGCTGTTGTGGTTTGTGTTGCAATTTTATCAGCAACGATGCATTGGATGCTGCCGAGTTTTAGCGTTGTGAAGCGAAAACGAAAGATCTAGTTATATTGACTCGTTCTAGAGTTTATTATTTTAGAGCGATTAATGACCATAGATGTAGAGTTTGCTCTATGGTTGCAATTTTTTTGTAAGAATACTGTCATCATTTCTGCGTAATCTTAACAGTATATTTTTCAAAAATATTTTACGAATAGAAAGTCGTTAAATCTGTGTGAGGCTGTGGCTATGTTTCAATTTATCGATCCACGGCGAAAAAATTTTACTTTTGCAGTATCTGCTCCTAATCGCTGGGATTGGGTGTTGTTGCCTATTGTTTTAGCGATTATTGTGTCAATTGCTTTTGGCGCAAGTGGTATGAGTCATCCTTTTGTGGTGGGTGAAACTTTACCTATTTCACTTGATCCAATTTATTTGCCTTATTATTTATTACGCACAACTTTGCGTATGTTTATTGCGTTAGCTTTTTCATTGCTTTTCACGTTTATATTTGCGGCGATTGCTGCCAAATATAAAACAGCTGAAAAAGCCATTATTCCCATGCTAGACATTATGCAGTCTGTGCCGATTCTAGGATTTCAGGCGATTGCGATTGCACCTTTTATTGCTTTATTCCCAGGCAATTTGTTAGGTGCTGAATGCGCAGCAATTTTTGCGATTTTTACATCGCAGGTTTGGAATATGGCATTCAGCCTATATCAGTCCATGAAAACAGTACCTCCTGAACTACACGAAGCATCTCGTGTTTTTCAGCTGTCAGGATGGCAGCGATTTTGGCGGCTAGAGTTGCCATTTGCCATGCCTGGTTTGCTATGGAACATGATGATGTCCATGTCGGGCGGCTGGTTTTTTCTGGTTGCTGCTGAGGCGATTTCTGTTGCGGGGCACGATATCAAGTTACCAGGAATTGGTTCTTATATCGCTGTAGCGATTGATGCCCGTGATGTTCATGCGATTGCTTGGGCAATTGGTGCAATGCTCGCAGGGATTATTTTATATGATCAATTCTTTTTCCGTCCTTTGTTGGCTTGGGCAGACAAATTTCGTTTTGAGGAATCTCAAGGCGAAAGTAATCAGCATTCATGGCTGCTCAATTGGATGCGTCGTAGTCGTTGGGTCAGTGCACTAACGGATGCATTTTGGGCGCAAATGCGCAAAGCACTTGGTTGGTTTGCTCAAAAATATGATGGAACATCTATTCAGGCACGCCCTAGAGATTTAAATCCAGTCTGGTCAAGAGTGTGGGATGCGGTCATCTTATTAATGATTATCGGCGCTATTTACCGGCTGATTGTGTTTGTTTTGGGTGAAGTAGGCTGGGCTGAAGTTGCACATGTGGCTGGATTGGGTCTTGTGACTTTGCTTCGCGTGATGATATTGATCGCGTTAGCATCTGTGGTTTGGGTTCCGATTGCAGTATGGATTGGTTTGCGTCCTGAATATTCACAACGTGTACAAGCGGTTGCTCAGTTTTTGGCAGCATTCCCAGTCAATTTACTCTTTCCTTTGGTTGTCTTTGTGTTGGTTGCATTGCAACTGAGTCCTAGCATTTGGTTAAGCCCACTGATTATTTTTGGTACACAGTGGTACATTATTTTTAATGTGATTGCTGGCGCATCTTCGATCCCTACTGAGTTACGTTTAGCTGCTGATAATTTGGGATTAAAAGGCTGGCTGAAGTGGAAGCGGTTTTATTTGCCTGCTATTTTTCCGAGCTATATTACTGGTGCAATTACCGCAAGCGGTGGTTCATGGAATGCGAGTATTGTTGCTGAGTATGTGACTTGGGGTAAAACACATTTAGTGGCTGTGGGTTTAGGTAGTTATATTAAGCAAATGACAGATGCTGGTGATTTTCCCCGAATTGCCTTGGGTATTGGTGTGATGTGTGTGTTTGTCACGATTTTAAATCGATTCTTTTGGCGCAAACTGTATTTGCTTGCTGAAAATCGTAGCCGCTAAAGAACTGTTTTTATAAGAGCCATTATTAAAGAGAAAGGTGATGAGCCGAAATATATTAATTAATCTCGAAAATGTCGCGAAATCTTTCCAACTGACTGATGGAACGGCACGCATGGTTTTGGAGAATGTCGACTTCAAATTGCATGAAGGCGAGATTGTTGCTTTGCTGGGTAAATCAGGCTCAGGAAAATCAACATTACTTCGAATTATGGCGGGTTTGATTCCAACGGATAATGGTCGCGCAACGTATCGTGGCAATCCTATATATGCACCTGCATCAGGTGTAGCAATGGTATTTCAGTCATTTGCGTTATTTCCATGGTTAACTGTTCAGCAGAATGTAGAACTCGGGCTTGAGGCACAAGGCGTGTCCAGTGATGAGCGTGAAAGTCGGGCAGATGAAGTGCTTGAGTTGATCGGTCTGGCAGGGTTCGGTGGTGCTTTGCCGCGGGAGCTTTCTGGCGGTATGAAGCAGCGCGTCGGTATTGCGCGCGCGCTCGTAACACGCCCTGATGTGTTGTTGATGGATGAAGCTTTTTCTGCACTTGATGTCCTGACTGGTGAAACGTTACGCGATGATATGCTGGAGTTATGGGATGGCGATCAGATTCCAACTAAGGGAATTTTGATTGTTTCGCATAATATCGAAGAAGCGGTCATGATGGCGGATCGAATTCTAATTCTATCGAGTGATCCAGGCCGTGTGCGCTGTGAGATCGATATTAAACTGCCGCGTCCACGAGATGCTGCTTCGACTGAGGTGCGTGCTCTGATTGATGAGGTTTATGGGTTGATGACGATGAAACCTGTTCAAGGTGTCAGCGTTGGTTCAGAACCTACTGTCCATATGGGATATCGCTTACCAGAAACTGATATTAGCCGTATTGAGGCGGTTCTTGATTTGCTGGCTGAGCCACAGTTTGATGGGCGTGCTGACTTGCCGAAAATTGCTGAAGAAGCTCAGTTACCAGACGATGCATTGTTTCCAGCCTATGAAGCCTTGTCATTACTTGGTTTTGCGCATATGGATGGTGGTGATATTACAATGACACCATTAGGTCGTCATTATGTGGCTGCTAATCAGACCCTGAAAACTGAGATTTTTGGTCAACAATTATTGGCACATATTCCGCTGGCAACATATATTCGTCATAACCTTGAAACAGAGTCTACTGGTGAGCTTTCTGAGAAGTTATTCCTAGAGTTACTGAAAGAGCATTTGGATGCTGATGAAGCGGAACGCGTGTTAGAGGTTGCGATCGAATGGGGTCGTTATGGTAAGGTATTTGAGTATGATTTCCATACAGGTAAGTTGAAACTACCTGAAAATGAAGAGGAATCATAAGTTTTCTTGTGATCTTGATTAGCATATTGTTGATTATGCTAATCAAGATTAACTTAATGATGCCTCGTGTAGATTTAGAAATTTTTTTTATAATAGCTTGTATAATAGACGGTTAGGATGATCTCTATTTAAAACGGTTTGAGTAAGTCGTTTTATTTTATTGTTGGATATAACTTGCATGGCTTCTTCACAAAACAAACCGAAAAAATTAAAGACAGCTCGACCCACGGCCATCAATTTTCAAGCCCCGAAATTAACAACATTAACTCCTAAAATAGATGCGATTACTGCAAATCGATATTTGCAACAAGCTGTGCAATTATTGGGAAACAATCAAGCCGCTGAAGCTTATCGCCTTACTAATCTATGTGTGCTTGGTGTGGATCGCCAACAAGAGACCATCAAAACGAATGCTAAGTGGATTGGTGCGGTGGCGCTGATGCAGTTGAGTCAGGCAACAGAAGCGTTGGTATTATTAAAAGAAATTGAAAAAATAATTCCTAATGATGTAGCAAATTTAGGCAATATTGGTGCCGCAATGCTACAGACACAACAATATTCAGAAGCTGCAAAATATTTTCAGAAAGTATTAAGTTTACAACCTCAGCATGCCGATGCTTATCATGGTTTAGGGCATGCTTATTATTTTCAAGGCTTATGTGATGACTCTTATCGCGCTTATGCACAGGCGTTTGAAATAGATCCACATTCATTTAAAGCGCTTGAAGGCATGATGTTTATGCAGTATTACCAATACCCATCCGATATGGAAGCGCATTTTGAAAACGTGAAAAAATGCACTCAATTCTTTTCAGATACGATAGCAATAACTACACTTCCAGATCATTCATTCGATTCCGACAAAGCCATTCGAATAGGTTTTGTTTCAGGGGATCTAAATACACATCCTGTGGCATTTTTTCTGGAAAGTACCTTACGTCAGATTAAAAGTGGGTTATCGTCCAATCATTCGCTGACCTTAATCGCGTATCATAATAGCGGTAAGCAGGATGAGTATTCTCAACGTTTAAAATCACTTTTTGATGCATGGCATCAAGTTGAAATTTTGAGTGATGATCAACTTATTCAAAAAATTCAAAATGATAAAATCGATATTCTCATTGATTTATCAGGTCATACACATGGTAATCGTTTACCTGTCTTTGCACGCAAACCTGCACCTGTACAACTGAGTTGGCTGGGTTATTGGGGATCAACAGGTTTGTCCAATATAGATTATGTTCTGGCAGATCCGATTTCTATTCCAGCGGGTGAAGAAAAATGGTTTGTTGAGAAGATTTGGAAATTACCACATTTACGATATTGTTTTTCGATACCTTCAGATGCTCAAGAAGTCAGTCCATTACCTTGTAGTGAGCGAGAATATGTGACATTTGCCAGCTATCAGATCTTACCGAAGATTAATGATGGTGTGATACTGTGTTGGTCAAAAATCTTATCCGCATGTCCCATAGCAAGGCTTCGTATTCAATCAAAGGATTTTTCTAAGCCTGATGTGAAAGCGAGATTTATTCAGCGATTAAGTGCTTTAGGTATTGATATTCTTCGTGTAGATTTAGTGGGTGAAACGAGTCGCGCTGATTATCTTGCATCGTATGCAGATGTAGATATCGTGCTTGATAGTTTTCCTTATACGGGTGGAACAACGACAGTAGAAGCGTTATGGATGGGAGTGCCAACACTGACGCTTGCGACAGCAGGTATGTTAGGACGACAAGGCGAGGCAATTATGATGAATGCAGAATTATCAGATTGGGTCGTCCATAACGAAGAAGGTTATGTACAAAAAGCAATCGAGTGGGGCAATACTCATTCGTCTAAGCTTCAAGAACTTGCTAAGTTACGGAAAACAATGAGAGAGCAAGTTAGACAAAGCCCAGTATTCAATGATCAGCAATTTGCACAGGATTTTGTGAATGCGTTGTCTGAAATTTGGCAAAAAAAGTGTAAGGAAGTTAGTGCAATGTCATGAGTTTAATTTTGTTTCTTTGGGCTAGTCTTTTGACCAATCAGTGCAAAATTTGGTACCCGATCAGACCAATCAAAATTATAGACTTCTTCTAATGCTGCTTCATAACTCAAACCACCACGACTTGTGATGGTATATCCAGCTCCTGGAACTTGACTGGATTTACTCACAGCAATTGCTACTAATGGCGGTAGTTCATAAATCTGGCAATACTGGTGAATGACGCTGAGTAAATAAGACGCGGCACGTGGATGTAATCCAATTGCACCACAAAGTTCGCTATAACTAATTTTTGTACGGCGTCTGGCTGTTCGAATCAAGACTGGCCATGCTGCTTGTGCACGTGCAATATGATTAACAGCCATTTTAGTTTGTTGAATGTGTCAATGCATCAAAGGCACTGATATTACTATCACCAGTGGGTGTATAAGTTGCGCTGGCTGAACCGTCTGTGTTGGTATAGGTAATGATCGGACGACGTGATGACACTGATCGTGCACCGAGTTCTCGATCACTATCAACCCGGCTACCTGTTATTTTAATGCTATCGTGATATAGATTATTGAATCGACTCATGACGCGTTTGACGTAATCTTGGGTTTCTCGGAATGGCGGAATGCCATGATATTTATCAACATTTCCTTCACCAGCGTTGTATGCAGCGATCACGAGTTCATGGTTATTGTTATAGCGTTTCATTAGAAAGTTTAAGTATTGGACGCCGCCATTTATATTTTGTGCAGGATCAAAAGAGTTATTGACGAAGAAGCGGCGAGCAGTTGCAGGCATAAGTTGCATGAGACCTTGAGCACCTACTGGAGAGCGAGCAGACGGGTTAAAACCTGATTCGGTATGCATAATGGCTTTGACTAAACCTTGTTCAACGCCATAGTTATTTGCGGCATTAGTAATGAGGTCATCGTAAGCGTTACGATTTCGGCTATAACTCGGTAAAACAGAAGATTCACTGCCACCCCAATTATGATAGGCATGAACGTTAGTATCGGCATACCAAGTGACTTTACTTTGGGTTGCGTATTCTCCAAATGCGCCTTCTTGCTTTTTATTACCACAAGGTACACTAGTTAAAAGTACATCATTATCTTTATTTTTGCAGGTATAGAGATTGGCCGCTTGTGCATTTTGCATAAACAGAATAAAGCTAACAGGCAATAGCGCACTGCTCAATGCAATCCGAAGAAACTGATTAAACTTAGGCATATTTAGTGACCTAAAGGTACAGTTTGATTAAATGAGCTTTTTATAATTAAACTAATATCCATACAATTCCATGTTTATTAAATCTTGAGGAAATATCTTCCTTCATGTGATTTTATCAGTTTTTATCAATAAGTGTGTAAATCTCGAGTCATCTGGTCAATCAATAATGTGGCGAGTAGGTCGCATCGATAGGCGTGTAAATAGTTCGTAGCCGATTGTCCCTGCGGAACGTGCGACCTCATCTATATCTAAACCATTTCCCCATAAAACAACTTCTGTATCTAATGGTGGAATGGTCGCTAAGTCTGTTAAATCAATAGTGAGCATATCCATGCTGACACGTCCGACAATTGGTGCAAGCTGTCCAGAAATACTCAACTGACCATTTTGAATCACGCGAGGGTAGCCATCTCCATAACCCATTGCGATGACACCCAGTTGTGTAGTGCGATGAGTTGTATAGAGCGAGCCATAACCAATCGAAACATTTTCTGGAAGTTCATAAGTTGCGATGAGATGTGTCGTCAAGGTCATGACAGGTTTTAAACCTAATGCTACGGCACTTTGATGTGCAAAAGGCGAGCTGCCATAGAGCATAATTCCAGGTCGAACCCAATCGAATTGCAGATCTTTCCATTGAATCAATGCTGCAGAATTACAAAGTGATGCCTGAATAGGTTCTAGTTGCTTTTTTAGACTAAGGAAGGTGTCGATTTGCTGTTGATTGAGCGGATGATCTGGTTCATCAGCATTTGCAAAATGCATCGTAAGAACGAGGTTGTAACCCGCAGTGCGTAATTTTAATGCTGCATCTAATGCATCCGTTGGTGAAAAACCAAGACGATTCATACCTGTATTAATTTTTAACCAGACGGTGGTATTGGGGATGATATGGTCAAGTGCCCATTGCAGTTGACGATCTTGGTGAATGACGCATTGCGCATGGATGTGATCAGCTTCTATCCACTCGGCTAGGCTAAAGACACCTTCAATTAATACAATAGGTTGAGTATTCCCAAGCGCGCGAATATCGATAGCTTCTTTAAAAAAAGCCACGCCAAGTGCATCGGCATTTTGTAATGCGTTTAATGCAAATGCTAATCCATGTCCGTATGCATCTGCTTTGACCATTGCCAAAACTTGACTATGTGGTGCGTATTCACGCACACGCTGAAGATTGTGAGTTAGAGCTTGGGTACTTAAATAAACGCGGGCTTCCCGCATAAGAGTTTCCTATTGCTTGTGTGGGGTGTTGCTTCACATTTGGACAGTCTCAATGTTCTTTATATCGTGCATTGAGACTGTCAAAACGTGCGTGGAATTGTAGGGCTAAAAATTACTCGTCATCTTCAGGACGATAAAATTCTGGTGATAAATTGGTAAATCGTGTGAATTGACCTTGAAACGCTAAACGCACTGTACCGATTGGACCATTACGTTGCTTACCAATAATGATTTCTGCGGTGCCTTGTTCTTTGGATTCCTTGTTGTAAACCTCATCACGGTAAATAAACATAATTAAGTCAGCATCTTGTTCGATCGCACCAGACTCACGAAGGTCAGACATAATTGGGCGTTTATTGGGACGATTTTCGAGAGAGCGGTTAAGCTGTGAAAGGGCAATCACAGGACAACTCATTTCTTTGGCGAGTGCTTTCAAGCTGCGTGAAATTTCTGAAATCTCACCAACGCGGTTATCGCCCATGCCAGGAACTTTCATCAACTGCAAATAGTCGATCATGATGACGCCAAGTGTGCCATTGTGCATCTTTGCAATACGGCGAGCACGCGCACGGACTTCATTGGGTGGCAATGCCGAACTATCATCGATGTATAAATGCTTGTCTTGAAGTTGTCCCATGGTACTGGTGAGTCTGATCCAGTCGCCTTCTTCCAGACGACCAGAACGCAATCGACCTTGATCAATTGAACCAAAAGAAGAGAGCAGACGCACGGCAATTGAATCGGCAGGCATTTCCATCGAAAATACAAGCGCTGGTAAATTACTACCAAAAAGCACACTTTCAACCAAATTCATGGCAAATGTCGTTTTACCCATACTCGGACGCGCTGCGACAATAATCAAATCGCCTTTTTGCATCCCAAGCGTTTTGTTATCTAATTCAATAAAACCTGTGGTTAATCCAGTGATTGCGCTATCGCTGCCTTGTAGTTCCTCTACGGTATTAAGGACACTTTTAAGGACATTATTAATCGCTTTTGGGCCACTTTCGGCTGTACGATTATTAT
Organism: Aquirhabdus sp.; assembly: GCA_030149815.1. Taxonomy (GTDB): domain Bacteria; phylum Pseudomonadota; class Gammaproteobacteria; order Pseudomonadales; family Moraxellaceae; genus Aquirhabdus. Next base: position 1,399 of record JASLHI010000006.1, on the reverse strand, counting down.
GTTGTTCGCTAATTGCAAAAACTTTGCTTTCTACCGAATCTAAGATTTCACTGACAGACTGTCCTTTGGAATCATAGGCAGTGTGCAGTACATCATTACCTACAGTGATGAGATCACGAAGCACGGCGTGTTCACGGACTTTTTCAGCATAAGCGGGCAGGTTAAATAAACTGGCAGGGCTTTCTGCTAGAAGCTGCATCAGATATGCTTCGCCGCCACTATCTTCAAGTAAATGCTGACCACCTAGCCAATCACTGACCATGACTGCATCATAGGGCATATTTGCCGCGGCTAAGTGACCAATCGCTTTGTAAATTAAACGGTGGCGAATCGCATAAAATGAGTTTTCAGTAATAATTTCGCTGACTTGCTCCCATGATTCGCTGATGGTCATGAGCGCAGCGAGAACAGCTTGCTCCATTTGCAAACTATGTGGGGGAACGCGCAGTTCACGTGTTGCATCGGTGCTAATTTCAGTTACGTTTTTTTTATTGTTTTTTCGAGGAAGCTTGGTACTGTTCTCGTTCGCGGCATTAGGCAGTGTTGCAACACGACCAAGCGAAGCTGAGGATTCTGACATGTTCAAACCTGTACTATAAATAAAAAATTTAAGCGAAAATATTTGTGAAACTCATGATACTAGTTTGACTAAAACCAACGCATGAATGGTCGTTAAGAATACTATTAATTGATGTGAGATAGCAGTGGGGAATTGATAATAATTGTCTGATTGATGGCTTTTGATGCATTTCTTAAAAACAGAAAATAATTGTTTTTTGGTCAGCGATATTATGTATGAGGAGTTTTGTTGGATGAGATGAAACTTTCTAGTAATGACTTGGATTGGTTAAATAAAAAAAGGCACGCTTTCACGTACCTTTTTTTTGATTCAGCAATTAAGGCTTATTCAGCGATAATTGTGACCAACACTTCAGCCATCACATCGTGATGAACTTGAATCGCAACATGGAACTCGCCAGTATGACGGAGTGCGCCATTTGGTAGGCGTACTTCTGATTTGTCCACTGGTGTGCCAGAAGCAGTCAGTGCATCAGAAATATCACGTGTGCCAACAGAACCGAACAGTTTGCCTTCATCACCAGCTTTAGAGGTGATGACTACATTCAATTCGTTCAATTTAGCTGCACGAGCTTGCGCTTGTGCAAGTGACTCAGCTTCTACACGTTCAAGTTCAGCACGGCGTGCTTCAAATGATGCGGTATTTGCTTCAGTTGCAGAAACAGCTTTGCCCTGAGGAATCAGAAAGTTACGACCGTAGCCAGACTTTACAGAAACCTTGTCACCGAGTTGACCCAAATTAGCGATGCGTTGCAGTAGAATAACGTCCACAATTCATCTCCTTATTGATGGTTATCGGTATACGGAATCAATGACAAAT
>JASLHI010000063.1 GCA_030149815.1 Aquirhabdus sp. | reverse complement strand
GTCTGCAGTATCGACAGGCCTCAGCAACACGAACAGCAGTGTCTCTGCGGTATCGACAAACTTAAGCAGCGTATCTGCAAGCTTGAGTGATGTCTCGACAGGCTTGAGCAACACGAACAGCAGTGTCTCTTCGATTAGCAGCGGCTTAAGTGATGTATCGACTGGATTGAGCAACACGAACAGTAGTGTGTCTTCGATCAGCAGCGGCTTAAGTGATGTATCGACTGGATTGAGCAACACGAACAGTAGTGTGTCTTCGATCAGCAGTGGCTTGAGTGATGTCTCAACTGGTTTGAGTAACACAAACAGCACCGTGTCAGCAGTGTCGACAGGCTTGAGTAACACCAACAGTTCAGTGTCTGCAGTATCGACAGGCTTGAGCAACACGAACAGCAGTGTCTCTTCGATCAGCAGTGGCTTAAGTGATGTATCGACTGGATTGAGCAACACCAATAGCAGTGTCTCTTCGATCAGCAGTGGCTTGAGTGATGTCTCAACTGGTTTGAGCAACACAAACAGCACCGTGTCAGCAGTGTCAACAGGCTTGAGTAACACCAACAGTTCAGTGTCTGCAGTATCGACAAACTTAAGCAGCGTATCTGCAAGCTTGAGCAGTGTCTCAACTGGCTTGAGCAACACGAACAGCAGTGTCTCTTCGATTAGCAGCGGCTTGAGTGATGTCTCAACTGGATTGAGCAACACCAATAGCAGTGTGTCTTCGATCAGCAGCGGCTTGAGTGATGTCTCAACTGGATTGAGCAACACCAATAGCAGTGTGTCTTCGATCAGCAGTGGCTTGAGTGATGTATCGACTGGATTGAGCAACACGAACAGCAGTGTCTCTTCGATCAGCAGTGGCTTAAGTGATGTATCGACTGGCTTGAGCAATACGAACAGCACTGTATCTTCGATCAGCAGCGGTTTGAGTGATATCTCAACAGGCTTGAGCAACACGAACAGCAGTGTGTCTTCGATCAGCAGTGGCTTGAGTGATGTCTCAACTGGCCTGAGCAACACGAACAGTTCAGTGTCTGCAGTGTCTACAGGGCTCAGCAACACGAACAGCAGTGTGTCTTCGATCAGCAGCGGTTTGAGTGATGTCTCAACAGGCTTGAGCAACACGAACAGCAGTGTCTCTTCGATCAGCAGTGGCTTAAGTGATGTATCGACTGGCTTGAGCAACACGAACAGTTCAGTGTCTGCAGTGTCTACAGGGCTCAGCAACACGAACAGCAGTGTGTCTTCGATCAGCAGTGGCTTGAGTGATGTCTCGACTGGCTTGAGCAACACAAATAGCAGTGTGTCATCGATTAGCAGCGGTTTGAGTGATGTCTCAACTGGCTTGAGTAACACAAACAGCAGTGTCTCTTCGATCAGCAGTGGCTTAAGTGATGTCTCAACTGGATTGAGCAACACGAACAGCAGTGTCTCTTCGATTAGCAGCGGTTTGAGTGATGTATCGACTGGTTTGAGCAACACGAACAGTTCAGTGTCTGCCGTGTCTACAGGTCTCAGCAACACGAACAGTTCTGTATCTGCAGTATCGACAGGCTTGAGTAATACAAATAGTTCTGTCTCATCTGTCAGCAGCGGCTTAAGCAATACGAACAGTTCAGTGTCTTCTGTATCGTCTGGTTTAAGTGATACTAATGCATCGGTATCGACCTTGAGCTCGAGTGTTGGTAATTCGTCAAGTGCGATCTCAGCGGTATCGAGTGGCTTGAGTAATGCAACAGTGTCTCTGTCTGCAGTGAGCACTAACTTAAGCAGCGTATCGAGTGGCTTAAGTCATGCTAGTTCGTCGATATCAGCGGTCAGCACTGGACTCAGCACAACGAACTCGGTCGTGTCTTCAATCTCGAGCGGTTTGAGTAGTACCAACTCAACGGTATCGTCGATTAGCAGTGGTTTGAGTACGGTGGTTAACACAGTCACCAATATTCAAAATACGGGTGTGATTGGCGGATCGGCGACAGGAACGAATGCAGTTGCAGCAGGAGCAAACGCAGTTGCTTCTGGCAATAAGTCAGTCGCATTGGGTTCTGGTGCTCAAGCGACAGCAGATAGTTCAATCGCATTGGGTGCAGGTTCTCAAGCAACAGCAAGTAACTCTGTGGCTCTAGGTGCGAACTCTGTTGCAGATAGACCGAATACTGTATCGGTTGGTTCAGCGAATAGTCCACGTCAGATCACGAACGTTGCAGCAGGTACAGCTCCAACTGATGCGGTTAACGTCAGCCAATTGAATGCGGTTCAAAGTTCATTGAATAAGTTGAACGATATTGCATCACAAGGTATTGCGTCAGCTACAGCGTTGTCGCAGATTCCTGATCTGAATGAGCATCAACGTATGAACATTGGTGTAGGTGTCGGACACTTCAATGGTCAGGATGCGATTGCGATTGGTGCTAAGTTCCGTGTTGGTGACAATACTCGCGTCAACATCGGTGCAGCTGAATCGGGTGGTAATGCAACAATTGGTGCAGGTATCGGCTACGGTTGGTAATCTAAGATAAATAAAAAAAGCGCATGATGTCATGCGCTTTTTTTGTATTTAAAAACAGAAAGTTCTAGTTTATCAATGCTAAAAGTGGCATATTCAAAGTGGTTTAATTCGCTCGATTTGTAGAAGATAAAAGGAAGGAATGAAAAGAGATGCATAAGCGTTTGACAGTCGGAATCTCATTTTTTGTAAGTACACGTGTTTCTGACATTTGGTCCAATGGTGCAGTACAAAACATCATTTTCCTTTTCTTACTCCTGAAAAAAATTCCGAGTGTAGAGGAAGTTTTATTTATTAATGCTGGAGATGGGGAAGTCCTGCCAGAAGGCTTATTACTCGGTGATATGCCATTACAGTTTTATAAGATTCATGAAGTTGCAGATCGTCTTGATGTGCTGATTGACGGCAATGCCCAAATGTATAACCACGACATGAAAATGGTTCAAGATCATGGTGGAAAAGTTGTCAACTATTTGGTTGGTAATGATTTTGTGATTGATATGGAACGTTGTCTCTTTGAACGACCATCTGGAACAGTATTTAATGGGTTTAAGTATGATGCTGTGTGGACATTGCCGCATCATGAGCGTACTTGTCGTTCGTATTTTGAGGTCATGCATCGTTGTTCTGTTGAAATCATGCCTTATATTTGGTCACCGATGTTTCTCCAAAAAGGCATTGATAGTCTCAAAGATCCATCGTCATTTTTTTATAAACCCTCATCAGAGCCTAAGCGAATTGCAATTTTTGAACCGAATTTAAATGTCGTGAAAACTTGTCATTACCCGATACTTGTTTGTGAATCAGCATATCGTCGCGATAAAAGCTTATTCAAAGCAGTTTATGTGACCAATACCTCGCATATGAAAAATAACCAGACGTTCCAGCATTTTATTGGAACGACAGATATGGCAATAGATAAAGTGGCAACAATTGAAGAACGATTCCAAACGCCTTATTTTTTGAGCGAACATACGGACGTTGTCGTTTCTCATCAATGGGAAAATCAACTTAATAATCTTTATCTTGATGTATTGTTTGGTGGTTATCCATTGGTACACAATTCTGAGATGCTCAAATGCGGTTATTATTATGAGCCATTCAATGCTAAAGCTGGTGCGGAAGCCTTGCTGGATGCGCTACGTAATCACGATAACAGAATTGATGAGTATAAAGCTGAAGCCGCGGCTTATCTCGCAACAGTCCAGTATGATCATCCAGAGAATATTCGACGTCATGAACAAGCATTGCATGATTTATTTACAGATAAAACAGCGGGATAATATTTTAGGTCAAATGTGCTGGGTGAATTAATTTCAAAAACTTGATGGATTAATATTGTGAATTTACAGAAAAAACTAGTCGTTGGAATTACTTTTTTTGTCAGCCCAAGCAATACCAGTATTTGGGCGACTGGCGCGATTCAAAATGTCATTTATCTATATCTACTGATGCAACGTGTTCCGTCAGTGGGTGAGGTCATCCTAGTCAATGGCGGAGATAGCGATGTACTCGCTGATGCGCTCATGCTCAAAGGCGTAGACATTAAAATTGCGCGGTTTCATGAAGTAGTAGATCGTCTTGATGTGCTGATTGAAGCGGGTGCACAAGTCGATCGTGAAAGTATTGCTGAACTGCATCGCCGTGGAGGTAAAGCTGTTGCCTATCGTATGGGTAATGACTTTGTGATCGATATGGAGCGGGTGATCTTTAAACAACAGCCTGGTTATTTATTTCAGCAAGTAGGCTTTGATGAAATCTGGACGCTGCCGCATCATGAACATACCTGTCGGGCGTATTGGGAGATCATGGAGCGTTGTCCTGTCAAAGTCTTACCTTATATTTGGACACCGCTATTCTTAGATAAAGCGATTGTAGAGCTGCCAGAGAATCTCAGCTTTGGTTATAAACCTTCGACTGAAAAGAAAAATATTGCGATTTTTGAACCGAACGTCAATGTTGTTAAAACCTGCCATTATCCGCTGTTGGTCTGTGAAGCGGCTTATCGACATGATCCATCTTTGTTTAAATCAATTTATGTGACCAATACCAGTCATATTAGAGAGCATCGTACTTTCCAACATTTTATTGGCACTATGGACATTGGTAAGAATGGGATTGCAACCGTCGAAGATCGCTATTTGACCCCTTATTTTATGTCTGCGCATGCGCAAGTTGTGGTTTCTCATCAATGGGAAAATCAACTCAATAACTTGTATTTAGACGTACTTTACGGCGGTTATCCATTAATCCATAACTCAGAAATGCTGAAATGTGGTTATTACTACGAACCATTTAACGCAGAAGCGGGCGCGCAAGTTTTATTAGATGTTTTACGCAATCATGATAGTCGAGCAGAGCAGTATGCGGAGGATGCCAAAGCGTTCTTGGCGACAGTACAAGTCGATTATCCTGATAATATTCATCAATATGAACAAGCATTACTGGGTCTTTTTGCGAATGCTTAATCGAAGCGGCTTGGCGCATTCCTTGCCTGAGCATTAAAAATGAAAAATCGTTGTGGAGCGTAAGTTTTGGATTTAGAAAAAGGACTGACCATTGGGCTAACCGTTTTTGTCGGTTCTGCCAATACCAGTATTTGGTCAAATGGCGCGATTCAAAACTTCATCTTTCTGTATTTGTTACTGAATAAAATTCCATTTGTTAAAGAAGTGATCTTGGTGAATGGTGGCGATAGTGACGTGATGTCGAACGCACTGATGCTGGATGATTTACCGATTCGTCTGGCGCGTCTTCATGAGGTTGAAGACCAACTTGATATTCTGATTGAAGGTGGTGCGCAGTTAGACTGGCACACGGCTGCGAATTTCCGTGCTAAAGGTGGTCGCGTAGTTAATTACCAGATTGGTAATAGCTTCGTGATGGATATGGAGGCGGCTTTATTTAAGCGCGATCCGATGCGTGTTTTTGATGGTGCGGTGATTGATGCAGTCTGGACATTACCGCATCATGCACCAACCTGTCGATCCTATTGGGAAGTGATGCATCGTTGTCCAGTGGATGTGCTTCCTTATATCTGGTCACCGATGTTTGTGGATAAAACCATCAGTAATGTCCCGCAGGGTGGACAGTTTGGTTATCAGCCCAGCGAAGGTCAAAAGCGCATTACGATTTTTGAGCCTAACTTAAATGTGGTGAAAAGTTACCATTATCCAGTGCTGGTTTGTGAGGCTGCATATCGTCGAGATCCAACGCGGATCAAGTCTGTCTTTGTGACAAATACTGAGCATATTAAAACAGATATTACGTTTCAGAATTTTATGTGCAGTACGGATATTGGTCAGAAAGGAATTGCGACGATTGAAAATCGGTTCCCGATTGCGCACTTTCTCGCATTGCATACGGATATTGTGGTTGCCCATCAATGGGAAAATCAGCTGAATAATTTATATTTTGATGTTTTATATGGTAATTATCCGCTGATTCATAATTCTGAAATGCTTAAAGGCGGATATTATTATCCATCGTTTGATGCATTAGCGGGGGCGGATGTGTTGCTCGATGTGTTGGCACATCATGATCAAAACCTAGAGGCTTATCGTGCGGCATCAGAACAATGTGTAGCCGGTGTAAATATTGAGAATCCTGATAATATTAAAGCGTACAGTGATGCGTTATTGCGAGTGTGCCTGCGGGTTTAGCAAGTAGAATTTAGACTAAATATAACAAGAAGGAGCGATGGATATGCATGTATGGCAAACGCATTTGGAAGTCAGTGGTAATCGCAGTGATGTTTACTTAGAAAATCCAAGAACAAATTTAGTCGATACGTTTACGACACCTCGGAAGTTTGTACTCGAGATCGGTTGTTCACGAGGAGCAACAGGAGCTTATTGCAAAAGTAAGTTTCCAGAGGTGATCTATTGGGGAATAGAGCCGAATAAGAGTGCTGCCGAGGTTGCTGCACAGCAGCTTGATCGAGTATTGGTTGGATTGTCGAGTGATTTTGATCTATTTCAAGAAGGAGTTAAGCCTCAGCAAATTGATGGCGTGATCATGGCAGATGTGATCGAGCATATGTATAACCCTTGGAAAGCGCTTGCGGAGCTGAAACCGTATTTATCATCAGACGCAGAAATTGTGACAAGCATTCCGAATGTTCGTAACTTAGAGTTGATGAATGATATTGCTACAGGTCGGTTCACTTATGAGGAATCGGGATTATTGGACATTACGCATATTCGTTTCTTTACGTGGTTAGAAATTGCCGACATGATGAGCCAATGTGGATATGAGATCAATCATCTGACTTATGGCATTGATAACCGATTATGGGATGTTTATCACCAGTATAAAGATCAGTTGCCAAGCACCGTCGATTTTAAAAATCTAAGTATTAAGAATGTGAATGAGACGGATCTGGCGGAGTTATGCACGCTACAGTTCTATTCTAGAGCGGTGCTTAGTCGTTCACCTTAGTCTCGAATGAACGAAAGATTATGCTCACGCTCTTCGGCAGTGGTTTCACGCTTAATTAAGCTGACAAGCAGTTGATCTACTGCGCGAGGTGTTCTGGCAATCACTTCCAGAGCAACATTCTGGTCGTACATTTCAAACCCAAGAGGGCTTAAAAGCCAAGTTTCTTTTGCTAGGTCAAATCGGTGATCTATCCAACCTAAATACCAGCATGAATGGGTGTATACATCCCAGCTTCGTTCATTAAATGCACGAACATGTGTTGGATCAAGCCAAGCACCACAGGATAGGTCATATGGGACTTGGATAACCAATTCGCCGCCAATCGAGAGTAAATCTAAGCAATTTGTCATTGCTGTGACCAAGTCTGATACATGTTCCAAGACATTATCTGCAAGAATATAGTCAAAATCGCCTTGATTCAGGGTAATTTCACCAAAACGTTTGCTATGTATCTGTTTGCCAAAAGGAAAGGGCTTAGATATATCCAGAGTTAAATCAGGCCCTCTATGTGGCAAAATATCGACATTAAAATGATCTTCCTTGAACAAACGTCCTGATCCTAGATTTAACTTCTTTGGAATAGGCTGTTCTGATATTACGTCAGTCATGTTGTTCTCCGTCTTATAATTATTAATCTACGTATTGAGCCATAAAGTCGAGATCATATGGATGATAATCTGAGGATAGAGCTTTTTTAATGAGTTTAATGGAGAGATATTTTACAGTACCAGGATTCTCAATCCATTTTGGAATATCATTCTGAAGTTCATCTAATCGTTTTGTACCATATGAAGTTGGGACATAGCTGATTTGTGCTTGTTCAAAAGTATATTGTTTCCACCCCATTTTTTTGACTTCCAAGCCTAAAAAAGGAGCGAAAGATTGGTGATTGAAGGATCGTACGGCATAGGGCAGATTCCAAGCTTCATTATCACAAGGTAAGAAGAAGCTAATTTCACCGCCTGGGACAAGAAGATCTAAGAATACTTTCATACATTGCGTAAGATCTTTGCAGCGTGCTAAAAACAAATTCACTTCTATGCTATGAATGGTTTCTGGTTGGATTGTGAGATGACCAAAGCGAATGGTTTTGAGACTCTGATTCAAAGGAAACGCATCATTAGGATTCCAGATTAAATCAACTCCATTACGAACCACTCCATCGATATGTAAGCTTTCATAATTCCACAGCCCATCAAATTGCTCTCCGAAAACAATTTTTGTAGGTGGTTGGACATGCCACGGAGGTGCGACTCGCTCATTACGATAGGTATAGAATGCATCTAATCCGTCTTGTAACGCCTGACTAAATGAGATTTTCTTAAATTCTTCAAAATGTTGTTCAGTAATTTTTTTGAAATCACCTTCATTATCTAATACCTGTTTACATAGCATCGGCAGTTCATCGGCTGTACCCGTGATAATGCTATTTTTAAACGCGGGATGAATTTCTGTTTCATCCGTAATTTGAGAAATAATCGTTTTATTGTTAGAGAGTGGAAAAAGACAGCGCAGTGCTTCGAAACTTCGATTATTTGGCTGTCCTTTGATGTTGAGAATAATTTTACTTTTTAGAATTTCGTTTTGGAGTTGTTCACCCCATAAACTATAGTGGAAAGTACTGACTTTCTTGCCAGTGACTTCTTCAATTTGATCAATAATCGTTTTTCGATGTGGCGTTATTGCGCCAGTAAATAAGATATCAGTCGTTTCTTCTTGATGAGTTTTTCTATCTAGGGATGGCGAATATAAAGGATGAACAAGTTTGACATTGTCAAAGCCAAACTTCTTAAATCCGTTCACATTATAATTTGAATAATCAAAGATGAAAGATTGTCTCAATAAATCTAAATGGCCACTTCCAAAAATTGCAGAGCCTGGTGTGACTTGTTCAAGATTACAGAAGATAATATTCCGTGGGGTTTTCATCAGCTGTTTTAGAAACGGCGAATACCAGTCTAGATTTGCATGATGATGTTTAAATACATCTAATAAGTAATATGAGGCGAATACAAAATTAATTGCATCACCACGTAGACAATTATTTTCTTTTGTAACGATTCCGCCTAAAGCTTCCAGTTCAGCGACATATACACTCATGTACTCTTCATAAGGTAAGGTATTAAAACCGACACAAGTCACATGAAATCGGGGGGTATGATGATTTGGATAATCAAGTGACATACTTTGTCTACCTATAATGACGTAATTTTTAAGATCATATTTTTAAGCAAAAATTATGTAAATCAATATTCTGTTGGTATTTAAACAACAGGTGAGTCCTTTTGTATTTTTTATGCTCCATAAAAATTACCAAACTTCTCATCTGAGGAATCTTGCTTTAGGTAGTCGACGCGACTCATCTTCAGTGAGTTTACGTTTCCGTAAAAACACTCGAATCGCGTCAATTGCGCGTGGAGTTTTAAGTGCTTTTTCCCAGTCATTATGATTTGCGTCAAGAACTTCAAAACCATAACTATTTACAATCAGAAAGCTTTGATTGATACACTCGAAACGATGTGTTTCCCAACCATATTGCCACCAATTGTCGAGTAATCTCTCCCAAGTTCGCTCGTTAAATGTTCTTTTGGTGTGAGCCATTGACCATGCACCATAAGATAAGTCATAGGGTACTTCTAGCTCCAACATACCGCCTTCTTCTAATAAGTCTAGGCAGTTCGTCAGTGTCTGCAGTAGGTCATTAGTACATTGAAATACATTGGTCGCAAGAATTTTATTAAAACAACCTTTTGATAATTTGATTTGACCAAAGCGCCAAGAGTCGATGGGTTGCTCAAATGGAATCGGTTGATTGATATCAAAAATAATATCAGGCGAGAAATCCATTCTTGCATCAAGATTTAATGCATCAAAGCGCCATAGTGAACCAGCACCAATTTGCAATAGTTTTGGCATCGGTGGAAATGTCAAAGTAGCTGGTTCGGCGTTAAGGCTGGCAATATATTTGTCGACAACGGGCTTTAATATTGCAGCAGCATTTCGTTTCGAAAAGATTTCAAACCCCTTGCGTTCTAAGGCTGTTCGTCGAACATCATCATGCACGAGTTGCCAGCAAAGTTCAGGTAGCTCATCCAGTGAACCAGAAATTATTGCCTCTTTAATATCTGGTTCAATATCACTCTGAGGCGAAAGCTCTGATACCACCGCTTTATGATTTGCTAATAAATAAGAAACGCGGACAATTTCAAAAATTCCTACAGTTTCATAATAATGAATGTTCAGCACAACTTTAGCGCGGGCAATCAGTTCAGCACGTTTTTTACCAATGACCTGCATATTTTCTGTGCTGACCACGTTGAGTCCGCGTGCGCGAATGGCGTCTAATGTTTGTTTTCTGCGCGGACTAATACTGCCATAGAACAGTACATCAATCTCTTGCTCAACCACTTCTGGTTGGGATTGTGTTGGTTGCGTAGTGTTCTCGATGAGATGCGTGGGAAGTGGAATTTCGCTCATTTCAGAACAGTAGCCTAATGGAACATGTTCAATATTTTGAATGCCTGCTTCTTGCAAATATTTAATATTTCTAGTGTTATAGTCCCAGACTTGGGTGTTGAGTAAAAGGCGGAAATATGAAGGATTAAACCATTGCACCTCAGGTGAAACCTGTTCCCAGTTGTAAATGATGATATGAGGAGCTTGTGCCGACAAAGTACTCCAGTCACTCTCATGCGCTCCGAAGAGAATATTAATTGCTTCAGGATCTAGTGTCGTGAGCAGTGTTGTTTCATAACCTAAAGATTTTAATCCGTAATAACAGAACATCATACATTCGTGAAAGGCATGCATTCCTGTGCATGCTGTGACATTGAACTTGATGGTTGTCATGGATTGACGATACTCCGAGCGGTGCTCAAATTGTTGGTGTGAAATTAACGCGCGATGATTAAGAAATTATGTCCATACTCGTCGAATATCATAACGGCGAATGCCAGTAAAGTCTGCATTTTTAATGAGATTCTAATTGAGTATTTCGAGGAGTCTTCGTTTTGTTCTTCGGGTTATATTGAACCATTTTAGATGGTGTCATCGGCAAGACAATTGATACTTCTAAACCGCCTTGGTCGTGATTACGTACATTGACTGTGCCACCGTGTAATCCTGCAATTCGTTTAACAATTGCGAGACCTAAGCCGCTGCCTTGCGTTGTTCGTGCACTATCTCCGCGAACAAAAGGTTCCGTTAAGCTATTTAAATCAGCCATTTGAATACCATCACCACAGTCACGAACGGTTAATGTCAGTTGATGTGGCAGTAGGGTTGCTGAAATGAAGATGGGCTCACGACCGTAGCGCAGCGCGTTATTGATAATATTACTCACCATCCGTTTGATCGATAACGGTCTAATCGGCATGAGTGGTAAAAACTGAGGTTGATATAAGATTTTTGCCTGTTTGTATTGCACAACAAGTTCTTGAAGTATTTGATTAAGATCAGTGGGTTGAGCGATCTCGTCAGAGCCGTCGCGCATGTAAGAAATAAACTGCGCCAGAATGCTATCCATGTCATCGATATCATAGACCATGCCTTCGCGAAGCTCTTCATCGGGCATTAATTCTGCGGCAAGACGCATTCGAGTCAATGGCGTGCGTAGATCATGAGAGATCCCTGCCAACATGATCGTGCGGTCATGCGCTGCTTGTTCCAGAGAGCTAATCATTTGATTAAAAGCAGCATTCACCTGACGAATTTCTACTGGTCCAGAATCTACTCTGAGTTTAGGTGCTTCACCCAAGAGGGTATAACGTCTAGCTGATGTCTGTAGTAATGCTAAAGGGCGATTGAGTTGTCGGACTAGGATCAGGATGGCTAGTGAAGTCAAAAGTGGAATGCCAAGCAACCAAGCAATAATGAGCGCGGCATCGTACTCTGCATAAAATCGCAGTGGTTCACGGATCCATACATTACCTAGTGATGGAAAATGAATCCAAAGTTGTGGTGTCGGTTTAAAACCAAAGAATACAACGACAGGTTCTTTTAGCTCGATGGATAACTCTTTACTGAGTTCGCTGGTAAAAAAGTTGGCGATTGGGTTGCTTTGTTGACTTGGGAATTTAGATTGATCTCTGACAAATTCAACACCAACACGTTCGAGAATCCATTCGTGAATATCCAGTGCGAATGGATCAATTAAGACTTGTTGTTCTGCTTCACGAATGAGTTCGAGATTAATTGCAAGATAATGAGCATGTTGGCGGATCTCGGGAAGGTACAGTGTCCTCCAGAAGAATGCCAGCGACATAAATAGGCTGAATAACCCCACCGTCGAAACAAGCAATGTTGTACGCACTGCGGTCGAGTTGGGTTTCAGCATTTTTGTTGCACGCACGATTCGTCGCCACAATACAATAGGGCGGTTGACAATAGGACGTTTGAGCCAATCTTTGAGCGGGCGCTTATTGTCTATGGGTGCATTATTCACAGATTATCCAATATCAGTTTTGTCGTGTGTGACGATCTGTGCTTATTCTGCACCATCTGGAACAAAGACATAACCAACACCCCAAACGGTTTGGATATAGCGTGCGTGCGCAGGATTTTCTTCAATCAAACGACGTAAGCGTGAAACTTGGACATCAATAGAACGCTCCATCGCTCCCCATTCCCGACCACGCGCGAGGTTCATGAGTTTATCGCGTGTCAGAGGCTCTCGTGGGTGTTGTACCAGTGCTTTGAGTACGGCAAATTCACCAGTGGTTAATGTAACCACTTCGCCGTTGCGTGTTAGTGATCGTGTAGAGAGATCGAGAGACCATGAACCGAAGTTAATTACGGTGAGATGTTGACTAGGGGCGCCAGGCACTTCACGGACTTGGCGACGTAGCACAGCGCGGATACGAGCGAGTAGTTCATTTGGATTAAATGGTTTAGGCAAGTAATCGTCGGCACCCGCTTCAAGACCTGCAATCCGATCAGAATCACTACCGCGTGCGGTGAGCATGACAATCGGTGTATTAATGTTATTGCTACGTAAGCGTCGACAGATACTGACACCATCTTCAATGGGAAGCATGAAATCTAGGACGATTAACGAAAAAAGTTCACGTTGTAACAATCGATCCATTTGTGGGGCATCGTGTGCGGTACGGACAACGAATCCTTTATCTTCCAAAAATCGTTGGAGTAGTGCTCGCAAACGCGCATCATCATCCACAACCAAGATGCGTTCGCCCGTTGGTGTGTTGCGTGGGGCTTCATCTGCAGGTACGACTAAAGTCATAAAGTTCTCCCTAATTTGGTCGATTTTTGTGATTCGACTTCGATTCCCTAGTAGGTATATGCCCTACTATAATCTGAAATCGCGAAGATCGTACCAACAAATAAGATAATTCTTAAAATTAAACAGCATATTGCTTACATTGGGTAAGATCGACGAATAATTCAATGATTAAATACCTTTAGATACTAAAATCATACAGCGTACTCGTCTATGTTTGATGTGTTAAATACATGTATTTCTGCACGGAACATGTAGGAACTGAGCCAAGACCGCCGTATAATCGGTGCTTTATTTTCCTTCGGAACACCGCTGTATGACTGCGCCCGATAATCTGCTTGCTGAAAACCAAGCACCTGATTCGATTCAAAACGAAATTTCTGAAATTCAAACCGAGACTGTACAAGAGGCTGCTTCTTTGCAAACGCCCCCAGAAACAGCACAAGAGACGTCATCTGTTACTGAAAAAGCAGTTACAGTCACGTCATCAAATGCACCACCTCCAGCACCTAAATTGCGTCTTACGTCCGATGCTGAACTCTTTGCACAAATTGCAAAAGAATTAACAGTACGTCCAGAGCAAGTGACTGCCGCAGCTGCATTATTAGATGAGGGCTCGACTGTTCCTTTTATTGCACGTTATCGTAAAGAAGTTCATGGTTTAGATGACGCACAGCTGCGTGAATTAGAGCTACGTTTGACTTACCTCCGTGAACTTGATGAACGCCGTAGTAAGGTGATTGAGTCGATTCGTGGCCAAGGTAAGTTGACCGATACTTTGCTTGAGCGCTTGAATCAAGCGGATAGTAAGAACGCGCTAGAAGATTTATACCTACCATATCGTCCAAAACGTACGAGTAAAGCACAACTTGCAAAAGATGCAGGACTTGAGCCTGTTGCTTTGCGTATTTTGAATGAAGAAATAGAGCCAGCGACTGCACTAGATGGTTTTAGCCATGAGAGCTATCCAGATTTAGATAGTCAGCTGGAGGCGGTCAGCCATATTTTGGTTGATCTATGGGCAACTGATTTAGAGCTCACTGAGAATCTGCGCCGTCGTTTCTTTGCTGAGTCACAAATTGTCAGCCGTCTGGCAGGCGAAGAAAAGCGTGAAGTCGGTAAAAAATTCCGTGATTATTTTGAAGCACAGGAATCATTGGCAAAAATCGCTTCGCATCGTTTACTCGCACTGCTGCGTGGTCGTCAAGAAAACGTTCTGACGCTTAAAGTTGATGGCACTAACGATGCACATGTGCAAGCCATTAAAGATAAATTCAGTGTTAGCAGCGCTCAACCTGAAGGTCGTCAAACTTTGCTTGGACAAGTTGCCGAATTACTCTGGTTGGGTAAATTGCGTCCGCATTTTGAACATTCGTTACTTACGGAAAAGCGTTTGGCTGCTGAAGCTGAGGCGGTGAGTGTATTTGCTGAAAATATGCGTCATTTGCTTTTGTCTGCACCTGCAGGTGGCAAAGTGACGCTTGGTATGGATCCAGGGATTCGTACAGGCGTGAAACTTGCTGTGGTGAATGCATCAGGTGATGTGTTGGCTCATTCAGTAATTTATCCGTTTGCACCGCGTAATGAACGTGACGCATCACTCGCGATGTTAGATCAATTGTGTCGTGAACACGGCGTTGAGCTGATTGCGATTGGTAATGGTACTGCAAGCCGTGAGACAGATGCTTTAGTTGCTGATTTTTTGAAAGCACAACCAGATTTGTCGATTACGAAAGTGGTTGTCAGCGAAGCGGGTGCATCAGTTTATTCCGCAAGTGAACTGGCAACTGCTGAACTTCCTGATCTGGACGTATCTATTCGTGGTGCTGTATCGATTGCACGTCGTTTACAAGATCCGTTAGCGGAACTTGTTAAGATTGATCCAAAATCAATTGGCGTAGGTCAATATCAGCATGATGTTAATCAACCGACTCTTGCGCGTCGTTTGGATGCAGTCGTTGAAGACAGTGTGAACGCAGTGGGTGTGGATGTGAATACTGCATCGCCAGCACTGTTGTCGCGTATTGCAGGATTGAACAAAAATATCGGTCAACAGATTGCAGACTACCGTCGTGAAAATGGTCCTTTTGCAACGCGTGAAGACTTGAAGAAAGTGCCTCGTCTAGGCACGAAAACTTTTGAACAAGCTGCTGGTTTCTTGCGTGTGACGAATGGTACTCAGCCTTTAGATGCTTCCGCAGTTCACCCTGAAGCATATCCATTGGTTGCTAAGATTTTAGGAAGTCTGTCAAAAACCTTGAATGAGATATTGGGTCAATCCGGTGCTTTAGAAGGTTTTGATCCGGCATTAGTCGTTGACGAAAAGTTCGGTTTACCCACCGTGCAGGACGTGATTCGTGAACTTGAGAAACCGGGTCGTGATCCACGTCCTGAGTTTAGAACAGCTAAATTTCGTGATGATGTGACTGAAGTCAAAGATTTAGTCGATGGCATGATCTTGGAAGGTGTCATTACTAACGTCACGAACTTTGGTGCGTTCGTGGATATTGGCGTGCATCAAGATGGACTTGTTCATATTTCTGAATTGTCTGATCAATATGTTGGCGATCCACATAAATTTGCTAAACCGGGTCAGATCGTGACTGTGCGCGTAATGGGCACTGATGGTGATCGTAAGCGGATTAGCTTAAGTTTGCGTCTAACACCAACAGAGCGCCCAGCAAAGACTGAGCGTTCAGAACAGCAGCGTCCAGCGCGTACAAGTGAAGCGCCTAAGCGTAATTCAGAACGTCATCATGATCGTCCACGTACAGATCGTCCGCGTTCTGATAAACCGCGTGACGACAGACCGCGCAATGATAAGCCACGTCACGAAAAACAACCTCGTGATGAAAAGCCGAAAGAAGAGAAAATTGGTTCTTTTGGTGCCCTGTTAGCTCAGGCGGGTATTAAAGGTTCGAGGTAAAAGAATCTTGTTGTGATGAAAAAACCACGTTTCATGTAAATGGAAAGTGGTTTTTTATGATTGTAATGCTCTTGTAGGTGCTACCTTTGAGGTCTCCCTCATCAAATTCCATAGCGCCATTTAATAAGGGCAGCCACTAGTGATTGCCCCTACAATTGGAAAACTCCCATAAAAAATCCCGCTTTCAATGAAAGCGGGATTTTTTATTTCTTCAGACAACTTACCAGTGTTCACCTGGGCGGATGATGGTGAACAGACGTTGTTTGAGTGACAGTTTTTCTTCTACAGTGCCTTCGGCGACGCCACGTGCTGCTGCTGAGCTTGGGAACATACGATAAGCAACTGACAAAATTGAATCGTTAAATTTCGGTGCCACTGCATAGGTAAATGCACCGAATGAACCTGCTGGTGTTGCGATGCTCTTCGATTTACGCACGATGGCTTTTGCAATCAAATCAGCTGCTTGGTCAGGTGATAGCGTTGGCAAGCGATCATACATTTTGGTTGGTGCGATCATCGGTGTGCGTACAAGAGGCATGTAGATCGTTGAAATATCGATATTCTTACTTTTAACTTCCGAAGCAAGGCAGCGACTGAATGCATCCAGTGCAGCTTTACTTGCCACATAAGCAGAGAAGCGTGGAGTGTTGGTGAGTACACCGATCGAACTGATATTGATGATGTGACCGCGTTTACGTTCAACCATGGTTGGTAGCAACGCCAAAACGAAACGAATCGCACCGAAGTAATTTAATTGCATAGTGCGTTCAAAATCATGGAAGCGTTCAGTCGATTCTGACACTGCACGACGGATTGAGCGACCAGCATTGTTGACGAGAATATCAATCGCGCCTTCATTTTGCAGAATTTCTTTTGCACAGCCATCAATTGCGTCCATATCGTTGAGATCGCATGGATAGACAGATGCACTGCCACCAGCCGTTTCGATTTCAGCTTTGACTTCTTCAAGTGTTTCGCGGGTGCGTGAAACGAGGATTACGTGAGCGCCTGCTTGAGCGAGTAAGTGAGCAACTTTGAGTCCAATACCACTAGACGCGCCCGTGATCACGGCATTTTTACCTTTAACTGCGGAAATGAGTGCGGATTGATTAACTTTTGTCATTTTTGTTACCTCGCGTGATTTTGAAGAAGAAAATAATTAATTAGTTTGGCTACGAAATGTTCGTTTTTGCGCTTAATCATAATCTAACAATAAATATTGAAAAACAATATACCAATTGTCGGAAGTGCAATTATTTGATGTTTTTTAATATTAATAAAATCATTGTGTTGCATATTTTTGTGAAAAAATACTGGTTAATAAACGATCGAGTCTTTGCTCTATTTTTGATTAGAATAAAAGCTCTAGTGATTTTAGAGTAAATGCTCGTCATGACTAAAGTTTTTTGAAAAAATGATTAGAATATTTACTCCAAAATCATTTTTGGAAAATTTAAATGGTTTGTTTAAAATTTATTCGTATTGTGTCGTATGCATTTTATGAGATATATGACGCACTATTGATCAATATGTCATCAAGTCCTTGATCATTTTAGTCGTCGATTTGACAAAAATGCCTGAGATGATCCAGCGCTAAGCTGTGCAAAACAGCTATACTATCGCCCATAAAATTTTAGATTCATTTTTTGATTTTGATCATTGTTCAAATTTGTTGTTTTCGTTAATTGGAGTAATGCCGCGTGGCACAATATATTTACACGATGAATCGTGTGTCGAAGATCGTTCCGCCTCGGCGCGAGATCCTCAAGGATATTTCCTTATCATTTTTTCCAGGCGCAAAAATTGGTGTGCTAGGTCTAAATGGTTCAGGTAAATCGACCCTTTTAAAAATCATGGCGGGTGTGGATAAGGATTTCCAAGGTGAAGCGCGTGCGCAGCCAGGAATCAAGATTGGTTATCTTGAACAAGAGCCACCACTTGATCCGACTAAAGACGTTCGTGGTAACGTTGAAGATGGCGTTCGTGAAGCATTGGATGCGTTGGCTCGCTTAGATGAAGTGTTTGCAGCGTATGCTGATCCTGATGCAGATTTCGACAAACTTGCAGCAGAACAGGGCAAGTTAGAAGCGATCATTCAAGCATGGGATGCGCATAACCTCAACAACCAACTGGAACAAGCTGCAGATGCACTGCGTCTACCAGCTTGGGATGCTGACGTATCCTTGCTATCTGGTGGTGAAAAACGTCGTGTAGCACTCTGCCGCTTGTTGTTGTCTAAGCCTGACATGTTGTTGCTCGACGAACCAACCAACCATTTGGATGCTGAGTCGGTTGCGTGGCTGGAAGTGTTCTTGAAGAACTTCCCTGGCACGATTGTGGCGATTACCCACGACCGTTACTTCTTGGATAACGTGGCTGAGTGGATTCTGGAGCTTGACCGCGGACATGGTATTCCTTATCACGGCAACTACAGCACATGGCTTGAGCAAAAAAATGCTCGCTTAGAGCTGGAAGGCAAGCAAGAAGAGTCATTTGCTAAAGCATTGAAAAAAGAGCTGGAGTGGGTTCGTAAGAATGCCAAAGGTCAGCAGGTGAAATCTAAAGCGCGTATGGAACGTTTTGAAGAGTTGAATTCACGCGAATTCCAGAAGCGTAACGAGACCTCTGAAATCTATATTCCACCAGGTCCACGTCTGGGTAATATCGTTTGTGAAGTCGATAATATCAGTAAGTCATTTGAAGACCGTCTGCTGTACGAGAAGTTGTCATTTAACGTTCCTCCAACAGCGATTGTTGGGATTATCGGGCCGAACGGTGCGGGTAAAACCACATTATTCCGCATGATGACTGGCGAACAAACACCAGATACTGGTTCAGTGCGTTTGGGCGAGTCAGTCAGTGTGGCGTATGTCGGTCAGCTTCGTGATGAACTCGATGATAAGAAAACCGTTTGGGAAGAAATTTCTCAAGGTTTGGATATCTTGAAAATCGGCGAATACGAAATTCCATCACGTGCTTATATTGGTCGCTTTAACTTTAAAGGTTCAGACCAACAAAAAGTCGTGGGATCGTTGTCTGGTGGTGAGCGTAACCGCTTGAAACTGGCAAAAGTCCTGCAAAAAGGCGCGAACGTGATCCTACTCGACGAACCATCGAACGATTTGGACGTCGAAACTTTACGCGCGCTTGAAGATGCAATTCAGGTATTCCCTGGCTGCGTGATGGTGGTATCGCATGATCGCTGGTTCTTGGATCGTATTGCGACCCATATCTTGGCGTTTGAATCAGAAGGTCCAGAGTGGTTTGACGGTAACTATACCGAATACGAAGCCTATCGTAAGGCGAAGTACGGTAAAGATGCTGGTCCACACCGCATGAAATACAAGAAAATTTCTGGTTAATGCTGCAAAGAAAAGAGTGCCGATCGGCGCTCTTTTTTGTATATGTCGTTTATCTTTGAATATTGAAGGATTTTATTCTTCCGCAGAGTCTGAACCAATTAGAATATCAAAAAATAAATAGCTCTAAGTTAAGGAAATATCAATTGAATAAAGCAGCTTTATGTCTACTGACATTCTCCATGATCCAATTTGCTAATGCCGAATATATTGCCGTGGATACAGGGCACACGCCACTACATCCCGGTGCAACAGGCGCAATTGGGCGAGTTGAGTATTTATATAATTTGGATATGAGTAACATGTTAGCTAAAGACTTAATAACTAGCGGAGATCGTGTCTCTCGTACTTCTGCTGATGGCAAAGAAATTACGCTTCAAGAGCGTTCTACCAAAGCGCCTGATGCAGACTTATTTATTTCCATTCATCATGATTCGATGCCGCAGGAGTGGATTGATGCGGGCCGCCGTCGTGAGTTTGCTGGGTATTCAATTTTTGTTTCAGCGAAAAATACGCATTACGATCAGAGCTTAAATTGCGCTAAAAAAATTGGTGAGCAGATGTTAGCCATTGGTGAGAAACCATCGCTTTATCATGCGATACCCATTCAAGGTGAAAATCGTCCACTCATTGATAAGCGTCTTGGCGTGCATCAATATGATGATTTGATTGTGCTCAAGACTTCACCAATCCCTGCGGTTTTGGTTGAAATTGGTGTGATTGCTAATCCAGATGAGGAACTGCGCTTGAGTAAACCTGATACTATTGGGCGCGTCGCGCATGCGATTGCGACAGGCATTCATAATTGCCAAATACCTAAAACTCAACAATAACTTTCAACAACTTTCAACAAAAAGCACGAAATATTTAACGAGGATAAAATGATGAAAAAAATCGGTCTAACAGTTCTTTTACTTTTGCTGACTGCGGGCGCTTATGCGGCTGGCTGTGCGACGCCGAAAAATGCATTTGACCAAGTCTATTGCGCAGGGACATTGTTTGCTCAAGTCGATCATGATCTCAATATTGAATATACCAATCTTAGAAAAAGCCTCAAACCAAGTGGTCTTGCAGCGTTGAAGCAAGGGCAGTTGGCTTGGATCAAAGATCGTAATGATCAATGCAGCGAAGAAAAGCCATCAGGTTATTTTGTGAATCTAGATTGCGCGAATACGATGACTCAAGACCGTTTAGCGTTCTTAAAAGAGCGCGAGCGTGAGTGTGCGAGTACGGGGTGTGTTGAGTCTAAACTAGGCGGTCGTTGAACAACGGTTTTGGATAAGAAAGAGCGCTATTAAGCGCTCTTTTTTGATTGTGCTGGTAACGTTGCTATTTCTGATCAGTCGATTCCAAATCAACAATCACAACAGCCTCATGTTTGTGCCAGAGCAGTGAAATGACAAATGGGCGGACACGCACGGCGGCTTTGATGTGTTCAGAGCCACCTCGCAGATTGACGGGTACTGATATTTCTAGATCCTTGCCAAAGTGGCGACGGGCATTGCCAGCGATGGTATTTGCAATTTCACCAACCGCATCTAATAAGTTTGCTTCACTTTGATCTTTTTCTCCCCATTCTGTCAGTAGTCCTTTGATTAGGTCTGTCGGTGCTGAAAAGTGAACACAGCCGCGGAAGCAGCCTGAGACAGTGATTAACCCTGTATATTCAAAGCGTGGAATGACCCCATCGGCGAGGTAAGCCGCACGGATAACGGCAGGCTCTTTGGTGGTTTGTGAAAAATAACGAGTGACGGCTTCCACAAAGACTTTGAGTTCGGTTTCCCCTAGTTCCAATTTTGTTCTCCTAATTAGTTCACGATTTCCAGCAGGGCATTCACAAGCTGTTCATCGGTAAAGGGCTTATACAGAAAACCACGTGCGCCACGTGTTAAAGCGTCAATTGCAGTCGCTTTATCACTTAAAGCGGATACGACGAGGATATTAATGTCTGGAAAACGCTGAATCAGTGCTTCAACACAGGCATTGCCATCCATTTCGGGCATCGTGAGATCCATAGTGACTAAGTCTGGTCTGCTACGTTCGCAGAGCGACACAGCTTCTAGACCATTCCGCGCCATACCGACGATGATCATGCCTTGCAGTTGAGGATGTATCACGGCTCGCGCGATGCGTGAGCGGATAATATTAGAATCATCAACAATCATGAGCTTCATAAAGTTTCCTCGGTGATTCTTGATGCGATTGCTTTACTGGTCAGATCAACTTGGTTTGGAGAGAAGCGAATCGTGAACTGAGTAAAACCATCTTTTCGAGTGGAGATCCTTAAATGGGCACCCAGCTCCTGAATCTTATGTTTGACAACATCCATGCCAACGCCTTGACCTGCATCTCGGTTGGCTGAGGTTACCGTTGAGAAGCCTGCATCAAAGATTTTTTG
Source organism: Aquirhabdus sp. (assembly GCA_030149815.1). Taxonomy (GTDB): domain Bacteria; phylum Pseudomonadota; class Gammaproteobacteria; order Pseudomonadales; family Moraxellaceae; genus Aquirhabdus. Next base: position 33,308 of record JASLHI010000063.1, on the reverse strand, counting down.
AATGATTTGTTGCTCGTTCATTTCATTTAATTGCGCTTCGGAGTAATTGCCACGGCGCAAGAGTTCTTGACGAATTAGTTCTGGGTTCAATCCGCGACCATCGTCGCGCACGATAAACTCAAATTCTTCGCCAATTTGTTTGAGGCTGACATAAACAGAGCCCACAGGTGCTTTGGAGAGCGTAGAGCGTTTTGTTTGATCTTCAATGCCATGTACAACAGCGTTGCGTAATAATTGAAGAGCGATATCGTTGAGTGCACTACGAACTGGCGTTGGTAGCTTATTCATTTCAGTGAGTTCAGTGGCGAGCTTGACTTGTTTACCTTGGTCACGTGCGATGCGCTGTGCTAGAGCACTCATACTGGTCGCAAGGTGCATTTCGTTATGCTCATTTTGGAAACTGGTCTGATATGAGGCAAGCCGTTGACTGATTTCTCGAACAGCAGTGATGCGTTTGAGGAACTCATCTAATGGTAATGGCAATGTCAACAGATCGCTGCCTAACACTGCACCTTTATTACGCAGTCCTGAAAGCATGGATTCGAACTGTTGAGCAGTTTCTTCAAAGACTTCTAGTCCTAATGCTGCTGCTTCCCCTTTGAGGCTATGAATTTGACGGAAAATTTGAGCAAAAGTACGTTGGTAATCTTTTTCGCCGACCACATCACGGAGCTGATCATTAATATTCAGTAAAGCAATTTCGGCACTGTCCAAATAATTTTTCAGCGTTGTCGGATGGACTTTCAGAAGGTCGAGCATGACTTCGACGTCAGCCTTGGCTTTTTTACGTGCATCAACGAGTGCTTGTCCTAACTCGACTTGTGTGGTGACATCAAATACTGTCACGAGTAGATGAGATACCTGACCCTCTTGCAAGGCTCTGCTGAATTGTAATGTGAGATAGCGACGTTCGACTTTGCCTTGCGAGTTCGGGATCATCACTTCAATTTGATTGAGTGGATTGAGATCTTGCACCAGAGATTCTTTGACGCGATCACCAAGTAACAGTTTGATATATTCGCAGGCTGATTTGAAAATGTTCGGTTCAACCATGTCGCGCAGAATTTCTTTAAAATTTCCACCGGCTTCGATAGGGCGACCGAGTATTTTTGCTAATGAGGTGGAATATTGTGAGCCAATACGGAAGTCCTGGCCTAATAGGAAAAGACCTTCTTTAACCGTACCCAGAATTTCTAAAGTTTCTTGTTGTGCTTGCTCGATTTCTCGATCACTTTCTCGTAACCGATTTAAGCTTTTGCCTAAGATATAACCAAAATTAAGGAGTGCTAGTATAATTCCGATGGTTTGTACCCAACGCAGAAAATCGGCACGGGCATTGGCTTCAGCTTCCATCTCCGATGTGAGTTGATTCATGAGGCGAAGTAGCTCGACATTGTTTGCCAGAGCGTAGGCGGTCGCTGATGAGAGGTCTGGGGCTTCGATAATCTGATCATTCAGTTGAGAGATTTGCTCATATAGCGGTGTCCATATCGCATCAGCTTGTTCAAGAATATCGCGCCCTGTGGCACTTTGAATTGCATTCAAATGAACTTTTTGTCCATTACTGCTGGTAACCATCCCTCCAGTTTTAAAACCATTGAGCGTGGTATTAAATTGTTCGACGGTTGTATGTAAGGCTTGTAAAGAAACGGCTGTTGGAATGTCTTTATTTTTTTCAAGGTCGAGTTCTGCGGCCAGTAACTCTTTGGTCATACGCTGTGACAACATGCGCTGGCGTCCAGCGAGGTTGATCGCAGATGCACTGTCAGACATGAGGAATGAGATATAAAAATTGAGTGAAAGTACAGTGATGTCCAATATTAGAAAACAAATAACGGCGAGTACGATTCCGCGATATTTACCCCAATAGAAACTTTGCTTATTGCTTTGCATACGGGCCTCCATATTTTTCAAAAAATAACGATAAAAATAAATGTAGCCATGCACCTATCTACAGCTTATATGCCTCATGTTGTGTCATAAATCAGGCATCATGATTTACTTAGCAGAAAGCATGCCATTCATAAATTATTGTCCTACAATGGATTTACTGTATAGATATCGCGCGCGCGAGGGCTTAATTTGAGGAGTATTAAGAGTCTGGGAGGTTCTGCACTTAGCCAATCGCGGTGCATCTGCTGGCGTTGGATTAATGCGAAATATGATTTGGTGAGAAGAGGAGTAGGCTTAGAAAGCAAAACGCCCAATACGAAGTATCAGGCGCTTAAACAGTGATATCAAAAAACAGGATATTGTTCTTATCAAGATCTCATGTGCGTCAATAAGAACAAAATAGATCCTTAAACATTCAAACGTTGTAATGCTTCAACGCGTTGTTCAATACTTGGATGTGAATGAAACAATGCAGCAATACTAAAGCCTTCTTCTTGTCCTGAACTAATCGCAAACGCTTTCATCTCTGCGGGCATTTGGTCAGGCATGTCTTGTTCTTGACGCAAACGAAGTAGTGCATTAATCATCGCTTGTTTACCCGCTAAACGCGCACCTGCTTCATCGGCGCGATATTCACGTAGGCGTGAGAACCACATGACAATTGCGGATGCCGCAATACCCAGAACAATATCCATCACCATACTGGTAATAAAGTATCCCATTCCTGGACGATCACTTTCGTTTTTGAAAACATTACGATCAACGAAGTTACCGATAATCCGTGCAAAGAACATGACGAAGGCGTTGACCACACCTTGTACTAGTGCAAGTGTCACCATGTCACCATTGGCAACGTGTCCAATTTCATGGGCGAGGACTGCACGTAACTCGTCTTGATTCATGCGCTCAAGCAAGCCGGTCGACACAGAAACCAGCGCTGCGTTACGATTCCAACCCGTCGCGAAAGCGTTAGATTGATAGCTTGGGAAAATACCAACTTCAGGCGTTTGAATGCCCGCGTTATGTGCAAGCTGCTCAACGGTTTGCAATAACCATGCTTCGGCTTGGTTAGAGGGCTGTGTAATAATTTGAGTTTTGGTACTCCACTTTGCCAGTGGTTTGGAGAGAAACAGCGAAATCGCTGAACCAACCATGCCATACACAAAACACAATACTAAAAGATTACCTAGATTTAGGCCGCCTGCTGTGTGCGTAGAACCTACGCCAAGAATCGATAAAATAATACCGACGACAACCATCACCGCGAGGTTAGTCAATAAAAAAAGACCAATCCGCAACATGGAAAATTCCTCTTAAATAAGCTGAGTCAGAATTGAATCAGTAAGATCATAATAGTGGCATCGTTACCGTTTTCAATTGTATTCAAGTAAATGAGAGAGGATTGGTGGATCAAAATGCTTGTTAGCTGGTCGTATAGATTGATTCTGGTAGAAGATATGAGACAGCCTTCTACCAGAGTTATTGTATTAAAAGTTGCTAAACCTATATGGTGCGCTGTTTGACAGGCCAGAGACCACGCTCTTTCCAGCGGCGCATATGTGGGGATTCATCGTCCAGCCAGTAAGCATCATTTTCAGTGATCACGAGGAGTTCTTCAAACTTTGCACCAACGCCCTGAAAACCCAAATGAGGTTCTACTGCCCAAAGTCCTGGAACGGGAGGATGGTCAGAGCTTGCGTTAGATGACCAAATTGGCGACCAGCCTTGTTTGAAGCCGACTGCAGCCATTTTGCCGAGAGATTCGACAGCTTGCAGACCGAATTTGAACACGGTATTTGGTTTTGGATTCTTACGTTGCGGCATGGGTTCGACAGTGTGCGCCAACGTTTCGAATGGATAAGCCTTGTGACGAGGTTCATAGCCTTGTTTGGCGATGAGCAGATCAACCGCCTGAGAAACCTCTCGCATAGGTCGGCGCTGTTTAATCAAATCCAGGATCATGGCGCGATGTTCAGCCAAATCATCAATCACGCGATCGAGAACTTTATTTTCTCCGAGAACGCTGGTGTAACCAATATCGGCAACATAGCCATTGATCACGGGTGCATTGTCGAGGATGAAGGGCATGTTTTCTTCTAGACGACGGTTGGTCGGCAGGAACTGTAATGCGACTTTAAAGCCGTAGAATGCGGTGCGATCTCCAAACCATGCAAACGGCGAATGAAACCAATCCGTGACGCCATGATCTAATAGCCATACTTCCTGCATGCGCGCGGCTTCTTTCTCGGTGATCCCTGGTTTAAGTTCTTTGGCAACTGCCTCGGCAGCGGCATAGGCTAGACGTTGAACTTTGCGAAATTGTTCGAGATCTTCTGCGGAGGGAATGTAGCCTGCTTTAGTTGACTCTTGAAGAGTTAGGCGTTTTCTGAACATGGTGAATACTCTTAAACTTAGGATCTAAAGTGGCTTCTTATAAAGTGTGCCAAAACGAGCACGAGGGGATTCGTACCTGAATCGACAGAAAAATTATCATGCCGTCAATAGATAAAAGAATCGCAAAACCTTGATCAAACATCAAGAGTAAATCGGATCATATAGTTTAATATTTTCAATTATTGGATCGATTCAAAGATTGACTTAACTGATTTAAAATAGCCATAAATCCACTTGCAGGTGGAGATGAAAGGATTACAATCAACATGAGCGTATGATGCTTTGGCACCAAAATTTGCATGATTTATTGAGTCAGTGATCAGCAGAGGATTATTCTTATGGATATGTCAGCCAACAATCTTGAAACACTATTTGCCCAGCTTGGTCTTAATAATAGTCAAGAGGCGATGACGCGGTTTGCAGCAAGTCATATGTTACCCAAAGATGTTTATGTCAATAATGCTCCCTTCTGGAATGATGGACAGCGCCATTTCTTGCAAGATGCATTGCGGCAAGATTCTGAGTGGTCTGAGGCGGTTGATCAGCTCAACATATTGCTGCATTAGTTATTGTTCAATATTAAATTACTCAGTCCTGCAATAAAAAATGCCTGTCATCGAGACAGGCATTTTTGTTTTACATTGTGCATGAAGTCGTGATGATTAACGTTTCTTCGGTGCTTTTGGATCGTTGAATACAACAGTATCTTCTTCAAACTCAGGCTTCACCGTCACAATAAAGTCTTGGCGAGAAAGATTCATGAAGATTGCATAGCCTGTTGCGATGTAAATCGATGAATATGTACCGACAAACAAACCGATCAGCAACGCTGCGGAGAACCAGAACAATCCATCACCCCCTAAGAACAGCATCGCAAAAGCAACCAACGCAACGGTTGCCACAGTCATCACTGTACGACGGAAGGTCTCCGTGAGAGAAATATCAATGATCTCGATGGCTGATGCACCGCGAATCTTGCGAAAATTTTCACGAATACGGTCAAAGACCACGATCGTATCGTTCAGCGAGTAGCCAATCAATGCCAATACCGCTGCAAGCACGGTTAAGTCAAATGGCCAGTTAAACACTGAGAATACGCCTACAGTAATAATAGTCACATGGAGTAGTGAAATCACCGCACCGACCGCAAATTTAAACTGGAAGCGAATTGCCACGTAGATCATCATCAATGCGAGTGCGAGACCAATCGCGCCAAGAGAGCGTAGATAAAGATCGTTACCCACTTGTGAGCCGACGATATCGACTTTCTGGACGGTTGCTTTATTGTCTGGCAGTTGAACTGCTTTGAGAATATAGGTTGCTGCATCGGTTGATTTGGTTTGCGCAGGCATGCGTATTAACAAATCGCGTTGAGTTCCTAAATACTGCACGACAGGATCATGAAACCCAGCTTTAGTCAGTGCTGCTTGCACATCGTCTTGTTTGACGGCATGCGTGTAGTTGACTTCAGCGGAGATACCACCCGTAAAATCGAGTCCAAGATTTAGTCCTTTGTGAAAAATCGAACCAATACTGATGATGATTAAAAGGATTGAAAAGATTGCCAAAGGTTTGCGGAATCGCATGAAGCGAATCACAAACTCATCATGCTGATAAGGTTGCTCTGCGCTTACATCGCTTTGGACATTGTTGATCGTATTGTTAGCCATGATTAATTCCTTTTAAATACTTAGTTTTTCAACATGGCCGCGATTGCCATAGATCAATTGAACCAAGCCACGGGTGACCGTGATGGCAGTAAATAGCGAACAGATAATCCCGATGGATAACGTGACCGCGAAGCCTTTGATTGGACCAGTACCAACTGCAAACAGAATGAACGCAACAATCAATGTCGTCACGTGCGCATCAATAATGGTTCCGAATGCACGATCGTAGCCCATCACAATTGCAGAGATTGGCTTAGCACCATGCCTAATTTCTTCGCGAATACGTTCACAAATCAGGACGTTGGCGTCAACCGCAATACCGATGGTCAAGACAATACCAGCAATACCAGGAAGGCTGAGAGCCGCACCGATGGCTGACATGATGGCAAGAATTAATGCTAAGTTCATAAAGAGTGCAAAATTTGCAATCAAACCGAAGAGGCGATAAAACACCAGCATAAATACAGCAACGAGTGCAAAACCGACCTGTGTAGATAGGATCCCTTTGTCGATGTTTTCTTGACCGAGTGATGGTCCAACAGTACGTTCTTCAACAAAGTACATTGGCGCTGCAAGTGCACCTGAGCGAAGTAAGAGTGCGAGTTCTGCTGCTTCTTGTGGACTACCAATCCCTGTAATTTGGAATTGTGAGCCGAGGACAGATTGTACAGTTGCACGATTAATCACGACTTTTTCTGTGTATGGCGTACGTGTTTCTACAGTTTTCTTGGTCACAGGGTCGGTGGCGTAGGTGATTTTTTGTTTATTTTCGATAAACAATACCGCCATTTGCTTACCAACAGCGTTACGTGTCGCATCGCTCATCAACTTGCCGCCAGCCGTGTCCAGCGTGATGTTGACTGAGGCTTGACCGTTTTGATCATAGCCGAGCTGTGCGTTTTGTACGCGTTCACCAGTTAGGATACGTTGACGCTTAAGCAGGATCGAAGGACCATCCAGTTTTTCAAATGGGAAACTCTCTGCACCTGCAGGGACTGGTCCGCCTGTATAAGATGATGCTTCATCTGCAACCATGCGGAATTCTAGATTGGCAGTACGACCCAAAACGCGCTTCGCTTCAGCAGTATCTTGCACGCCTGGTAAATCAACCACGATGCGATTGCTACCTTGAGTTTGTACCAATGCTTCTGCGACACCGAGTTCGTTAATACGATTCCGCAGCGTTGTTAAGTTTTGACCGACGGCGTACTGATTGATTTCTTGCAGTTTTGCTTCGGTATAGGTCAGTGTATCAACAAAGCCATCACCAACTGCCAATTGCTGTAGTGCAAAATCAGGGAACTTACGACGTAGAGTCGGGGTTGCCAAGTCACGATCAGTTGTTGTGTCAAAAACAACATTAATGCCTGTAGGTGTTTGTTGCACAGTACGGAAGATCAGGTTGTTTGTGCGTAATTCACGACGAATATCAGTGACTGATGTATCTAAACGCTGTTCAATCGCTTTAGACATGTCGACTTCAAGTAAGAAGTGTACACCACCGCGCAAGTCTAGCCCCAATTTCATCGGTGCTGCGCCGATTGCTCTTAACCAGTTTGGTGTGGTCTGAGCCAAATTGAGTGCAACAACGAAATTGTCACCCAAAGCGCGGCGTACAATGTCTTGTGCTTTCAGCTGTTCATCGCTGGTGCGGACACGAACGAGTGCAGTTTTGCCATCAAAACTATCACCATGCGATGTGATGTTCGCTGCTTTGAGAGCGGCTTCTGCTTGGCCGAGAACGCTGGCATCAATTTGTGAACCAGCTTTCGCGCCTGTAATCTGAATTGCGGGTTCGTCAGGGTAGAGGTTTGGTAGCGCATACAGGGTGCTAATCACCAAAACCAGTAGAATTACCACATATTTCCATGCTGGATAACGCATCTGTGCTCTTCTTTTAAAATTAGCTACTAAATTGATTCTATTTCGAATGATTCTATGAAAATCATTCCTTAAATCACTCATATAAACCACTCAAAACAAGTAACGATCCAGTGGCTTGTTTTGAGTGATTGGTCCTGTGTCTGATCAAAAACAGCAGGCTTAATCTCAATAATTACAGACTGGACTTATAAACTGGCGAGGGTGCCTTCTGGAAGTACAGCGACGATTGAAGATTTTTGAACTTTGACATCGACGCCTGTACCTATCGTGATGACTGCATATTCACCTTCGATTTTTTTGATACGTCCCATGAGTCCGCCTGCAAAAACAACTTCGCTGCCCACGGTGATGCTGTCGATCATGCTGCGATGTTCTTTAGCGCGTTTAGATTGTGGACGCCAGATCAGGAAATAAAATACCGCAACAAAACCGACCATCATGAGGATCGATGGGATTGGAGATGGATTTCCTGCAGCCGCTGGTGCAGCATAAGCAGATTCAATAAAAAAACTCATTGTGCAAGTTCCTAATAAGACAAAATAAATATCAACAGTATTCGGTGTTCAATATGGTTTTAATCAGACCAATTTTGTCGCAGGTAGCTTTTGTCACTGCGCGAAGGCTGATTCTCATAAAAACAAAGGATGCAATGTACCTTTTTATGCATGACGAATCAAACAGCGCGGTACTTGCGATGCATCATTTAGTAAAAAAGAAACAAATGTGCGACAGCACAAAAGGTCTGCTTTGCATGCCTAAGAAAATCGAGTGCACATAAAAACATTCCGATAGGTCATTCACCCATCGGGACATTTCATTTATGAGGATAATTCTGGCAGTTTCAATCTATTTTTTGGCTATCTTTTGGCTTTATTTATATCGCAGGGCTGATTGATTTTATGATTTTTGCTCAGAGTGCATGAGTCTTCACCAATAAGTGTGTTAATGAAAGGCAGCTGTTTTTATGATTTCTATAAAAATAATTATAATTGACATTGTATGTTGTCAAGTTTGTGTAGTATGTTTGGCAGCGTTTATTTTGTCAGTAATGGTACAAAAGACCTTTCACATAAGTCTAATATTTTGATAAATATTAATTTATTTTGTGGATTGGATTTGGGCTGAATATTCAAGTGAAGTGTTTTGTCGTATGAGGATTTTATGAGCATCAGCCCGCCAATGTTTGCCTGTACTTTACAAGCTCATATTCCTGTTGAGTTAGAGATGTTGTATCAGACTTCTCGAACACGCGCTTCTGATGATGATAAGTATTTAGGTATAGATCTACTGACCGAAGCCTATCTTGATTTGATTGATATTTGTTTTGTTCGCGCTTTAGAGAATATTGGTAGTACGTCGGGTCATTCAAAAGAGCTTGGCGAAGCGCATCATGTGATTGAGGAAATGAGAGATAAGGCAAAATATTATCTGCGCTGGATTGCTGGTTATATTGCCAATGAGCGTATTCCTCCTGTCATTGCTCATTTTTATCAGATGATACAGCAAGATGATGAAGGTCAGCCTTATATAGCTTTTCAACTTTCAGATCGCTTGGCCGTCGAGTTTAAACGCGTGGTTGCCATACTTGCTGACGAAGGGACTGATAATTTTGATGCAGGCAGTGCGCTGATCAGCAAGGTGCTGGAAGAGGCGATGATTCCTCTGGCAATCGAGCCAAAAAATCTGATGAAGTTTAATTTCTTTGTGGACAAAACTTTGGGTGGTGTGATTTCGTTGGTTCAGGTTCTGATCAAACGCATGCTGCACAAATTATCTCCCAAAATCCCTCGTGAAGTCTATCCGCAAATTGCGGCACATTTACAAACGTTTTTAATCGTTTAAGGAATATTCATGCTCAGTATCCAAGCAAGAGTTGCGCGTTATGTTATGGCGAGACAATTGAAAAAAGCACCTCCAAGAGAGCCTTCGCCTTCATCGGTCAGACGTGCAATTGCCAAAGGCTTGGGTCATATGCCCGTTCCAAAAGGTGTCACGATAAGATCAAAGCAAGTCGGTGCGCTATCAGTAGAAGTCATTGCACCACAAGCAGGTGGAAGTCAGACACGCGCCTTGATGTATCTACATGGCGGTGGTTATGTCGCTGGGAGCCCTGAAACGCATCGTGCTTTTACTGCGCGATTGGCATTGGAGCTGAACTGCGAAGTTTGGGTTCCTGATTATCGACTTGCACCTGAGCATCCATTTCCAGCAGGTTTGCATGATGCTGCTGAAGTTTGGGGTGAGTTTCTTCAAGCTCATGCAGGAAAAACGCTTCTGCTTGGTGGTGAGTCGGCAGGCGGTGGGTTGTCTTTAGCGTTATGTTATTTGTTGCGTGAACGCGCAGTGCAATTGCCTGATCAGTTATTTTTGCTATCCGCATGGCTGGATATCCGCATGGCAGGTGATAGTTATGTGCGGAACGATTCTAGCGATGTGATCGCGAAATCCCATACTACTGATTTGGGCTGTGCAAGGCATTATGCTGGAGATGAGCCTCGAAGCAACCCACTGATGTCTCCGCTCTTGGGCGATGCAGCGGGTTTACCTCGCACTTATGTGTTGGTTGCCAATACTGAGATTTTTGAAGATGATAGCCGCGTATTCTTTAGACAGGCGCGTGCTGCTGGCGTCGATGTGACCTTAGAGGTGGGTGATGGTTTGTGGCATGCATGGCCATTGTTTGCGCCGTTTATCCCTGAAGCAAGGAAGTCGATTCGCCATCTAGGAAAATGGATTAAAGCGGCTGCTTAAGTTTAGGTGATCCTCAAAAAAGATGAGATTTTAGACCATCATGATTTATTGGGGATCTTCGGCGTTAATTTGCTTGATCGCGATGCGTTGTAATTCCGAAAAAAGATTTTGAGTCTTATCTTCAATAATATTTGCAAGCGTATATTTGTCGAGACTTTGGTAAAAAGCATTCAACGCGTCGTCTAGTAGACCTTTTAATCCACAAGCAAATCGAAGAGCGCATGCAGGTTCGAAGCAATTGACGACTTGTGTGGTGCCTTCTAACACGCGTACCACTTGCCCTAGATTATAGTGTTCAGGGGATTTGGCTAATGCCAGCCCACCGCCTTTGCCACGTGTCGTGATGAGCCATTCTTGATTTGCCATAAAATGGACAACTTTGACCAAGTGATTACGAGAAACTTGTAAGCTTTCTGCGATTTCACTGATCGTGATGGCTTGAGCACTATGCGTGATGCGTTGAGGCTGGGCCGTGTAGAGTAAGACTCGAAGCCCTAAATCGGTAAAATGAGTGAGTTGCATAAAGGGCTAATGACTCCATCAAATTTAAAATCATATCGTGATAGAGTCAAAGCATACCACTAAAGTATAAAACCACCAGTACCAAATAGCTCAGCATATATGTGATTTGAGCCTACACCAAGTTCAATTAAGGCACTTTTTTGTGCACGCATAAACTCTAATGGCCCACACAAATAATAATCTGCATTAGGCAATAAGACCTGATCTTTGATCAGAGCCAAATCAATTCGCCCTGCAAAATCATAATCTTTGCCTTGAATGTCGCTGGTATTTGGATTTTCATAAAAAACGACTGATTGGATGTTGTCATGTTGCTTTGTCGCACTTTGTATATGACCTTTCATCGCGTGGACTTTGCCATGACGACAACCATGAACAAAACGCACCTGACGTGGATCTTTGGATTCAATCAACTGATTGAGCATGGCTATCATTGGTGTAAAGCCAACGCCACCACTGATCAGGACAACTGGACGTTGGTGTTCGGTATGCAAGAAAAACTCACCCATCGGTGGCGCAACATCAAGGATGTCATTGACATGAATATCATGATGTAGCCGCGTTGAAACAGCGCCTGCAGGCTTGGTTTCTTGTGCTTCTTCACGTTTGACGGAAATACGGAAGCATTCACCATTTGGCATATCGGAGAGAGTATATTGGCGAGGTTGCATCAAGCCAAAGGTTGGTGCGTATACGCGTACAGAAATATATTGACCTACTTTGTAATGAGGCGTCGCACCGCCGTCGAGTGGATATAGGTAGAACGAAGTAATTTCTTCGCTTTCGACATGCTTTGATTTCACTCGGAAGCTACGCCAGCCACTCCAGCCGCCTTTTTCTTGGGTTGCTTGTGCATAGAGTTTGCGTTCGCCTTCAATCAAGATGTCTGCAAGTTGTCCATAAGCCTCAGCCCATGCCTGAATGAGCCCATCCGTAGCTGCATCGCCGAGCACTTCTTTAATTGATGCGAGAAGATGATGACCAACGATCGGGTAATGTTCTGAGCGAATACCTAGGCTCGCGTGTTTGTTGCAGATCACGTCAATCACTGGTGCTAATACCGATGGATCATCGATATTTTCGGCATAGCCTAATACTGCTAAAGCAAGGGCGGTTTGCTGATGTCCACCTTGTTGATGACCTTGGTTGAAGATCTGTTTGAGTTCAGGGTTGTATTTAAACATGCGTGCATAGAAATGACTGGTCAGCGCAACACCGCTTTCTCTCAAGACAGGAACTGTGGCTTTAACGAGGTTACGCACCGATTCGGACAACATGACAACGACTCCTTAGTGGATGGAAAGCAGTTTTGAGCATTAAAACCAAGTACCAAAAGATGATTGGTTTAGGCTGGTCTCAAAAGAATCTTTATAAGATATATATAAAATACATTTTATAAATTAAACGGTCAACGTTGAATTGAAATAATTGTCCTTAATCTATATTTCGATTATTATTGAAATATAGAAATGTAAGTGGATTGTTGAAATGAATATCAAGCCTGCAGTAGTTGCGTTATCTGCGCTCGCCCATGAGACTAGGTTAATGATTTTCCGAGCATTAGTGCAGGCTGGTGAAATGGGGTTACCCGCAGGGAAAATCAGTGAAATGCTTGAAATTGCACCGTCATCTTTGTCTTTTCATTTGAAAGAATTAGCACATGCTGATTTGGTGACGGCGACACAGCAGGGGCGTTTTGTGATTTATGTGGCAAATTATCCAACGATGAATAGTCTGCTGACATATCTCACCGAAAACTGTTGCGGAGGAGTGCCATGTCAAACCTCCGCTCAAGCGACAGCATCCATTTGCCATTCTTCAACTGAAACTGAGTGTTTATCATGAGCCATCATCACACGATCCCGAAACTCACCAACGTCCTTGTGCTATGTACAGGCAATTCCGCACGCAGCATCATGAGCGAAGCGTTGATTAATGTACTTGGGAAGGGGCGTTTTTATGCCTACAGTGCAGGGAGTCAACCGACTGGTTATGTCAATCCTTTTGCGGCAGAACAAGCGCAGTCGATTGGTTATCCGATGGAGCAGGTACGCAGCAAAAGCTGGGATGAGTTCTCACAGCCTGAATCTCCTAAAATGGATATCGTGATTACGGTTTGTGATAGCGCAGCAGGGGAGTCGTGTCCACTTTGGCGCGGAAGTCCAATCAAGGTACATTGGGGTTTTGAAGATCCATCCCATGTGAATGGTTCTGATGAAGAAAAACGCCGAGCTTTTGCACATACATTCAGCTTGATTCGCCAAAAGATTCAACAATTGGTCGATCTCCCAATTGAGACGATGAGCCAAGCAGCGTTGGTTGAAGCATTGAATCGCATCGGTGAGCGTGACGCATAATGCATCATATTTCATTAAATCGTCGTTTAGTCGCGGAACTATTAGGCACGGCATTTTTACTCGCGGTGGTGGTTGGCTCAGGCATCATGGGAGATCAGTTGTCAGGTGGCAACGTGGCTATCGCTTTACTGGCAAACTCATTGGCAACAGGTGCAGGACTGTTTGCATTAATCCAAATTTTTGCACCGATTTCAGGTGCACACTTCAATCCTGTGGTCAGTTTATATGCCGCAATGGAAAAGCACATTACTTGGCAGGAAGCGGGGTTGTATGTTGTCGTTCAAATTGTCGGTGCGGTTTTAGGAGTTCTTGCTGCCCATTTGATGTTTGCGGCTCCGTTGTTTGAGATTTCCCAACATGTTCGAGCTGGCGGTGCGCAGTGGTGGAGTGAGTTTATCGCGACCTTTGGTTTGCTTGCTGTGATTATTTCGACGTCACGAAGTAATCATCAGACGACTCCAGTGGCTGTTGCTGCTTATATTACCTCGGCGTATTGGTTTACCGCCTCGACTTCGTTTGCGAATCCAGCAGTGACATTGGCTCGAACATTGACTGCGACTTTTGGAGGGATACGTCCGTGTGATTCAGTTGGGTTTATTCTGATGCAAATCATAGGTGCTGTGGCAGCGGTAGTTATTTTTCGCTGGTTATTTAAGCCTTCAAATGTAGCAACTAAAATCGTCTAAAAACCTTATCATGATTACAGCTAAGCTATTGACAGAATTATGATATGAGAATAGCTTAAGGTCGTTGTTGTGGTATGTGCTGCGGGTTAATCTTTATTATTCATAGGAATGGATTTAAATGAAAAAGCTAATAATTGTTTCGACTGCGGTTGTCTTTGCACTGTCTGCTGGTGTTGCAAATGCTTGTCCAAAAGGTACCCACTTAGAAGGTGGTACAGGTCCAAAACATAAAGGTGGCAAATGTGTAGCAGCTGCGCCAGCAATGAAAATGGACTCTAAAGCACCAGCGATGAAAATGGATGACAAGAAACCAATGGCAATGAAAATGGCTGCAAAAAGCTAATTCTTCATCCTGATTGAAGACAATAAAAAAACCGCACTATGCGGTTTTTTTATTGAGCAAAATTTGAAAGCGCTAGATTTTTAGTCTGCTGCCATTTCTGGCACAGGTAAGCCTTTTGCTGCATAGAAGTTTGCGACAAATTGCTCTAGTTGTCCCTGCTCAATTGCGCTGCGCAAGCCTTTCATCAGCGTTTGGTAGTACGCCAAATTATGAATTGTGCCAAGCATCGCGCCGAGCATTTCACCTGTTTTATCCAAATGGTATAGATAAGAGCGGGTAAAGTTCTTACAAGTATAACAATCGCAATGCGCATCCAGTGGACGCATATCATGACGATATTGACTGTTGCGGATGCGAACGATGCCTTCATGGATGAAATAATGACCATTACGCGCATTACGTGTCGGCATCACACAGTCAAACATATCCACGCCACGACGGACTGCTTCAACGATATCTTCAGGCTTGCCAACGCCCATGAGATAACGTGGTTTATCCGCTGGCAGGCGACGCGGTAAATAATCGAGGATTTTGATCATTTCTTCTTTGGGTTCGCCAACTGACAGACCACCAATCGCATAACCGTCGAAACCAATATCGGTTAGCCCAGTCAGTGACTCTTCACGAAGTTCAGGATACATGCCGCCTTGTACGATGCCAAAAAGTGCATTGGGGTTGCCTTCATGCGCGACTTTACAGCGCTTTGCCCAGCGCAAGGATAATTGCAATGACGCGCGTGCTTCGCTATAGGTTGCAGGATAAGGTGTGCATTCATCAAAAATCATGACGATGTCAGAGTTCAAAGTCTTCTGAATTTCCATCGACTTTTCAGGCGATAAAAATACTTTCGAACCATCAATTGGTGAGCGGAAGGTTACGCCTTCTTCTTTAATCTTTGCGCCTAAACTAAACACCTGAAAACCACCTGAATCGGTCAGAATCGGTTTGTCCCATTTCATAAATTTGTGCAAACCACCGTGCGCTTGAATCACTTCCAAACCCGGACGGAGATACAAATGAAAGGTATTACCTAAAATAATATGCGCACCAATCTCTTCGATATCACGCGGTAGCATGCCTTTGACTGTGCCGTAAGTGCCGACAGGCATAAATGCAGGGGTTTCGACGACACCATGTGCCAGCGTTACACGTCCACGACGAGCCAGTCCGTCTTGAGCAAGCTTTTCAAAAATACCGTCTTTCAATGCGCTGTTGGATGTATTGGCTTCAGCAGTCATGTATTTCTCATCTTTAATCAATTGGGTGAAACTAAAAACTTATGTTTTATCAGCGAATTTATGGATCAATGCGATCAATTAGCATGGCATCGCCATAACTGAAAAAGCGATATTTCTGCTCAATCGCATGTTGATACGCAGCCATCATGCGGTCACGTCCAGCAAGCGCTGATACGAGCATCAGCAAGGTCGATTCAGGCAAATGGAAGTTGGTCATTAAGCGATCAATGACAGCAAATTGATACCCAGGATAGATGAAAATATCCGTTTCACCTGACCACGCTTGCAATACGCCATTGTGCGCACGAGCCGCGCTTTCTAGTGCGCGAGTTGCGGTTGTGCCCACTGCAATCACATTGCCACCATTGGCTTTAGTTTCCAGCACTGCTTGCACTGTTGTAGTAGGAACTTCGCCCCATTCGGAATGCATGATGTGTTCTTTGATATTTTCGGTGCGTACAGGCTGAAAAGTTCCTGCGCCGACATGCAATGTGACAAAAGCCGTTTGCACACCACGCGCATGTAAGCGCTCTAACAACGCTTCATCAATATGCAGACCTGCAGTCGGTGCGGCAACGCTGGCTGATTTTTCTGGATTATGAAAAACGGTTTGATAACGGGTTTCATCCGATTCATCGGCAGGACGATTAAAATATGGCGGAATCGGCAATGCGCCAAATTGTTCGAGCGCAGCGAGTACAGGCTGGTCGAAAGTGAGTTGGTATAAGTTTTCTTGACGACCTTGAACGGTGGCTTTGATCTGATCATTGGCCAGACTGAGAATTGCACCGGCTTTAGGTGAGTTACTTGCACGTACATGGGCGAGGGCAGTATGGGTATCGAGAATCCGCTCAACCAATACTTCGACCGCGCCACCACTTGGGCGGACGCCGTGTAAACGAGCTTTGATCACGCGCGTGTCATTCAAAACCAATAAATCACCAGCGTTGAGTAGCTCAGGTAAATCCTTCATTTGACGGTCGGTTGTTTTTCCATCGATGGACAGACAGAGGAGGCGTGAATCACTTCGGCCCGCTAAAGGGTAGCGTGCAATCAATTCTTCAGGAAGATGGTAGTGAAAATCAGCAAGTTGCATACGAAATAGACAAACAGTTCAATAAAGGCGGCGCATGATAACAAATTTTGCATTAGAACAGGAGAAAGGCTTGACACAAAAATCTTTAAGGTTATTATGTGCGCCTGCAACATCATTCTTGCCGGGGTGGTGAAATTGGTAGACGCGGTGGACTCAAAATCCACTGTCAGAGATGACGTGTCGGTTCGAGTCCGACCCTCGGCACCATATACAAATACTTAAATGTATTTCAAAACAGTCAAATCCTTTAATGAGGTTTGGCTGTTTTTTTATGGGCGTCGTTTGAGGATAAAAGCAGATTTTTAAGGGTGTTATTGGGTATTGGTTTCCACATTATTTCCACGCGCTATCGTTATTGATCAGATAAAGCTAAACAAACTTGGGTGGAGCTAGCATTGCTTGGATACTTTATAGTTCTATTGGATGAAAATGATAAAAAAGAGGCCTGAAAATTAATATGACAGCCTTAGCTGCCATTTGTGATTGTTTCTGTAGAATTCGGAAACAAGCAAAGTGGGTGCACGATGGCAGCACAAATTTCACGTTTTTGCGCTTCAGATAACTGATGAGCTAATAATCCTTCGACTGTGAAGGTAGCAATCTTTACCCAAGTCTCAATTTTTTTCTCTGCTATACCTGACCGTTTTAATTCCATGCGTAAAAGACTTTCAACCAGGATATGGAAGCGCTCATGCCAGCTATTAATCTCTGGAGATACCTGTAATCTCGCATGGACGGTACTGACCAGCCGATTTGCCAGTTGCAATTGATCTACCACCCAAAGCAGACGTTCAGCTGCATCTTCCACAGAAAGTTGAGTGTAGGCGTTGAAACGATCTGTAAGCTCAGCATTCAAGATGGCAATTAATAACTCATCCTTATCCTTGAAATACCAATAAATCGTATTCGGTGCTACGCCTGCGGCTAAGGCAAGTTTGTTCATCGCCGTAGCTTCATAACCTTCTTGCAGAAATAACGTTCGTGCAGCGATCATGATTTCCTCTCGCTTCTCTTCACGATCTTGCAGACGCTTATTACGAGCCACAGACTTCTCCAATCCCAAATTCATATGACGACATAGTAAACCAAACCATCTGTCATTTTTATTCTACATCATCTTGAATGCCATTCAACAAATGGTTAGGATTGGTTTTCTTGAATGGCATTTAAGAAAATCATGAGGAAAGCTTATGCGTGAAATAGTTACAGAAGAAGAGTTGTTACTGCTCTCGACATCTCAGTTACTCCAGCTTTTCAACACACTTGAAGCACCTAGTATCGAGGAAATGGACGGTGAGTATGCTGCGTATTTATTGGCTCAGCCAAGTTGGATCGCTCATGCGATTGGCCAAGCTACCTTACATAATCCTTTTCGTCGCTGGCTGAGCAAAGCTTTTCGACCAGTCGATTCAACAACAGGTCGCGGTTATAACACCTTCTTGCAAGGACGCCGCATAGTCCAGTGTTATCCAATGCTGACAATGATCGCACCTTCTCGCTTCGATAGTTTGCCAGCATACCAACTCATCTATCGACAATTTCATTCCACCTGTGGGGACGTCAATATGGTCGATGAGGTGAGAAGAGTTGCTCCTAATCTATACCTTGGCATGGGTACGTATGGATTTACCAAGAGCCAACGCCACATTCCATATCCTTTTTTGCTCAAAGGACCTCACTCTCTATATCGCGGAGATATTGGTCGCAAACGGCATAATTTTGAAATGAGTTCCCGTGAAATTCCCAAATTAATGTCTCATTAACACGATAGGAAAGTAACATGACCACAAAAAATCGTACTGCACTGATTACTGGGGCTTCGGCTGGAATCGGTGCTGCTTTTGCACGCTATTTAGCCCAAGAAGGATATTCTTTACTGTTAGTCGCACGTCGCGCGGAACGTTTGCAAGAACTAGCAAAAGAATTGTCTGAAAAATATAAAGTCAATTGTGATATTTTTGCTGCGGATTTGAACGATCCAACCGCGCCAACAGCCATTATGTCGTACGCTCAAAATAAGGGCATCAAAATTAATGTTTTGATTAATAATGCAGGGCTTTCAGGTAAAACAGCTTTTGCTGATACCCCTTGGCACAAACTCGCTGCAGAAATCCAACTTATGGTCACTGCGGTCACAGAGCTTTGCCATCTCGTATTACCAGATATGCAGGAGAGCGGTTGGGGGCGTATTATCAATCTTTCCTCACTTGCGGCATTTTCTCCACCTGGTGCTAGTCTGCTTTACACAGGAATTAAACGTTATGTCTTAGACCTTTCTCAATCACTCGATATGGAGCTCAAGCCGCAAGGCATTCACGTCACTGCGCTTTGCCCAGGATTCACTCATAGTGAATTTCATGATGTGATGGGTACTCGCGATGCTGCCAATAATTTACCATCGGTTCTTTGGCAGGACGCAGAAGATGTTGTTCGTGAAGGTTGGGGGGCGGTTATGAGTGGTAAGCCTGTTTGCATACCAGGTGCAGTCAATAAGATTATTGCAGGCAGTGTTCGTCCGTTGCCAATAACATTGCAATATTTCCTCGGTAATCGAATGAATCCTTTTAAAGCGTGAAGGCGAGTTGATTCAGAAGCATAGCTAGAAAACCTCAAATATATTTCTTGATGAGGTTTATGCGTTAGGTATGAACATCTTAAATTCATTCTTATGGTCTGCTACAAGCAGGCCATTTTTTATGCCGTAAAAAAAAATTATAGTTAGCTCAATATAATTATAGATGGTGTCGAGTTGGCGCGTTAAATTTTTATTTTACTCAAAAACAGCATCATAGGGTGTTACTCCAAATGATGGTTAACAGTTCAGTGTGCCAATCATTATGTGATAGAGTCGGGAAGTTGGTCGTTAAGAATTTAAAGATAAAAATGAAGGTCAGGATAGGAAATGAGTGAAGAAAAATTAGAAAAGATTGACTACGAAAATTTTGAGTTTGAATTTCAAATCCCGAAGATTAATGCAGATTGTACAAAAATTACTGCTAAATATGGCGAAAGTCTTATATTCGTTGGTGCAAATGGATCAGGTAAAACTAGATTAGGTGCTTGGTTTGAATTGAATTCGTTGTCTGCAAATAGTACTCATCGTATTTCGGCTCAAAAATCATTATACATGCCAAATACATGTATATCGAAGAATATTGATTTAGCAAGAAATCTTTTACTTTATGGGCATAACAGCGATACGATAAATTCAATGGAGATATCTAGATCAAAAATGGATCAAAAGCGGCAAAATAACCCTGCGATTAATCGGCAAGAGGATTTTCATCAATTAATGGAGTATTTGTTTTCTGAGTCAAATTATACGCTTAGGAACTTCTATAATTTTTCGGATTCGATAAAAGATAAAGAAAAATATCAACCAAAAATTAACTTAGTCAAGAAAATTTGGGAAAGCGTAATTAAACATCGTGAATTAGTGATCGGCAGCAATGAAGTAAAAGTAACATATAAAGATAAAGAACTAGAAACCGATATTCAATATCAAGCATCTGAAATGAGCGATGGTGAAAGGGTTGCATTTTATTTAATTGCTCAATGTCTAGCTCCTAGTGATCACAGCATAATTGTTGTAGATGAGCCTGAGCTACATTTGCATAAATCAATTCAAATAAAATTATGGAATGCGATCGAGGAAGCGCGTCCAAATTGTTTATTTATATATACGACCCATAATTTAGAGTTTGCGGTAGCAAAAAGAAATTCGCAAAAATATTGTGTAAATTCATACGAAAATGCTAGATGGGATATACAGAAAGTAGACCATGATGAACAAATTCCAGAAGAGCTCCTTCTTCAACTTATGGGAAGCCGTCAGAACGTTGTTTTTGTAGAAGGGCAATCTAATAGTTTAGATACGCAACTATATCGAAATATTTTGAAGGATTTTCTAGTCATACCAGTTGGTGGCTGTAGTCGTGTAATTGAAAGCGTGAAAGCATATAGGCTAAATAAACAACTTCATCATTTAAAGATATTTGGGATTGTTGATCGTGACAGACGAGTTCAGTCCGAAATTGTAAGATTAAAGGAAAATGGAATTTTTACGCTTGAAGTTGCGGAGGTTGAAAACCTATTTCTAACACCAGATATATTAACAATTGCTGCTGATCATAAATCAATGCCAGATTTATTTGATACTACGAAGGACTATGTAATTAAAAGATTTAAGGACAAAATTTATCAGCAAGTTATTGAACGATTGGCTAGTGAAATAAAGCATAAGGTTAATTCGATTGATTTAGGTACTCAAACAAAAGTAGATGAAATTAAAATTAAATTTGATAAAAAGGCTACTGAAATTGGTGGTGAAATAGAGGCTATTTATCATGATTACGAAAAGCGCTTTAATGAAATTTTAGAAGCACAGGACTATGATGAGATATTGAAGTATTTCAATGATAAAACTCTATTGAAAAGTGTTAGTAAAGATGTTTTTCTATATGGAAACTTAGAACCTCATTTAATAGAATTGGCAAGATTAATAATTCAACAAAGTAGTAATCCAGAGAGTAGTGCAAAAATTTCAGATGCTCTAGCTCCTTATTTTAAAGGTTTTTTTGAGCTTGTTTCAGAAGAAATGGATAAGTAGACTTTTGGAAATATCTAGAACTAAAAATACGAAATCATGCAAATAATAGCCTTCATCATAACGATTATCACGGGTGCATTTATCCCGTTTCTTCTGAAACTTCTAGATTTCAAACTCAACATTCGCTCTCGCTTGCATGATCAAGCGAAAGCGACACTCCTGTATTACGAACAAAAAGCTAAAGGCGCTAGTGAGTTTGAGCGTGCCCGCCTAGTACAAGCAATGGTTGGTCATCCTCGAGCTTCAGAGGCGTTGGTCGAATATCTCATCGAACTACATCAGCAGAAGAAATCTTATGCAGATCTTGAAGATGAAGTGAATACTTTATGCACAGCAGGGATGGTCTTAAAGTTTAATCCAAATCAATCAGAATCCCTGAAGCTTCAATTTACTGATCGATTTAGAACTAAATTAAGACGCCGTTTGTACAAATGCTTATTTGGATTTTTAACTCTCGTTTTATTATTCCTGTTTGTCTTACCTGTTACATACGCTGGTGCAGTGGTCACGGCAATTATGAATGGTATTGCTTGGATTAAGTTTCCATATGATATTCGTATTCAGACTTTCTGGGTCATTTTATACAGCCTCGAATGGATGATCATCATGGGTATATTTTTAATCGTAGCATACCGCTTAGCGACAATTATTGGAGAGGCAGAAAAGCTTCTGAAATCACTTCAAGAAAAGAGTCGGAATTTAAATAAGTTGACCCAATAAAATATTAGCCCTGCATTTGAATCCGTTGATCGACATCAGTCAACACAAATTTCTTCCCGAGCATTTGAGTCGCAAGTTGTGATTCTACGGGCTTGGATAATAAAAAACCTTGTACAAAATCGCAGCCAATTTCTTTGAGTAGTTGCATCTGCGTGTAATTTTCTACGCCTTCGGCAATGACAGTCATGCCAAGATGGTGGCTGAGGGACGTAATAGCACGGACAATATGCTCATCTTTGCCGCCTTCCTGTAGATTTTCTAGAAACGATTTGTCGATCTTCAGGGTGTTCACCCTAAAACTTGCCAGATAATTGAGGGAAGAATAGCCCGTGCCAAAGTCGTCGATATAGACCTCAACAGAAGCTTCTCTGAGGCGATTAATATTGGTCATACAAATATCAGCATTGCCAACAATCTGTGTTTCGGTGATTTCCAAGTGCAGTGTCGTTGGTGAAATATTAGCGGCCTGAATCGCTGCGAGAATCTGATCGGGCATATCACTCTGAGTTAAGTAGCTAGCACATAGATTGACACTAATGCTGGTAGTCTGGTCACCCATTTGATGTTGCCAAATGCTCAGTTGCTGGCAAGCTTGCTGCAAAACCCATTCAGTAATCGGAACAATTAAGCCTGTTTCTTCAGCCAGCGGGATGAAATGCATAGGAGGGATCATGCCACGTTCAGGGTGATGCCAACGGATTAGAGATTCAAATCCAATCACCAAGCCGCTATCCATCCGAACGATGGGCTGGTAGTGTAGAGTGAGTTGTTGTTCTTGAATTGCTTGCCGTAGTTCTGCAACCAGTTTCAGCTGCCCAGTCGCTTGCTCACGCATCTCGTCCGCAAAGATTGTGAATGTACCACGCCCGTTTCGCTTGGCGTGATGCATGGCGATATCAGCATCACGCAGTAGTTCTTCTGGTTCAACGTAGTGTGCTGCGGATAGGGCGATTCCAATACTTGAACTGATATGAATCGAGTGTCCAGTCATTGTGAAGGGTTGTTCTAATTGTTTTTTGATCTGCTCAACAGCAGCGATTGCTTGTGCTGAATCTTGAGTTGCTTCAATCAGAACTGCAAACTCATCTCCGCCGATGCGTGCGGCAAAATCCACTGCACGGATTCCTTGTTGTAATCGTCGAGCAAGTTCAACGAGTAAGCGATCTCCTCTTAAGTGACCCAAACTGTCATTGATCCATTTAAAGCGATCTATGTCCACAAACAGTACACAAAATCCGTAGTAGGGATCTCGCTTTGATCTGGCAATTTCCATGCGTAATCGATCAAAAAGATAGGCTCGATTGGGTAGTCCCGTCAGCACATCATGCAGGGCTCTGATTTTCATATCTTGTTGCTGCGATTTACGTTCAAAAACTCGACCTAATTGATTTCCAATATTTTCCATCAGGGAAAGAAAACGTTCATCGGGTTGTTCGTATTGCATCGAAAAGAACTCGAGAACAGCTAGTACGCGATTATCGAGTTTGACAGGGTAAACAAGATGCATCTTGGGTGTATGCTTTGGATCAGTGGGCGTTGGCGTTGAATTAATATTATATTCTTGCCATTGAGCTGATCCAGAATGAATGACTTGTGTGACCAAAGAAGACAGCGGGGATAGCCATAATTCTTCAATCGTAGCCAAACTATGGTCAGCCAATTCGGATGTTTCATAATGTGCGGTTGTATGCTGATGCGTATCATCAACAGTCAATACTCGCCCAGCAACCCATCCTGTATGACGACATATCCGCGCTAGAGCCAGAGAAAGTACCGCATCCATATCATCAACATCATTAACCATGGCTGCTAAATCATTCACGATCTGTAACTTATCATGCTGATGCATCAGGCGTTGAATAAATTCTCGTCGAGCTGCATGCTCGAGCAAATAACCTGTCACTGCGGAGATGAGTAACGGAACCCAAAAATACAAGAAGGTATTGATCCAGATCGTCTCAATATTAGCGAGATTGGCTGCTATAAGCGCAATTAGGAAAGCGGCAATCGCACTGGCGAGAGCAGCAAGAATCCTTAGCATGAGCAAAGAAAATGCAACCATGAGGACATAAATGGTTTCGCATCCAGCGACTAGCCCTAATAGCGTATTTCCAAGGATTAGAAAACCGTATATCGTGCCAGCAAGTGAGAGGAATACGCCAAATCGGAGTGATAACTCCGTAAAGTTACTTAGTTGAGGGATTTTGGTACAGAGCCATATAATGATTAAGGCAATACCAATCGGGTAGACCGCAGTGTCAAGCCATACATTCCGCATTGGATCATGGATTAACAATCCAACAGGCAGCACAACCAATAAATATAGCGAGATCAATCCATAAACAGAGTAGCGAACAATCGTGGTCGATTCGCTGCGATAGTGCACACGAAAAGCCTGCTCAAGGCTTTTGGGAAGACGTAATAATCGAAAAATATTCTTGCTGGACTGAAGCGTTTTAACGCTGGTCAAATCTTCACTGCTCATTGCAGTAGAAGCGATAAGCTGTTCTTGGTCTTTGGCGTGAAGAGTCATAATCTTTTGCTCTCAAATATCCAACCATTAGACGTCATGACGAATGGATAAAGATTCTGGAGAGCATGTCGAATTATGCTGAGATGCAGCATGCGAGTCGTAAACGGAATCATAAAATAGTACGGATTCATGTTATTCATTACAAAGAACATGATTTTAAGAAAATATTGGAAATAGATAACGAAGAAGTAAACTTCTAGTTCTTTGATATTACGTTCTTTTTTGTTGTGGTGTATATCCATATAGTCACCCTTCTTGTCCTATCAGCCTAGGTATAGTAGGTGATTCACTTCTAGGCGTCTAGGTGAATTATAGAGTGACTCATGTTGACCTTGAATTGTTGTTCGTGATTTATGCAAATCGAGATAAAATTTGTGTGAGATTGGGCTTGTATCCACGTTGATTATTCCAGATCAATTGCACAAGAATTTAGTGGTGTGTAAGGCGAGGTTTGATGTTGAAGAGTATGTTTATTTTTAAAAATAACCTTTTATTCACTTAAATTTGGCAATATGATCTAATCAATGATCATAGGAGCGACTATCATGTCAGACGTTCAAATTACAATTGATGTTAAATCTTGTGTTGATCATAAAGTGTCTCCTGCTGCGTTTGAGCAGAAGTTAAAAGACACAATACTCGGGTTGGGATTAACGATAAAAATAGAAGATCATCCAACTCATTCTAATATTTTAGGTGTGCATCCTTTAGGTTGTTCTGAGTTGGCATTTTCTCCAGATAATTCAAATATCCTGAAACATGAAGTCTATGAGCAAATATTAAGTGTATTTAATAGTCTGAAACAGTAAAAAATCTTATTTGTATGTTCACCACAATCCAAAAGAATTATCCAAGGATCTTTGCTGTAATGAGCGATGCATAACCGAAAAGTTACCCACAAAGCCTGCGGGTAAGGCTGTGGATAAAAAAGAGTGGAACGCGTGGAACTTTTGCAAATGCTCGCTGATGTTCTCTTGGTTGTTTTTTGATAGGTACAATATGTGATGGTTGCTGGATTCTGAATCCAAATCATTGAATTAAAGAAAGGTTAGCTGTGAAAAAAAGCCCTCGGTCGTATACTTTGGGCTTTTAGGCGAAATCAATTTAACATCCACGTCGTGATAGATATATGAAGAACTAATGGTGAACTAAGAAAACCATAACGATAAAGATCAGAACAATAATACCGATCAGACAGCTTGGACCATATCCCCATTTTCGGCTATAAGGCCAAAATGGTAGCGCAGCAGACATGACCAATAGTGCTAGAACAAGAATGACATATTCTATTCCCATTTTAATTCTCCTGAATGCGACAAAACAAAGCAGAAGCAATTGATTTTAAAGACAAACTATATTTAATCTGTTTTTATAGTGATATCGATAAAAACAATCTTATGCTTAATTATCGGCTTCTTTTTTTTATTTGTCACATTTTTCTTGTATGACAATAAGTCATGTAATTTGATTATTAAGATCATAAATTGATCTTAATATTTCCTTTTATCTGTCTCTATTTATCTGTATGGAATCATTAGTTTTTTTGAGTAGATCATTTTCTTTTCAATTTCTGTGTTGAAAAAACAATCAATGTTGGTTAGCCTGCTCTGCTGAGTTGGCGCCATGATGTCGCCGAGAATGTTTTAACCAATAAAAATACAGGATGTGATACACATGCATGGTACTGCAAAAAGAAATGCACTGATCGCTGGCTTCGTTCTTCTCTTTATTTTAGTGATTTATGGTTTATGGCAGCTGAAACCTAAAAGTGGAGCAGAATCATCGAATGAATCTGTGGCAAAGCCCACAAACTCAGCTCAAGCTAGCCCAACTTCTGAAGGTGTACAAGCTGTACCTGCACAAAAAATGGTTCCAGGACCTATGCCTACGCTTGCGCCTTCGTTACGTGGTACAGAAATCGATTGTCCTTTGCAAGTGGATCAAAAAGGTCAATTGGTCTTGACCATTGGTATTCGAAATTGCTTTGATTATTTTTTATCAAGTCTTGGTGAAAAAACAGAGTCGCAACTCATTACGGATATTCGTCAGTACTTAACCACGACATTACCAAGTACAGCATTACCTTATGCGTTAAAACTACTTGATCAGTATATTGCTTATCGTCATGCGCAGACAGAAATTCAACCTGCAACTCAGGTCAAAACGCAAACTCCAGATTCACTACAAGCAATTGTCACTGCCCAAAAAAGTTTACGTCTCAAGTTTTTTACACCTGCTGAGGTAGACGTACTTTTTGGAAATGAAGCTGCATATGATCAATATAATATTGATGTCATGAAAATTAATGCAGATAGTAGTTTGACGGCTGAGCAAAAAGCCGCAAAGATTGCAGGCTTGTTGAATCAGTTACCTGCTGCTTTAGCGGATAGTATGCGTCCACTGATGCAATATGCTGAACTTCAGAAATTGACAAAAGAAATTCAAGCTCGCGGTGGTTCTGCTGAAGAGTTACATCAAATGCGAGAAAGTTTAGTTGGGCCGGCAGCAGCAGGGCGTTTAGATCAGCTTGATGTGGATAACGCAAGCTGGCAAAAACAGTTAAATGGTTATTTGGCAGCACGTGCTCAAATCAAAGCGGGCTCTGGCGATGCGGCAAGCCAGCAACAAGCCATCGCGGCATTACGTAATCAAACATTTAGTTCACCAGAAGATCGTATTCGTGCACAGACATACGAGACGATGCGTGACCAAGGTGATAATCGTGTGTTTTAAAACGTGAGTTGGTTGTTTGACTGGTAAAAAAGAGGCTCGTGAAAGCCTCTTTTTTTCGACAGTATTTCATCGCCATGAATCGTTGCGAAATTAATAAATAATGAGTCACGTTTTGTGGTTGAAATATCGCCGCTTATCGGGCGTTTGTTGTTCGTGTTAGAGTTTTGTGTAACATTTACTGTGCAACGGATGTGCTAGAACAGTTTTGGTATATCTAAAACAAATACTTTAGGGATAAGCATGAAAAATAAATTATCTACATTCATCTTGGCGGGTGGTCTGCTGGTGTCTGGTTTTGCTTCGGCAGCAACAGCAACATATCAACTATGTAGCACTTCTGGTTGTCGGATTGGTGGCAGTGCATCAGTATCTTCAACATATGCTAAAACTAAATACCCTATTGTATTGGCTCATGGGATTATGGGTTTTTCGTCAATTGCAGGGATAGAGTATTTTTATGGGATCGCACCTAATTTAACAGCGAGTGGTGCAAATGTATTCGATACACAAGTTTCATCTCTTGACTCTTCTTATGTCCGCGGTGAGCAATTACGTACCCAAGTTAAGCAAATTTTGGCGATTACAGGTGCTGCAAAAGTCAATTTGATCGCACATAGCCAAGGTACAATGGATAGTCGTTATGTTGCTGGTGTGATTCCCAATCAGGTTGCTTCCGTGACAGGAGTCGGTGGTGTCAACTTTGGTACACCTGTGGCCGACGCGGCCGCCAAGGCCATGGGAATTCCTGTGATTGGATCTGCGATTGCCTCAGCGAGTTCAACTTTATTGAATGCAGTTTTTTCGTTTGTAGGTGCGGCATCTGGTCATACATATAGTCAGAATTTATTGGCAGCAATGAATCAACTCACCACAGCGAGTTCAGTGACTTTTAATGCTCAGTTCCCTGCTGGTTTACCAACAAAAACATGTGGTCAAGGTGTACAGAAGGCATCCAATGGTGTTTCTTACTTTTCATGGAGCGGCACGAGCCCTTTAACAAATTTGTTTGATCCGTTGGATTATTTATTTACTGCGACTTCATTTATTATTCCTGGTGCAAGTGATGGCATGGTTCCGCAATGTTCGACTCACTTGGGTACGGTCATTCGTGATAACTATGCGCAAAATCATGGTGATGAGGTCAATCAGGTTCTAGGTTTAGTTAATATTTTTGCAGCAAGTCCAGTGACTTTGTATCGCGACCAAGCGAATCGTTTGAAGAATCTAGGATTCTAATTTCGACTTATTTTTGTGCATTAAAAAAGAGAGCCTTTGAGCTCTCTTTTTTGAGCCTAAATATATGGTTTTCGACCTATAATTATTAATCTTAATATTGATCTCATGCGTTCTTATGCCGAAATATACCATTCGCTCCATGCTCCAAAGTGATATCTCTTCGGTTGCAGCGATTGAGCGACAAGTCGAATTTCACCCGTGGAGTGAACGCCAATTTCAAGAGAGTTTAGAAGCTGGGCAGCGTTGTACTGTAATGGTTGATGATGGTGGTGTAATTGGATTTTGTATTCTGCAGCCTGTGCTTGATGAGGCAAATTTACTTCTTATGGCGATTGATCCTCAATACCAAGGACAGGGGCGAGGCTTAGCATTATTAGAAGAGTCGATTGAGCGATTAGGCGAACGTTGCGTCATGATTTTTTTGGAGGTTCGTGCAAGTAATCGCAATGCAATCTCACTTTATGAAAAAGTAGGCTTTCACCAAATGGGCATTCGAAAAAATTATTACCCTGCTGATCGGGCACTGTTTGCAACTGGTAAAGAGGATGCGGTTTTGATGGCGTTAACGCGCGGAAATCCATTTGCTTAATTAGTTTTAATGAACTCAGCGTAATGAGTTCTAGGTCTAGCGTAACCGTTTATAATCTTGAATATTTTCGTCACGAGAAAGTCGTTTGATGAGGTGTGCTGTTTCTGCTTCTGTCATTGTGCGAGATAAACGTTGCCAATGACCATCAAGTAATACTTCGAGTGGTAAAAAGTTGGATTTGTAGCGCATCTTTTCTGCCTGTGGAACCCAATAGCCCAGATAAACATAATCTAGGTGATGTGTTTTCGCCCATTCAATTTGTTGCAGAATAGAGAACGTGCCGAGACTGCGCTTATTTTCGGTCGGATCATAAAACGTATAAACCGCAGAAATTCCATCATCCAGCGGATCACATGTTGCAACAAGCATCAGTCGATCATGTAGCCAAAACTCTAAGAAGAAACTATCAATTCCACCTGTAACGAGAAACTTATCGAATTGTTCTCGAGTCGGTGGATACATATCGCCATCAGAGTGACGTTCTTCGATGTAGCGTGCGTAAAGTTGGTAGTGAATGTCTGTTGCATGGCTGGTTGGGCGGATGGCCATGCGTAAATCTTTGTTGCGATTTAATACACGCCTTTGTTTGCTGTCATGCGTAAAGCGCTCTGTGGGAATGCGTGAAGACAGACATTGTCGACAATGTTGACATTCTGGTTTGTAGATAAAATCCCCGCTGCGCCGAAAGCCTTGTCGTGATAATTCGGACAATGTCGTGATATCTAAAGTACGAATCGGATCAATAAATACCATGCGCGCAGAACGGTCACCCAGATAGCTACATGGATGAGGCGGTGTAATATAGAACCGAATATTCTTCATGTTTGACATGAGAGCTCACTTCAAATAATCAGCAAAATTGAATGGCATAGTGTCAAAATTGAACTGTAATTATCTTACCCTTCAATCAAGCCCGAAAAAAGTGAATTGGTCAATAACTCTGCGCAGTTGATCTGACGATTCTGTAACAATTTCCAGCTTGGAGCAGGTTGCTGGAGTACTGTTTTTAATTTTTCTAAGAATTCTAAACGAGGCATTGTGATCGCCCCTAAACTCATGAGATGTGAGTTGGGAAGCTGGCAATCTACAAATGGAAAATGAGAAGCCGCACAAAGTTGCATGAGAAACGTGAATGCGATTTTGGATACGTCAGTTTGCTTGCTAAACATCGATTCGCCAAAGAATGCGCGTCCGAGCTGGACTCCGTACAAACCACCGACAAGGGTGCGTTCTTCAGGTGAGTCAGGGCTTGTTTGCCAAACTTCAATACTGTGTGCGAGTCCTGCTCTATGTAAACCGCTATAACCCTGAATGATATCTTGGCTAATCCATGTGCCTTCTGCATGAGCGCGCGCATCTGCGCAGGCTTGCATGACCGCAGTAAAGCTGTGGTTGAGTGAAATGGTGTATTGATTTTTTTTGATCGTGCGAATGAGGGTTTTAGAGGGTTTAAAGGTTTCGGGCAAAATAATACAGCGAGGTTCAGGGCTCCACCAATAAATTGGATCGTCCCCACTAAACCATGGGAAAATTCCTTGTTGATATGCGGCTAAGATCGTTTCTGGCGCAAGATCCGCCCCGACCGCAACCAAACCTTCTCCAGTTGGATCAGCTTGGGTCGGGTCGGGGAATTGCCAGTTGCAGGGAGGTAAAGGTGGTGAAATAGTCATGTCATTTTACTCATTCGGAACAAATTGAATGGTTGAAATGAACATGACAATTTGCCATTCACTAACCGTTTAGCAATTATTGACCATCAAGGAATCGTTCAGCATCCAATGCTGCCATACAACCTGAGCCTGCAGAGGTAATAGCTTGGCGATAAATATGGTCAGCAACATCTCCAGCTGCAAAAACGCCTGGAATACTGGTTTGTGTTGCATTACCCTGCGTACCGCTGTTGACTACTATATAACCGTTGTGCAGTTTAAGTTGTCCTTCGAACATTGCAGTATTTGGCTTATGCCCAATAGCAATAAAGACACCTTGTACATCAACATTTTTGGCTGAACCATCCGCTGTACTCTTTAAGCGTACATTGGTCACACCCGCGTCATCACCTAAAATTTCATCAACTTGGTTGTTCCACAAAATTGAAATTTTTCCTTCCTTTTCGCGTTCAAATAACAAGTCTTGAAGAATTTTTTCCGATTTCACTTTATCTCGGCGATGGACGAGAGTCACATGGCTTGCGATGTTGGATAAATACAATGCTTCTTCGACGGCAGTGTTTCCTCCACCAACGACCATGACAGATTGTCCTTTATAAAAGAATCCATCACAGGTTGCACATGCGCTAACACCACGTCCAGCAAAAGCTTGCTCAGACTCTAAACCCAGATATTGAGCTGTTGCGCCTGTTGCGATAATCAGAGCATCACAGGTGAACTCTTCCATATCACCTTTCAGGCGGAATGGGCGTTGTGATAAATCGACTTCATTAATATGGTCATAAATGATTTCGGTGCCGTAACGTTCAGCATGCTCTTGCATGCGTTCCATCAACGCAGGACCCGTGAGGCCATGTGCATCACCTGGCCAATTGTCGACTTCGACGGTTGTTGTTAATTGACCGCCAATTTGCATTCCTGCAACCAAAACAGGCTTCAGGTTGGCGCGAGCGGCATATACTGCAGCACTATAACCAGCTGGGCCAGAGCCAAGAATGAGTAGGCGAACATGACGCGTTTTTGTAGCGGCGCTATTCATAGAGGTATCCTGTGATCAGTAAATAATAAAAAGTGATATCTTGGATGAATTATATCGTAGCTCAGCCCAATCATGTGCTTTCTGGCGAGTGATACGATTAGAAACTTGATGGTTAATATCAATCACATCAATCGGAAATTGCGGGCTTAAGGAGTCGTGGGTGCTTCAGATTTGTTGCCTTGAGCCTCAATGATTTTAAGCTGCGCGATAGCGTCGTTAAATTGTTTGTTTGTTTGATCTCGTTTAACTTTTAGTGCTGCAATATTTGCATCAGATTGGCTAAGGAGCGCTTTATTTTTATTCAGTTGGACTTTGAGAGCTGCAGGAATAGGTTTGTCTTGGCGATCAAAATTTGCTGCAGAGGCAATGTTGCTGTTTAGTGTGTCAGATAAGTGTTTGGATTCTGTTTCACTACGTTGAATTTGCTCATCAAGATTGGCGAGTTCCCGATCGCGTTGTGTTACTGCACGAGTTGAGGAAACATAAGTTTCTTGTAAATGACGATCACTAATTTTTTTAGCTATAGCCTGTTCTCGAAGAAATTGTTGTTGAGCGTATTTATCTGCTGAGAAGGGGGGGTAGTGGCGAATCAATTGCATGCGACTATCTAGTACATCGTAGCCTTGTTGTAAGTGTTGCTCACTCACTGTACTGCTTATCGTAGGAATTCCGCGGCTATCATAGTAACGATACCAACGAACATCGGCGTGTGATGCTTCTGCTATCATGAGTGTGAGAGCTAATACTTTTGTGCTCATCATTATTATTTTTTTGAATAAATTTCTGGATGAGAACTTTGAGCCGAATTGCGTCGTTAAAATTACACTCATACGTGGGCTTTTAGTCTTCACTTTTGCAGTCAAAACTTTATCCTTTGGTTTGGATAACGTAGAGCTTATTTCGGTGACGTGTTCTTGTCTGGTAAGCATGTGCTGCCTTCTCATCCTGGAAATTCTATTTTTCTATCTACATAATTAAAAATTATGCATGTAGTTGAGTAAGAATAGTATGGCGGAAGCGTATCTACAAGTACTAGTTTTAATTGAAAAGAAGATTAAATTGACATATTGTGTGAACTAGTGCGATAAAAATGAAAATAAAAATGATTGAAATGCTGGTTTAGTCGCGCCGAACGTTTTATGCTAGGCTAATGTATGGCGTGAAGGTTGCATAGGTTTGTATGCAGTCATTTCATAAGCATCAATTTATGATTTTGTACAATCAGGAAGATGAATAAAATGGAAGAGAATTTTGATGGGTTGAAGGTAATGGTGATCGATGATTCTAAAACGATTCGTCGTACTGCTGAGACTCTTCTACAAAAAGCAGGTTGTACTGTTCATAC